>NZ_JBHZAK010000018.1:0-169544 GCF_042754165.1 Nocardia sp. NPDC059229
TCATCAGGCGCTCCTCGTCCAACCTCGTTTCCCAGGCCCTTGGGGCTCCGGGTCGGTGTCCGTGTCGCTCTGACCTGGAATAAGTTACGTGTTGCTACGAACAGAAGTCAAATCGGCTGGTCAGAGGCGCAATTCACGCAATTCGCACGCTCTCGCTCTTGCGACCCGTGGTCGGGTGGACGACCTTGGTGGTGTGTACGTCTGCGATTGGTCGATTACCAGTTCTGTTGTCGACGAGTTCGCGGAACGAGTTCCCGGCCATAAAGAAACCGACTGGCGTGTTAGTTGGCTGCCGGGCCGATTGTTCACCCGCGCCCAGGCGCTGGCCGCCATCGAATTGGCCGAACTCCTCTTCGACCCAGCCCGACCCACGGACGCCGACATCCACGCCACCATCGCCACGACCGCCGAACAGCTCGGCGTCCGGCCCATCGATGTGGCCGTCACCCTCTCGGCACGACACCCCAACCGCTGACCCCACCGCCGTCCGGCCGCACCGTCCACCCCTCGGTGGGCCCGGATACGCCGGGCGGACGATTCCCGCCGGAAGCCCTCCTCCCATGGGTGGAATTCCTTTGACACCCACCGGGAACGGGCCGAAATTGGGGCTGTGACAGGGGTAATCGCACGTCCCGAACGATCCGGAACCGACTGGTCACGATGGTTGCGGGGGCCGGCCCACCAGCCACGCTGGGCCCGACCCGCTTTGCTGGGCATCGCCGTCACGGCCGGGGTCCTCTACGCCTGGGGCATCAGGTCGCAGACACCACACCTCTACTACTCGGCCGCCGCCCGCTCGATGAGCATTAGCCGGCACAACTTCTTCTACGCGGCCTTCGACCCGGACGCGACCATCAGCATCGACAAACTGCCGGGCGCGATCTGGATCCAGGCGCTGTCGGTACGGGTATTCGGGCCGCACACCTGGGCGTATCTCCTGCCGCAGGTCATCGAGGGCGTGCTCACTGTGCTCGTGCTCTACCGCGCGGTGCGGCGACTGTCCGGTCCGTACGCGGCCCTCGTCGCGGCAGCGGTCGCGGCCGTGGCGCCGGCGGTGGTCGCGCTCGATCGCGGCAATATCTCCGACACCCTGCTGATCCTGCTGCTGGTGCTGGCCGCGGATCAGGCGGCGGCCGTGATCGTGTCGGGGCGGGTGCGGAATCTGGTGTGGTGCGGGCTGTGCATCGGCCTCGCCTTCCAGGCGAAGATGGTGCAGGCCTGGTTGGTCGTCCCGGTGCTGGCGGCGGCGCTGCTGCTGGCCGCGCCCAGAGGCGAACTGCGGCAGCGCATCACGGGTCTGGCCTGGTTCGGCGCGACCACGCTGGCGGTGTCGCTGAGCTGGATGACAGTGGTCAGCCTGCTACCCACCGGGCACCGGCCGTACGTGGACGGCAGCCACCACAACTCGTTGTTCGAGCAGGTCTTCGTCTACAACGCGGCCAGCCGCACCAATGACGAATTCAGTGTGGGGTCGGCCAACTTCACCACCGGTGGCCAGGGCTCGGGATACCGCGCGGAGCTGGTGCTCGGGCCGGACAGCCGGTTCGACCATCTCTTCGGAGGCGGTGGCGGCCGCGAGACCGGCTGGTTGATTCCACTCGCGCTGGTCTGCCTGATCGCCCTGGCCCGGGCGGCCCGGCGGCGGCCGCGCACCGACCGCGAGACCGCGGCGCTGGTGCTGTGGGGCGGCTGGCTCGTGGTCCACCTGGCGATCTTCCTGGTGATCGGGACGGTGAACCCCTACTACCTGGCGGTGCTCGCACCTGCGATCGCGGTCCTGATCGGTGTGGGGGCCGAGGCTTTCCGCCAGACGGATGACCGCTGGGTGCGCGGGCTGGGGTTGACCGCCGTGGCCGCGACCGCCGGGTACGGCTGGTGGCTGTCCGCGGCCGCACCCGGCTGGGCGCGGGCCGGGCTCGTGGTCGTCACCGTGGTGCTCATCCTGGCCGCGCTGCGCGTCCGCGAATCATTGGCAACCGCACTGCTACTCGTCGCGGCGCTCGCCGCGCCGACGACGGCCGCGGTCTCGGTGGTCGCGGACGGATACGGTCCGCTGGACACCCCCCTATGAATCGGCGCAGGCCCGGCAGGTCACCCAGGGCTTCATGGCCTCGGCCCTCACCTCGGCCCGGGAACTCGATGCACAGCTCGCCAAAACGCCCGGCCACCCGCGATATCCACTGGTCACCTTCACCTCCGCGCTGGCCTCGCCGTTCATTGTGAGCAGCGGCCGGGAGGTGCCGGCCATCGGCGGCTTCACGGGCGCGGCCCCGGTGCCCACCACCGCCGAGGTCGCCCGCATGATCGAGGCCGGCGAGGTCGGACTGGTCCTGGTGACGCCCGCGGACGACGACCGTGTGACCTGGATCCGGCAACACTGCCGCGCACTGCCCGGCGGCGGGGACGGCGCCGCGGTCCTCGCCTACACCTGCGCCCGCCACTGACAGCGAAACCGAAACGGTCCCGAATCACAGTGCGGCACTTAGCATCACTGACCATGCAGGACATCAGCGGGCTGATTCACAAGATCAAGCACGGCCTCGACACCCAGGTGAACCTCGCGCGGCTGCGGCGAAACCGCACCCTCACGGAGGCCGCGGCCGGACGCACCGTTCTGATCACCGGCGCCTCCTCCGGCATCGGACGCGCCGCCGCCGCCCAACTCGGCGCGGCCGGAGCGACCGTGCTGCTGGTCGCACGCCGCGCCGAGGAACTCGAACAGGCCGTCGCCGATATCGAGGCCGCCGGCGGCAAGGCCGCCGCCTACCCCTGCGACCTCAACGACTTCGACGCCCTCGACGCCATGACCGCCAGCGTGCTCGCCAATCACGGCCACGTCGACATCCTGGTCAACAATGCCGGCCGCTCCATCCGCCGCCCGCTCGACCAGTCCTACGACCGCTTCCACGACTACGAACGCACCATGCGGCTCAACTACTTCGCGGCCGTCCGCCTCATCCTCGCCTTCGCGCCCGGCATGCGGGACCGGCACGACGGCCACATCATCAACATCCTGTCCCTGGCCAACCTCTATGGCGGCCCGGGCTACGCGGCCTACGTCGCATCCAAGGCTGCCCTCGACTCCCTGAGCACCAGCCTCCAAGCCGAAACCCACACCGAGAATGTGCGTTTCACCTCCATCTACCTCCCCCTCGTCCGCACCCCGATGATCGCTCCCAACGCCGTCTACCAGAACGCCGACGCCCTCACCCCCGAAGAGGGCGGGCAGATCATCTGCGACGCCATCATCGACCGGCCGCGGCGACTCGCCCCGGTCATGGGCCGAGTCACCGCGCTCATCGACAGCGTCCTGCCCGAACGCGCCGACGGCATCCGCAGTGCGCGCTTCCGGCAAGGCATGTGACCAGTGCCCCGGGGACACTGTCATGCGGACCGGCGGCCCCACAGTGCGGCCAAGGCCAGCAGCCATCCGCTCCACAGCATCGCGGCGACCGGCCAGCAGCGCGATCGGAACGAACAGCACCGCGCCGGACGCGAGCACGGAGAACCACGCGACCACCGCGGGCTCGTGCGCCCGGAACAATGCCAGCACCTCCGCGCTCGGACGGGGCACCGACGGCGCGAACCTGTCCCTGCGCGGCGTCGCCCGCGACATGGGGATCGTGGCCTCCGCGCTCTAGCGCTACTTCCCCAGCCGCGACGACCTGCTGACCGCCCTCATCCTGGACAGCTACCGATCCCTCGGCGCGGCCGCCACCGCGTCCCAGGCCACCGCTCCCGCGAACAACGAACGCGCACAATGGCTTTCGGTCTGCGCATCGGTCCGGGACTGGGCCGTCGCCAACCCCACCGAATACGGACTCCTCTACGGCAGCCCCATCCCCGGCTACGACGCCCCCAAGGACGCCGTCGGCCCCGCCGCCACCGTCGTCATGCTGCTCGCCGGCATCGCCGCCCACGCCGCGACCGCCGACCGCCTCCACCCCGCACCCCTACCCACTCCCCTCCCCGCCCCGGTGCGCGCGGACCTGCGCACCCTCATCGAACAGCAGTCGTCCGACCTCCACGAAGAAGTCCTCGACCGCGTATTCCTGGCCTGGACACAGCTTTTCGGCCTGATCACCTTCGAGATCTTCGGCCGCCTCGACGGCACCATCGAAGCCGTCGCCGACTACTTCACCCACCACATGAACCTCATGGCCGACCTCGTCGGCCTCCCCGCCGAAAGCTGATCCAACACAAGCGAATCGGCCTGTGCGCCACCATCACACGCCTGGGCCCGGCCGCCGCATGCCGATCGCTGCTCCGCTTCCCCGCACATGGCCGAGGGCCCGGCCACCGTCAGGCGGCCGGGCCCTCGTTCTTCAGATGTGTTGCCGGAAGGCAGGACTCAGAAGTCCATGCCGCCCATGCCGCCGGTCGGGTCGCCCGCGGGGGCGGCCTTCTCCGGCTTGTCGGCGACGACGGCCTCGGTGGTCAGGAACAGGGCCGCGATGGAGGCCGCGTTCTGCAGGGCCGAGCGGGTGACCTTGACCGGGTCGGCAACGCCGGCGGCCAGCAGGTCGACGTACTCGCCGGACTCGGCGTTCAGGCCGTGGCCCGCCGGGAGGTTCGAGACCTTCTCGGCGACAACGCCCGGCTCCAGGCCGGCGTTGAAGGCGATCTGCTTCAGCGGGGCGGACAGCGCGACGCGGACGATGTTCGCGCCGGTGGCCTCGTCACCCGACAGGGACAGGGCGTCCAGGGCCGGGGCGGCCTGCAGCAGCGCCACGCCACCACCGGCGACGATGCCCTCTTCGACGGCAGCCTTCGCGTTGCGGACGGCGTCCTCGATGCGGTGCTTGCGCTCCTTGAGCTCGACCTCGGTCGCGGCGCCGGCCTTGATCACGGCAACACCGCCGGCCAGCTTGGCCAGGCGCTCCTGCAGCTTCTCACGGTCGTAGTCCGAGTCCGAGTTCTCGATCTCGGTGCGGATCTGCGCGACACGGCCCTTGATGGCCTCCGGGTCGCCCGCGCCCTCGACGATGGTGGTCTCGTCCTTGGTGATGACGACCTTGCGGGCGGTGCCCAGCAGCTCCAGACCGGCGGTCTCCAGGGAGAGGCCGACCTCTTCGCTGATGACCTCGCCACCGGTCAGGATGGCGATGTCGGCCAGCATGGCCTTGCGACGGTCACCGAAGCCCGGGGCCTTGACGGCGATGGACTTGAAGGTGCCACGGATCTTGTTGACGACCAGGGTCGACAGGGCCTCGCCCTCGACGTCCTCGGCGATGATCAGCAGCGGCTTGCCGGCCTGGATGACCTTCTCCAGCAGCGGCAGCAGGTCCTTGACGGTCGAGATCTTCGAGCCGACGAGCAGGATGTACGGGTCCTCGAGGACCGCTTCCTGACGCTCCGGGTCGGTCACGAAGTAACCGGAGATGTAGCCCTTGTCGAAGCGCATGCCCTCGGTCAGCTCCAGCTGGAGGCCGAAGGTGTTGCTCTCCTCGACGGTGATGACGCCTTCCTTGCCGACCTTGTCCATGGCCTCGGCGATCAGCTCACCGATGGACGAGTCGCCCGCCGAGATACCGGCGGTGGCAGCGATCTGCTCCTTGGTCTCGACCTCCTTGGCGGTGTCGAGCAGCTTGGCGGTGACGGCCTCGACGGCCTTCTCGATGCCGCGCTTCAGGCCGAGCGGGTTGGCGCCGGCGGCCACGTTGCGCAGGCCCTCACGGACCAGTGCCTGGGCCAGCACGGTGGCGGTGGTGGTGCCGTCACCCGCGACGTCGTCGGTCTTCTTCGCAACTTCCTTGACGAGCTCCGCGCCGATCTTCTCGTACGGGTCCTCGAGCTCGATTTCCTTGGCGATGGAGACACCGTCGTTGGTGATGGTGGGGGCGCCCCACTTCTTCTCCAGCACCACGTTGCGGCCCTTGGGGCCCAGGGTCACCTTGACAGCGTCGGCGAGGCTGTTCAGGCCACGCTCGAGTCCGCGGCGAGCCTCTTCGTCGTACGCAATTGTCTTGGCCATTGCGTTGAGATCCTCCAGATCAGGGGATTGGCATGATCTGGTCAGGTTCGGTGCCCGCGACGGACGACCCGGCTCATTTGGTCAAATACAGCCCGGTCTCACCGTTTCCGACCTAGCACTCGCAGGTGCGGAGTGCCAAATCCCTTTTTAGCACTCGCCCCAGACGAGTGCAAGGTTGGGGAGATGGCCGCACGAGTCCTCTCGGCGGCCCGGATCCCACGAGGACTACGAGAAGTGGGAGCGGTCGTCTACGCGCAGCAGCAGGGCGATCAGGGCGTCGGTACGACGCTCCTCCGGTGTCCGCGGCTCGCCGTGCTCGACGGTGACGAGTTCGGCATCCTGGAGGAGGAGTTCGGCCTCGATTCGCATGATGGCCCTGATGAACGGTGGTGCGACCTCGGGTGGGAGGTCTCCGTTCACAATGTAGCCGCCGTCCGGCGTGTCCTCGGTGGAGACATAACTGAGCGCGCGCAGCAGATCGGCGCGCTTTTCCCCCGCAACCAGGTCGGAACCCTCGTCGCCCGCCATTCCACAATCGTATCTGCCGCATCATGCACACCAGAGGACCCGGTGACGCGGGGATGATCGCGAGCCCTACATCACCAGGTCGGCAGCATGGTGGAGCGACACGCCGACTACTGCGTGTCGGGGGCGGGTGCCGTGATGCCGGGCACCGGCAGCGAGCTCAGCAGGTCCGCGACATCGGCCTGCACGGAGTCCTTGTCCAGACCGAGGCCGGACAGGATGCCGGCGCCGTTCTCCTGGTCCAGCAGGGCGAGCAGCAGGTGCTCGGTGCCGACGTAGTTGTGGCCCAGCCGCAAGGCCTCGCGGAAGGTCAGCTCGAGGGCCTTGCGGGCCTGCGCGTCGAACGGGATGAGCGCGGGCACCGGTTCGCCGGTGGCGGCGGGGAGCGCGGCCGTGGCCACCCGGCGGACGGCGTCGGCCGAGACGCCCTTGGCCTCGATGACCTTCACCGCGAGGGATTCCGGCTCGGCCAGCAGGCCCAGGATCAGGTGTTCGGGACGGGTTTCGAGATTGCCGACCGCCCGGGCCTCCTCCTGGGCGGCCATCACCACGTGACGGGCGCGCTGGGTGAAGCGGGCGAACCCGGCATTGGGGTCGAGGGCGGCGGCCTGGCCCGGGTCGGCGGGAGTCTTGGGGACGAAGCGCTTCTGGGCGGCCTGCTTGGTCACGCCCATGCTCTGGCCGATATCGGTCCAGGACGCGCCGGAGCGGCGGGCCTGGTCGACGAAGTGGCCGATCAGATGGTCGGCCACCTCGCCGATGTGGTTGCCGAGGACCACGGCGTCGGAGAGCTGCTCGAGGACGTCGTCGGGACGGGCCTTCTTGATGCCGTCGATCAGATCGTCGAGGCGGATAGAGTTCATCATGCGTCAACTGTAGGTTGACCATCACCGTTCAGTCAACCATGAGTTGACGAATTGCCGCCACCTCGCGGCTAGTCCAGCGCCACCTTGCCGACCATGCGCACGATCTGCTCCTTGAACCACGCGGCCGTGCGACCGGTCAGCACCGTCCGAGCCGGGGAATCGTCGGCGTGCACGAACTGGATGACGCCATCGTGTCGGCCGAGGCTGATGCACTGGAAGACATAGCGGTACTTGCGCGCCGCCGGTTCCTTGCCGCGCAACCGCGCCGCGATGGCGGTGGCCGCGTACTGTCCCGCCGGAATCGCTGTGGCGCAGGCCATCCGGAGCTCATGTCCGTCCGAGCCCGCGATGACGGCGGCGTCGCCGACCGCGTAGATGTCGGGGTGCGAGCTCGAGCGCAGTTCGTCGTCGACCAGGATGCGGCCGCGGGCGTCCACGGCCAGACCGGACCGGGCCGCCACCTGCGGAACCCCGAAACCGGTTGTCCACAGCACGGTTTCGGCGGGGATGCGGTCCCCGTCGACCAGTTCCAGACCGTCCGCGGTCACGGCCGCCACCTTGGCGTCGGTGCGGACCCGCACGCCCAGGCGGTCGAGGGTGGCACGAATGTGGTTGTGCGCCTTCGGCGAGAGCCAGCCGCCGGGTTCGTCCGCGCTGACCAGCGACACCAGCAGGTCCGGCCGCGATTCGGCGAGCTCGCTGGCGACCTCGATGCCGGTCGCGCCGCCGCCCACCACGGCGATCCGGCCGGACAGCTCGGACACGGCCCGAATGTCCTCGGGAACGGCCACGGAGTGCGCGAATTCGGTCGCACCGGGCACGGCGGAGCGATCGCCGGCGCTACCCAGCGCATAGACGAGGGTGTCGTACCCGAGCGCTTGTCCCCCAGCCAGTTCGACGCGGCGGCCAGCGCTATCGATGCGCTCGATCCGGGCCTGCACGAACTCGATGCCCTTGCCCGCCAGCATCTTCCGCAGATCCGCTCGCGGCACCTGCTGACCCGCCAGCGCTTGGTGCAGGCGCACCCGGTCCACGAATTCCGCGCGGGCGTCCACGACCGTGATCCGCGCGCCCTTGGCCTTCGCGACCTGCCGCGCCGCGGACAGTCCCGAGTAGCCCGCGCCCAGCACGACGATCCGATGTTCTCCGGTCATGAGAGGGGTCCTTCCCTTGCGAGGTAGCCGACACTCTCCAGACCGGATGGCCGGGCGATCCCTGACAGATCGCCGACGTGCGCCCGATCACACCCGGAGTCGACGCAGGTCAGGCGATGGATTCGCCCGTCGATGCCGACTCGGCCCGCGCGAAGAAGGCCAGCTTGTCCGGGTTCAGCACCATGCGCAGCGCGGAGATGCGGTCACCGTCGACCTCGATGGCGCCGACCATGAAGACGATGCCCGCGGTCCGGAAGACCATGGCGGGCTCGCCATTGACGTCCTCGAAGGCGAAGGACGCATCGGGGAACTCGGGCAGCAGCTTGGTGACCAGACCGTAGAGGTACTGCGCCACCCGGGCGGGACCGACGACCGGGCGGCGAGCCACGTTGACCTTGCCGCCGCCGTCGGCCGTCGAGACGATATCGGCGGTGAACATGGCCTCCAGCGCGGTCAGATCACCGGAATACGCCGCGGCCAGGAACTTTTCGAACAGGGCCCGCACGTGTTCCGGGGACGCGTCGAAGCGGGGGCGGTCGGCGCGCACGTGCTGCGAGGCGCGGCGATAGAGCTGCTGGGAATTCGCCTCGGAGAGATCGAGCATGTCCGCGATCTCGCGATGCGCGTACCCGAAGGCCTCGCGCAGCACGAAGACGGCGCGCTCGGCGGGACCAAGGCGCTCCAGCATGGTCAACATCGCCATGGACACGAGCTCACGCTGTTCGGCCGATTCCAGCGGTCCGAGTTCGCCGTGCCCTGTCGAGACCGGCTCCGGAAGCCACGGTCCGACATAGGTTTCCCGGCGGGCGCGCGCCGAATCCAGCCACGTGCGGCACAGATTCACCAGAATGGTGGTCAACCAAGCTTCGGCCGACCGGACCGCGGGGCGGTCGGTGGCGTCCCAGCGCAGGTAGGTCTCCTGGACAGCGTCCTCGGCCTCACTCGCCGAGCCGAGCATGCGGTAGGCGAGCGCGAACAGGCGCGGCCGGTGTCGCTCGAATTCGACCAGCCCGTCGGCGTCCATCCGTACCCCAGTCCTCGTCGTACGCAATCGTTTGAGGACGATACGCCTGCGGCGCGCGGCCACGACGGTGACCATCCACACGCCGCCACCGTGCGCCTGCGCACTGATGAGACGCCAATGGATCGCTAATGGAGATCGAGAGCGAAACTACTTGGGCGCCACCCGGATCGCCACCGCGACCGGCGTATTCGCATACGCCGAGGCCAGGCAGGCCAGTTTGGCGGTACCCAGCGCCACGTTCGGGCTGCCGTCCAGGAACGACCCCGGATTGGCGGCCAGCACCTGGTCGATCACCTGCTTCTCGGCGTCCTCGGTGAGGTCGCGGAAGTCACCGCAGGTGGTCTGGGCGCCGGCGGGCGCGGCCGTCTTCTTGGCCGCGGTGGCGCTGGTGGGCGCCTCGGCGGGCGGTTGCACCGGGGCCGCGGCGGTGGTGGAAGCGCCCGCGCTGGTGGTTCTGGCCGCAGTGGTGGTCGCGGCCTGCTTCAGGCCGTTCGTATCACTGGATTTGTCCGAACCACAACCGGCGAGAGTCAACGCCATCGCACCGGCGGCGAGGGCGACGATCGAAAGACGCTTCATACCCTGCTTTCCGAACTTCCCGAGAGTGCCGGCACCGGACCGGCCCGGCGCTCGCAGCAGCGTACCCGGCCCCGGCGACTCCCGGTAGAAAAAGTTCCGGCCCGCGGCTTTCGTCAGTGCAGATGCTGCTGCCAGTCCGCGGGCACCCGGCCGCGCGGGCCGGGCACCGGCTGGTCCAGCGGATGCGCGTGCGGCGGCGCGAGTTCCGGGCCGCCCTCGTACATCTCCTTGTTCTCGAAGTTGTAGTACCAGTCCTCACCCGGCTCGAAACTCTGGATGAAGGGGTGCCCGGTGCTCTCGAAGTGCTTGGTGCCGTGCTGGTTCGGCGACATGTCGCAGCAGCCGATGTGCCCGCACTGCGCGCACCGGCGCAGGTGCACCCACCAGCCGCCGGCGGCATCGCATTCGACGCAACCGGATCCGCTGGGCGCGATGCTGGGGTCGATGCCTTCGATCTGTTCTGTCATCAGTTGCCTTCCGTCGTTTACTGCGCTGCTTCGAGAGTGGACTGCGCTGCGTCGGGAGCGGCTGCCTCGAGCGGCAGTCGGACGATGAAACGCGTATTCCCGGGCGCGGATTCGACGCGGATGTCGCCGTGGTGCTTGTTCACCACGATCCGGAACGAGATGTCCAGCCCGAGCCCGGTGCCCTCGCCGACCGGTTTGGTGGTGAAGAACGGTTCGAAGATGCGGGTGCGGATCTCCTCCGGGATACCGGGCCCGGTATCGCCGATTTCCACTGCGGCGCAGTCGTTCTCACGATAGGTGCGGACGGTGAGGGTGCCACGCCCGGACATGGCGGAGACCGCGTTGTCGATCAGATTGGTCCACACCTGGTTGAGCTCGGCGGCGTAGCACGGCACCGGCGGCAGCGCCGGATCGTATTCCTTGACCACCGCGATGTCGTCGCCGATCTTGCGGGCCAGCATGACCAGCGTGCTGTCCAGCAGTTCGTGCAGGTCCACCACCTGGAACGGGGCCCGGTCCATCTGCGAGTACTGCTTGGCCGCGTTCACCAGCGAGGAGATGCGGTTGGTCGAGTCGGTGATCTCGTTCATCAGCAGCTCGGTCTCGACCGTGTAGTTGAGCCAGCGCATGGCCGCCTCGAAAACATCGCCGCCACAACCGGACAGGGTGCCGTGCACCTTCTCCATCCAGTCGATGTCGAATCCCGCCTGCACGAAGTTCGGCGCGATGTCCCAGCCATTGGCGACGCCGTGGTCCTCGAGCCAGTCGCCCAGCTCGTCCTCGCGATCGGCGGCCTCCAGCGGCGTCAGCGTCGGGGCCTTGGCGACCTGGGCGGCCGCCTCCTCCTGCAGCTGGGCCAGCGCCTCCAGGGTCTCGGAGTTGAACTTGCCGTGCGCCATCATCTTCAGCTTGTGCCGCATGCCCGCGACCCGCTCGCGCAGCGAGGAGGTGGCGCGCACCGCGGCGGCGGCCGGATTGTTCAGCTCGTGGGTGAGGCCCGCCGAGAGGGAACCCAGCGCCAGCAGCCGTTCCCGCTGACCGATGCGCTCATTGGCATTGCGGTTGCCGAAGAAGACGCCCTCCAGCAGGTGCAGCGCCATCGGGAACCATTCCTGCATCATCTTCGCGAAGGTGCCGGCGTCCAGCACGAAGAACTTCGACGGCCGGGTCACGTAGAACGACGCGGTATAGGCCTGTTCGACCTTGTCGCCCATGTAGGCCGTCCACGCGCCCGAGTAGGAGCCGACGTGCTCGGTGCGGACGAGTTCGATCTCCTCGCCGCCCGACATCTTGGTCAGCCGCACCTCGCCGTCCATCAGGACGTAGAAGCAGGTGGCCGGGTCGCCCTCGCGGAAAACCATTCCGGGCTCGAACATTTCGACCCGGCCGTCCTTGCACAGCCAGGCCAGCTGATCGTCGTCGAGCTTCTCGAACAGGAACAGCTGCCGCAGTTCGTCCGGGTCGCAGATCAATCGGGTGTTGCCCATTCACCTACTCCTACTGTTTCGCGAGCCAGCGGTGCACCAGCATGACGGCCATGGCGCCCTCGCCGACCGCGGAGGCCACCCGTTTCGCCGATTCCGACCGCACGTCGCCGGCCACGAACACGCCGGGCACGCTGGTCTCCAGATGCTGTGGGGGACGAGGTAGTTCCCAGCCCGCGGGCCGTTCGCCCTCGACCATGAGGTCCGGTCCGGCCAGCACATAGCCCTTGTCGTCGCGCTTGACGGTGCCTTCGAGCCAGTCGGTTTCCGGCGCCGCACCGATGAACAGGAACAAACGCTCCGCGTCCACCTTTTCTTCCGTGCCGGCCTCGTTATTGCGCAGCACGATCCATTCCAGGTGGTCGTCGCCATCGGCGGACACCACCTCGGTACGGGTGTGCACCTTGATGTTCGGGATCTGCGCGATCTGCTGAATCAGGTAGTGCGACATGGACGCTTCCAGCGACGCCCCGCGCACCACAATGTGCACGGTCCGGGCCCGCCGGGACAGGAACACCGCCGCCTGGCCCGCCGAGTTCGCGCCACCGACGATGTAGACGTCCTTGTCGGCGCAGTCGCTGGCCTCGGTCATGGCCGAGCCGTAGTAGACGCCGCGGCCGGTGAATTCGTCCACGCCGGGGGCCGGGTGGTGGCGGTAGTTGACGCCGGTGGCGATGAGCACCGAGTGCGCCGCGACGCTGCCGCCGTCGGCGAACCGCACCACGCGGGCGGAACCGCAGGCCTCGAGGGCCACCACCTCCCGCGCGGTGATCAGCTCGGCCCCGAATTTCACGGCCTGCCGGCGAGCCCGGTCGGCCAGCTGCGCGCCGGAGAGGCCGTCGGGGAAGCCCAGGTAGTTCTCGATGCGGGAACTCTGCCCGGCCTGGCCGCCGGTGGCGGTGCGTTCCACCAGCACGGTGCGCAGACCCTCCGAC
The DNA here is from genome assembly GCF_042754165.1 of Nocardia sp. NPDC059229. NCBI lineage: Bacteria > Bacillati > Actinomycetota > Actinomycetes > Mycobacteriales > Nocardiaceae > Nocardia > Nocardia sp. NPDC059229. The sequence goes on from NZ_JBHZAK010000018.1 coordinate 13,009, forward strand.
GCGCCGTAAACCGCCGCGCCGAGACCGGCCGGGCCGCCGCCGACCACGATCAGGTCGTAGAAGTCGCTGGAGGCGTCGGTGTTCAGGCCCACGCCCTCGGCCAATTGCGCGTCGGTGGGCATGATCAGCACATCGCCGCTGGGATTGATGATGACCGGACACTGGTCCTCGGTGGCATTGGCCGCGGTCAGCAGCCGCGCCCCCTCCGGCTCGTCCACCTGGTACCAGCGATACGGCAACTGGTTGCGCGCCAGGAACTCCCGCACCTCCGAGCAGCGGGCCGACCAGCGGTGGCCCACCACCTTGGTCTCGGTCACCGGCTTGTGCTCGTCCCCGCGCCAGGCCTCCATCAGGGCGTCGACGACCGGGTAGAGCTTCTCCTCCGGCGGATCCCACGGCTTGAGCAGGTAGTGATCCAGGTCGACCACATTGATGGCCTCGATGGCGGCATTGGTGTCCGCGTAGGCGGTCAGCAGCACGCGGCGCGCGTACGGGTGCAGGTCCATGGCCTGTTCGAGGAATTCGACGCCGTTCATCCCGGGCATCCGGTAGTCGGCGATTATCACCGCGACCGGCTGGCCGCGCAGTTTCATCTCGCGAAGGGCCTCGAGCGCATCGGCGCCGGACTCCGCCCGCAGAATCCGGTAGTCCGCCCCGTACCGGCGGCGCAGGTCCCGCACGACCGCGCGCGAGACGCCAGGATCGTCGTCGACGCTGAGGATGGCCGGCTTCGCGGCAGCTGGTGAAGTCACCTAACGAGTATGGGCTGACGAGGCAAGACCGCGAAGGCCAGACCGTGCCATGTTCGCGTCAGGCGGAACAGACCTGCGTCCTTGCTCGAACATCCTGCGCACACCGATTCAAATCCGGTGATGCTCAATGAAATCCATCTCGGTAGGGGTGAGCAATCGCTCGAGGCGCTCTTCGAGGTCACCGTTGGCCTTGCGGCGGAAGCGTTTCGTCGGTTTGTCGAGCGTCATGGACTCCGCATCGGTACCGGACTCTTCAGCGGGGAGAAGCGGGACCGTCTTGGTCTCGAGATGCAGGAGCGAACGCAGGTTCACGGCCGATCACCTCACGTTTCCCAATCGGAAAGCTGGTGGCAGTGTCTGTTGCTTCGTCTATCGACATTGTGCGCCGAGCATTACATTTCGGACATCAACACCCCCAGAATGTGATCTAGTTGATTTTCAACCGCGGAATGAACCAGCGGCACATGCCATACGTGCAGGTGGGGTGTGGTGATCCACACCACGGAGCCGAGGTGATCCACGCCACCCGAACTAGGATGCGTGGTACCGATCGTTACGTCCCCGGAGGCAGCGTTGCCGAAAACTCTCGAAGCCAGCATCGATATCGCGGCAGCACCCGAGCAGGTCTGGAGCGTTGTCGCCGACCTCAAGCGCATTCCCGAGTTCAGCCCGCAGACCCTGCGCATGCAGCCGCTGGGCCGCGCGGTGCACACCGGCACCTGGACGGTGAACCTCAACAAGGCCAAGGGCTACGTCTACCCGACCACCTCCCGGGTGGTGCGATTCGAGCCGAATCGCGCGATTGCCTTCCGCATGAACGAGAACCGGACCATCTGGAGCTACACCCTCGAGCCCACCGCGGACGGCGGCACCAAGCTGGTCCAGCGGCGCGACGTCCCCAGCGGCAAGCTGCCCCGGTGGCTGCAGTTCACGATCGACAACGTCTTCGGCGGTGAGCAGCCCTTCGAAGGCGCGCTCGAGGACGGCATGCAGGTGACCCTCGGGAAGATCAAGCAAACCGTGGAGCGCTGAGCGTAGGTTCGGCCTATGCGACGACTGACAGCGCTCTGCGCCGCCACGGCCGGTGTGGCGCTCGTGCTCACCGGCTGCGGCAGCTCCGACTCCTCGGGCGACCGCACGGTCACCGTCACCGGTACCGGAAAGGTCCAGGGCACACCGGATGTGCTCAATGCCGATCTGGGCACCGAGGTGAGCGCGGCCGACGTGTCCGCGGCCGTGAACCAGGCCGGCGACAAGGCCAAGGCGATCACCGACGCCATGGTCACGGCCGGGGCCAAGCGCGAGGACATCAAGACCAGCGACCTGTCCGTGCAGCCCACCTACGGCACCGACGGCCACAACATCACCGGCTATCGCGCCACCAACACCATGCACGTGGCCGTGCGGGACCTGCCGAAGGCCTCGGGCATCCTGTCGGCGGCGGTGCAGGCGGGCGGCAACGACACCCGCATCAACTCGGTGGCTTTCGGGCTGGAGGACAACACCAAGCTGCTGTCCGATGCCCGCGCGCGAGCCTTCGACGACGCCAAGAGCCGCGCCGAGCAGTACGCGGGCCTGTCCGGGCTGAAACTGAAGACGGTCAAGACCATCAGCGAAAACGGCAGCGGCGCAACGCCGACGCCTATGTACCGGGACACCGCCCCGGGCGCCGCACCCAACATCAACCTCGAACCAGGCCAGCAGACGGTCACATTCACCGTGACCGTCGCCTGGGATATGGGATAGCTCGTCCGCTGCGCGCCGCCGGGTGGCGGCGCGCAGCGGCGCTCACTTCCAGTTCGGCAGCTGGGCCACCTGCGCCGCCCAGGACAACCCCGCACCGAAGGCGATGAGCAGTGCGGTGCCGCCGGGTTTGGCGTCGCCCGCGCGCATCATGGCCTCCATGGCCAGCGGGATGGAGGCCGCCGAGGTGTTGCCGGCCTCCTCGATGTCATTGGCCAGGGCGCACCGCTCGGGGAGCTTCAGCACCCGCGCCATGATCTCGATGATGCGACCGTTGGCCTGATGCGGGACCATCGCGTCCAGATCGTCCGTGGTCAGGCCCGCCCGCTCGATGGCCTCGCGGCACACCTGCTCCAAAGAGTGTGCGGCCCAGCGGAAGACAGCTGTTCCTTCCATGGCGAGGTAGGGCCGGACAGCATCGAGGCCCTTCTCGTCGATCTCGTCGAAGAACTGCAGCCAGTCCTTGTCCTGGCGGATGGCATGGTGCTGGGTGCCGTCCGATCCCCAGACGGTCGGGCCGATGCCCGGTTCGCTGGAGGGGCCGATCACCACCGCGCCGGCGCCGTCGGCGAAGAGGAAGGCGGTGCCACGATCCCTCGGGTTGACTGTGTCCGTCAGCTTTTCCACGCCGATGACCAGTACGTGCCGGGCGGTGCCGCCCTTCACCAGATCCGACGCCATGGCGACCCCGTGGCAGAAGCCGGCGCAACCGGCCGAGACATCGAAGGCGGCCACATTGTTCAGACCGAGCGCAGTGGCGATCTGCGGGCCCGCGGCGGGCGTGAGCAGTAGCCAGGTGGACGTTGCGACGATGACGCAATCGATCTGATCCGCGTCGATCTCCGCTGCTTCGATGGCGTCGCGGGCAGCCGCGGCGCTCATGCTGACGATCGTCTCCTCGGGAGAGGCGAAGCGTCTGTTGCGGATGCCGGAACGTGTCCGGATCCACTCGTCACTGGAATCTATCGGCCCCGCCACCTCGTCATTGGTGACGATTCGCTCCGGCCGGTACACACCGAGCCCGAGCATGGCCGTGTGCTCTGCCCCGTTGATCGAAGCAATTCGAGCAGACATTGGTTCTCTCCTATGTACTGCGTACCGCGCGTCGAACGTGACCTTCATCGGGTTCCTCACCCCCCGCGGACCCACAATGCCGCAGACATGAGGCTCCCTCATCTTAATCGCGATAGCCTCTCATGCCAGTGCTACTGATCACAATCGAGGGGTCGATGCCGGGTGGCGCACCTGCGGTCCGGGAGGCCGGCCGCGGGTGTTCGGTCACCGAGAACGCGAACGTCGAACCCACTTCACGTATCGTGTGATCGCGGTCCCTGACCGTATCTATCCGCGCATGAAAGAGGAGCCTGTGGCCCGCCGACCCACCCCGCCCGGCACTCCGGAACAGACCGGCCTCGGCCACGTCGCCGACCTGGTCCGCAAAGCCGTTCCGCCGCTGCATCCGGCAGGTCTGCCGTTCGTGGCCGCACCGCTGGCGGTGGCCACCCTCGGCTATCGGCGGAAGTGGCTGCGCCGCACCGGTTTGCTGGCGGCCGCGGCCTGCGCCGGATTCTTCCGGCACCCGCACCGGGTGCCGCCGAACCGCCCCGGCGTCGTGGTGGCCCCCGCCGACGGCGAGGTCGCCCTGGTCGACACCGCGGTGCCGCCGGCCGAACTCGGCCTGGGCGACGCACCGCTGCCGCGGGTGAGCATCTTCCTGTCGGTGCTGGACGTGCACGTGCAGCGGGTGCCGGTGAGCGGCCTGGTGGAACAGGTCGCCTACCAGAAGGGCAAGTTCGTCTCCGCCGACCTGCCCGAGGCCAGCGACCGCAACGAGCGCAACAGCATGGTCATCGAGACCGCCTCCGGGCAGCGCGTGGTGGTGGTGCAGATCGCCGGGCTGCTGGCCCGCCGCATCATCTGCGAGGCCGAGGCCGGCGACAAGCTGAACATCGGTGACACCTACGGCCTGATCCGGTTCGGTTCGCGCGTGGATACCTACTTCCCGGCCGGGACCAGGCTGCTGGTCACCCCGGGGCAGCGCACCATCGGTGCGGAAACGGTGCTGGCCGAACTGGATTCATGATGGAACAACTCGCGCCCGCACCGAACGGGCGTCGCCGTAACCGCACCATCCGACTGCTGCCGAGCATGGTGACCATCCTGGGACTGTGCTCGGGCCTGTCCGCGGTGAAGTTCGGCATGGAGGGCAAGCTGGGGATCGCGCTGGCGCTGGTCGGCGCGGCCGCGGTCTTCGACATGCTGGACGGGCGCATCGCCCGCATGCTGGACGCCACCACCAAGATGGGCGCGGAGCTGGATTCGCTGTCCGACGCCATCGCGTTCGGCGTCACGCCCGCCCTGGTGCTGTACGTGACCTTCCTGCACGCCGACAGCATCGGCTGGATCCTGGCGCTGATGTTCGCGGTCTGCATGGTGTTGCGGCTGGCCCGCTTCAACACGCTGATGGATGACGACAACCGCCCGGACTGGCAGCGTGAGTACTTCACCGGCGTGCCCGCCCCGGCGGGCGCGCTCATCGTGCTGACGCCCATCGCGCTGTCCGAGCAGTTCGGCGACGGCTGGTGGGTGAGCTTCCCGGTGGTGGCGGTGTGGACGGTGCTGACCGCCCTGCTGTGCGTGAGCACGCTGCCCACCCTGGCCGTCAAGTCGGTGTCGGTGGCCCCGCGCACCGCGCCCATCCTGCTGGTGCTGGTCGCGCTCGCCGCGGCGCTGCTGGTCACCTACCCGCTCATCCTGATGATGGCGCTGGTCGTGCTGTACCTCGGCCACATCCCGTTCGCGGTGCACTCCGCGCGCTGGGTGGCGGCCCGGCCCGAGACCTGGAACCACAAGCCCGCCGAGCGCCGCGCCCAGCGCAAGGCGCAGCGCCGCCAGCGCCCGCTGGCCGGGCGGGTGCCGCGGGTGTCGGTGTCCACGGCACGCCTGCGCCTGCGCCGCCCGGGTCAGCGCGACCGAGTGTCGAACCGCCCCGGGCGCTGAAACCAACGGCCGGGCCGCAATTCGCCGACGCTGCCGTCGGCGGCCGGCCGGCCCGGGCAGAATTGACGGCGTGACCGACTCACAGCCGGGTTTCCAGTTCACCGCTCGCCTGAACACCTCCCCCGCCGACGATCGGCGGGGGGTGGTCCGGTTGCATCCGGACTCGCTGGCGCTGCTGGGCGTGAATCCGTGGGACGTGATCTCGATAGCCGGCGGCAGACAGACCTCGGCGTTGGTGGCGACACCGGTGAAAGGCAAACCCGTCGGGCGCGGCGAGGCGCTGCTCGACGAGGTGACGATGTCGAACGCGCACATCTCGGCGGGCTCGAAACTGACCATCGCGAGGGTGATTCCGCGCCGGGCCACCCGGATTTCGGTCACGGGCTCGCCGGACGTCATGCGCGCCATCGACGAGACGACACTGCGGCAAGCCCTGCAGGGCAAGGTGGTGTCGATCCAGGACGCCGTCTCGCTGCGCCCGATGGATCTCAAACCCGGGACCAGCCGATCCGGTGTGGCCCAGCAGCTTTCGAGAGCCCTCAATATCGCCTGGACCTCGGAGCTGCTGCGGGTGACGGCCGTCGATCCGCAGCCCGGCCCGGTGGTCGTCAGTACCAACAGCGCGGTGGGCTGGGGTTTCGGCATCGCCGAGACGGACCTGCCCGCGGCTCCCCTGGACGACACGGATGCCCGCACCGACCTCCGGGTCAGCGCTCCGGCGTCATCACCGCCGTCGGTGGTGGCGGTGGCCGATCTGGCCGGGGTCCAGACCCAGGCCTCGAAGCTGCGGGAGTGGCTGAGCCTGGCACTGGACGAGCCCGATCTGCTGAAGAAACTCGGAGCGTCCTCGCATCTGGGGGTCCTGATCACCGGTCCGGCGGGCGTCGGGAAGGCGACGCTCGCGCGGGCCGTGACGGGATCGCGGCGGCTGGTGGAGCTGGACGGTCCGGCGGTCGGTGCGACCGACATCGGGCCCAGGCTGCGCGACGTGTCCGACAAGGTGGCCGAAATCTGTTCCGGCGCAGGCGGAGTGCTGCTGATCACCGATATCGACGCGCTGCTGCCGACGCCGGCCGAACCGGTGGCCACGCTGATTCTGGACCAGTTGCGCGCCGCCGTGGCGCAGGAGACGGTCGCGGTGCTGGCCACGACGTCGAATGCGGCGGGTATCGACCCGCGGCTACGTGCTCCGGAGCTGTGCGATCGGGAGGTGTCGCTGCCGCTGCCCACGTCGGGGGTGCGCGCGGCGCTGCTGGAGAAACTGCTGCGCAATGTCCCCGCCGATGGGCTGAAGCTCGATGAGATTTCCTCGCGGACACCGGGTTTCGTCGCGGCGGACCTGACGGCGCTGGTGCGGGAGGCGGCCCTGCGGGCGGCCGCGCGGGCCAGTCGCGAGCAGTCGGATCCGATGCTGCTGCAGGAGGATCTGGCCGGAGCGCTGGAGGTGATCCGTCCGCTGTCGCGTTCCGGGTCCGAGGAACTGGCCATCGGCAGTCTGAGCCTCGCCGACGTCGGTGACATGGCGGAGACCAAGCAGGCCCTCACCGAGGCCGTGCTGTGGCCGCTGAAGCATCCGGATTCGTTCCAGCGGCTGGGTATCGAGCCACCGCGCGGAGTGCTGCTCTACGGGCCGCCGGGGTGCGGCAAGACCTTCCTGGTGCGGGCGCTGGCGGGAACGGGGCAGGTGAGTGTGCACGCCGTGAAGGGCGCGGAGCTGATGGACAAGTGGGTCGGCTCCTCGGAGCGGGCGGTGCGCGAATTGTTCCAGCGCGCACGGGATTCCGCGCCGTCGCTGATCTTCCTGGACGAGGTGGACGCGCTGGCGCCGCGCCGCGGGCAGTCCAGCGACTCGGGCGTCTCGGATCGCATTGTCGCCGCGCTCCTGACCGAACTGGACGGTATCGAGCCGCTGCGGGATGTGGTCGTGATCGGCGCGACCAACCGGCCCGAACTCATCGATCCGGCCCTGACCCGTCCCGGGCGCCTGGAGCGCCTGGTGTTCGTGCCGCCGCCGGATGCCGATGCCCGCGCCGAAATCCTGGGCACCGCCGCCAAATCCGTGCCGCTGGCCAAGGACGTCAATCTGCGGCGGCTGGCGCGTGAGCTGGAGGGCTACTCGGCGGCGGATTGCTCGGCGCTGCTGCGCGAGGCCGCGCTCGCCGCCATGCGCCGCGATGTCGAGGCCGGGGAGGTGACAGTCGCGGATGTGGGGGCCGCGCGCAAGGCGGTGCGGCCCTCGCTGGATCCGGTCCAGGTGGAGGCCCTGCGGCTGTATGCCGCCCAGCGCGAATCGTCGACTCCACCCGGCGACGTGTCCGGCTACGTCTGAACGCTCCCCACCAGGGCATATGAGACCGATTAGTCTGCTGTGTCAATGGTTTCGCGGCGCGTTCGCCATGCGCGCCGGTAGCGCGCCGAATCTGTACAAAGTAGGCGAGTCGTACCAATCGGTCCGCCTATCACCGGTAATTTTGCGCTGGTGAGGTCGCATCACGTAGCCGCGGAGACGATCACGGCGCTGGTCGCAGCAACGGTTGCCGGCCTGGCGCTGGCCCTGCCCATCGACTTCGGCTGGACCTCGGAGACGTCGGCCCTGCAGCGGGACCTGCTGGCCTACACCCTGCCCCGCGCCGTGTCGGCGGGCGCGCTCATCGCCATGATCGCGGCGGTGCTCATCACCACGCTGGGCAGCCCCGTGGCGGCGTGGGCGACCACGCTGGGCGGGCTGCTGGTGCTGCTGGCCAATCACGTATTCGGCCATGCCGGCGAACCGAATTCGTCGCTGCCCACCATGAACTTCATCGATTCCCTGGCCGGCGGCCTGATCCTGGGCGCGCTGGGGGCGGCGGTGCTGCACCGTCGGCTACCCGCCTTCGGCTGGACCCTGGGCGTTCTGATCAGCCTGCTGCTCGGTTCGGTGAATCCGGTGCCGCGGATCGGCGGCAGCATCGACGCGACGGCGAGCGATCACTGGCACGCCGGCGATGTGCTGCCCATCTGGATGCTCCTGCTGGCGCTGGTCCTGGTCGGCTTCGGATTCCTGACCCATCGGAAGCGCGAGGTGGAGGAACGGCTCTCGGCGGAGCTGCCGCTGGCCCCGATCCTGGGGGGTGTGGTGCTGGTGCTGGTGACGCTGGCCAGTGCGGAATGGCTGGCCCGGCACGGCGACAGCCAAGCGGGCATCGTCCTCGCGGTGGCGACCGCGGTGGGGACCGCGATTGTCGCGGCCATGCTGTTGCCGGGCCGGGACGGCGAGATCGTGCTGCTGGCGGTGGGCCTGGGCGCGGTGGGTGCGGCGACCGTGGCGGCCGAGATGCCGGCCTGGTCGATCCCCCTGCTGGCGGCGGTGTCGGCGGTCGGCATGTGGGTGGGCAGCAGGGGCGGGGGTCCTGCGGTCTCCCTGGCCGCGGGCATGGCGCTCGGGGTGCTCACGGCGTTCACGGCCGATTCGACCCGGGCCTGGCTGATCGTGGGCAGTGCGGCGGTCGTGTCCTGGCTCATCGGTTTCGCCCTGCTGTCCACGCGGCCGCGCTATGTGCCGAGCCGGGTGCTGGGCACCCTGGTGCTGTTCGTCCCGTCGGCGGTGCTGGGCATGCGCGATTATGTGTCGCGGGGCCACTACGCTACGCAATCCGCCGACAGCGCGTCGATGTGCGCGGTGAGCTCCAGCAGCACCGCGGCCCCGGGCTGGACGTCGGCGCTGGTGGCCGGGGGCTGTCTGGCCGGGATCTACCTGCTGCGGCGCAGTCGCCCGCGGATCCCGGCGACGACCGACACCGCGCCCGATTCGCCCGAAACTTCGAACGGCGCGGCCACCTCCGGCTGACCGCACGGCGACCGGCGAACGGTCAGGCGCGCACCGCGGATTCGAGCTCGGGGGCCGTGGTCACGGCGTCTCCGAACCAGGTGCGGTAGAAGGCCGTCACGTAACCGGCCAGCAGGCCGAGCACGACGATGCCCGCGGGCACGGGATGTTCGGCGAAGCCGGTCGACAGGTACCGGTAGGACAGCAGCAGCCCGGCGAAGAGCGCGGCACCGGCCGACACCAGCTGCACGCGGGTGCGATCCCAGCCGCGTTCCGGTGCGCGCAGGGCGGATTCGATGGTCAGGCACAGCACTACGCCCGCCACCAGATCCGCGCCGTAGTGGTAGCCGAAGCCCAGGGTGGCCGACAGGGTGGCGACGAGCCAGAAGGTCCCGCCCCAGCGCAGCCAGACCGGCGCGGGCGCACCCGTGAAAGGGTCGCGGCGAGAGTGGATGAAGATCGACAGCGCCCACGCGGTGTGCAATGACGGCATGCAGTTGCGCGGGGTGTAGTGGTCGAAGGCGATCGACCCCGGCGAGAGGTCCACCGGCGGCACGACATTCGGCCAGTAGCTGCCCAGCGAGAAGACGTGCCCGTCCGCGCCGAACGCGAACATCGGCCCGACGACGGGGAATACGACATAGAAGACCGGGCCGATGAGGCCGAGCACCAGGAAGGTGCGCACCAGATAGTGCTTGGGCCAGTCCCCCGTCGTGACCACATTGCGCAGCTGCCAGATGGTCACGATCATCGCGCCGACGGGCAGTTCGATGTAGACCCAGTGCAGCACGGCGGAGGCAAAGGGCCCCAGCCAGTCCAGCAGCTGCCCCATCAGCCAGGAGGGGTCGCCCAGGGCGTGGTCCACCAGCACGATGTGTTCGTCGAGCACGCGGGGCCCGGCCAGCACGGTGATGCCCAGCCAGACGTCGGCGACCTTGCTCGACAGCACCAGCAGGATGCCGAGCGCGGCGGCGTGCAACGCATTCGTGCGGTCCTTGCCCTGCCACTTCCAGCACGCGAGCCCGATGAGGGCGAGCAGTACGAGGACAGGGCCGTTGCCCATGGCCAGTGGTCCACCGGACAGCGTCCGAATCGCTTGGTACACAAGGTCGATGCCGAGCGCCGCGCCGACCGCCAGGAACCGCCGCCGCCAGCTCAGCCCGATGAGCGCCAGCCCGAGCCCGGCCCACGGCACGGTGAAGGATTTGGCATTACCCGCGAAGTCGGCCCAGATGCTTTCCAGCGGGCCGGTGAAGTGGTGGCGCGAGGCCACGATCTGCAGGACGATGAGCAGCGCCGCCCCCACCGACAGCGCGGCTGTCAGGCCGGCGCGCGGCGACAACATCCGTAACCCGGTTCGGCGTGTCTCGCCGCCGATTCGGGAGTACGGATCGTCGAGCAGCATCCAGCCATAGTAAACGCCGCATGAACGCCAGCTCGGTGAGTAGTTGAACGCCGCCCATCTCACCAGATGAACAGGCCCCGGTCAGCGCGGCATCGCTCCTGGCCACGCGTACACCGTACGTATCCGGTCGTAATCGAAATCACAACCGTGCAAGACGGTTCCGCGGTGCGCGAGTTCGTGGACCTCAGTACTCGAGTTCGTGGACCAGCGAATCGACGACCGCGACCAGATCGCCCTGCGCGGTCGCGGCCACCCGGCGCTGACGCTGATAGGACGCGCCCTTCTTCGGGATGTCGGCGACCATGGCGAGCTCGTTCTCGCAGCCGAGGCTCTTGGCGGTCGGCTCCAGCCGGTTGAGCAGTTCCATCAGGTCGTCGGTGACCAGTCGCTCATTGCTGTCGGCGTCGGTGATGACGATGGCGTCGAGCCCGTATCGCGCTGCGCGCCACTTGTTTTCCTGCACATGCCAGGGCGGCAGGATGGCCGGCATGGTCTCGCCGGATTCCACCCGGCGGTCGAGATCCACCACCAGGCAGTGGATCAGCGCCACGATGGCCGCCAGTTCGGCCTTGGTGGGGGTGCCGTCGCAGACGCGGACCTCGATGGTGCCCCACTTGGGCGCGGGCCGGATGTCCCAGTGCATGCCGCCGAGTTGTTCGATCACACCGGTTTTCATCTGGTCGTGCACGAAACCTTCGAACTGGCCCCAGTTCTCGAACTGGAAGGGCAATCCGGCGGTGGGCAGCTGCTGGAACATGAGCGCCCGGTTGCTGGCGTATCCGGTGTCGACGCCCGCCCACATGGGCGAGGAGGCCGACAGCGCCAGCAGATGCGGATAGGACGGCAGCAGCCCGTTGAGGATGGGGAAGACCTTGTCCGGGTGGGAGATTCCGACGTGCACGTGCACGCCCCAGATGAGCATCTGGCGGCCCCACCACTGGGTGCGCTCGATGAGTTCGTCGTAATGCGCACTGCGCGTGAGCTGTTGGGTGGACCACTGCGCGAAGGGATGGGTGCCGGCGCAGAACAGGTCGACGCCGACCTGGTCGGCGGCGCGGCGCACGACGTCCTGGGTGGCGCGCAGTTCGTCGACCACCTCGCTCACGGTGTCGTGCTTGCCGGAGACGAGTTCGACGGTGTTCTTCAGCAGTTCCTTGGTGATCTGCGGGGTGCCGTCCCAGGCGCGCAGATCACCGCAGGCTTCGAAAACCGCTGCGGCGGTGTTGGACAGGTCGCGCGTGCGCTTGTCGACGAGCGCGACCTCCCATTCCACGCCGAGCGTGTGCCGGGGCGATGAGTTGAAGGGGACCTTCGTTCTGCCTGCCCCGGCCATGGCTCACCTCGAGAGGGTTCAGGCGACGACGCCGCAGGCGACCCGTGCACCCGCGTCGCCGGTCGCGAGGGTGTCCGCATCCGGTGCGGGCGCGTACCGGGTGGGAATGTTGCCGAAGTTGTCGGCGCCGGCGTGGATGATCAGCGCCTTGCCCTTGACCTCGTCCAGGGTGAAGGCGTCGGTGGTGGTGACCAGCTTGGCGGTGCCGTCCTTGAGCACCTCGAGCGAGGTCAGGTCGCCGCTGGCCGGGTGGGTGCTCTGGTCGCCGACCTGCAGGTGGCCACCGGCGGAGAGGAAGTCGCCGGGCGCGCCGCCCGCCGGTGCGGTGGAGTTGGGCTCGCACTTGCCGACCGAGTGGACGTGCAGGCCGTGGAAGCCGGGCTTCAGCCCGTGCGCCTCGACGGTGATCTGGAGGTGGTTGCCCACCTTCGCGATGGTGGCGGTCCCGACGGTGCCGCCGCTGGGGTCCTTCAACGTGACGCTGGACGAGTCCTCCGGAGCATTACCGCCCTCGGTCCCCTGCGTGCCGGCGGGGGCCTGCGAGCTGGTGAACACCGGCGGAGTCGTCCCTTTGACGTCGCTCGACTCCTGGCTGTTGGAGCAGGCGGTGAGGCCGAGGGCTGCGACCGCGAGCACCGGAGCAACAGTCCACCAGGACGGGCGACGAGTTGTGGACGAGGCCATCGGGGAACTCCTTTACGAGTCCGAGTTTATCGGGAAAGCAGGGTGGACATACTTCGTACCGGACAAGATGATGCCAGAGACGTGCGTGTGTGCCGTGGAGGGGCCGCACGGTTTCTTTCGAGCGACCCGACAGTGCCTTACCAACAGCGATTCAGTGCCTTGTCAACAGCGATTCAGTGCCGCTGTCAACGGCGATTCAGTTACCGGTGACGATGACGATGACGCCGGTGGGCGAGTCCGAGATTCCGGGGAATCGGGGTTCGGTCGAGCAGCCCAGTTGCGCGGCGATGGCCTGGGCCAGCGCCTGCTCCTTGGGCGAACTGCCGTAGTACACAGTGGTTTTCGGAATGACGCCGTTCGCGTAGTTGCCCACCTCGGTGACGTTGTACCCGTCGGAGGTGAGCTGGTCGCCGGTCTTCTTGGCCAAGCCGGGCACGGTGCCGTTGTTGTAAACCCGTACGGGAAGGGTCTTGTCGACGCCCGCGGCCGCGGTGGTGGTCGCGGTAGTGGTCGTGGGCAGCGCCGCCGTGGTGGTGGGCGCGACCGGTGGGGTGGTGGTGGCCTGGGCCGAATTCTGCTGTGCCGCAGTGGTGGTGGCCGCGGCGGTGCTCGACTGCGAGGTCGAGTCGGCGCTGCTGCTCGAGGAGTCCGAACTCGACAGCGACATCGCGCCCAGCCCGGCGAACACGATGGCCAGCGCGATCAGGACCATCGCCAGGGCCCGCAGCGGCGGGCCGCCGGCCGGCGAATTCGGGTTGCTCACGGCATCGAGCCTAATGGGTGATGGGGCGCCCGCGCGGGATCAAGCGCGTACGCACGCGGTGTTGGAAGCTGCTTCACATTCCGGGCGTGGTTCACACCTGGAAACCGAGACGGCGTGCGGCCCTGGTCTTCTGGCGGCTGGCGCGCAGCCGGCGCAGGCGTTTGACCAGCATGGGGTCGGCGGCCAGCGCCTCCGGCTTGTCGACGACCGCGTTCAGGACCTGGTAGTAGCGGGTGGGTGAGAGGTCGAAGAGCTCACGGATGGCTTCTTCCTTCGCACCGGCGTACTTCCACCACTTGCGTTCGAAGTCGAGAATGTCGAGCTCGCGGCGGGAAAGCCCGTGTGCGCCATCCTCGCCGGAAGGGCCGTCCTCGCTTGCGGGGATGTCGCGTGCCGCTGCGCTGTCCATAGTGCTCCCTCGCCGAGTGGTCACCAGACGAATATGGTGCTTGTGCGTCGCCGATCATTCAACCACGCGGCGGAGTCGTCCCGATGCGTACCGATCGGCGTGTTCTGTGACGCCCCCTCGGCGTGTCGCCGTGGACCGGGTCCGTCCAGTGTGCGAGGTCAGTCTGCCCTACGACAGCGGCAACAGGCACCTCGAGCAGCCCGGCAACCACCCAGTAGGCTGCTCAGCATGGCTATTCTCCCGATTCGCATTGTCGGCGACCCGGTTCTGCACCGCGCGACCACTCCGGTCACGCAGACCCCGGAGGAGCTGGCCGAGCTGATCGCGGACATGTACGAGACCATGGACGCCGCCAATGGCGTGGGCCTGGCCGCCAATCAGGTCATCATCAAGGACGAGGACGAGGTCTCGCCGCGCATCTTCGTCTACGACTGCCCGGACGACACCGACGGCGCGAAGATGGTCCGCCGCCGCGGCTGCGTCGTGAATCCCGTGCTGCAGACCTCGGAGATCCCGGAATCCATGCCGGATCCCGATGATGACGAGGAGGGCTGCCTGTCGGTGCCCGGCGAGCAGTTCCCCACCGGCCGCGCCGACTGGGCGAAGGTCACCGGCACCGACGAGCACGGCGAACCGATCGAGATCGAGGGCCGCGGCTTCTTCGCCCGCATGCTGCAGCACGAGACCGGGCACCTGGACGGCTTCCTCTACGTCGACGTGCTGATCGGGCGCAATGCCCGGGCCGCCAAGAAGTCCATCAAGCGAAACGGCTGGGGCAAGCCGGGTTTGAGCTGGGTACCGGGCACCGTGCCGGATCCCTTCGGACACGACGACGACGATCTCGACGACTGATCGGGTATGACCGATTCCGAACTCCCGCCGATCGGTAAGCGGGTGGTGGTTCGCTACCGCCTGCCCGCGGGCTATCCGCAACCGCTGACGGATGTGATCGGTGAACTCACCGAGACCGATCCGCTGACCGTGCGCACCGCCGACGGCCAGGTGGTGTCGATCGCCTGGGATCGGGTGGTGGCCTGGAAACCGCTCGGGCCCAGGCCCATTCGGACCAGCGAGATCCGCGCCCTGGAGGCGGCCGCGGCCGACGGCTGGCCGGGCCTGCGGCGGTCCTGGATCGGCGGCTGGCTGCTGCGCGCCGGGGACGGGTACACCAATCGCGCGAATTCCGCGGTGCCGCTGGGCGGTACGGACGGACCCGCCCTGATGGACACCGAGACCCTGCATCGGATCGCCGAGTGGTACACCGCGCACAGCCTGCCCGCACAGTTCCAGCTGCCCGACCGGCTGGCCACCGTGCCCGCGGACTGGCGCCGCTGGAACGAAACCCAGGTGCTGGCGGTCGATATCGAGACCATGGCGCTGCCGTCCGGACCGCCGATGGTGCGCTTCACCGCGGATCCGGACGGGGCCTGGCTGTCCATGCACCGGCATCGCGGCGGGGACGCCGAACTCGGGTCGACCCCGGTCGTGGAGGTGCTGACGGCGGTGCGCGACGGTCAGGTCGCCTTCGCCACGCTGGGGTTGCAGTCGCCGCTGGCCATCGGCCGGGTCGCGGTCACCACGGCCCCGGACGGCCGCTGCTGGGCGGGGCTGACCTGCGTCGCGGTGGCGAACGGGCATCGGCGGCACGGGCTGGGCGCGCTGGTGTGCGCGGAGATGATCCGCTGGGGGCAGTCGCACGGGGCCACGCACGCGTACGTGCAGGTGTCGGACGAGAATGACGCGGCGCTGGCGCTGTACCAGGAGATGGGGTTCGTCGAACACCACCGCTACCGGTACGCCGCGCCCTGATTGCGTGCCACTCGCTTTCGCAAGACACTAGTTCTGAAAGGTTCACCACTCGTGCGCATCGCTACCTGGAACGTGAATTCGATTCGTACCCGGCAGGATCGGGTGCTGGCGTGGCTGGACCGCGCCGATATCGACGTGCTGGCCATGCAGGAAACCAAGTGCAAGGACGAGCAGTTCCCGTTCGAGGCCTTCGAGGCGGCCGGGTACGAGGTCGCGCACGTCGGCTACAGCCAGTGGAACGGTGTGGCCATCGCCTCCCGGGTCGGGATCGAGGATGTCGAGATCGGCTTCCCGGATCAGCCCGGATTCGACAAGGACGCCGGGGAATCGCTGCTCAGCGCGCCGGTGGTGGAGGCCCGCGCGATCGGCGCGACCTGCGGCGGGGTGCGGGTGTGGAGCCTGTACGTGCCCAATGGCCGCGCCCTGGACGATCCGCACTACACCTACAAGCTGGAATGGCTTGCCGCCCTGCGCAGTGCGGGCAGCAAGTGGCTTTCGGAGGATCCGGACGCGCAGATCGCGCTGGTGGGTGACTGGAATATCGCGCCGACCGATCTGGATGTGTGGTCGCCGGAATTCTTCGAGGGCAAGACCCACGTGTCCGACCGGGAGCGCGACGCCTTCGACGCCTTCGGCGAGGTGGGCTTTAGCGACGTGATGCGGCCCTTCCACCCGGGCCCGGGCGTCTACACCTACTGGGACTACACGCAGCTGCGCTTCCCCCGGAAGGAGGGCATGCGCATCGATTTCATCCTCGGCTCCCCCGCCCTGTCGGCCCGGGTCACCGAGGCGAACGTGGACCGCGAGGAGCGAAAGGGCAAGGGCGCCAGCGATCATGCGCCCGTGGTGGCCGAACTCGCCGACTAGACGGACCGGCTCTTGATGGCGTCGCGGGAAATGAAGACGTCGTAGCTGCCCGCGGCCGCGATGACCGCGTTGCCGTAGGCCGAGCGCACGAAAGGCCTTGTGTACCAGGACTGATTCTTCATGTCCTGGAAGAAGTCGGCGTCGCTGCCATTGAGGAAGATCTGATTCTGCTTGGTGGCGATGCCGTCCAGCCGCTGGCCGTAGAGCCGGGTCACCTTGTACCCGGAGTTGAAGCCGAGCGCGTTCACCCACGGTTCGAGTTCCACGATATTGGCCTGCAGTACCCACAGGTCGCCCTCGACCTGATAGGTCTGGTGCTGGTCGCCGTGGTCCTTGTCGCCGTAGAGGGTCAGCTCCACGTTCATCATGTGCTCTTGCCCCGCAACAGGTTTGGCCTCGATGTGCGCCGCCTTCACCTCCCCGGTGAGCCCGAGAAACGTCTGCAGCAGCGTGGTGATCCACAGGATCACGACGGCGACGAGCACCAGCCCGGCCGCACCCGCGCCCCGGCCGGCCAGCGCCCGCCACCCCACCTTGCGCGCTTTGAGAACAGCCGTGACGAGCAATCCGATCGCCGCGATGCCGAGTACCAGCAGCAGCATCTGGATCCAGCCGAAGGTAACCGGGAAGACCATGCCGTAGTTGTACCCGCTGGGGACGACACTGCACGGCGCCGTCACACATCGAATGTGCGTGTCACATCGGCGAGTCGCGCCGCGCCGACAAGACACACAGGAACTCGTTCGGGGCCGGGTGGATCGGGGAGTCTGCGGGCTGATCCACCCGGCCGTCGAGCACCTTTCCACGCACGGTGCACCACCCGGGTTTGGTGAAGCGTGGGCACCGCGTTCCGGGACCGTCCGGCGACGGCCCCGACATGGTGATCCGGACCGGGGGTGCGGCGAGATAACCACTCCCGAGCCCCGCCACCGTTCCCCACTCCGGTCACCCGTACCGGACGGTAGTGCAATCTGGCGCTGGAGCGGCCCAGATGCCACGCCGGTGGCACGAATCGAGAGTGCTCGAGGCACGGAAAGTCACAGTTATCTTCAAAGTAGCTACACGTTCGAATATCTCGTGCAGAATGCCGGTCAAAACCCGGCCCCGGCCGGTGGCGGACCTCGGAGGGGCGAGATGAACAATCCGACAGGCTCGAGTGCGCACCAGGTACTCGACGAGATCCTCACGCGCTACGGCAGCCTCGACGCCTTCAGCGCCCACCTACACGCCGTGCTGGACGCACCGACCATCGTGCTCCCCAACCCCGTGGTCGCTCCCGCCGCGGGCGGACGGCACCGACGTCGAGACCCCGCCGACCGGGGACCCGCGAGCCGGGTGGCATGAAGCAAACCGGCCCCGCACCGGACAGGTGCGGGGCCGGGGGATGCGCGTGGGTCAGAAAGCGGCTTCGTCCAGCTTCATGATGTCGTTGTCGATGTTCTCGACGACCGAGCGCACGCCGCTGATGAGCGGCAGCTTGTTCTTCGCGAACCAGGACGCCACGCCGACCTTGCCGGTGTAGAAGTTCTTGTCCTTGTCGGCCGCACCGGCGTCCAGCGCCGCCTGGGCGATGGCGGCCTGCTCCAGCAGTCGCCAGGAAATGACGAGATCGCCCACGGCGTACAGGAATCGGACCGAACCCAGACCGACCTTGTAGATCTCGTCGATCTGCTGCTGCGCGGCCATCAGGTAGCCGGTGAGGGTGGCCGCCATGGCCTGCACGTCGGCCAGCGCCGCGCCGAGCAGCCCGCGCTCGATCTTGAATTGGTCCGGGCCGCCGTCGATGAACTGCTGCATCAGGCCCGCGACGTGCGCGAGCGCCACACCCTTGTCGCGAATGATCTTGCGGAAGAAGAAGTCCTGCGCCTGGATGGCGGTGGTGCCCTCGTACAGCGAGTCGATCTTGCAGTCGCGGATGTACTGCTCGATCGGGTAGTCCTGCAGGTAGCCGGAACCACCCAGGGTCTGCAGCGATTCGGTCAGGCTCTCGTACGCCCGGTCCGAACCGCAGCCCTTGACGATCGGCAGCAGCAGGTCGTTGACCTTCTCCGCCAGCTCGGCGTCCACCCCGTAATTGGCCTGCGCCACATCGGCGTTCTGGTACGAGGCGCAGTACATGTACAGCCCGCGCAGACCCTCGGCGTACGCCTTCTGGGTGGCCAGCGAACGACGCACGTCCGGGTGGTGGGTGATGGTGACGCGCGGCGCGCTCTTGTCGGCCATCTGGGTCAGATCCGCGCCCTGCACGCGCTGCTTGGCGTACTCCAGGGCGTTCAGGTACCCGGTGGACAGCGCGCCGGTGGCCTTGGTGCCCACCATCATTCGCGCGTTCTCGATGACCTTGAACATCTGCGCGATGCCATTGTGCTCGTCACCGACCAGGTAGCCGACGGCCGGAATGTCGCCGCCGAAGGTGATCTCACAGGTGGGCGAGGACTTGATGCCCATCTTGTGCTCGACGCCGGTGACCAGCGCGCCGTTCTTGGCGCCGAGTTCCATGGTCTCGGTGTCGAACAGGAAGCGCGGAACCACGAACAGCGACAGGCCCTTGGTGCCCGGGCCGGCGCCCTCGGGGCGGGCCAGCACCAGGTGGAAGATGTTGTCGGCGGTGTCGCCCACGTCGCCACCGGAGATGAAGCGCTTCACGCCCTCGATGTGCCAGGTGCCGTCGGCCTGCTGGATCGCCTTGGTGCGGCCCATGCCGACATCGGAGCCGGCGTCCGGCTCGGTGAGCACCATGGTGCCGCCCCAGCGGTTCTCCCACGCGTGGGTGGCCCACTTCTGCTGCTGCTCGGTGCCCTCGTCGAAGAGCACCTTGTGCATGAGCGGACCCATGTTGAAGAACGAGGCCGAGTTGTTCGCGGCGACCAGCATTTCCTGGATACCCCAGATGAGGGCGTTGGGGGCGGGCACGCCGCCCATCGCCTCGGCCATGCCCAGACCGGAGTACCCGGCCTCGTTGACCGCGGCAACGGTCTTCTTCAGCGATTCCGGCACGGTGATGGTGTGCTGGTCCGGAATGAACTCGACCGGGTTGCGATCGGCTTCGACGAACGATTCCGCGATCGGCCCCTCCGCCAGGCGCTTCGCCTCGGCGAGCATCTCCCGCGCGGTGTCGGCGTCCAGGTCGCCGTAGGCGCCCTGGTCCAGCAGTTCCCCGATACCCAGTACTTCGAACAAGTTGAACTCGATGTCTCGTAGGTTCGCCTTGTAGTGGGACACGGAAGAGCCTCCTCGGCTGAGTCTGAACTGGTGGAGCGATGTCGAAGATCTGGTCGAGCATCTCGAAGATCAAGGCGAGGTTGCCGTACGCCTGTCCTGTTACGCAAGCGTAGGTACGCCTCTTTACCCGGAAAGCCCGGTCCGACCGGGAAGAATCCCAAAAAGTTAACCCCGCCGTTATGCGCTGGACCGGGACCCGCGGGCGTACAGCCCCTTGGCCTGCTGCGGAGTGACGGTCACGGGATTCGTGGGAACCCCGGCTCGCATGTGCTCCCCGAGCAGACGACCGGCGAATGTGGCATGTGCGGCCCGGGCCGGCCGGGCCGCCGGGAACAACGTCAGGGATTCATTTCGTAGACCCCGGCCAGGGCTTCGACCTGCGCCGATACGCGGTCGAAGCGGGACTGGTCGGCGATCGGGCGGCGGACCAGATCCAGGGCGCGGATCTGCTGGGCCTTGGTGGCGGTCGGTTTGGTGTGCAGGGTCAGGGCGTGCTTGGAGAACTCGCGGACGAAGAGGTCGAAGAGCTGGTCGAGCACCGACTCGTCGGCGCCGGCGATCTCGGCCTGTTCGAGGATGAGCTGGGCGTACGGGAGCGTGGTGAACAGCTCGCCGAGGGCGAAGAGGAAGTCGACGTCCCGCTGCTGTGCGGCGGTCGGGGTGGCGGCGGCGAGCAAGGATTGGAAGGCGAGGGCCTGCTCCTGGAAGACCGCGACATTCGGGATGTGGGCGAACTTCTCGAAGACCGGTCGCCAGTCGGTGAAGCGGATCTTGCCGAGGCCGCTGCTCGGGCCCTGGCGGAACAGGAATTCGTCGTCGGCGGCGTCGCGGCGGGTGGGCACGGGAGCGTGTGCGGCCCGGGCGAATTCGCTCTTCAGCGCGGGCACCGCCTTGGCGGCGGGGCCGCTGGCACGACGGCTGGTCCAGCTCAGCGTCCTGGACACCGCGCGCACCGCGCCCCTGGGCGCGACGCCCGCGCCCGGCAGGTAGCGCAGCGCGGCGAGTCCGGCGTCGGCGGGGTGGAACATGAAGTTGGGCATGAACTTCAGCGACAGGGCCATGTTCACGTGGACGGTGCCCTCGAGCCGTGGCAGGCCGAACATGCCGGCCATGGCCATCGGGAAGTACATGTCGTTCTCGAAGCCGCGCGCCGCGATGACGTCGGCGAGGTCCTCGTACAGCCGCTGGCCGTGCCGGGTGACCGACATCTTCTCGATGGCGTTGAAAAGCAGGTAGCGCCGGTCGTTCTCATTGGCCGAGCGCAGGTAGTCGATGGCGCGCTCGCTGTAGAGCTTCATGCCGATCAGGCGGGCGTAGCTGTCCGCCAACAGCGATTTCACCTGCGGGAACTCGGTCACCCGGTGCCCGAACAGGATTCGGTTGTACGCGTGGCCGACCGCCTCGAACATGGCGTGCTCACACGCGCCGACCGCACCGAAGCCGAGGTTGAACTTGCCGACATTGACCGTGTTCATGGCGGCGTCGAAGGCCGCGCGCCCGGTGTGCAGGATGTCGGATTCGGCGACCGGGTACCGGTCGAGATCGAAAGCGGCGACGTACATCTGGGAGTCGACGACGTTCTTGCGCAGTTTGTAGTTCTTGTGCCGGGAGTCGGCGGCGAAGAACAGATAGCCCGAGTACTCCTCGTCGGTCATCTTCCGCAGGAAGTCCGAGGAGTCGATGATCGGCTTGTCGGCGCGGCGGCCGAAGACCGACACCATGCCCGCGAGATTGCCGTTGCCGATGTAGTGCTTGCTTCCGGTGGCGGCGTAGCCGCCGCCCGGTTTCGGTTCCAGCACCATGTCGGTGGAGTAGATGTCGGCGCCGTGCTCCTTCTCGGAGAGGCCGAAGGCGAAGATCTCGCCGGATTCCAGCAGTGCGGCGGCGCGGGCCTTGGCCTCGGCATTGGCGCTCTGCCAGATCGGGCCGAGGCCGAGGATGGTGACCTGCCACACGTACCAGTACTGCATGCCGTAGAAGCCGAGGATCTTGCTCATCATGGCGATACGCGCGGTGTCCCAGCGCTTGTTCGGGTCGCCGCCGGCCTGCGCCGCCGGGGTCAGGAAGGTCGCGAAGACCCGTTCACGCTTGATGAAGTCCAGGAAATCCGCGTACCAGACCCGGTCCCGGCTCTCGGCCAGCAGCCGGGTCTTGCCGAAGGTCTCGAAGTAGTCGACGGTGGCGCGCAGCAGTCGCCTGGTCTCGGCGTCGAATTCGGCGAATTCGCAGGTCTTCGGATTGAACAGGGTCTGACTCATCGGGATTCGTCTCCTCCGGCCGGGGGCGTCCTCTGCTCCTCCGGGTGGTTTCCTTCGTGAATGTAGCATTTTTGTGCACTGCTGTAGGAAATGATCTTGTTACCGGCTCGGACCAGCGGGTCCCCACCCCGCGCGCACTGCTATCGTCGGTGCGCATGGGCATCGATTCGGCGATACGACCACGCCAGCGCGCGCGGCATCTGGGTCCCGAACGGCGTCGCCCGCAGGTCCTCGACACCGCCCTCGAGATCGCCGTCGCCGACGGCATCGCGGCGGTGACCATCGCCGCCGTGGCCGACCGCATGAAGGTCACCCGCCCGGTCGTCTACGCCTGCTTCGCCGATCGGGTGGAGCTCCTCGAAGCGCTCATCCGCCGCGAGGAGGACTACCTCGTGCAGGGCGTCATGGAGACGCTGCCGCGCCGCCGGGTCGAAGCCGACGAAGCGGTCTTCGTGGAGGGCTTCCGCGCCCTGCTGCACACGGTGTCCCAGCGGCCCGACACCTGGCGCCTGCTGTACGGCAATCCCGATCCGGCCGTGGCGGATTCGTTCGGCAAGGGCCGGCTGCTGGCCGTCGAGCGCTGCACCCGGCGGTTGCGCCCGACCCTGAAGGCCTGGGGCACCGCGCAGGCCGAACGCAAGCTGCCGGCCCTGGTCGAGCTGTGGGTCTCGGCCGGTGAGGGTGCGGTGCGCACCCTGCTCACCGATCCGGGCGAGTGGACCCCCGACACACTGGGTGAGTTCGTCGGCGCGGCGGTGTATCGGGCCCTGCGCCACGCTTGAGAATCCGGGGTCCTGCCGTTATCCGGTGGCTACGATGGGAAAGGGACCATCGGTCAGCGGGAGGCCGCCATGACGTTCTATCGGCAGGTTGGTTCGGTGCCGCCCAAGCGGCACACGCAGCATCGGGACGAGCGGGGCACGCTCTATTACGAAGAGCTGATGGGCGAAGAGGGCTTCTCCGGTGATTCCTCGCTGCTCTATCACCGGGGATTGCCTCCGGCCATTGTGGATTCGTCGGTGTGGATACTGCCCGAACAGCGGCTGTACCCGAATCATCCACTGCGGCACCGGCATCTGAAGCTGCACGAACTGTTCCTGGGCGACAAGCCGGCCGACAGCGATGTGGTGACCGGGCGACGACTGCTGCTGGGCAATGCCGATGTGCGCATCTCCTACGTGGCGGCGCTGCGGGAATCGGCGCTGTACCGCAATGCCGTCGGCGATGAACTCGTCTACATCGAATCCGGTTCGGGGCGGGTGGAAACCGTCTTCGGGGCCCTGCCGGTGCGGCAGGGGCATCAGGTGCTGCTGCCGCGCGCCACCACGCATCGCTGGATTCCCGACGGCCCCGAACCCTTGCGCGCCTATGTCATCGAGGGCGCCGGCCACATCACCCCGCCCAAGCGGTATCTCTCGAAATACGGCCAGTTCCTGGAGAACTCGCCCTACTGCGAGCGGGATCTGCACGGGCCCACCGAACCGGTACAGGTCGAGGGCGAGGACGTGGAGGTGCTGGTCAAGCACCGCCCCGCCGGTGAGATCGTCGGCACCAGTATGGTGTACGCCAGCCACCCCTTCGACGTGGTGGGCTGGGACGGCTGCCTGTATCCGTTCACCTTCGACATCGCCGACTTCGAACCGATCACCGGCCGCGTGCATCAGCCGCCGCCGGTGCATCAGGCCTTCGAGGGGCAGAACTTCGTGATCTGCAATTTCGTGCCGCGGAAGGTGGACTACCACCCGCTGTCGATACCGGTCCCCTACTACCACTCGAATGTGGACTCCGACGAGATCCTCTTCTATTGCGGCGGAAGCTACGAGGCGCGCAAGGGATCCGGAATCGGGCAGGGCTCGGTGTCGGTGCATCCGGGCGGGTATGCGCACGGGCCGCAGCCGGGGGCCTACGAGCGCAGCATCGGCATCGATTTCTTCGACGAGCTGGCGGTCATGGTGGACACCTTCCACCCGTTGCAGCTGGGTGAGGGCGCGCTGGCGTGCGAGGACGCGCGTTATGCCTGGACCTGGTCGGGGCGAGGGCCGTCCGAGTGGATCTGAGTCCGAGTGGTGCGACGGTGCAGGGGTTGGTGACATGGGATCGGGTGGTGGGGAAATGAGCAGCCGGGTGCGGATCGAGGTGCCCGCGGGTTCCGGATTCGGGCCGGAACACCTGCCGTACTGCGTGTTCCGGCCGCTGGGCGGGGACCCGCGGGTGGGGGCGCGGCTGGGCGATTCGATCATCGATCTGGCGGTGGCGCTGGATGATCCGATGTTCGCGCAGCCCAGCCTGAACGCCTTCATGACCCAGGGCCCGCAGTGCTGGCGGGAGGTGCGCGAGCGGGTGCGCGCGGCGGCCGACGCGGAACTGCCCGCGGCGGCGGTGCATTCGGTGCGGGCGGTGCGGTTGGACCTGCCGGTGGAGATCGGCGACTACGTCGACTTCTACGCCAGCCTCGATCACGCCACCGCCATGGGCCGGATGCTGCGGCCGGCCGGTGAACCGCTGCTGCCGAATTGGCGGCACCTGCCGGTGGGGTATCACGGGCGCGCGGGCACCGTGGTGGTGTCGGGCACGGATGTCGTCCGGCCGCACGGACAACGCCGGACCGATTCCGGCACACCGGATTTCGGGCCGAGCCGCCGCCTCGATATCGAGGCCGAACTGGGCTTCGTGGTGGGCGCGGGCTCGCGGCTCGGTACCCCCATCGGGACCGGCGAGTTCGCCGAGCACGTCTTCGGGGTGGCGCTGGTGAACGACTGGTCGGCCCGGGATATCCAGGCCTGGGAGGGGCAACCGCTGGGCCCGTTCCTCGGCAAGTCCTTCGCGACCAGCCTGTCGGCGTTCGTGACTCCACTCGACGCGCTGGCCGCCGCGCGGATTCCGCTGCCGCCGCAGCATCCGGAGCCGCTGCCGTATCTGCGAGACGACACGTCCTGGGGACTGGACATCACGCTGACCGTCGAGTGGAACGGCCAGGTGATCTCCACTCCCCCGTTTCGGCGCATGTACTGGTCGGCGCCGCAGATGCTCGCGCATCTGACGGTCAACGGCGCGTCGACCCGCACCGGCGACCTGTTCGCCTCCGGCACCATCTCGGGGGCCGATCGTGGCGAGCGTGGGTCGCTGATGGAAATGAGCTGGGGCGGTACCGAACCGATCGAGTTGAACGGGGTCCAGCGGACCTTCCTGCAGGACGGCGACGAGGTGGTCATCACGGCCACCGCACCCGCCAGCGGGGGCGGTCACCTGGAGCTGGGTGAGGTGCGCGGGCGCATCACGAAAGCCAAGTAATAGCGGCACCACATCACCATGAACATCATCACTGACCCTACCGACCGGTAGGTCAGGAACGTTACCGTTCCGAATGTCTGAAGACTTCGGAGGGTGGCGTCAATGTTGACCAGTTCTGCCCGGTTCGCCATGGCACGCCCGCGCGCGGTCCTGGTGGCCGCGCTCCTGTTGATGCTCGTGTGCGGCGGCTTCGGAGCCACCGTGAAATCCCACATGGTCGGCGGCGGCTATCTCACCGACTCGCTGGAGTCGGTGCGCGCCAATGACTTCATCACGAAGAACTTCCCCGGCGGCAATCCCAACCTCATCGTCATGGTCAGCGGTGACGGGGGCGTCAACAGCCCGCAGGTGCGCGCCGAGGCGCAGCGCGTCACCGACGAGCTGAGCCAGGACCCGACGGTGACCGGCGTGCAGTCGTATTGGACCAGTCTCACCGCCCGGCCCGACCTGGCCGCCGCGCTGAAGAGCAAGGACGGGCAGCGCGGGCTCATCATGGCCACGGTCACCGGCACCGACACCGAGGTGCAGAACCGGGCCGCCGAGCTGTCGAACCAGCTCAATGGGGACAGCGACGGCGTGCAGGTCCGGGTCGGCGGCATGGCCGGTTCCTTCGCCGATATCAATCACCAGGTCGAGAAGGACCTGCTGCTGGCGGAGGCCATCGCGGTGCCGGTATCGGCGCTGCTGCTGGTGCTGGTGTTCGGCAGCGTGGTCGCGGCGCTGCTGCCGGTCGGCGTGGGACTGTTCGCGATCGCCGCGACGCTGGGCATTCTGCGCGGGCTGACCACGGTCATGGATGTCTCCATCTTCGCGCTGAACATGACCAGCGCGCTGGGGCTGGCCCTGGCCATCGACTACAGCCTGTTCATTGTCAGCCGGTATCGCGAGGAGCTGGCCAATGGCCGCGATACCCGGGCCGCCATTCTGCGGTCGGTGCAGACCGCGGGCCGCACCGTGGTGTTCTCCGGCTTGACCGTCGCCCTGGCCCTGGCGGCGCTGGCGGTGTTCCCGCAGCCGTTCTTCAAGTCCTTCGCCTACGCCGGTGTCGCGGTCGTCGCCGCGGCCGTGGGCGCGTCGGTGCTGTTGCTGCCCGCCGCGCTGGTGCTGCTCGGCGATCGGGTGAACGCCTGGGATCTGCGGAAACCGGTGCGCCGCCTGCTGGGTCGCGGCGAGCCTGCGCCCAAGCCGGTCGAGACCACCTTCTGGTACCGGCTGGTGACCGCGGTCATGCGGCGCGCGCTGCCGGTCGCGGTGATCGCGGCGGCGGTGCTGCTGGCGCTCGGATCCCCGTTCCTGAAGGCACATTTCGGCACCCCGGACGATCGCGTGATCGGCACCTTCGCGTCCAGCCGTCAGGTGGGTGACGCGCTGCGGCAGGACTTCAATGCCGACATGGCCTCCAGCACCGTGATCGTGCTGCCCGAATTCCACGGCGGCGCAGCGGAAATCGGCGCGTATGCCAAGAGCCTGTCGGAGGTGCCGGGCGTCGCGGCGGTGCTGTCCAGCGAAGGCGTCTACCTGGCGTCGCCGTCCGCCGAGGGCGTTCCGCCGACCGGCAAGCGGGTGGCGGCCGGTATCCCGCAGATGGCCGGCCCGAACGGGACCTACCTTTCCGTCGGCACGAAGGTCGCGCCCTACTCCGCCGCGGGCAAGCAGCAGCTCGCGGCACTGCGGGCGGTCCCGGCTCCCGGCGAGGTGCTGTACGGCGGCGCGGCGGCCCTGAACGAGGACACCATGGACTCGGTCATCAGCCGGATCCCCTTGGCGGCCGCGCTCATCGCCGTCATCACCCTGATCCTGCTGTTCCTGTTCACCGGCAGCGTGGTGCTCCCGGTGAAGGCACTGCTGTTGAACATGCTGTCGCTGACCGCCACCTTCGGCGCCATGATCTGGGTCTTCGCGCAGGGCCACCTGTCCGGCCTGCTGGGGTTCACCCCGACCGGCAGCATCGACCTGTTCATGCCGATCCTCATGTTCTGCCTGGCCTTCGGCATGTCGATGGACTACGAGGTCTTCCTGCTGTCCCGGATTCGGGAGGAGTGGCTGGCCTCCGATCGCGGCCGGGCGGCCAATACCCGCTCGGTGGCCCTCGGGGTGGCCCGCACCGGCCGGATCTTCACCGCCGCGGCGGGTTTGATGGCGGTGGTGCTGCTGGCCGTGGCCACCTCCGAGGTCGCACCCATGAAGTTGTTCGGCATCGGCCTGGCGCTGGCCGTGGTCTCCGACGCCACCATCATTCGCGGTCTGCTCGCCCCGGCCCTCATGCGCCTGATGTCCACCGGCAACTGGTGGGCGCCGAAACCGCTTGCGGCGCTGCACAAGCGGATCGGGCTGGAGGAGGAGTCAGCCGCGGCGGTAGCCGAGGGCGACCACACCGGCGGCGAGCAGCACCAGGACACCGATGACGCCGAGACCGACGCCCATGCTGTCGGCGAAGGCGACCGGGTGGGCGCCGTCTCCGGCGTGTGACGCCATCACGGTGCCGATCACCCGCCCGAGCGACTGAGCGCTCCCACTCAGCGAGCGGCGACCCGGCCCGCGTCGACCACCGCCACGAAGTGGTTCAGATCGGCGACGAGGGTGTCCACGGAATCCGGTGCGCCGCCGTCGTCGTGGTGGTGCAGCCAGTCGGCGACCAGTTCGAACATGCCGCCGATGGTGGCGAGGGCCAGGGCCAGCAGGTGCGGGTCGTCGCGCGGATCGGCTTGCAGCCATTGGTGTTTCAGGAATTCGGCGGACCAGCGGCGGTTGGAGCGGCGCATGGCTTCGACGGTGGGCGAGATGCCGCCGGCCTCGCCGAAGGTGACCTTGGCCAGGCGGGGGTCGTCGGCGATGGCGTGGACGAAGGCGGCCAGGACGGTGGCGCGGCGGGTGGGCCAGTCCGCGTCCGCGGTTTCGCCGGCCACCTCGGCCACCCGTTGCTGGATGCCCGTGGTGATCTGTTCCAGCAGGGCGGTGTAGCAGGCTTCCTTGCTGTCGAAGTGGTCGTAGAAGCCCTTGGTGCCGACGTAGGCGTGCTGACAGATCTGTTCGATGGAGGTGCCCGAATAGCTCTGCCGGGCAAAGAGTTCGGTGGCGGCGGTGAGCAGCTGACGGCGGCGCTGCGCGCTGCGTTCGTCGGCGTCCAGGCCGCGGATGCGACGCCGCACGGGGGTCCGGTCGGTCGGCGCGGCAGATTTGCTGCGGGACATGCCTAGACGATAGCCAAGCTCGTTTCAGAAAGACATCTTGTTGGCAACTGGATGCCGTGCTGTAATCGCTGTCACGTCGATGCGGAAGGGAACAGAGACGTGGCAATCGCTGGGGATCGCGGGCGTGGGAGGCGGCTGCTCGCGGCCGCGCTCACGACGGCACTGACGACCGCCTCGGCCGTACTACTGGGGGGGAGTCACCGCGGGAACGGTTGCCGCGCAACCACTCCCGGTGAACGTCGACCCGTTCTATCGAGCGCCCGACGGGTTCGAATCCACCGATCCCGGCACGATCCTGCGCAGCCGCGAGGTGCAACTGGCGGTGCTCACCGTACTGCCGGTGCACGTGCGATCGTGGCAACTGCTGTACCGCACCACCGACCTGTTCGGGCAGCCGACGGTCGCGGCCACCACGGTGGCGATTCCGGAGGGGGCCAGCACTTCTCACGGCCGGCCGCTGGTCTCGCACCAGTTCTTCTACGACAGCACCTCGCCTGCCTGCGCGCCGTCCTACGTGCTGCAGCAGGGCGGCGGTCTACCCGCGCTGGAGGGCGTGCACTCCACGGTCGAGTACCTGGAGCTCGCGGCCTCCATCAGCCAGGGGTACGCCATCAATGTGCCCGACTACGAGGGCCTGAACGGGCATCTCGCGGTCGCCAAGGAGCCCGGGTACCTGGTTCTCGACAGCGTGCGCGCCGCCGAGAGCTTCCAGCCGCTGGGCCTGGACGGCGCGAATACACCGGTGGCCCTGTGGGGTTACTCCGGCGGCGGCATGGGCAGCGGCTGGGCGGCGGAGATGCAGCCGGGCTATGCGCCGGAGCTGAACGTCAAGGGCATCGCCCGGCGCCGGTTTCGGATGTCGAATCCCTGTTGCACGTCAACGGTTCGATGTTCGCCAGCCTGATCGGCGTGGGTATCGCCTCGCTGCGCAACGCGTATCCCGAGTTCGCCGAAACCACCGAGAAGTACCTGACACCCGAGGGCCGCGCGGTCATGGACCGCACCGCGAACCAGTGCCTGGTGCGCAATGTGCTGAATCTGATGTTCACCGACTACCAGCGCATGCTGACCATCCCGATCGCCGACTACCTGGCACTGCCGGAGATCAAGGAGGTCTTCGATTCGACTGTGCTGGGCAGTAATCCGCCGACCGCGCCCACCATGGTCTATCAGGGCGTCTACGACGAGGCCGTGCCGTGGTACACCAACGACCGCATGGTCCAGCGGTGGTGCGACGGGGGTGCTTCCGTCTACTACAAGCGCGATCATCTCAGCGAGCACCTGACCCTGACCACCCTCGGCATGGCCGACGCCTTCAACTGGATCAAGTCCCGCCTCGCCCCCGGCGCGGCCGACCCCTCCGGCTGCCGCACCGACGATGTGATCACCATGCTCGGCAGCCTCGACGCCCTCGCCACCCAGACCGAGATCGAGCTGAACGCCGCGTTCGGCGCACTGGGCTGGCCCATCGGCCCGCAGGAGCGCTGAGACTCGCCCACCCGCTGAACCTCACCCGGCCGAATCCATTCGGCTCGCCGAGCAGACCGAATCGTATATTCCGCGGTCTCGGAGCGTGCGTGCAGTGGAGCGCGGTATGGTCGCTGCGGAAAAGTACGTATGCCAACGGGGGCTCGCACCAGCGGGCTGAGAGGACGGCTAGCGGGCCGTCGACCGTATGAACCTGACCGGGTAATGCCGGCGTAGGGAGGATTCACCCATGTCATCGAGTCGCGTCCCGAGCAACTCCGCGCCCGTCGACACCGTGACAACCGGTCCCATCGAGGGCAGCGTCAAGCACTACGAACAGGTCGAGGCCGACGGCACGACGCTGCGGGTTCCGGTGCGGCGCATCAATCTCACCAATGGCGAGCACTTCGACGTGTACGACACCTCAGGTCCGTACACCGACGACACCGCCACCATCGATCTCGAGGCGGGGCTACCCAAGCTCCGCGACACCTGGGACAAGCCGCAGGTCGACGGCCCGCCGACCCAGCTGGCCTGGGCCCGCCAGGGCATCATCACCAACGAGATGCGCTACATCGCGGCGCGCGAGGGCGTCGCGCCCGAGCTGGTGCGCGACGAGGTGGCCGCCGGTCGCGCGGTGATCCCGGCCAACCACCGCCACCCCGAGTCCGAGCCGATGATCATCGGCAAGAAGTTCGCGGTCAAGATCAATGCGAACATCGGCAATTCGGCCGTGAGCTCCTCCATCGCCGAGGAGGTGGAGAAGATGGTGTGGGCCACCCGCTGGGGCGCCGACACCATCATGGATCTGTCCACCGGCAAGAACATTCACGAGACCCGTGAGTGGATTCTGCGCAACTCCCCCGTCCCGGTCGGCACCGTGCCGATCTACCAGGCGCTGGAGAAGGTGAACGGCGATCCCACCAAGCTCACCTGGGAGATCTACCGCGACACCGTGATCGAGCAGGCCGAGCAGGGCGTCGACTACATGACGGTGCACGCCGGCGTGCTGCTGCGCTACGTGCCGCTGACCGCCAAGCGGGTCACCGGCATCGTGTCGCGCGGCGGTTCCATCATGGCGGCGTGGTGCCTGGCGCATCACCAGGAATCGTTCCTGTACACCAACTTCGCCGAGCTGTGCGAGATCCTGGCCAAGTACGACATCACCTTCTCGCTGGGTGACGGTCTGCGCCCGGGTTCCATCGCGGACGCCAATGACGAGGCCCAGTTCGCCGAGCTGCGCACCCTGGGCGAGCTCACCAAGATCGCGAAATCCCATGGCGTGCAGGTGATGATCGAGGGCCCGGGCCACGTGCCCATGCACAAGATCGTCGAGAACGTGAAGCTGGAGGAGGAGCTCTGCGAGGAGGCCCCCTTCTACACGCTGGGCCCGCTGGCCACCGATATCGCGCCGGCCTACGACCACATCACCTCGGCCATCGGCGCGGCCATCATCGCGCAGGCGGGCACCGCCATGCTCTGCTACGTGACGCCCAAGGAGCACCTGGGCCTGCCCAACCGGGACGACGTGAAGGTCGGCGTGATCACCTACAAGATCGCCGCCCACTCCGCTGACCTGGCCAAGCAGCACCCGCGCGCCCAAGATCGCGACAACGCACTGTCCAAGGCGCGCTTCGAGTTCCGCTGGACCGACCAGTTCAACCTCTCGCTGGACCCCGATACCGCCCGCGAGTACCACGACGAGACCCTCCCGGCCGAGCCCGCCAAGACCGCGCACTTCTGCTCCATGTGCGGTCCGAAGTTCTGCTCCATGCGCATCTCGCAGGACGTGCGCGACTACGCCGAGAAGCAGGGCCTCACCGATATCGCCGCCATCGAAGCGGGCATGGCGGAGAAGTCCGCCGAGTTCGCCTCCACCGGCAACCAGGTGTACCTGCCGGTCGTGTCCTAGGACCTCATACGGTAGCCGACGAATCCGATTCGGGGCGAGCGGCTTTCGAGCTGCCCGCCCCGAATCGCGTTCCGGCCCGGCGTCGTCGCCTCAGGCCCTGCTCGAAATCTGCTGGACGGCCCAGCTGTTGCCGTCCGGATCGTCGAAGAAGATGAATCCGCTGTTGTCGAGCGGGTCGCCCGCCGACGGCGGCCCCGGCAGTACCTGGATGTCGCTGACCTCGACTCCGCGCTCGACCAGTTCAGCGTGGGCACGCTTCAGATCCGGCACCACCAGCTGCAGCCCTTTGAGATATCCCGGCTCCATCTTCGGCACCACACCCTCGCCGATGACGATCGAACAGCCCGACCCCGGCGGCGTGAGCTGACAGATCCGCACCCCCTCCGCGGGCCGGACATCGTGGTCCACATGGAACCCGAGCTTGGTGCTGTAGAAGTCCTTGGCGCGGTCCACGTCCGACACGGGGACGATGACCACTTCGAGTGTCCAGTTCATGACAGTTCCTTCCGATTCGAGTGTTCTTGCGGAAGTCGGAGCCGAGCCGCGGAATTCATCATGGTTCGGGAACGAATGCCGGCCCGCCGCGGCGAACGCTACCGTTCACTGGTCACGACGCTGCCAGCGTTGGGCGAATTCGCCTGGAACCGGTGGCGGGCCGGGCAGGTCGCCGGTGGCGGTGAGGCCGTCGATCAGCAGGGCCAGGACCCGGCGGCGCAGCTGGGCGGTGCGTTCGGGATCGGGCAGTGCAATCGTCGCGCAGGCTTCGAGGATCAGGCCGAAGTCGGCGACGGTGACCCCGGGACGCAACCGCCCCGATTCCCGGGCCCGGCGCAGGAGTTCGTCATTGAGTTCGGCCGAGCGCTGGACGTCCGGGAGGATCGATTCGTCCGGGGTGAAGGTGCCGGCCAGATGCACGGTCAGCGAGTGCACATCGGCGTCGACCACGCGGTGCAGGAAGTCGACCAGCGCCGCCCAGCCGTCGGAATTCTCCAGGGCCGCTTCGGCTTCCGCGTTGTAGCGACGCAGTCCGTCGTAGCAGAGGGTGCGCAGCAGCTCCTCCTTGCTCGGATAGCGGCGGTACAGCGCGCTGATGCCCACCCCCGCGCGCTCGGCGACGGCCGAGATCGGCGCCTTGGGTTCGGCCAGGAACACGTCCCGGGCGGCGGCCAGGATGAGTTCGTCATTGCGCGCGGCCTGTGCCTTTCGGCCGGGTAGGGCGCGCTGATCTGCGGGTTCGGCTGTCTTCGGCATGAATGCAAGCTTATCACTTGAACGGAATGATCCGTTCCGTTATTCTTGGAACAGAACGAACCATTCCGTTCCAACAAGGAGAGAATGATGAACGCCATCCGCCCCTTCCGCATCGACGTCCCCCAGGCCCAGCTGGACGATCTGGCCGAGCGGCTGCGCAAGGCGCTGTGGCCGAACGAGCTGCCGGGCGTGGGCGACGCGTACGGCGTCCCGAACGCGCGCATCCGTGAGCTCGCGCAGTACTGGCTGGAGCAGTTCGACTGGCGGGCACTGGAATCCAAGCTGAACGCCTACCCGCAGTTCACCACCGAGATCGAGGGCGAGGACATCCACTTCCTGCACGTGCGGTCGGCGCGAGAGGACGCCACCCCGGTGATCCTCACCCACGGCTGGCCGGGCTCGATCCTCGAGTACGTGGATCTCATCGCGCCGCTCACCGCACCCGAGGATGCGGACGCCCCGGCCTTCCACGTGGTCATCCCGTCGCTGCCGGGCTACGGATTCTCCGGC
Organism: Nocardia sp. NPDC059229; assembly: GCF_042754165.1. NCBI lineage: Bacteria > Bacillati > Actinomycetota > Actinomycetes > Mycobacteriales > Nocardiaceae > Nocardia > Nocardia sp. NPDC059229. The sequence continues at coordinate 46,681 of NZ_JBHZAK010000018.1, forward strand.
CCGACCCGCTCCACCGGCTGGAACCGCTACCGCACCGCCCGCGCCTGGGTGGAGCTCATGGACCGGCTCGGCTACACCCGGTTCGGCACGATCGGCAATGACGCCGGCTCGATGATCGCGCCGGAAATGGGCCGGATCGCGCCGGATCGCGTGCTGGGAGTCCATGTGACGCAGCTGTTCTCGTTCCCGTCGGGCGACCCGGCCGAGATGGCCGGCCTGTCCGAGGAGGACATGGCCGCGCTGGCGCACCTGCAGTGGTTCTACGACAACAAGTTCGCGTTCAATACGCTGTCGAGCCAGCAGCCGCACACCCTGGCCTTCGCGTTGTCGGACTCGCCGCTGGGCCTGCTGGGCTGGAACTCGCAGCTCTTCCCCGAGAGCCTCGACGCGGAATTCGTGATCGGCAATGTGGCCATCTACTGGCTCACCGGCACCGCCGGATCGTCCATCCGCTTCTACTACGAGGACGCCCACGCCACCGAGCAGCACACCGGACCGACCACCGTCCCCACCGCGCTGGCCATGTTCACCGGCGATTTCCAGTCCATCCGCCCCTTCGCCGAACGCGATCACAAGAACATCGTGAGCTGGCACGCCTACGACGTGAACTCGGGCTCGACCAGTGCCAATGATGCCGCGGGACACTACGCCGCGCACGAGGCGACCGACGTGCTGGTGGCGGATATTCGCGAATTCTTCGCCGGGCTGCGCTGATTCGCCTGGTTCTGCTCGAAGGCCGGCCTGGTGCATCCCACGGGCCGGTCTGGATCCTCCCGCATGTTCGCGAGACGCGCGGCGATGGTTCCCGGAGGCTCTCGCTGATGTACTGAATTCACCATCGCAACAACGAATTACACGAGGTGAGAGCCATGAAGGTTGCCATTTTCGGAGCCACCGGAACCGTCGGTCGCCACGTCGTCGCCCGCGCCCTCGCGGCCGGGTATCAGGTCACCGTACTGACCCGCGATCCCGCCAACCTGACCACCGCACCCCATGAGCGGCTGCGCGTCGAGGTCGGCGATGTACTGGACCCGGCCGCGGTGGAGCGCACCGTGATCGGGCAGGACGCGGTGATCGTCACCCTCGGCGCGGGCCGCAAGGGCGTGGTGCGTGCCGAGGGCACCCGCCACATCATCGAGGCCATGACCCGGACCGGGGTGAAGCGGCTGATCTGCCAGTCCTCGCTGGGTGTCGGCGACAGCCGCGGCAATCTGAACTTCGTCTGGAAGTACGTCATGTTCGGCATGCTGCTGCGGCAGGCCTACGCCGATCACGTGCGGCAGGAGGAGTACGTGCTGGCCAGTGATCTGGACTGGACCGTCGTGCGGCCCAGCGCCTTCACCGACGGACCGGCCACCGGGAACTACCGCCGGGATTTCCCGGCCACGGAAACCGGTCTGTCGCTGAAGATCTCACGCGCCGACATCGCCGAGTTCCTCGTCGAACAGCTCACCGACGGCACCTACGTCCGTCGCACCCCGGGCATCTCGAACTGACCCGGTGCGCCGCCGATCAGAAGCCGAAAACCTCTGCCATGGAGATGGATTCGTCATCCCAGCGCCGTTCTATGGCCGCGCGCTCGGCATCCGGGAGGTACGGATCCCATCCGGCCCTGCGCCAGAAGGCTTCTCGATGCTCATCGCTGAGGGGATGCGGCGTGCTCATGGCGGATTCCCTGGATCGTGACGACCGTCACATCGATTCTAACGACGAGGTAGATCACTTGCGGCCGAGTCGCACACCCACTTGCGTGCGACGGAAAGAACCGAGCGCTCGTCCCCCATCGGGTACGAGCGCTCAGTCCTGTTGTGGCGGTGGCAAGCCCGCCGGTCAGGTGGTCTTCGGCGAGGTCAGGTCGTAGAGGGTGATGCCGTCCACCTCCTGCGAGTCGAAGTGCTCCTTCACCCACGCCGTGATCTGCGAGCTCTGGCTCTGGTTGCCGCCGTTGCCGCCGCGGTCGCCGCCCATCTGATTGCCACTGATGAAGTAGTGGATCCGGCCGACCTGGACGTACTCCTGGAACTGAGACAGTGTCGGCGAGGGGTCGCTGCCGTTGAAGCCACCGATCGGCATGACCGGCAGCTGGGTCGCCAGCTGGAATCCGGCCGCCGAGTTGGAGCTGACCGTCGCCGCCACCCAGGTGTACTCGGAGCCGTCGGCCTTCAGCAGCGCGGTGACCTTGTCGCTCGGGTTGCTCGCCATCATCATGTTGCCCGCGCCGCCGCCGAATCCGCCGTGCTGACCGCCACCCGGCTGCCCGCCGGGCATGCCATTGCCGGGTCCCGCATTGCTACCCGGTCCACCGTTGCCGGTGCGGCCGTTCGGCATACCGTGGTCGCCGCCGCGCGGACCGCCCGGACCCCAGCCGCCGCGCACCGCGGGTCCGGCGGAGGGCATCGGTCCCTGGTGTGCGGTGGCGATGCCGTCCACGGCGTAGGCGGTGGGACCGGCCAGACCGACCAGCACCGCGGCCGCCGCGACGGCCAGACCGGCCTTGCGGGGCAGGCGAATCAGCAGGAGCACGGTGGCGACAATGCCGCCCACCAGGACCACCCAGCGCAGCCACGGCACGAAGGACGTGCTGCGGGACAGGATGATCCACGCCGTCGCCGTGGTCAGACCCATGGCGAGAACGGCGGCCAGGCGCACCCACAGCCGATCGCGGTGCTGCCAGGCGAGCACCGAGCCCGCGCCGATCAGCGCGGCCACGGCCGGGGCCAGCGCCACCGTGTAGTACGGGTGGAAGATGCCCTTCATGAGGCTGAACACCAGTCCGGTGCCCACCAGCCAGCCGCCGAACAGGATCAGCGTGGCGCGCTGAGGATCGGTGCGGGTCAGCTTGCCGCGCAGGGCGATTCCCGCCACCAGCAGCACCAGGGCCGCCGGGATGAGCCATGCGATCTGACCGGCCTGCGCCGGTTCGAACAGCCGCCCGATGCCGGGCGTGCCCCACATGCCGCCACCGCCGGTCGGCAGCTGGTCGCCGCCGCCGAAACCGCCGACGCTGCCGCGCTCATTGCCGTCGAGACGGCCCAGGCCGTTGTAGCCGAGGGTGAGTTCGATGATCGAATTGTGCTGCGAGCCGCCGAAGTACGGGCGATCCGAGGCCGGCCACAGCTCGGCCAGCAGCACCCACCAGCCCGCGCCCGCCACCATGGCCACGGCCGCGCCGAACAGCTGCGCGACGCGCTTGCCCAGCTTGGGCGGGCCCGCGATCAGGTAGGTCAGCGCCAACGCGGGCACCACCAGCAGCACCTGCAGCTGCTTGGCCAGGAAGCCGAGTCCGATGAACGCGCCGGTGAGCAGCACCCAGCGCCAGCGGCCGTCGGCGACCGCGCGGGTCATGGCCCAGGCCGCGGCCAGCATGAGGAACACCAGCATGGCGTCCGGGTTGTTGAACCGGAACATCACGGCGGCAATGGGAGTCAGCGCCAGCACCAGGCCGGCCAGCAGTCCGGCGCTCGCGCCGAAGCTGCGGCGCACGATGGCCCACAGCAGCGCCACCGAGGCCACGCCGAGCAGGGCCTGCGGCAGCAGCATGCTCCAGCTGTGCAGGCCGAAGATCCGCACCGAGATCTCCATGGGCCACAACGACAGTGGCGTCTTGTCCACGGTGATGGAGTTGGCCGCGTCGGAGGAGCCGAAGAACATGGCCTTCCACGACACCGAACCCGCCTGCACGGCGGCCGCGTAGAAGGAGTTGGCCCAGCCGTTGGCGGACAGGTTCCAGAGGTAGGCGATGGCGGTGCCGATCAGCAGGGCCGCCAGCGCCGGGTACTCCCGGCGGCCGGTGCGGGCCGCGGGCGGCTCGGCCGGGGATGGGGCGAGCCGGGGCTCGGTCAGAGTCGCGGTCATCGGTCGCCTCCTCGGTCAGCTCGATCAGTGGGGGTGTCGGACGGGGTGGTCCAGTACGGCAGGTCGCCGTGTTCGGGATGGCACCGGCCGGGGAAGTCCACTCGCACCAGCCGGAAGCCGTCGTTCGGAAGCACCTGTGGCGCAGGGAAGATCGTGGTCACCGGACCGCCTCGGGCACGGGATGCCGTCCGGCATTGCGGAAGACCCAGCGCAGGCCGACGAAGCGCAGCAGGGTGGCGACCAGGTTGGCGATCACCAGTACCAGCAGTTCCAGGTGCACCGCCGCATTCGGGGCCCAGTGGTGCAGGGTGTAGAGCGAACCACTGGTCAGCACCAGGCCGACGCCGAAGATGAGCAGACCCTGGAAGTGGTGCGACACCGCCTGATTGGACCCGCGCACCCCGAAGGTGAAGGCACGGTTGGCGGCGGTATTGCCGATCGCGGTGACCAGCAGGGCCAGGAAGTTGGCGGCCTGCGCGCCCGTGATGCCCTGCAGCAGGACGTAGAGCAGCAGGTAGGCCAGGGTCGAGGTGACGCCGACGATGCCGAAGCGGACCAGCTGCCCGACCATGCCCAGCGGCACGCCCTCCACCAGCGGTTCGCGGCCGATGGCGGCGCGCAGCTCGTTGATGGGGAGCCGGCCGGTGGTCAGCGCGCGGCCGACCCGCCAGACGCCGAGCAGGTCCTTGCGGGCCGTGTCGATGATGTCCACCCGGGAGTCCGGGTCGTCGATCCAGTCCACCGGCACCTCGTGGATGCGCAGCCCGATGCGCTCGGCCAGCACCAGCAGTTCGGTGTCGAAGAACCATTCGCCGTCCTCGACGAGCGGCAGCACCAGCTTGGCCACGTCGCCGCGCATGGCCTTGAAGCCGCACTGCGCGTCGGAGAACTTGGCCTGCAGCGAGGCCCGCAGGATCAGGTTGTAGCAGCGGGAGATGATCTCGCGCTTGGGCCCGCGCACCACCCGTGAGGAGGAGGCCAGCCGGGTGCCGATGGCGACGTCCGAGTGCCCGGACACCAGCGGCGCGACCAGCGGTAGCAGCGCGTTGAGGTCGGTGGACAGGTCCACGTCCATGTAGGCGACGACCTGGGCGTCGGAGGCCTGCCAGACCTCGCGCAACGCGCGGCCGCGACCCTTGCGGTCCAGGTGGACCACCCGCACGCCGTCCATCTGGTCGGCCAGCTGCCGGGCCACCTCGAGGGTGTTGTCGGTGGAGGCGTTGTCGGCGATGGTGATGCGCGCCGTGAAGGGGAAGTTCAGGGTGAGGAACGCGTGCAGTCTGCGCACGCAGGGGCCGAGGTCGACCTCTTCGTTGTAGACCGGAACGACCACGTCCACGACGGGAGCGGTCACTGCTTCTGCGGGTTCCGCCGCCCGCACGGCGGTTACGGTGTCGTTCATGGTGACCAATCTCGATCACCAGACTCACATCAGTCTGCGGCCTGCCTGGGAGGTTCCTGGGAGCCGCTTGCCTCGGCGTCGATTTCGTGCGATGCGCGACCCCGGATCGAGATCGCGCGGGCCCCGCCGTGATCGCGCTAGCTCGGTCCGAGATGCAGCCGCCACAGCGGGGAGACCGGTCCGTGTCCTTTGCCCAGGTCGTACGACGCTTCCAGGCAGCGGAAGGTCCATTCCTTGGCGAAGGCGACGGCGTCGGGGACCGAGTAGCCGTGGGCCAGCGCGCAGCAGATGGACGCGGCCAGGGTGTCGCCGCCGCCGTGATCGTTGCCGGTGACCAGGCGCCGGGCGGGGAGCTCGTGGAAGGTGTCGCCGTCGAAGAGCAGGTCGGTCGACTGCTCCGAGGTGCGCAGGTGGCCGCCCTTGACGATGGCCCACTGCGGGCCCAGCGCGATGAGCGCCTCGGCGGCCTTGCGGGCGGAAGCGTCGTCGATCACGTCGATGCCGGTGATCAGACGGACCTCGTCGAGGTTGGGGGTGACCACCGTGGCCAGCGGAATCAGGGTGTGGCGCACCGCATCCAGGGCCTCGGCGTGCAGCAGGGCGTCGCCGTGCATGGAGGCGGCGACCGGATCGACCACCAGCGGGATGCTGCCCTGGCGTCCGATGCCGACCTCGCGGCAGACCGCCGCCACGGCCTCGATGATGGCGGTGGAGGCCAGCATGCCGGTCTTGGCCGCGCCGATTCCGATGTCGCCGACCACGGTTCGCACCTGGTCGGCCACGATCTGCGGCGGGATCTCGTGGAAACCGCTGACGCCGACGGTGTTCTGCACGGTCACCGCGGCGACCGCCACGCACGCGTGCACACCGCACAGGGCCATGGTGCGGGAGTCGGCCTGGATGCCCGCGCCGCCGCCGGAGTCGGTGCCCGCGATGGTGAGGGCGCGGACCGGGGTGGTGCCGTTCGGGGCAAGCGGTAGGAGTTGCACGGCGCTTATTTTGCCCTCCGCTTCGCTCCGGGCGGGTTCGCGGCCCTGGGGGCGATCGATCGCGCTATTGAAAACCATTATCATTAATGGATGACTTCAACTCAGCTGCCTGTGACCGTGCTGTCGGGTTTCCTCGGCGCGGGCAAAACAACCCTGCTCAACCACATCCTGGCCAACCGGGAGGGCCGCCAGGTGGCGGTCATCGTCAATGACATGAGCGAGGTGAACATCGACGCGGCGCTGGTCGCGGGGCAGGGGCACCTGGACCGCACCGAGGAGAAACTGGTCGAGCTCACCAACGGCTGCATCTGCTGCACGCTGCGCGAGGACCTCATCGAATCGGTGGGAAAACTGGCGCGGGAAGGGCGCTTCGACCAGCTGGTCATCGAATCCACCGGGATCTCCGAGCCGATGCCGGTGGCGGCCACCTTCGAGTGGGAGTTCGAGGACGGCTTTCAGCTCGGCGAACTCGCGCGTCTGGACACCATGGTGACGGTTGTGGACTGCTCCACCTTCCTCGCCGAAGTGGTCAAGGGGCAGGCCCTGGCCGAGCGGAATCTGCAAGCGGGAGAAGGGGATGCGCGCACCATCGCCGACCTGCTGATCGATCAGGTCGAGTTCGCGAACGTGCTGGTGCTCAACAAGACCGACCTGGTGAGCGCGAATGCCCTCGGAACCGTGGAGGCCACGCTCCGGCGGTTGAACCCGGGCGCGCGGATCCTGCGCGCCGCACACGGCGTCGTCGACCTCGCCGAAGTCCTCGACACCGGCCGCTACAACCCCGATCTCGCCGCCCAATTCGAGGGCTGGGACGAGGAATTGGCGGGCGGCCACACGCCCGAAACCGAGGAATACGGCATCAGCAGCCTCACCTTCACCGCCGACCGACCCTTCCACCCCGAACGCCTCGACGACGCCCTCGCCCAGCTACAGCGACTGCTCCGCAGCAAGGGCTTCTTCTGGCTGGCGAGCCGCCCCCACCTGGCCGCCATCTGGTCCCAGGCGGGCCCGAACCTGACCTTCGAAGCCGGCGCCTACTGGGACGCCCTCGACATGCAACCCGGCCAGGAAATCGTCTTCATCGGCATCAGACTCGACCGCCCCCACGTCCACGACCTCCTGACCTCAGCCCTCCTCACCGACGCCGAACTGGCTGCGGGCCACCAGGAATGGCTCACCTACTCCGACCCCTTCCCCTCGTGGGGCCCCTCCCACAACCACGCCTGATCATCCGAACCGGCGGCGACTGCCCGATCGACCGACTCCACCACCCGTGACGCAGGTCATACGAAGGTGATGTCACAAGACCGAACGATTTCGAGTCTTGTGTGCGAATCGCCGAGAAGGAGTCGCCACCATGAACATCGCCCTGTGGATCTGCGCCGGCCTACTGGCAGCCGTAGCCCTCTTCGGCGGCCTCACGAAAATCGTCGTCCCCAAGGAGAAGCTGGCCGCCGCCCCCGGCGGCGGCTGGACCGGCGACGCCACCACCACATTCGTCAAAACCCTAGGCGCCCTGGAAGTCCTGGCCGCCCTCGGCCTCACCCTCCCCGCAGTTCTCGACATAGCCCCGTTCATGCTCCCGGTAACCGCCATCTGCTGGATCCTCCTGATGATCGGCGCCATGATCACCCACCTCCGCCACGGCGACCGAGCCGCCTTGATCGCCAACGTGCTCTACCTGGCCCTGGCCCTCTTCATCGCAGTTGGCCGCTTCTGGCTCCACCCGTTCTGACCAGCACCGAGCTGCCGAGTGCCCAACCGAGATACGGCGCTACCCGATGCTCGGCTCGGAGGTAGTGCAGCGCTCGGCCACCTCGTGACACCGGTGATGTCCGCCGAGTGTCAGGACGATGTTCATGCGGTCGCAGTAACGGGTGACCCTCGCGAAAATTGTTTGTATGTCGTGGCTTTCGCTCCGAGTGAGCGTTCGTTGGTCACCTCTCGGCGCCTTGGGTTCGCAGGGCGGGGCTGTCGTGGTGTGCCGCGCGGCGGGTTCCGATGAACAGGAGGGTTGTCGCGAGCGCCATGATCGGCCAGGGAGTGGGCGCGAGGACGATGGCGCCGATCACGGTCCAGATCCCCAGAATCCAGGGAATGAAGGGCGGTGGCGTGATGTGCCGGTTGTCCAGCCAGAGCACTGTCAGGCCGACCACGATCAGCGGAATGCCGAAGCTGTCCAGGGAGAGCCAGTAGGCGCTGTCCGCCGGGCTCATGGCGGCGAAGTCGTCGCCCCACAGCTCCCCGCTGAACCACGCTCCGGCGTGGCGTGCCGCGTGCTCGATCGTCAACGCGCCCACGGTGTGTGCGGCTCCGAAAAATACGATGAGCCGACCAGCCCACTTGATCATCCGAACTCCCCATTTCTCTTGCGGGGGTGCGTGTCCCGTCCCCCGCCAGTCTTGTTATACGGTGGCGTATAACAGCGAGAGTAGCCCTGATATACGGTGCCGTATAGAAGGCGAGGCGTGAGAGGAGTCACCAAATGGGCGTGGCCCGCACCCCGCGAGAGGCGTGGATCGAGCAGGGCTTGCAGACGCTCGTCGACAGCGGCGTGGAAGCGGTCCGCATCGAAGTCCTGGCCAAGCAACTGGGCGTGACCAAGGGCGGGTTCTACGGTTACTTCCCCAACCGCGCAGCCCTTTTGGAGGCGATGCTGGACGTCTGGGAGCGCGAGAGCACCGACGAAGTGCTCGAAACCATTGCGCGCGAGGACGACCCGCGGGACAGAATCACGCTCGCCGGCCAGTTGACCTTGTCCCCCAATCGTTTGCTGGCGATCGACCTGGCGATCCGGGACTGGGCCCGCCGCGATGAATCGGTCGCCGCCCGGCTGCGCCGCGTCGACGACCGCCGGATGGCCCTGCTGCGCGAGACCATCGGCACCTTCTGCTCCGACCCCGACGAGATCGAGGCCCGCAGCCTGCTCGCCTTCTGCCTGGCCATCGGAAACCAGTTCCTCGCCGCCGACCATCCCGGCCGCACCCGCGCCCAGGTCCTCGCCCGCGCCTCCGCGATCCTCCTCGACCGCCCCGCAGAGCCGGACCGATAGTCATCGACGCGCTTCGAACAGCGCGGGGCCGGGTTCAGGGCCGTGCGCGTTCCACCGGCTGGATGGTCAGTGCCGGGCGGCCAAGGCGGTGTGCAGGGTGGCGGCCCACTGCTGCACGATTTCCTTGCGGCGCACGGAGTCGTCGGTGAGGACATCGGCGAGGCCCAGGCCGCGGGCCAGGTCGAGGGTGGCCTGCACCAGGTGGTGCGCGACCGGATCCGAATCGTCCACACCCAGCGCCTCGACCGCCATCCGATGCGAGACGCGGCCGAAGCGGGCTTCCATGGGGACGATTCGCTCACGCAGGGCCGGGTCGGCGGCCGCGTGCGTCCACACCTGCAGCGCCGCCTTGAACAGCGGGCTGGTGTAGGACTCGACCAGGCCGGCCACCACCGCCTCGGTGCGCGCGACGCCCTCGGCGACGTCGGCTACCGCGAGGGCGTCGGCCTTGGCCTGGTCCATCCGGGTGTCGAACATGTACTCGAGTGCGGCGGTGATCAGATCCTCACGGGTGGGGAAGTGATGCTGGGCCGCGCCGCGCGACACCCCGGCCCGTTCGGCCACCACGGCGACCGTGGCGGCCGCCCAGCCCGTCTGGGCCAGACAGTCGATGGTCGCCTCCAGCAGCCGCTGCCGGGTGGCCCGGCTGCGGTCCTGCTTGGGTTCGTGGGGTGTCGCCATGGTTGCCTATTCTGCCCAGCTGGGTGGGCGACGCAGCATGAAGGCCGTGATGCCCTCGATCACCTCGGGGGTGCCGAAGAAGCTCGCGGAGCGTTTGGCCAGGTCCTCGGCCCCGCGGTCGAAGGCCGTGAGCAGGTCCGCGTTGACGAGCTGCTTGGCTTCGGCCAGGCCCTGCGGTGAGCCCTTGCGGAGCTCACCGAGCAGGCGCGCGGTCTCGGCCGCGGGGTCGTCGGCGGCGACGGTGATGAGGCCGATGCGTTCGGCCTCGGCCGCGTCGAAGGTCTCGCCGGTCTGGAAGTAGCGGGCCGCCGACCGGCCGGTCATGCGCGGCAGCAGGGTCAGCGAGATCATGAACGGGGCCAGCCCGATCCGCACCTCGGTCAGCGCGAAGCTGCTGCTCCGCCCGGCGACCACGAGGTCGCAGGCGGCGATGATGCCCATGCCGCCCGCCCGCACATTGCCGTCCACCTGTGCCACCACGGGCTTGGGCATGGCGAGGATGTCGCGCAGCACCGAGATCATCCAGCGGGTGCGGATGTCGGCGGCGGCCGCCGGGTCGGCGTCCACCGCCTCCTTGAGATCCGCGCCCGCACAGAAGGTGTTGCCGGTGTGGGTGAGCAGCACACCGCGCACCGCGTCGTCCCCGGTCGCCCGCTCCAGGCCCGCCAGCAGTTCGGTGACCAGCCGGGAGGACAGGGCGTTGCGATTGTGCGGGGAGTCCAGGGTCAGTACCGCGAATCCGTCGCGCACCTCGTAGCGCACGAACGGCGCGTCCGCGGCGGCACCGGCTGTGTCGGTCATCGAATTCTCCTGCTGCTGTGTGGCTTTCGGGTGCGGAAGGAACGAGTGGCGGTGGCCGCGCACACCGCCGCCACTCGTCGCCCCGGTCAGTAGGACCGGGGCAGACCCAGCGAATGCTGGGCCACGAAATTGAGGATCATCTCGCGGCTGACCGGGGCCACCCGGGCGATGCGCGCGGCGGCCAGCATGCCCGCCAGGCCCACATCCGAGGTCAGGCCGGAACCGCCGTGGGTCTGGATGGCCTGGTCCAGGGCCTTGATACTGGCCTCGGCCGCAGCGTATTTCGCCATATTGGCGGCCTCGGCCGCGCCGAAGTCGTCACCGGAGTCGTAGAGGAAGGCGGCCTTCTGCATCATGACCTTGGCCAGTTCCAGCTCGATCTTCACCTGCGCCAGCGGGTGCGAGATGCCCTGGTGCGCGCCGATCGGCGCGCCCTTCCACACCGCGCGCTCCTTGGCGTAGGCCACGGCCCGGTCGATGGCGTAGCGGCCCATGCCGACCGCCATGGCCGCGCCCATGATGCGCTCCGGGTTCAGGCCCGCGAACAGCTGCGCGATGGCGGCGTCCTCCTGGCCGACCAGGGCGGTGGCGGGCAGCCGCACATCGTCGAGGAACAGCGTGAACTGGTTGTCCGGCTCGAGGATGTCCATCTCCTGCTTCGTCTTCACGAAGCCGGGGGCGTCGGTGGGGACGATGAACAGGGCGGGCTGCAGGTTGCCGGTCTTGGCGTTCTCGGAGCGGGCCACGATGAGCACCGCCTCGGCCTGGTCCACGCCGGAGATGAAGATCTTGCGGCCGTTGAGGATCCAGTCCTCGCCGTCGCGGCGGGCGGTGGTGGTGATCTTGTGCGAGTTGGAGCCCGCGTCCGGCTCGGTGATACCGAAGACCATCTTCGACGAGCCGTCGGCCAGCTTGGTCAGCCAGTGCTGCTTCTGCGCCTCGGTGCCGTACTTGGTGATGATGGTGCCGCAGATGGCGGGCGAGACCACCATGAGCAGCAGGCCGCAGCCCTGCGCCGCCAATTCCTCCTGCACCAGCGCGAGTTCGTAGATGCCCGCGCCACCGCCGCCGTACTCCTCGGGCAGGTTCACGCCCAGGAAGCCGAGTTTGCCGGCCTCGTCCCACAGCTCGTCGAAGGGCTCGTTGCGGCGGGCCTTGGGTCCGGCATAGTCGCGGAAGTTGTACTTGGCGGCCAGCTTGGCCACCGCGGCCCGCAGCGCCTTCTGCTCGTCGGTCTCGATGAAACTCATTGCCTACTCCTGATCTTCGCTGTGGACCACGGCGAGAACCGCGCCGACCTCGACCTGCTGGCCGGCGGAAACGTTCAATTCGGTGAGCACGCCGGCGGTGGGTGCGGCAATGGTGTGCTCCATCTTCATCGCCTCCAGCCACAGAATGGGCTGGCCCTTCTCGAGCCGGTCGCCGACCGCCGCGCCCAGGCGGATGACCGCGCCCGGCATCGGGGCCAGCAGCGAGCCCTCGGCCACCTGGTCGGCCGGGTCCTCGAAGCGCGGCAGGCGGCGCACGGCCACCGGGCCGAGCGGGGAATCCACCGCGACCAGGTCGCCGTAGCGGGCGATCTCGAAGCGCCGGCGCACCGGGCCGCGCTCCCCCGGGACCTGGAGCACCACGAGATCCGGTGTGGCCTCAAGCAATTCGAGCCCGTCGTGGCCCTCGACCTCGACACCCGCGCGGGTCAGGCGGTAACGCACCTCGTGCTTGCCGGTCAGGCGCGACTCGTAGGACTTGGACTGCGGCTGCGACGGCAGATTGCGCCAGCCGCTGGGCAGGCCGCTGCCGACCCGGGCCGCCCGCCGGTTGGCGGCGGCGTCGGCGAGCGCGGCGGCCACGATGGACAGCTGCTCATCGGCCTCGGAAACCAGTGGCGCCGAGAGCTTCTCGAGATCGTGGGTCGCGAAGAACGCCGTGTCGGTGTCTCCCGTCAGGAACGCCGGATGCCGCAGCACCCGCACCAGCAGGTCGCGGTTGGTGACCAGGCCGTGAATCTTGGCCCGCTGCAACGCGCTCGCCAGCAGATGCGCCGCCTCGTCCCGGGTTTCGGCGAAGGAGATGACCTTCGACAGCATGGGGTCGTAGTGCACGCCCACCACCGAGCCGTCCACCACGCCGGTGTCCAGGCGCACACCCGGCTCGGTCAGCACGGTGAATTCGCCCAGGGCGCCGGGGATGTCGAGCTTGTGTACGGGGCCGGACTGCGGCTGCCAATCGTGGGCCGGATCCTCGGCGTACAGGCGCACCTCGATGGAGTGGCCACGCATCTCCGGCTGCCGCGCGGGCAGCGCGCGACCGGCGGCCACCTGCAGCTGCAGGCGCACCAGGTCGAGGCCGGTGACCTGCTCGGTGACCGGATGTTCCACCTGCAGACGGGTATTCATCTCCAGGAAGAAGAAGTCGCCCTTCTCGTCGGCCAGGAATTCGACGGTGCCCGCACCCTCGTAGCCGATGGCCTCCGACGCCAGCCGCGCCGCCTCGAACAGCCGCGCCCGCATGCCGTCGACCTTCTCGACCAGCGGCGACGGAGCCTCCTCGACAACCTTCTGGTGGCGGCGCTGGATCGAGCACTCGCGCTCGCCGACCGCCCACACGGTGCCGTGGGTGTCGGCCATGACCTGCACCTCGATATGGCGCCCGGTCTCCAGGTAGCGCTCACAGAAGACGGTCGGATCGCCGAAGGCGGACTGGGCTTCCCGCTGCGCCGCCTCGATCTGACCGCTCAGCTCGGACAGTTCGCGCACCACCCGCATGCCGCGACCGCCACCGCCGGCGGACGCCTTGATCAGCACCGGCAGCATGTCCGCGGTGACCTCGGCCGGATCCAGCTGCTTCAGCACCGGGACACCGGCGGCGTCCATCATCTTCTTGGACTCGACCTTGGAGCCCATCTGCTCGATGGCCGCGACCGGCGGGCCGATCCAGACTAGGCCGGCGGCCTGCACGGCCTTGGCGAATTCGGCGTTCTCGGAGAGGAATCCGTAGCCGGGGTGGATGGCGTCGGCACCGGCGGCCAGCGCGGCCTCGATGATCAGCTCGGCACGCAGGTAAGTCTCGCCAGGGGTGTTGCCCGGCAGGCGAATTGCGGCATCGGCCTCGGCCACGTGCGGGGCGTTCGCATCCGCATCCGAATAGACGGCCGTGGTCGCGATACCCATGCGACGGCAGGTGGCGAACACCCGTCGTGCGATCTCGCCACGGTTGGCGACCAGAACGTTGGTAATCACTGTGCCCATTGGGGTCGCAATGCTCATCTCTGGCCTCACATCCGGAAGACGCCGAAGCCCTCGGCGCCCTTGATCGGGGAATTGTGGATGGCGGACAACGCCATTCCCAACACCGTGCGGGTGTCACGCGGGTCGATGACGCCGTCGTCGTAGAGCCGGCCCGACATGAACATGGGCAGCGATTCGGCCTCGATCTGCGCCTCGATCATGGCGCGCATCCCGGCGTCGGCCTCCTCGTTGAAGGGCATGCCCTTGGCCTCGGCCGCGGCCCGGCCCACGATGGAGATGACGCCCGCCAGCTGCGCGCCGCCCATGACGGCGGATTTGGCGCTGGGCCAGGCGAACACGAAGCGCGGATCGTAGGCGCGCCCGCACATGCCGTAGTGGCCCGCGCCGTAGGACGCGCCCATGAGCAGCGAGATGTGCGGCACCTTCGAATTCGACACCGCGTTGATCATCATCGCGCCGTGCTTGATGATGCCCTTCTGCTCGTACTCCTTGCCGACCATGTAGCCGGTGGTGTTGTGCAGGAACAGCAGTGGCGTGTCCGACTGGTTGGCCAGCTGGATGAACTGGGTGGCCTTCTGCGCTTCCTCGGAGAACAGCACGCCGCGGGCATTGGCGAGAATGCCGACCGGGTAGCCGTGCAGTTCCGCCCAGCCGGTCACCAGGCTGGAACCGTAGAGCGGCTTGAACTCGTCGAAGTCGGAGCCGTCGACCACCCGGGCGATGACCTCGCGCGGATCGAACGGGATCTTGAGGTCGGTCGGCACGATGCCGAGCAGTTCCTCCGAGTCGTACATCGGCTCGATCACCTCGGTGACCGGGCGCGCGGCCGGACCCTGCTTCTGCCAGTTCAGCCGCTTGACGATGGAACGGCCCAGCCGGATCGCGTCCTGCTCGTCCACGGCCAGGTAGTCGGCCAGACCCGAAATGCGGGCGTGCATTTCGGCACCGCCGAGGGATTCGTCGTCGGACTCCTCACCGGTGGCCATCTTCACCAGCGGCGGACCGCCCAGGAACACCTTGGAGCGCTCCTTGATCATGACCGTGTAGTCGGACATGCCCGGGACGTACGCGCCACCGGCGGTGGAGTTGCCGAAAACCAGTGCGATGGTGGGGATTCCGGCCGCCGACAGCCGGGTGAGGTCCCGGAACATCCGCCCGCCGGGGACGAACACCTCTTTCTGCGTCGGCAGATCCGCACCGCCGGACTCGACCAGGCCGATCACCGGCAGCCGGTTCTCCAGCGCGATGTCGTTCATGCGCAGGTTCTTGCGCAGCGTCCACGGATTCGACGTACCGCCGCGCACGGTCGGATCCGGCGCCACGATCATGCACTCGACGCCCTCGACAATGCCGATACCCGCGATCACGCTGGCGCCCACATGGAAGTCGCTGCCCCAGGCCGCGAGCGGAGCCAGCTCCAGGAACGGCGAATCCTCGTCGATGAGCAGTTCGATGCGCTCACGCGCGGTCAGCTTGCCGCGCTTGCGGTGCCGGGCCATCTTGTCCGGGCCACCGCCCGCGATGTTCTTGGCGTACTCGGCCTCCACCTCGGCCAGCTTGGCCGTCATGGCCTCGGCGGCGGCCTGATAGTCCGCCGAATTCGGGTCTACGGACGTGCGCAGAATACTCAAGACTGGAACCCCAATCGCTTGGCCGCGAGGCTGGTCAGAATCTCGTTGGTGCCACCACCGATGCCGAGGATGCGGACATCGCGGTAGTGGCGCTCGACTTCGGACTCACGCATGTAGCCGAGGCCGCCGAAGAGCTGCACCGCCTGGTGGGCAACCCACTCCGCGGTCTCCACGGCGGTGTTCTTGGCGAAGCACACCTCGGCGATCAGATCGGTCTCGCCGCGGGCGGCGCGCTCGGCCACCGCGTGCGTGTACACGCGCGCGACATCGATGCGGCGCGCCATCTCCGACAGTGTGTTCTGCACGGCCTGGCGGCTGATCAGCGGGCGGCCAAAGGTCTCCCGGTCCCGGCACCACTGCAGCGTCAGGTCCAGGCAGCGCTGGGCGTGCCCGTACCCCTGCACGGCCAGCCCCACCCGCTCGCTCACGAAAGCCTGTGCGATCTGGGCGAATCCGCTGTTCTCCGGGCCCACCAGGTTCGAGACCGGCACTCGCACATCGACATACGAGAGTTCGGCGGTGTCCGAGCACAGCCAGCCCATCTTCTCCAGCTTGCGGCTGACGGTGAACCCGGGCGTGCCCTTCTCCACCACCAGCAGCGACACACCGGCCGCGCCCGGACCGCCCGTACGCACCGCGGTCACCACGAAATCGGCGCGCACACCGGAGGTGATGAAGGTCTTGGACCCGTTCACGATGAAGTCGTCGCCGTCCCGGACCGCCGTGGTCCGCAGATGCCCGACATCCGAACCGCCGCCCGGCTCGGTGATGGCCAGCGACCCGATCTTCTCGCCCGCCAGCGTGGGCCGGACCCAGCGCTCGATGTGCTCGGCATTGCCCGAGGCGATGAGGTGCGGCACCGCGATACCGCAGGTGAACAGGGAGGCGAACAGGCCGCCCGAGCAGCCCGCGTAGTGCAGCTCCTCGGCCACGATGGCGGCGTCGATGCCGTCGCCACCGGAACCGCCGGCGGATTCCGGGAACTGGATGCCCAGCAGCCCCAGCGCACCCGCCTTCTTGTGCAGCTCACGCGGGATCTCGCCGTTGCGCTCCCACTCGTCCAGATACGGCAGTACCTCCCGCTCCGCGAAACCACGCACGGTGGCGCGCAATTCGCGGCGTTCGGGCGTCTGCCACGGGTCTGCATATCCGGCGCTCATACCGCCTCGTTCCCTTCCGCGAGGCCGAACCCTCGCCTGTCACCGGCTCGGCCGGTCCACGGCCGCAGCGCAGGTCCGCCGGGCCGCCTCACAGCAGCAACTCCGCGGGGATGTCGAGGTACCGGGCGCGCAGCCATTCGCCGAGCCCCTTGGCCTGCGGGTCGAAGCGGGCCTGATAGGCCACGCCCTCGCCGAGCAGGCCCTCGACAATGAAGTTCAGCGCCCGCAGATTCGGCAGCACGTGCCGGGTGACCGGCAGCGCGGCGGTCTCGGGCAGCAGGCGGCGCAGCTCGTCGACGGTCAGCGTGTGCACCAGCCAGCGCCACTGCTCCTCGGTGCGCACCCAGACGCCGATATTGGCATTGCCGCCCTTGTCGCCACTGCGGGCCAGCGCGATCGCGCCCAGCGGGGCGCGGGTGGTGGCTCCGGCCGGAAGCGGCTGCGGCAGTTCGGGTTCCGCGACCGCATCCAGCTCCAGGGTTTCCCCGGCCGGCGCGATCGCCACCTCGGCGCCGTCCGCCAGGACCGCCGTATGCGGAATCTCCTTGGAATCCACGTATCCCGGCGTGAACACCCCGTACGGACCGCCATTGCCGGGCGGGGCCGTCAGCGAGAAGCCGGGGAAGCTGGCCAGGGCCAATTCCACGGCGACACTGGAGAACGCGCGCCCCACCTTGTTCGGATCCGGGTCCCGGACCACACAGCGCAGCAGGGCGCTGGCCTGCTCCTCGGTGTCGGCGTCGGGCCGGTCCAGCCGCGCCAGGGTCCACTCCAGCTCGGCAGGCCGCGCCGGCAGCCAGGACTCCAGCTGCCGTTGCGCCAGTTCGGCTTTGGCCTCGATATCCAGGCCGGTGAGGATGAACTCCATCTCGTTGCGGAATCCGCCGATGGTGTTGGTCGACACCTTGGTCTGCGGCGGCGGGGCCTCACCGGTCACGCCACTGATCAGCACCCGGTCGGGGCCCTCCTGGCTCACCTCGATGGTGTCGAGTCGCGTGGTGACATCCGGCCCGGCGTAGCGCGCGCTCTGGATCTCGTACATGAGCTGGGCTTTCACCGTGTCCACGGTGACCGCGCCGCCGGTGCCCGCATGCTTGGTGATGACACTGCTGCCATCGCGCCGCACCTCGGCAATCGGGAAGCCCGGCCGCCCCAGATCGGCGATCTCGGTGAAGAAGGCGAAGTTGCCGCCGGTGGCCTGGGTGCTGCACTCGATGACGTGCCCCGCCACCACCGCACCGGCCAGCGCGTCGTAATCGGTTCGGCCCCAGCCGAAATGCGCGGCCGCAGGACCGACCACCACCGAGGCGTCGGTGACCCGCCCGGTCACGACGATGTCCGCGCCCGCGGTCAGGCATTCGGCGATGCCCCACGCGCCCAGGTAGGCGTTCGCGGTCAGCGGCGCGCCCAGCCCCAGCTCTCCGGCCCGCGCCAGCAGATCGTCACCGGTCACGTACGCGACCTTCGGTGCGAGACCGAGCTTTTCGGCCACCTCCCGCACCCGCTGGGCCAGCCCGGCCGGATTCAGCCCGCCCGCATTGGCGACGATCTTCACCCCGGACTCGAGGGCCAGGCCGAGGCTGCCCTCCAGCTGCTTCACAAAGGTTTTGGCGTAGCCGAGGTTCGCGTCCTTCATGCGATCGCGCCCCAGGATCAGCATGGTGAGTTCGGCCAGATAGTCGCCGGTGAGCACGTCGAGCTGCCCGCCCTCGAGCATCTCCCGCATGGCGCTGAGGCGATCGCCGTAGAACCCGGAACAGTTGCCGATCCGAATCAGATCCGGAGTATCGGCGAGCTGACTCATGGCGGGCCTCCCTGTACACCTGCGCTGTCACAGCGCGGTCGGCGCAGCCTCGGTGCTGCGGTCGGTTACAGGGTCACATCGGTCCCGGAAAAAATCAAGCCCGCGTGCTTGTTATTTTCCAGAATCCCAGGTCGGGACCGGTCCCCGGTACGTCGGCAACCTTCAGGCACACTGAACAGGTGTCCTCAGACGTCACCGTGATCGTCCTGCTCGCCCTCGCCGGATTCCTGCTCGGCGGGGCGTACTCGCTGTTCAAGACCTCGCGCCCACTGGCCATCGGGCTCGCCGTCTGCGGCGTGCTCGCGGCCGTGGGCGCGGTGCTCTGGATGACGAACTGACTCTCGGGCCGGCGGACCGTTACTCGGCTTCGAGGCGGAAGATGCGGAGATCTTCCGGGACGCCGCTCAGGGGAGCCGCGAAAAAGCTACGGCGATAGGGCTTTACGCCCAGGCCGAGCTCCTCGAGCGTCTCCGGGCGCAGCGAGTCCAGCGTCACGCCCGAGAGCATGGTGTTGCCATTGCCGCCCGCCTCCATGACTCGGGCCGCGATGTTCACATCGATGCCGAGCCAGTCGCCGCCGATCTCGCGCGGACTGCCGGTGTGCAGCCCCAGGCGCATCTGCGGGCGATAGCCGTCCACCGACACCGCCGACAGGTTCTCCTTGGCCGCCACCGCCGCCCGCACAGCCCGGTCCGCGGACGGGAACACGGCCATCACGCCGTCCCCCATGCGCTTGACCACTTGGCCGCCGCGATCCACGATGGGCGGCTCGATGGCCTTGGCCACCCGCCGCAGCAGGTCCAGGGTCACCTCGTCCCCCGCGGCCAGGGACCAACTGGAGAAGGCCACCAGATCAGTGAACATGATGGTGATCTCCTGCGGGCCGCGGCCCTTGCCGATCCGCTCCAGCACGGCCTGCCAGACCTGCAGCGCGCCCAGTCCCAATTCGCGTGCGGCACTGGGGGAATCACCAACCAGCTTGTCTGCCGCGCGGGCCATGGCACGCGCGCCACCGGGTCCGGAGACCGAGAGCGGATCACCGAAGGCCGGATCGCCGGGCAGGTTCTCGCGCGCCTTGCGGATGGCGTCGATGAAGTCGCCGCGCTGATTGGCGGCATTGACCATGGCCGAGAGCTGCCC
Organism: Nocardia sp. NPDC059229; assembly: GCF_042754165.1. Taxonomy (NCBI): domain Bacteria; kingdom Bacillati; phylum Actinomycetota; class Actinomycetes; order Mycobacteriales; family Nocardiaceae; genus Nocardia; species Nocardia sp. NPDC059229. Next base: position 66,444 of record NZ_JBHZAK010000018.1, read on the forward strand.
GGGAAAACGGCCGCGCCGCCGCCCGGTCTGCGACTCGTCGGTCTCGTCGGGGTCCTCGGACAGTTCCGCGGGAATCAGGGGGATGACCACATCCGGGTCGATGCGGGGTTGCCGTGCCCGGCTGCCGGGCGCGTCGCGGGACCGGTTGCGATCGGTTCCCAGTCCGTCCGTACGGTTCGCGTCGGAGGCGCGTTCACCGCCGTCGGAGGGTCGTTCGCTCACGCCCAGAGCGTATCTCAGCGTTCCGTCGTGGAATGGATCAATGATTGCCACCTGACACCTCCCGATCGGTGCTAGCGGCCACATCATTGGACCCGCCGAAGGTTTGAGTGTTTTGGTTGCTGTTTCGATGCTACCGACCGTCCAGTACGACGGCCAACCGATCCATGCCGACAGGAAACGTTAGCTGGCACACACTTTTGGCCCGTTATGACACCGGCCCGACACGGAGAATCCGTATCGGGCCGATGCTCGCCGCCGTGCCGGGCAGTGGCCGGCGGCCCCTAGGGCAGGGTCTGTGCGTCGCTCTACGCGTCGCGCTTATTTACCACGAACAACGCGGCTGCGAAGATCAATCCAACAAAGACCGCGAAGTAGACCAGGCCGCCCCACGGACCCCAGTGCCAGTACGACGACTTGGCGTCCACGGTGCCCAGGAACAGGCCCGCGTTCTGGAACGGCAGCAGCACCTGGATCTCGCGGCCGATCTTGCCGAACGCGCCGACCATGGGCTCGAGGATGACCGGCCAGACGATCAGCAGCGACAGCGCGCCCGCCGACTGCCGGATCAGCGTGCCCACGCCGACCGCCAGGAAGACCACCAGCAGGATGAACAGCGGCACGGCGTAGAAGACCCGCAGATCGCCACTGCTCAGGCTCAGGTGACTGCCCGCATCGTGGTTCACCATGACCTTGAAGATGAAGAAGCCGAGGAAGGTCAGCGCCGCACTCAGCAACGCCATGGCAACCCCGATGACGCCGGCCTTGGTGAGCAGCACGGTGGTTCGACCGGGAACCGCGAGGAAGGTGGTCTTGATGGTGCCGAAGCGGTATTCACTGGTGACCGCGAGCGCCGCCAGGATCATGACCATCAGGTAGCCGAAACCCGGAATGCCCTGGGCCAGGCCGGTGATACCCAGGCCCGCCACCGAGTTCTCCGCGTACGGCGCATCGGCCGGGGTCATCTTGCCCTGGGCCAGCTGATCCTCGAACACCCGCCAGGACGCGTTCAAGGCCAGGCTGAACAGCGCCGCGATACCCAGCGCGAACACCACCAGCAGCGCCGTGCACCAGACCGGGGACTTGGTCGAGGTGAGCTTGATTCGTTCCGCCGCGAGCACTCCCATCAGAGCGCACCTCCCATAACCTGATCGAAGCTTTCGCCGTGGTACTGCACCGCGCCACCGGTCATACGCATGAACGCCTCCTCCAGCGAGGCGCGCTGCGGCGAGAGCTCGTAGAGAGTGATGTCATTGGCGCCGGCCAGTTTTCCGACCGCGTCGCTGGTGACGCCCGCGACCACCAGGGCCGGGCCGTCCGCCTCGGCACCATCCTCGCGCACCGTCATGCCGTTCGAGGTGAGCAGGCTGCGCAGCTGATCCAGCTGCGGACTGCGTACGCGCACAGACTGTTCCGAGGCCTTCTCGATGAAATCCTTTGTGGTGGTGTCGGCAATGAGCCGGCCCCGGCCGATCACGACGAGATGCTCGGCGGTCTGCGCCATTTCGGAGAGCAGATGACTCGACACCAGCACGGTGCGGCCCTCGCCCGCCAGCCGCTGCATGAAGCGGCGGATCCACAGAATGCCCTCGGGATCCAGGCCGTTCACCGGTTCGTCGAACAGCAGCACCTGCGGGTCGCCGAGCAGGGCGCCGGCCAGGCCGAGCCGCTGCGACATGCCGAGGGAGAAACCACCGGCGCTCTTGTTGGCGACCTCGGACAGGCCGACCAGGCGCAGCACCTCCTCCACCCGCGACTGCGGAATGTCATTGGAGGCGGCCATCCACCGCAGGTGCGAACGCGCGGAACGATTGGGATGCACCCACTTCGCGTCCAGCAGCGCGCCGACGGTGTCGAGCGGACGCTTCAGGTCGTGATACGGCTTACCGTCGATGAGGGCGGTGCCGGAGGTCGGTGTGTCCAACCCCAGGATCATCCGCATGGTGGTCGACTTGCCCGCCCCGTTCGGGCCGAGGAAGCCGGTCACCTGCCCCGGACGGACCGTGAACGACAGGTCCGACACCGCGACGGTCTGGCCGTAGTGCTTGGTCAGGCCTCTCAGTTCGATCATGGCGACCAGTCTTCCCCATGTACGGAGCGCGCACTGTCGCTAAATGGTCGCGCGTCGCTCATCCCTGAGGATGACTACGGGCCGGACCGGCCTCCGGGTTCAGAACCCGCGCCGGACTTCAGAATCCGGGCGAGGACGCTTGGGCCCAGAACCGCTTGGGGATTCGACCCGCCTGCCGCGCCAGCCGGCCGCCCTCGACCGCGCGGGCCATGGCGGCGGCCATCAGCGCGGGCTGCCGGGCGCGGGTGACCGCGGTGGCCAGCAGGACCGCCGAGCAGCCGAGTTCCATTGCCAGCGCGGCATCACTGGCGGTGCCGATGCCCGCGTCGAGGATGACCGGCACGCCCGCGGCGGCCACGATCATCTCGATATTGTGCGGATTGCCGATACCCAGACCGGTGCCGATCGGCGAGCCCAGGGGCATGACCGCGGCGCAGCCGGTGTCCTCGAGGCGCTTGGCCAGCACCGGGTCGTCGGTGGTGTAGGGCAGCACGGTGAAGCCGTCGTCCACCAATTGCTCTGCGGCGGCGACCAATTCGATGGCATCGGGCAGCAGGGTACGCTCGTCGGCGATGACTTCCAGCTTCACCCAATCGGTTTCGAGAGCCTCGCGGGCCAGCTGGGCGGTGAGCACCGCCTCGGCGGCCGTGCGGCAGCCGGCGGTATTGGGCAGCGGGGCGATCTCCAGCCGCTTGAGCAGGTCCAGCACGCCGGTGCCGCCCGCGGCGTCCACCCGGCGCATCGCGACCGTGGTCAACTCGGTGCCCGAGGCGACCAGGGCCTCCTCCAGCACGGCCAGGTTCTCCGCCCCACCGGTGCCCATGATGAGCCGGGAGCCGAACTCGCGGCCCGCGATGACCAGCGGTTCGATCGTGCTAACCACCCTGCACCGCCGTCAGCACCTCGATCTCCCAGCCGCGGCCGACCGGCTCGTCCCAGCGGGACTTGGGGAACACCGCGCCGTCGATGGCCAGAGCCACGCCCTGGCACGGCAGGTTCAGCCGTTCCAGCAGCTGCCGGATGGTGAGCTCGTCGGGGAAAACATGATCCTCGCCATTGACGGTGACGCCGACCGGGATTGCGGTCATCGGACTCCTCCTGGGTGAAACGGTGCGGCGGTGGTGAACCGGCGCGGGTCCGCGGCGCGCGCCTCGGGCAGCTCGGTGTCGGCGAGCAGAGCCAGGACGGCGTCGGCGGTGACCGGGGTGTCGAGAATGCCGTTGCGACCGTGTCCCGCGGCCACGATCACCCGCTCGTCCAGGTAACCGATCAGCGGCAGATTGTCGGGCGAGCCCGGGCGCGAACCCGCGATGGCCTCGGCGAATTCGTATTCGCCGATACCCGGCAGCACGACCTCGGCATCGGTGACCAGGTCGCGGACACCGGCGACGGTGACGGCGTTGTCGAACCCGACTTCGTATTGTGTTGCACCCAGCACGATTCCGTCACGCCGCGGCACAAGATATATGGGCCGGCCGTGCACCCGGGCCCGGACCACGCGGGCGGGAGCGGGCGGGGCGCTGGGGCGGCGGCGCAGGCGCAGGATCTCGCCCTTCACCGGGCGCACCGGCAGACCGGGCCACAGGTCGGCGGCCGCGGCGCCGGTGGCGAGCACGGCACGATCGTGCGGCAGGCCCGCCGAGGACTCCACCCGCTCCGCGCGGAACTCGACTCCGGCCGCGGCACAGGCGGTTCGGAGCGCGGTCACCAGGGCGCGATTGTCCACGGCGGGTTCGGCGACGGCGAGCAGTCCGGCGCGCACGCCGCGGCCCAGGCCGGGTTCGGCGGCGCGCACCCCCGCGCGGTCCAGCAGGCGCAGCTCGTGGCCGCGGGCATTCACCCAGTCGGCGATGGTGCGCAGGTCGGCGGCATCAGCGCCGTCCAGGGCGACGGTCAGGGTCTGGTCGGCGACGAAGACATCGGTACCGGTGACCGCCCGCAGCTCGGCGGCGAAACCGGGCCAGCGGATCAGGGAGGCGGCGCCGAAGGCGAGAGCGGCGTCCTCACCGGGCCAGCCCTCCGAGAGCGGGGCGAGCATGCCGCCCGCCACCCAGGAGGATCCGGAGCCCACGGCCGGGTCGAAGAGGGTGACGGTCCAGCCCGCTCCGGCGGCACGCCAGGCTACCGAAAGTCCGATCACACCGCCGCCGACGACGGCCAGAGTCCGCATGTGAATCCACCTAACTCATCCCAGCATCCGCGGGACCTGCATATATATCGCGCGAAACAGTGGACTCGGCGGGAGCGTCGCGCAGCTGCACGCCGGGTGCGCTCTCTCGGGTCGTTTCGACTCGAACACCGTAGCGCGACTACCGTCGAGGCTGTGCAACCCTCCCACCCGAACCGGCCCGCCACCCCACGGGAACGCCTCGCCACCGCGCGGCTGTACCTGTGCACCGACGCCCGCCGGGACCGAGGTGACCTGGCGGAGTTCGCCGAGGCGGCCCTGGCCGGCGGCGTCGACATCATCCAGCTGCGGGACAAGGGTTCGCCCGGGGAGAAGAAGTTCGGGCCGCTCGAGGCCAAGGCCGAACTGGGTGCGCTGGCCGAGCTGAAGGCCGCCGCCCGCCGCCACGGCGCACTGGTCGCGTGCAACGACCGCGCCGATATTGCGCTCGCGGCCGGGGTGGACGTGCTACACCTGGGCCAGGGCGACCTGCCGCCCTGGTACGCGCGGCAGATCCTGGGCGGCGAGGTGGTGCTGGGCCGTTCCACCCACAATCGCGCGCAGGCCGGACTGGCCGCGGTGGACGAGCACATCGACTACTTCTGCACCGGGCCGGTGTACGCCACCCCGACCAAGCCGGGCCGCACCCCCGCGGGCATCGACCTGGTCCGGTCCACCGCCGATTCACACACCCGGCGGCCGTGGTTCGCCATCGGCGGCATCGACGCCCGCACCCTGCCCGAGGTACTGGACGCGGGCGCGACGCGAATCGTGGTGGTGCGGGCCATTACCGAGGCCGACGATCCGGAGGCCGCCGCCCGCGCCATCAAGCAGCGGATCCTGGAGAACGACCGCTAGTCAGCCGACCGGGTCGAGGCGGATCGGGACGCCGTTCAGGTTGGACATGCCCGCGAGGCGTTCCACATCGGCGAGATCGGTGGACATCAGGTCGTTCACGTTCGCGCCCCCGGCGGCATTGGCGCGCTGCCAGCCGCCGTCGTGACCCCAGCCGTGCGGAATGGCCACGGTGCCCTCGGTCATGTCCTCGGTGAGCCGGGCGGTCACCTCGATGGCGCCGTGCGCGGAGGAAACCCGGCAGCGGTCGCCGTCGGAAATGCCCGCCACCGCCGCGTCTTTGGGGTTGATGCGGGCGGCGTGCTCGCGGTCGCCGCGCATGAGCGGCTCGGCATTGTGCATCCACGAATTGTGCGATTTGAGTTCGCGCAGGCCGATGACGCGCAGCGGATAGGCCGGATCGACCGGCCGCGCGCTGAGGGCGCGCAGTTCGCCGATGATCTCGTCTGGATCCAGCCGCACGCGGCCCCCCTTGTGCCGCACCACGTTCCGCAGCACCCCGGTGGCGATGCTGTCGGCGAGCACCACCCCGTGCGGGTGACGGCGCAGCATGCGCAGGCTGAGGCCATTGCGGCGCAGGCCGAATCGGTCGCCGTAGGGGCCGGTGCGCAGGGCCAGGTCGGCCAGCAGGGTCGGGGTGGGGCGGGCGGAGCCGAGGCCGGGGACACGGCGGCGCAGCGCGCTCAGCAGGCGACCGGCCGGGCGGGCCGGGCCGACGGCGAAGGGCTGCACGCCGATCCGGGTCGCGATGGCGTCGATGATCCGCCATTCCTCGCGAGCCTCCCCGTACGGTTCGACGACCCGCTCGGTGTACTGGGTGTACGGCGTCGGGGAGAACGCGGTGAACGGCAGCGGAATGTCGTCGCGCTCCAGGAAGGTGGTCGCCGGGAGGATGTAGTCGGCGATCCGGTTGGTGTCGTTGACATATATGTCTATGGAAACGAACAGGTCCAGTTCGGTGAGCGCGGCGGCCAGTTCGCGGCCGTTGGGCACCGAGGAAACCGGATTGCCCGCCGAGGTGAACAGGGCACGCAGCTGCCCCGGGCCGGGCGTGGTGATCTCCTTGGCCATGATGGCGGCCGGGAAGGTGCCCAGCACGTCCGGGAATCCGCCGATGCGGGAATGGTTCCTGCCGTAGCCGGCGAAACCGAGGCGGGCGCTCAGCTCGGAGACCGCCACCAGTTCCTTGCCGAAGACCGAACCGCCCGGCCTGTCGAGGTTTCCGGTCACCAGGGACAGGACGTCGATGAGGAAGGCCACCAGGGTCGCGTGCCTGCCCAGGCAGGTGCCGGTGCGGCCGTAGACCGCGGCGGATTCGGCGCGGGCCAGATCGCGGGCCAGGGCGCGCACCCGATCGGGTTCGAGGCCGGTGACCTCGGCGGTGTATTCGGGCGTGAAACGCGCTACGGCAGCCCGTAATTCACGTGCGCCGCGGGCCTGGCGGCGCAGCGCCCCGGTGTCTTCCAGACCCTCGTCGAAGATCACCTGCAACAGGGCGGCCAGCAGCCAGGCGTCACCGTCCGGTCGCACGCCGACGTGCTCGAACAGCTTGGCGGTCTCGGTGTTTCGCGGGTCGACCACCACCACACGCCCGCCCCGCTTCGTGATGGCGGTGAGCTTCTCGCGGATACGCGGCGCGCTCAGCACACTGCCGTGTGAGACAAGGGGATTCGCTCCCAGCATGAGCAGGAAGTCGGTGCGGTCCAGATCGGGCACCGGCACGGTGGTGAGGGAGCCGTAGAGCAGCTCGCTGGCCACGAAGCGGTTGTTGATGTCCTGTGAACCGGCCGAATACACGTGCTTCAGCCCGGCGGCCAGCTGGAAGCCCACCATCCACAGGGTGTGTGAATAGGAGAAGGAGGACGGATTGCCGAAATACCAGCCGAGACTCTCGATTCCGTGCTCGCGGATGAGCCCGCGCAGGCGTGCGCCGATCTCGTCCAGCGCCGTGTCCCAGGACACCCGTTCGAACGCGCCGGATGCCGTGCGCCGCAAGGGATACAGCACCCGGTCGGGATCGTTCTGGATCTCGGTGAAGGCGATGCCCTTGGGGCAGGCGTTGCCGCGGGAGAGCGGATGGTCCTTGTCGGCGCGCAGGCGCACCAGCTTCCCGTCGTCGACGGTGGCGATCAGCCCGCAGAGGGGCTCACAGATCCGGCAGTAGGTGGGGAGCTCGCGCGTTGTCACGCCTCAAGACAACACCTGGTCCAGAGTGAGGAACAACACATTTCCGGCCAAATCGGTCTGTTCCGTGACCGATTCGGGCGCGCCGATGCGGGCGGTGCGGCCGACCCCGTCGCCATTCGAATGCAGCCAGAGGAATCCCTGCCCGGCCAGATCCAGAGTGCGCGGCAACGCGGCCGCCACCACGCCGGTATCGGCGATTCCCTCGAGACTGATCCGGGTGGGCGTGGCGCGCAGGGCGGGCCACGCGGCGGCGAAGCCGGGGTGCAGCGGCCGGTCCTCGACCTCGTCCTCGGGCACCCAGATCAGGTCCTGACTCTCCGTGTTGCCGCGGGTGCGCAGTTGATCGGCGGCATCGGCGATGACGGTGGTGTAGGTCCAGCCACTGGGCGCGGTCGCGGTCACGCGGGAGGCGCGCACCCGGATCGAGCCGGGCGCGATGCCCGCCTCCTCCTCGGCCTCGCGGACGGCCGCGTGCACGCTGGTCTCGTGGGAGTCGCGGGCTCCGCCGGGCAGCGCCCAGGTGCCGCCCTGATGGGTCCAGGCGGCACGATGGTGCAGCAGGACTGCAGATCCGCCGCCGGCCAGCGGGGCGCGCAGCAACAGTCCGGCAGCGCCGAAACGACCCCACTGGCGGGTGCCATCCGGACTCTCCGCCCACCCGTCCCCATCACCACGCATCTTCGCAATCCCATCGTCCGACCGCACTGCCGTGCACAGTCCCCGCTCGGCGGAGCAGACCGCGGGGATTCCCGCGTCACAGCGGCGGTACGTCCACAATAAGCTCATCCGGCAGCAACAAGTCGGTCGTTCGATATCGGTCAGTAGGAGGTGAGGATGGCTCGCACTGAGGAATTGCGGCTCGCGGAGCTGTCCCCGCGCACCGCCGCGGCGGCCTGGCGCGAACGCTTCGCGACCACCGAACTGCGCAGTTTCGCCCAGTCCTCCCCGGCCAAACTGATCGCCATCGGGCTGGTTCTGCTGAGCCTGTGCGTGGCGGCCGGCCTCGTGACCGACACCGCGGTGACCAACCGGCAACACGCCCTGGACGTCCTGCTGGATCAGTCGGAGCCCGATGCCTATTCGGCGCAACGGCTCTACACCTCGCTGTCGGTGGCCGACGCCTCGGCCGGTGCCGCCTTCATTTCCGGTGGGCTGGAACCGAAGCCGGTGCGTGACCGGTACAACCAGGCGGTCGGCGAGGCCGCGGCCGAACTGGTGACCCAGTCCAATCGCAGTGACGGGAACACGGATACGCAGCTGCGCAGCGGCATCGCCACCGGACTGCCGGTGTACACCGGCGTCATCGAGACCGCGCGGGCCAACAACCGCGCCGGGGAGCCGGTGGGCGCGGCCTATCTGAGCGAGGCGTCCAACCTGATGCAGGGGACACTGCTGCCGATGGCGCAGGAACTGCAGGAGCACCGGTCCGCCGCCATCACCGCCACCCAGCACACCCACGTGCGCCCGCCCTGGCCCGCCATCCTGCTGCCGCTGCTGGTGGTGACGGCGCTGATCGCGGCGCAGCTGTTCCTGTACCGACGCTGGCACCGGGTACTCAATCTCGGGCTGCTGCTGGCCACCGGGACCATGGTGGTGCTGCTGGCCTGGACGGTGATCGCGGGCATCATCTCCGCGGTGGACACCACCCACGCCCGCGACCAGGGCAGCACTCCCACCACCGCGCTCACCCAGAGCCGCATCCTGGCCCAGCAGGCCCGCACCGCGGAGACCCTCAAGCTGGTGCGCCGCGACACCAGCGCGGACTACGACAAGGCCTACGACCAGGCCATCGACAAACTGCGAAACATCCTGTCCGGCTATCGAACCGACGCGCCCGGCGCGAGCGACGTGCACACCGCGGCGGCCGCCCTGGACCGCTGGCGAGCCGCGCACCAGCGCATGAACGACGCGCTGTCCAAGGGCGACTTCATCGGCGCGGCCGCGGTCGCCACCGGGCCGGGCGCCAACGAGGCCGCCGCCCAGACCGACGCGCTGGACCGCGCGCTCGGCGACGGCATCGCCGACACCCGGAACATGCTGCGCACCGACACCTCGCACGCCGCCCGCACGCTGGACCTGCTCGGCCCCGGGGCGCTGGTGCTGAGCACCGCCGCCGCCGTGCTGATCGCGGCCGGGCTCTGGCCCCGACTGCGGGAGTACCGATGACCCGAAGACTCGTCCGCTCCCTGATTCTCGCGGTCCTGGCCGCGGCCGTGGCCTGCACGGCAGCCTGCGGGGACAGCAGTTCCCCGCCGCCCGTGCCCTCGACCCGGGTGCCCAGCTATGTCGAGCCGCCGCTGCCGTCGGGAGCCGTTGCGGCACAGACCCAGACCGCGCCGCCGCCGGAGGTGGCCGACTGCGGTGACCCGACCGCGAGCCTGCGGCCCAATGGCACCAGGAGCGGGCCGGACATCGACGCCATCCGGGCGCGGGGCCGGCTGCTGGTGGGCCTGGACCCGGGCAGCAATCTGTTCAGCTTCCGGGATCCGGCCAGCGGTACGCTCGCCGGATTCGATGTGGACATCGCCCGCGAGCTGGCCCGGGACCTGCTGGGCGATCCGGCGGCGCTGGAGTTCCGGATCCTCGGCTCCGCCGACCGCGAGCGGGCGCTGCAGGAGCACACCGTGGACGTCGTGGTGAAGACCATGACCATCAATTGTCAACGGCGGCAGACGGTTACCTTCTCCACCTCGTATCTGCAGGCGCATCAGCGCGTGCTGGCCTTCCGCAACTCCGGCATCAACGGGCTGACCGATCTGGCGGGCAAACGGCTGTGCCTGGTCAACGGCACCACCTCCCTGGACCTGATCCGGCGCTCGCAGCCCGCCGCGTCCATCCTGACCGTGCCCACCTGGGCCGACTGCCTGGTGGTGCTGCAGCAGCGGCAGGTGGACGCGGTCAGCACCGACGACACCGTGCTGGCCGGGCTGGCCGAGCAGGATCCGGCCATCGAGGTGGTCGGCCCCAACCTGAGCACCGAGCAGTACGGGATCGGCATCTCCAAGGGCGCGGACGATCTGGTCCGCTTCGTCAACGGCACCCTGGAACGCATTCGCGCGGACGGGACGTGGAACCGGCTCTACCGCCGCTGGCTGGTGACCGAGCTCGGCGACGCCGCCATTCCGCCGCCCCCGATGTATCAGGACTGACGATGACCACACCGGAGCAGCCCGAGGGGACGCAGGCGGTCGCGCGCACCGAGATGACCGTGGGGCCGTACTGGCCCGCCCGGACCGAGCTGACCACGCGGCACGCACCGGCCGGCGACGACGACGCGGGCACCCGGCCCGCCCAGCGCACCGAGCCGACGCCGCGCGCGGAATCCCCCGGCACGGAGCCGACCGCCGTGGAACCGGAAACCCCTGTGCCGCCGAGTGTTTCGAGCGACGAGGGCGAGACGCGCACCCCGACCCGGCCCTCCCAGCGCACCGCCCGCATGACCCGCCCGCGCCCCGCGATGCGGCGGCTCGGGGCCGGACTGGTGCCGATCCCGGCGGTGGAGCCGGTGGATCCGGAAGCCGCCGTGCTCGACGATCCGGTGGTGGCCGAGGGGCGGCGGTTCTGCTGGCGGTGCGGCAAGCCGGTCGGGCGGGCCACCCCGACCCGGGTGTCCACCACCGCGGGCACCTGCCAGACCTGCGGCGCGCCTTACGATTTCCGGCCCTCGCTGTATCCCGGCGACCGGGTGGCGGGCCAGTACGAGATCCAGGGCTGTATCGCGCACGGCGGACTGGGCTGGATCTACCTGGCCATCGACCGCAATGTGAGCGACCGCTGGGTGGTGCTCAAGGGCCTGTTGCACGCCGGTGACGCCGAGGCGCAGGCGGTCGCGCTGTCGGAACGGCAGTTCCTGGCCGAGGTCGTACACCCGAGCATCGTGAAGATCCACAACTTCGTGGAGCACCCGGGGCCGGACGGGACGCCGATCGGCTACATCGTCATGGAGTACGTGGGCGGGCATTCGCTGCGCGATCTGCTCGATCACCATGCGCCCGACCGCATGCCGGTCGCGGAGGCCATCGCCTACCTGCTGGAAATCCTTCCGGCCCTGGACTATCTGCATTCGGTGGGGCTGGCCTACAACGACCTCAAGCCCGACAACATCATGATCACCACCGACCGGGTGGAGCTCATCGACATGGGCGCGGTCACCCAGTTCGAGGCGTACGGAAACCTGTACGGCACCAGGGGATTCCAGGCGCCCGAGATCGCGCACACCGGGCCGACGGTGGCCTCCGACATCTACACCGTGGGCCGCGCGCTGGCCGTGCTCACCCTGCACCTGCCGATGGAACGCGGCGCCTACGGCGACGGCATCCCGGATCCGAAGGAGCAGGCGGTGCTGGCCCGGCACCCGTTCCTGTACCGGCTGCTGCTGCGCGCCACCCACCCGGACCCGGAGCGCCGTTTCCCCTCCGCGCGCCTGCTCGCCACCCAGCTCACCGGCGTGCTGCGGGAGATCCTGGCCGTCGAGACCGGCAATGAGCATCCGCAGCTGTCCACCCTGTTCAGCCCGCCGCGCACCAGTTTCGGCACCGGCGAGCTCATCGCGCAGACCGACGGCATCATCGACGGCGTCCCCCGCGACACCCTGCTGCAGCCCGGCGATGTGGTGGCGGCGCTGCCGGTGCCCATCATCGATCCGGGCGACCCGTCCGCGCCGCTGCTGGCCGGGGCCGCGCATCCCGAACCCCGGCACTCCCTCGACGAACTGCGGCACGCCCGCCAGCGCGCGTCGGCCGAACCCGGCGGCGCGCCCGAGACTTTCGAACTGGAGGTGACGCTGGCCGAGGCCCGCGCCCACCTGGACCTCGACGAGCCCGCGGCCGCCCGCATGCTGCTGGCCCGGCTCACCGAGGAGCCGCTGCCGCCGGCCCCGGACTGGCGCATCGACTGGTACCTGGGCCTGACCGAGCTGCTGGAACTGGAGTACGAGCGCGCTTTCGCCCGCTTCGACGCCGTGCTGGAGGCGCTGCCCGGCGAGATCGCGCCCAAGCTGGCGCTGGCCGCCACCGCGGAACTCATTCTCCAGCACTGGGATTCGCCCGATCCCGAGGAATGGCGGTCCTACGCCGAGAACTACTACGCCACCGTGTGGCGTACCGATCGGGGCGTGGTGAGCGCGGCCTTCGGCCTGGCCCGCCAGCTGGCCGCGGCCGGGAACATCACCGCCGCCGTGCACGCGCTGGATCAGGTGCCGCCCGCCTCACGGCATTACGCGGAGGCCCGGATGACGGCCATTCTCATGCTGCTGACCTGCGCGTCCGCCGCGGAACTGGACGAGTCGACACTGCGGGTGGCGGCGGCGCGGGTGCAGGATCTGCCGCCCGGCGAGGGACGCGCGGCCCAGCTGCGGATTCTCACCCTGGGGGTCGCGCTGGGCTGGGTGCAGGCCGGGAAGCAGCCGAAATCGGTTGGCTCCAAGCTGTTCGGGTCACCGTTCACCGAACGGGATCTCCGGCGCGGCATCGAGGCCGGCCTGCGCGGCCTGGCCCGCTCCGCGCCCGAACGCACCCACCGGTACGCGCTGGTGGATCTGGCCAACGCGGTGCGCGCCAAATCCTGGTTCTGAAAAACCGGAAGAGTCCCGTGTCGCCCGCGGCGGTCACAGAGGCAGTCTGCGAACCACGGGGCCGGCGAGGGAATTTCGGCCCCTACCACGGTTGTGCGTGGTGCGACACGGGTTCCGGTGGACCGGGCGAACCGGATCCGGTGACCACCATGCCAGGCCCATCATGATGTTTTCGTGAAGTCCGAATCGCTCTGCGGGTGCCGTGGCGCTCAGCCGACCAGATCGGCGGCGGCGCGGGCGATGGCGAGTTCCTCGTTGGTCGGGACCACCAGCACCGACACGTCCGAGTCGTCGGTCGAGATGCGCCGGGCCGTACGGTCTTTCGCGGTGTTCCGGTCGGCGTCGATGCGAATCCCGTACCGCTCCAGTCCCGCCAGCGACTCGGCGCGCACCTTGGCGTCGTTCTCGCCGACACCGGCGGTGAAGGTGATGGCGTCCACCTTCCCCAATTCGATCAGGTAGGCGCCGATGTAGCGGCGCAGCCGGTGGATGTAGACGTCGAACGCCAATTTCGCGGTCGGATGGCCGGTTTCGATGAGGCGGCCGAGCTCCCGGAAGTCATTGACACCGGAGATGCCCTTGATCCCGGAGTTCCGGTTGAGCAGGGCGTCCACATCGTTCACATCCATGTCCGCCGTGCGGATGAGGTGGAAGATGATCCCCGGATCCAGATCCCCGGACCGGGTTCCCATGACCAGGCCCTCCAGCGGGGTCAGGCCCATGGAGGTGTCCACCGCCTGCCCGGCGCGAATGGCCGAGGCCGACGCGCCGTTGCCGAGGTGCAGCACGATCTGGTCGAGCTCGGTTCTGTCCTTCCCGAGGAAGGCCGCGACCTGACCGGACACGTAATCGTGCGAGGTGCCGTGGAAACCGTACTTGCGAACACCGTGCGCCGCCGCGATTTCCGCGTCGATGGCGTAGGTCTTCGCCGCGGCGGGCAGATTGTGGAAGAAGGCGGTGTCGAACACCGCGACCTGCGGCACATCCGGCAGCAGCGCGCGCGCCGATTCGATGCCGATGACATTGGGCGGATTGTGCAGCGGCGCAAGGGAGGACAGGTCGACGATGGCCTGCACCACCGCGTCGGTGATGAGCGTCGGCTCGTAGAAGACCTCACCGCCGTGCACCACCCGGTGCCCGACCGCGGCCAGATCCGCGTGCGCCAGATCCTGGCCGCTCGCGCTGAACAGATCGAACACCACCCGCAGGCCCTGCGCATGATCGGCGATGGGCCCCTGATACTCGAAAGTCTTCTCGCCCGAGGTGTGTTCGACGGTCACCGCATCCGGCTCGACCGCCTCGCCGATGCGCTGCACCACGCCCTGCGCGCACACGTCGGCGGTCGCCGGATCGAGCAGCTGATATTTGATGGACGAGGATCCGGAATTGATCACCAGAGCCTTCATCACGCCTCCTGCTGAGCCTGAATCGCGGTGATCGCGACGGTGTTCACGATGTCCGCGACCAGCGCGCCCCGCGACAGATCATTGACCGGCTTGCGCAAACCCTGCAGCACCGGGCCGATGGCGACGGCCCCGGCGCTGCGCTGCACCGCCTTGTAGGTGTTGTTGCCGGTATTGAGGTCCGGGAAGATGAAGACCGTCGCCTGGCCCGCCACTTCGGAATTCGGCAGCTTGGTCTTGGCCACCGTGGGCTCGATCGCGGCGTCGTATTGAATCGGCCCCTCCACCAGCAGTTCCGGCGCCCGCTCGTGCACGAGCTTGGTGCCGGCGCGCACCTTGTCGACGTCGGCGCCGGACCCCGACTCGCCCGTGGAATAGGAGAGCATGGCCACGCGCGGATCGATGCCGAACTGGACGGCGGTGCGGGCGGAGGAGATGGCGATATCGGCCAGCTGGTCGGAGGTCGGGTCCGGCACCACGGCGCAGTCGCCGTACACCAGCACCCGGTCGGCCAGGCACATGAGGAAGACGCTGGACACCGTGGACACGCCCGGCTCGGTCTTGATGATCTCGAAGGACGGGCGGATGGTGTGCGCGGTGGTGTGCGCCGCGCCCGACACCATGCCGTCGGCGACCCCCATGTGCACCATCATGGTGCCGAAATACGAGATGTCGCTCATGAATTCGCGGGCGCGGTCCACCGTCATGCCCTTGTGGGCACGCAGGCGGGCGTACTCCTCGGCGAATTCGTCGCGCAGCGGGCAGGTCTTGGGATCGAGCACCTCGGCGGCCTCGATGTCCACGCCGAGCTCGGCGGCGCGGCCGCGCACCGACGCCTCGTCGCCGAGGATGGTGAGGTCGGCGATCTTGCGCTGCAGCACCCGCCCGGCCGCGCGCAGAATGCGGTCGTCGTCGCCCTCGGGCAGCACAATGCGCTTGCGGTCGTTGCGGGCGCGGTCGATGAGCTGGTACTCGAACATCTGCGGGGTGACGATGTTCGGGATGGGAATCTCGATCTGCCGCAGCAGTTCCCGCGGATCGACCCGCTGCTCCATGAGGGCCAGCGCGGTGTCCACCTTGCGGATGCTGGACAGCGAGACGCGGCCGCGGGTGAGCGCGGTGGCCTTGGCGGTCTCGAAGGTGCCGAGGTCGGTGGCGAGGATGGGCAGCTTGGGTTTGAGGCCCGCCATCAGTCGCGCGATGGACGGCTCGGGCAGCATGCCGCCGTTCATGATGATGCCGGCCAGCGACGGAAAGCCCTCCGCCTCATGGGCGTTCACCAGCGCGAGCAGCACGTCGGAGCGGTCCCCGGGGGTGATGACGGCGACGCCGTCGGCGAGGCGTTCCAGAATGTGCTCGGCGGTCATGCCGCCGACGATCACCTCGAGCGCCTCGCGCTGCATGAGTTCCGGGTCGCCGCTGTAGAGTTCGCCGCCGATCGCCTCGCGCAGCTCCTCCATGGTGGGCGCCTGCAGCAGCGGTACCTCGGGCAGCGCCCAGGACGGCACGGTGCAGGCCTGCTTCAGGGCGGCGGCATCGGCTTCCAGCTGCCCGGGCTCGCACCGGTTGGCGATCACGGCCACCAGCTTGGCGTGCTCGGCCGCCAGCTCGGCGCGGCACAGCTCCACCAGCTGGCCCAATTCCTCAGGGGTACGGCCCATTCCGCGCACCACCAGCAGCACGGGCGCGCCGAGGTTCACCGCGATGCGGGCGTTGTAGCGCAGTTCGCTGGGGCTGGCGACATCGGTGTAGTCCGAGCCGACGATGAGCACGGCGTCGCACTGCTTGGCGACCGCGTGGTACCGCATGACGATCTCGCTGATCGCCGCGTCCGGATCCTCGTGCACCTGTTCGTAGGTGACGCCGATGGCCTGGTCGTAGTCGACATCGGCGGTGGAGTGCTCGAGCAGCAGCTCGAGAATGTAGTCGCGCCCGATCGCGGACCTGGTGATCGGCCGGAACACGCCCACTCGCGGCGTGGTCGCCGCGAGGGCCTGCAGGACACCGAGCGCCACCGTCGACTTGCCGGTGTCGCCCTCGGGGGACGCGATGTACACACTGGAAACCGGTGTGGCAGCCATGGGCGAAAGCCTACCGACCGTTATGGGCTGATTTCCGCGCCCACCCGGTTACCCGGCCGCGGATATTCGGGGACGGACTGCCGCGAGGGTCGCCCGTCCCCGTATGCCACTGCGTGAACCGACTCAGAGGGCGCGCAGGCGGGGCGCCAGATCGCGCTGGAACAGATCCAGGAACCGGCGCTGATCATGACCGGGCGCGTGGAAGACCAGGTGGTTCAGGCCCGCGTCCAGGTACGGCTTGATCTGCTCGACCGCCTGGTCCGGATCACTGGCCACGATCCAGCGCTTGGCGATCTGCTCGATCGGCAGCGCGTCGGCGGCCGCCTCCATCTCGATGGGATCGGTGATGGAGTGCTTCTGCTCCGCGGTCAGCGAGAGCGGGGCCCAGAAGCGGGTGTTCTCCAGTGCCAGAACGGGATCGGTGTCGTAGGAGATCTTGATCTCGATCATGCGGTCGATGTCGTCGACGGAGCGGCCGGCCTTGGCGGCGCCCTCCGCGACGGCGGGCATCAGCTTCTCGGTGTAGAGATCCATGCCCTTGCCGGAGGTGCAGATGAAACCGTCACCGGCGCGGCCGGCATAGCGGGCCACCAGCGGGCCGCCCGCGGCGATGTAGACCGGGATGCCGCCCTTGGGCACGTCGTAGATCGAGGCGCCGACGGTCTTGTAGTACTGGCCGTCGAAGTCGACCCGCTCGCCCGTCCACAGCGCGCGCATCAGGTCCACCGACTCGCGCAGCCGCGCGAAACGCTCCTTGAACTCCGGCCATTCGCCCTGGAATCCGGTGGCGATCTCGTTCAGCGCCTCACCCGAGCCGACGCCGAGCATGATGCGATCCGGGTACAGGCAGCCCATGGTGGCGAACGCCTGCGCGATGACCGCGGGGTTGTACCGGAAGGTCGGGGTCAGCACCGAGGTGCCGAGCTGAATGCGCTTGGTGCGCTCGCCCACCGCGGCCAGGAAGGCCAGCGAGAACGGGGCGTGCCCGCCATTGTGCCGCCACGGCTGGAAATGGTCGGAGACGGTGGCGCTGTCGAGGCCGTGCGCCTCCGCCTCCACCGCGAGCTCCACCAGTTCGCGCGGGCCGAACTGTTCCGCGGACGCCTTGTAACCGAGCTTGAGGTCTTTCACCTGGGCACTCCTGTCGCCATGCTGCGCTCGAGCTGTGCGGGCCAACCTCCCGCACGACCGCCGCGACACCGGGCATCGCGAACGGTCCTACTTCGCACGATAGGTCAGCGGTGAAACGCGGTGCGGCAGGGGTCACACCCAAGGGATCGAACCCCGGGCGGACGGACGGTATTCCGGGGATGAAACCGGTCGGACGGTCTGCAAGAGCAGGAATATATGAGCGTCCGGTCCCGGGATAGCGGAGAATGTGCGCGTGACCTACTCGAGCGCTGAACCGATCCTCTCCTATCTGACCGACATGGACGGCGTCCTCGTGCACGAGAATCACATGGTGCCCGGGGCCGATCAGTTCCTCGCCGAACTGCGCGACAACGACATTCCGTTCCTCGTTCTCACCAACAATTCGATCTACACCGCGCGCGACCTGCAGGCCCGGCTCAGGCACACCGGCCTCGACATTCCGGTCGAGTCCATCTGGACCTCCGCCCTCGCCACCGCGACCTTCCTCAACGACCAGCGCCCAGGCGGCACCGCCTACGTGGTCGGCGAATCCGGCCTCACGACCGCTCTGCACGAAATCGGTTACGTTCTCACCGATTCCGACCCGGACTACGTGGTGCTCGGTGAAACCCGCACCTACTCTTTCGAAGCCATCACCACCGCCATCCGGCTGATCTCCGCGGGCGCGCGCTTCATCGCCACCAACCCGGACGCCACCGGCCCGTCCCGCGAAGGCATCCTTCCGGCCACCGGCTCCGTCGCCGCCCTCATCACCGAGGCCACCGGCCGCAAGCCCTACTACGTCGGTAAACCCAACCCACTGATGATGCGATCGGCGTTGCGCCGCATCGGTGCCCACTCCCAGTCCACCGTCATGATCGGCGACCGGATGGACACGGACGTCATCGCGGGCCTGGAGGCGGGCATGCGGACCATCCTGGTCACCACCGGCATCTCCACCCCGGCCCTGGTCGAGCAGTTCCCGTACCGCCCGACCACCATCCTGCCGTCGGTGGCCGCCCTGGTCGGCAAGACCAAGGACCCGTTCGCGCTGTAGTCAGGCCATGCCCGTCACGTCACCCTCGAGCGCGTCGAGGGCAGCCGACAGGGTCGTCAGCGCGTCCACGATGTGGGCGAGCTGCTCGATACCCAGCTGCGCCACCAGCCGTTTCGCCATGGCCGCGTGCTGCGGGTCGATCCGCCGCACCGCGTCGTGACCCGCCTCGGTGATGGCCACCAGCTTCGCGCGCCGATGCGCCGGATTGGGGCGGTATTCCACGAATCCCTTGTCCGCCAGCACATCCGCGATGCGCTGCACGCTCTGGCGGGTGATACCCATTGCGCGGGCGATACCGGCCACCGGGAGCGGTTCGTGCAGAATCGCGCCGAGCACCTGCCACCACGCGACCGTGATCCCGGACGGCTTGGCCAATTCCTCTGCGATCGAGAGGAATTGGCCGTTCAGCTTGAACGACGTGACGGCCGCGGCCCCGAACAGCTGCTGCGCGGTGCGGGTCACCGCGCGGCCGCCG
Source organism: Nocardia sp. NPDC059229 (assembly GCF_042754165.1). Lineage (NCBI taxonomy): Bacteria > Bacillati > Actinomycetota > Actinomycetes > Mycobacteriales > Nocardiaceae > Nocardia > Nocardia sp. NPDC059229. The sequence continues at coordinate 85,662 of NZ_JBHZAK010000018.1, forward strand.
CGCGCTGCTGCTCGTACTCGAACAACGCGTAGAAGCCCGCGGGATCATTGTTTCCGTACAGCCGGTACCAGGACTCCAGCACGTGCGGCTCGTAGATACCCAGGCGCGCGAAGATCTCGCGGGCGAAATCGACCGGTCGGGTGCCGGTCGCGGTGATCAGGTCACCGTCGGTGACCGCGGTCGCCTGAACATAGTGCTCGCCACCCGAATATCCGCTGTAGGCAAGATATCCCGCGTCATTGCTGGTATGCCGCCGACCGTCCAGCAGGCCCTCCTGCGCCAGCCCGAAGGTCGCGCCGCAGATCGCCGCCACCGGCACCCCGGCCGCCAGAAACTCCCGGGCCTTGCGCGCGAAGGCGGCCGGCGTCTCGGGATGCTGCTCGGTTTCGAGTCCCGGCAGGATCAGCATGGCGCTGTCGGCGGGCTTCAGCTCATCGAGAACCAGATCGGGCAGGACCCGCATGCCGCCCATCGAGGTGATCGGCTCGGCGCCGAGGGCGACCGTCTTCACCTGCCAGGTTCCCGGCTCGCGGTGCCAGAGTTCGCGATTGATGTGCGCGGTCGCATGCCCGACCTCCCAGTCCGAGAAGGTGTCGTACACGGCCATGTGGACTGTTTTCATCATGACAGCATGCTGTCATTTTTGACAGCATGCTGTCAAACAATGCTCGACGACTCCAGGGGCCGCTTCCGAACCCCCGTCGGCCCCCGTGCACGAAAAGGGCCGGAACCCAGTGGGTTCCGGCCCTTCGAATACTCGGCGGTTCGAATACTCGGCGGATCAGCTCAGTGCCCGGTCCAGGTCATTGAGCAGGTCCTCCACATCCTCGAGCCCGATGGAGATGCGGAGCACGCCATCGGTAATCCCCACGGCCGCACGACCTTCCGGGCCCATCGCCCGGTGGGTGGTGGTGGCCGGATGCGTGATCAGCGTCTTCGCATCGCCGAGGTTGTTGGAGATGTCGACGATGCGCAGGCGGTTGAGCACCTCGAAAGCGCGCTTCTTGGCCTCGTTCTCCGACGCCTTCAGCTCGAAGGTGATCACCGTGCCGCCGCCGGACATCTGACGCTTGGCCAGCTCGTACTGCGGGTGCGAGGACAGGAACGGATACTTCACCCACGCCACGGCGGGATGGGTCTCCAGGAACCCGGCGATCTTCAGCGCGGAGTCCACCGACTGGCGCAGGCGCAGCGGCATGGTCTCCAGACCCTTGAGCAGGGTCCACGCATTGAAGGGGCTCAGCGCCGGACCGGTGTGGCGCATCAGGCTCTTCACCGGGCCGTCGATGTAGTCCTGCGGTCCGAGGATCGCGCCGCCGAGGACGCGGCCCTGCCCGTCGATGTGCTTGGTGCCCGAGTACACGGTGATGTCGGCACCCAGGTCGAAGCCGCGCTGCAGCAGCGGGGTGGCGAAGACGTTGTCCAGCACCACCTTCGCGCCCGCCGCGTGCGCGAGATCGGAGACCGCGCGGACATCGGTGAGGGTCTGCATGGGGTTGGAAGGGGTCTCGAAGAAGACGGCCTGGGTCGGCACCGACAGCGCCTGCTCCCACTGGTCCAGATCCTCGCCGTCGACGAAGACGGTCTCCACGCCCCAGCGCGGCAGGATCTCGTTGGCCACCACGAAGCAGGAGCCGAACAGGCTGCGCGCCGCCACCAGCCGGTCACCCGCGGCGAGCAGCGCGCCCAGCGCGGTGAACACCGCCGACATGCCGGAGGCCGTCGCGAAACAGGCCTCCGCGCCGTCGATCAGGCGCAGCCGCTCCTCGAACATGGCGACCGTCGGGTTGCCGTAGCGGGAGTAGACGAAGTGCTCGATATCGCCGGTGAAGGACGCCTCGGCCGCCTCGGCGCTCTCGTAGACGAAACCCGAATTGAGGAACAGCGCCTCGGAGGTCTCGTCGAAGCCCGAGCGCCGGGTGCCGCCGCGCACGGCCTGCGTGGCGGGGCCGACGCCCTCGGGGAGCGGTTTGTCGAAGGAACCACCGGTGATCATGACTGCCTCCCTGCGATCCGTCCGGACACGAAACTCATGACTGACGCCAGGGCAGGCCGTCGGCCCGCCAGCCCGTGCCGCCGCGATGCCCCTGACCGTCGAGCGCACCCTCGAAGCCGTCGACCACATTGAAGGACGGGGCGATGCCGAGGGTGGTGGCGGCGGTCGCCGCGCCGATGGAGCGCTGGCCGGAGCGGCAGATGAAGATGACCGGCGCGGCCGAGTCCTGGCCGCGATCGCCGAGCGCCTGCTTCAGCTGATCGGTGAAACGGGTATTGGGCGTGCCGGAGACGTCCACCCACTCGATCAGCGCGGTCGGCCGGCCGATGCCGCTGGTGTCGGGCACCCCGACGAACCGCCACTCGGCTTCGGTGCGCACATCCACCAGCACCGCATCGGGGTTGTCGCGCAACAGTTCCCACGCCTGCTTCGGCGTGATGTCACCCGCGTAGCTCACTTGTACCTCCTGTGAATCCGCACTTGCCGCACCGCTGTCCGATGCGTGGCCAGGTCGTCACCCGGAGCACCCCACCGCGGAGGAGGGTTGCCGACCAGCCAGCCGGGGCTTGACGCTGGTACTCATGACCTGGGTTGAGATTGCCGAAAAAACGGCCCCACTGTCAAACCCCGGCCGCGACTTCGGCCGTTGTCAGGAATTGCAGACCAACCAGCGGGAATTCTCCCGGGTGAAGTGCCAGGTCGAGGTGGTTTGGGCGCCGGAGACCGTGAAAGTGACCTGCGCCGTGGCCTTCTCGCCGTCGACGGCCGGGTCGGCCAGCTTGTCGAACGTGATGGTCCCCCCGGTCGCGGCCGCGACCTCGAGCGGCGAGGCGTTCTCGTCGAATCCCTTGCAGGACAGGGTCGGATCGTACTTGCCGGTCTCGCTACGGGACTTGATGAAGTTGCCTGCGGCCACCGCGAGCCGATCGGAATCTGTGACATTCTTCTCAACCGGCGAGACCAGCGTCGCGATCACGATGCCCAGGATCACGACCGCGATGACGCTCGCCGCCACCAGGAACGGCCACATGCTGCGGGCCTCGTTCTGATCGATCGGAACCGATGTCTCCCCGGCTGTCTCCTCGGCGTCGCTCATGGGTAGATCATGCCTGGTCGCCGCCGTCCGCCCGGCACGGCATTGCCACGGTTCGGGCCTCGGCATTCCCACAGTTCACGGCCCTGCGCGTGAAGGGCCCCGTGCGCCATCGATAGAATCAGCAGAATTTCCGCCCCAGGCGCGGGAATAGCAAGACTACGCAGCAACGCTGCAGCGTCGGGGGCCAACGGCGGTCACCGAAGCCAGGACGTCAACTTAGCCTAAGCTAAGAACGACGGCTGAGTTTTGACGACAAGTTAGTTTCGACCCAAAGGGTGCGCGGAAGAATGACCGAACAGAGTGCAGCGACCCGCCCGCTACGCATTGCGATCGTGGGCGCAGGCCCGGCCGGTATTTACGCCGCCGATGCCTTGATGAAGTCCGATGCCGAGGTGAGCATCGACCTCTACGAGCGCATGCCCGCGCCCTTCGGCCTCATCCGCTACGGCGTCGCGCCCGACCACCCGCGCATCAAGGGCATCATCACCGCCCTGCACAAGGTCCTCGACAAACCGCAGGTCCGACTGCTCGGCAATATCGACTACGGCGTCGACATCAACCTCGAGGACCTGCGGCAGTTCTACGACGCGGTCATCTTCTCCACCGGCGCCAACGCCGACCGCGCCCTCGAGGTGCCGGGGATCGACCTCGACGGCTCCTACGGCGCCGCCGACTTCGTGTCCTGGTACGACGGCCACCCGGACGTGCCGCGTACCTGGCCGCTGGACGCGGAGAAGGTCGCCGTCCTCGGTGTCGGCAACGTCGCCCTCGACGTGGCCCGCGTGCTCGCCAAGACCGGCGACGAACTGCTGCCCACCGAGATCCCGCCGAACGTCTACGAGGGCCTGCAGGACAACAAGGCCCTCGAGGTCCACGTCTTCGGCCGCCGCGGACCCGCCCAGGCCAAGTTCACCCCGCTCGAACTGCGCGAACTCGACCACTCCCCGACCATCGAGGTCATCGTCGACCCCGAGGACATCGACTACGACGAGGGCTCCGAGGCCGCGCGCCGCCACTCCAAGCAGGTCGACATGATCTGCAATACGTTGGAGCAGTGGGCCATCCGCGATGTCGGCGACCGCCCGCACAAGCTGTTCCTGCACTTCTTCGAGAACCCGTCGGAGATCCTCGGCGCGGACGGCAAGGTCGTGGGCCTGCGCACCGAGCGCACCCAGCTCGACGGCACCGGAAACTGCAAGGGCACCGGCGAATTCAAGGACTGGGACATCCAGGCCGTGTACCGCGCGGTCGGCTACCTGTCGCAGAACATCCCGCTGCTGCCCTTCGACGACCAGGCCGGCACCGTGCCCAACGAGGCCGGGCGCGTGCTCGTCGACGAGGACGCCGACGGTGCGGCTCGCTACATGCCCGCTACCTACGTGACCGGCTGGATCAAGCGCGGCCCGGTCGGCCTCATCGGCCACACCAAGGGCGACGCCAACGAGACCATCGCCTGCCTGCTCGACGACGCCGCGAACTTCACCCCGGCCGCGCGGCCGGAGCTGGAGGCGGTCACCGAATTCCTCGAGCACAAGGGCATCCCGTTCACCACCTGGGCCGGCTGGTACCGCCTCGACGCGCACGAGCGCGCCCTGGGCGAGCCGCAGGGCCGCGAGCGGGTCAAGGTCGTCGAGCGCGACGAGATGCTCGCCGCCTCCGAACCCGGCAAGGTTTCCTGACCAGCTCCGGGCAAGGTGTCCTGACCAGCGCCAATCCGGCTGCCGGACAAGGTTGTCCACACATGTCACCGTTCTGAGGCATGCTGATCACGTGTTCGATGCCCATCTCCACATCTTCGATCCGCGGTTCCCGCTGGTCGAGAACGAGGGCTACCTGCCCGACCCGTACACCATCGCCGCTTATCGCAAGCGCATGTCCCGCTTCGATATCGACGGTGGCGCCCTGGTCAGCGGGTCGTTCCAGGGCACCGATCAGAGCTATCTGCTGGCCGCCCTCGCCGAACTCGGCGAGGGCTGGGTCGGTGTCACCAATCTGCACGTGGACGCCACCGACGCCGAGATCCTCGAGCTGAACCGGGCCGGGGTGCGGGCCATCCGGTTCAACCTCAAGCGCGCGGGCGGCGACATCGTCGGGCTCACCATGCTGGCGCTGCGGGCCTACGAACTGGCCGGCTGGCATGTGGAGCTCTACATCGACGGGTCCATGCTGGGCTCGCTGGAACCGGTCATCACCAAACTGCCCAAGCTGTCGATCGACCATCTGGGCATGTCCGACGACTGCCTGCCCTACCTGCTCAACCTGGTCGACCGCGGGGCCAAGGTGAAGGCCTCCGGCTTCGGGCGGGTGGCGATGAATGTGGGCTCGGCCCTGCGCAAGATCCACACCGTCAACCCCGAGGCCCTGATGTTCGGCACCGACCTGCCCGGCACCCGGGCCGGACGGCCGTTCCGCGACGCCGATATCTCGCTGCTCGCCGACGCCGTGGGCTCCGATCTGCACCGGGTGCTCGAGGACAATGCCCGCGCGTTCTACGGGCTGCCCGCCAAGGAACGCCTGTTCGAGGACCCGAACCCGACCATGCGCCTGGCCGCGGGCGAAGCGCCCACCCTGCGGCTGCCGCGCTCGGAGCTCCCCGGACCCCCGCCCCCGCCCACCCTGCCGCTGCCGATCATCGATCGCTAGCGCAACGGGCCACCCCCTGAGGGCCGCGGAGACGTCGCGTTATTGTCATACCGTCAACACCGGTGTGTGAGCCGGTGCGCAGGATTCGACGACGAACCGAGGTAGGGCGTGAGCACTCCATCCACCGCCAAGCAGGGCCCGCTCGCGGGCATCCGGGTTGTTGAACTGGCCGGCATCGGCCCCGGTCCGCACGCGGCACTGCTGCTCGCCGACCTCGGCGCCGACGTGGTGCGGGTGCAGCGTCCCGGCATGCTGCCCGGCTTCATGGAGCGTCCGCAGTGGCGCGGCCGCACCATCGTCGAGGCGAACCTGAAGGATCCCGCCGACATCGAGCAGGTGCTCGGGCTCATCGAGAAGGCCGACGTGCTGCTCGAGGGCTTCCGGCCCGGCGTCACCGAGCGCATGGGGCTGGGCCCCGACACGGCGCTGGAACGCAATCCGCGCCTGATCTACGGCCGCATGACCGGCTGGGGCCAGTACGGCCCGATGGCCGACCGCGCCGGACACGACATCAACTACATCTCGCTCACCGGTGTGCTGAACGCCATCGGCCGCAAGGGCGAACGCCCCGTGCCGCCGCTGAACATGGTCGGCGACTTCGGCGGCGGTTCCATGTTCCTGGTCTTCGGCATCCTGGCCGCGCTGGTGGAACGCCAGAACTCCGGCAAGGGCCAGGTCATCGACGCCGCCATGATCGACGGCGCACTCGCGCTCTCACACATGATCTGGGGCATGAAGGGCGTCGGCCTGTGGTCCGACGAGCGCGGCACCAACCTGCTCGACACCGGCATGGCCTTCTACGACACCTACGAGACCTCCGACGGCAAGTACATGGCCGTGGGCTGCATCGAGCCCCAGTTCTACGCGGAACTGCTGCAGGGCCTGGAGATCTCGCCCGAGGGCCTGCCCAACCAGCTCGACCCCAACGGCCAGGACCAACTGCGCAAGCTGTTCACCGAGAAGTTCAAGACCAAGACCCGCGACGAGTGGTGGGCGATCTTCGAGCACACCGACGCCTGCACCACCCCGGTCCTGACTTTCACCGAGGCCGAACAGAATCCGCACATCCAGGCCCGCACCGGGCTGATCGACATCGACGGCGTCGTGCAGCACGCCCCGGCCCCGCGCTTCTCGCGCACGCCGGCGGGCATCCCGACCCCGCCGCCGAACGAGGGCACCCCGATCGAAACGGTCTGGGCGGACTGACCTTCCGCGCACGGCCGAACGCCCCCTATGGAATTCCACAGGGGGCGTTGACTTTTCCGATGCGGCGGGTGGCTCCCGGACTTACGGGGCGACGAGCTGGATGTCGAGCTCGATGGCGATCTTGTCGCTCAGCATGGCGTTGGGCATGCCCGGGGCGACGTCGAACTCGCTGCGCTTGATGGTGCCGGAGGCGGTGAAGCCGGCGTGCTCCTTGTTGTCCTGCGGGAAGACCTGCACGCCGCCCCACTCGACCTCGAGGGTGACGGGCTTGGTGATGCCGCCGATGGTGGCCTCACCGGTGACCTCGAACTCCTCGCTCAGGGCGACGGGCTCGGGGACGCGGAAGGTCAGGTGCGGGCGGTTGGCGACATCGAGGATGTCGGCGCTGCGGACGTGGCCGTCGCGCATCTCGTTGCCGGTGTCGAAGGAGTCGAAGTAGATGGTGGCCTCGATGGCGGCCTCGCCGGCCTCGTTGACCACGAAACCGGTCTCGAAGCGGTTGAAGCGGCCGCGGACCTTGGAGATGCCCAGGTGCTTCACGGTGAAGTTGACCGAGGAGTGGGCGGCGTCCAGGGTCCAGGAGCCGGGGGCGAGGGTGGTCTGCTCGGAAGTCGTCATGTCAACCACTCTAAGTGGACTCCGGTCCGCTTATCCACACCGTGGTTATCCGGGGACTGCCAGGGCGCGGATAACGGAACCAGGACCAGGCAGTATGGATGGGTGTCCCGTTCCGAATTCGCCGAGTTCCTGATCGCCCGCCGCGCACAACTGCAGCCCGAGGACGTCGGACTGCCCGCCGGGCGGCGACGGCGCACACCCGGCCTGCGCCGCGAGGAGGTGGCCGCGCTCGCCGGTGTCAGCGCAGACTACCTGGCCCGCCTGGAACAGGGACGCGACACCAACCCCTCCACCGCCGTGCTGGCCGCCCTCGCGGAAGCCTTGCGGCTCAACGAGATCGAGAAACACCACTTCGGCAAGCTGGCCCTCGGGCTGGAACAGAAGGCTTCCTGCCCCGCCTCCGGGCAGGCCCGGGAACAGGTCTCCGAGACCATTCAGGCGGTCATCGACGCCCTGCAGCCGACGCCCGCGCTGGTGCTCGGGCGCTGGCTGAACCTGCTCGCCGGAAACCCCTCCTTCCGCGCCTTCGCCGAACCCCTCGGCATGTTCGACGCAGAGGCGCACGGCAACTTCGCCATCTACGTCTTCGCTCATCCGGCCGCCCGGCAGACCTTCCTGAACTGGTCCGACGCCGCCGATATGGCCGCCTCGTCCCTGCGCGCCGCCGCCACCCGGTTCCCCGACGACCCGTCGGTCGAGGCCGTCGTCACCGCCCTGAACCGCTACCCGGAGTTCGAGCGACGCTGGCGCGAGCACCGGCTCACCGATTTCCGATCCCTCGTGCTGAAGATCCAGCACCCGGCCCGGGGGGCGGTCGAGGTGGAGGTCGAGACCCTGGATCCGGCCGCCGACCAGACCGTCATGGTCTGGCTGGTCGACCGCCGCCAGGCCCGCACACCCGGATTACGGCTGGTCAACGAATAAAAGCCGCAGGTTCCGGGCGTTTCGTTCCCGCTGCCGGGGCGGGTCGGGCCATCTACAGTTGAGCCATGGCTCGGAATTGGCCGATGGTCGAACGGGTGAAAGAGCTCGAATCGATCAGGTCGGCACTCACCGGCGACGAGTTCGTCGGGGCGGTGCTCACCGGTGACGCGGGGGTCGGCAAGACCACGCTGGCGCGGCAGGCCACCGCCGCCGTCGGCGGCAATATCCGCTGGGTCGCGGGCACCGAATCCGCCCGCAGCATTCCGCTCGGGGTGTTCGCGCACATGGTGGGGGTGTACACCGCCCACGATCCGGTGACCTTCATGGCGGCCGCGCGCGAGGCGCTGCTCGCCGACGGGCACACCATCATCGGCGTCGACGACGCCCATCTGCTCGACCAGCTCTCGGCCACCCTGCTGCTGCAGCTGGCCCTCGACAAGGCCGCCCACATCGTGTGCACGGTACGCAGCGGGGTGCAGGTGCCCGACGCGGTGACCTCGCTGTGGAAGGACGGGCACCTGCTGCGCATCGACCTGAAGCCGTTCACCCAGCGCCAGAGCGTGGAACTGGTGGAATCCATGCTGGGCGGGCAGCTGGAGGGCTTCACCGCCAATCTGATGTGGGAATCCTCCGGCGGCAATGCGCTTTTCCTGCGGCACCTGGTCGAGGGCGCGCTGGAGGCCGGGACGCTGCGGCAGGTCAGCGGGGTGTGGCAACTGCGCGGGCGCGCGGCCGTCACCTCGGAATTGGCTGCGCTGCTGGAGGATCGGGTCGAGCAGCTGCCCGAGTCGGTGCTGCGGGTGCTGGAACTGCTCACCTTCTGCGAGCCCATCGACCTGGACGTGCTCTCCGAACTCGCGGGCGAGGAGGCGGTGGAATCCGCCGAATCACGCGGTCTCATCAGGATTGTCGAGAACAGCCATCAGCTGCTGGTGCGCTACAACCATCCGCTGTTCGGTGAGGTGATCCGGCGGCGGCTGGGTATCGCGTCGGCGCGGCGGCTGCGCGGGCGGCTCTACTCCTCGCTCCGGGACCGGCCCATCAAGTCCGCGTCCGAGCGCATCCGATTGGCCGAATTGGCCTTGGACAGCGACAAATCCGCGGATCTCGAGCTGTTCCAGGCGGCGGCCGCGGATGCCATCGCGCTGGCGAATCTGCCTCTGGGCGAACGGTTCGCGCGCGCGGCGGTGGAACGCCAGGGCGGAGTGGAGGCCGCTGACCTGCTGGCCCGCGCGCTGCTGTGGCAGGGGCATCGCATAGAGGCCGAGCGCACACTGGCCGGATTCGATCCGGACGAGATGAACGAGGTGCAGCTGGCGCGCTGGGGCAGCACCCGGGTGTCGAACCTGCTGTGGTCCATGGGCGACGCGGATCGCGCCGATACCGTGCTGGAATCGGTGCGACACCGGGTCACACATCCGAAAATTATTGCGACACTGGATGGTCTGGCCTCCGCGTGCGCGGTCAACGAGAACCGGATCGACGACGCGTTCGCCCTCGCCGAGCCGGTCATGTCCGCCCCGGACGCGCCACCGTGGGCGGTGTACTGGGCTGCCTTCGGTGGCGGACTCGCCCTCGCGCTCATGGGACGCGGTGAAGCCGCCCGGCAGTACGCGGCCCGCTCGCACGCCGTGGAGTCGCATATCGACGGATTGAACCGATTCATCTCCACGCACGCGGAAGTGCTGGCCCTGACCTTCATCGGCGAGTTGGAAGCCGCACGCCGATGCGCCAATACGCCCTACCCGTTCTCCTCCCCCGGCCAATATCTGGCCTGGGGCATGGCCAAGATCCTGCAGGGCACCGTGGACGTGGCGCAGGGCCAGTTCCCGCAGGGCATCGACAATCTCGAGCAGGCGCTCGCGGCGCTCACCACCGAGGGCGCGGCGTCCTGGATGTTCCCCGCCCAACTGCGGCTGGCGGAGGCGTACTCGGCGCTCGGGCGGCCCACCGAAGCGGCGGAAGCCATTGCGGCGGCGACCCTGAGAGGGGGGCGTCACAGTGCCGTCTATGAACCGCTGCTCGAACTCGTGCGGGCCATGCAGACGGCCGCCGAGGGCACCGCGACGCCGGCCGTACGGCTCGCGCTGGGGGCGGCGGATCTGGCCGGACGCACCCACCAGCACGCCATCGAGGCCATGGCGCTGCACGCCGCCGCCCGCTTCGGCGATCAGTCGGTCGCCGGGCGGTTGGCGGATCTCGCGGCCCGCATCGACGGGCGGCTGGTGCAGGTGCAGGCGCGGCACGCGGTGGCGGTCGCGGCCCACGACGGACCCGGATTGGACACCGCCGCAGCGGAATTCGAGGCAATCGGGGCGCTGCTCTCCGCAGCGGACGCGGCCGCGCAGGCCGCCTCCGCGCACGAGCGGGCGGGTGACCGCCGGCGACTGCTGGAATCCGCGGCAACCGCCAATCGGCTGGCGGCCGCCTGCGGTGGCGCGTCGACCCCGGCGCTGCGGCAGTCCGCGCAGCCGCTGCCGCTGACCGCGCGCGAACGGGAGATCGCGAATCTGGTGGCCGCCGGGCTGTCCAACCGGCAGATCGCGGACCGACTGACCGTCTCGGTGCGGACGGTGGAGGGGCACCTGTACCGGGCGTGCATCAAGCTCGACGTCACCGATCGGGAGGCGCTGGCGGAATTGATGCGCGGAGGGACGCCTTCGGGCAAATCAGCAAAGCTGACCTGATCCGGATCGAGAAATGAATACCGGCGTGCCCCCCACGCCGTCCCCATGCCGCCGGCGTCCTGCCGCTGGAACTTCGCACCCCCAATTCGAGGCGCTGATCTGCGTCGATGTGGATAGGGCCGATGCACGGGCAAGCCGAGCCAAGGGTTCCCGCGAATAACCGGTAGTCATGGCCGGTCTCGGGACCGGCGCACGAAATATGTTGGAAGGCAGGTGTTTCGGCGTGGTCGGTCGGGATCGTGAAGTGAAGGGTACCGTGGCTCGGCGGGCGATCGTCGTGGGCGTCGTTCCGCTGGCGTTGACAGTGGCCTGCGCGAATACGAGTGACCACTTGGCCAAGTCGGCGCAGGGCAGCTCGACCCTGGCCGCCGTGCAGCCGAGTGGCACCCGCGCCCCGGCCAATACCGGTGCCCCGGAAGCGAATCCACAGCCCGGTGCGGCGGCCCGGGACGCCGCCGGCACGTCGAGCTCCGTCCAGTCCGCCCCGCGCCCCGGCGCCGCCCAGCCGGGCGTGGCCCTCCCGGCTCATGACCAGGAACGCCCCGGCCCGCGTCCGAGCCTCGTGCAGCCCGGCGTCACGGTGCCGAATCGCCCACTGCCGCAACCACAGTCTCCGTCGCAGGCCGACTACCCGATCCCCGCGAACTTCCGCCCCATCCCGAATCACGAAGCGGCACCGGCGGTCGACTTCCAAACCCTGCACGCCCCGACGGCGGTGGCCCCGGTCCTCCCGATCGCCCCGCCCCCGCGCACCGTCCGCATCGGCGAGTTCACCGCCCCCGCCCCGGAGCAGCTGCCCGACACCATCCTCGACACCGTCAACGGCGCAGCCGCCGATACCGAAGCGGGTCTGGCCACCGGCCTGAACTCCATCGGAGTCAACCCGAGCCGCTCCGACAAGATCGCCGCGGGCACCCTCGGCGGTGCGGCGATCGGCGCGGGCGCCGGTGCCGTCGGTGCTGGCGTTCCGGCGGCGTTGCTCGGTGGGGCGGTCGGCGGCACGATCGGCGCGGGCGTCGGCGCTGCGGTCGGATTCGGGCTCGGTTCGGCCGGTGCCGTCGTGGCGCCGGGGACCGCGCCGATCGACATCCCGGGCGGTACGGCCGGTGGGGCACTGATCGGGGCGGGCATGGGCGCTGTCGCTGGAGCCGCGGCCGCGGGCATCCCCGCCGCACTCGTCGGGGGAGCCGTGGTCGGAGCGGGAGGCGCGGCGCTGGGCGGCTTCCTGGGCGGCGCGCTCTAACGCACACCGTCCGGCGATACGGGGCATCCGCACCAGGCCTTCGGTGCGGATGCCTTTCATACGGCGGTGGTCAGAACAGGGTGGGTTCGCCGAAGCCGGGAGTGCGTTCGATCTCCAGCAGGCGCTGTTTGGTGGTGAGGCCGCCGGGGGCGGAGAAGCCGTGCAGGGCGTGGTCGGCGGCCAGTACCCGGTGGCACGGGATGATCAGGGGGATCGGGTTGCGGCCCAGGGATTGTCCGACGGCCTGGGCGCCGCCGGGGGCGCCGATGCGGTTCGCGACCGCGCCGTAGTTGAGGGTGTGGCCCGGGTCGATGGCGCGGGTCACCTCGTAGACGGCACGGTCGAACTCGTTGAAAGCGGTGGTGTCCAGGGGGATCCAGCGGAGGTCGTCCAGGTCGCCGGTGAGGTGGGCGCGGATGCGGTCGATGGCCGTGGCCAGCTCCGCGGTGGGCTCGGCCTCGTGGATGTCGGCCAGGCGGTGGCGGCGGAGGATGTGGGTGCGGGTGGCCGCGGGGTCGCGGTCGGGAAGGGCGAAGCGCAGGACACCGGTGGCGCTCCAGGCGATGGCGCACACGCCGATCGCGGTATCGAAGAGCGCCGCCGACGCCAGGGGTCGGGCCGGGGCGGACATGAGGCCAGTGTGCACGGTGGCACCGACAAGAATCTGATTCAAGTCCAGTTGGCTAGAACTGGACTGATTCTCCCCGGCAGGGGATGGTGGACAGGGCGGCCACGGCCGGAGCGCTGCGACGGAATCGCCGCGCGGGAGCCGGCGGGCAGGCATCCGGGCGGAGCGACGCGATGGCCGCGAGGTCCGAATACTGCCGGGACGCTTCATATTCGACGACCGACCAGTCCGACATGGGAGCATGCGGGCGATACCGCTCCAGCAGCTCACCCCAGCGCTCACCGGGCTTGGGCGCGTACCGGTACACGAGACCGGCGAAAGCGGCGACGATCAGAATGGAGACCAGCAGAGCGACCATGAGCCCATAGTGGCCCGGGCCCGGACTTGAAGAAAATATCCAGTACCCCGATACTGGCCTGTATGGCGACACGAGTGATCGGCGCGGCCAGCCTGACGCGCGACCTGGGCAGGTGGCGGAACGACGAACCGGGCGCCCCCGCCGACAATGGCAAGCGTGCGGCGCGGCCCGCCTACGTGGCACTGGCGGAGAGCATCCGCCTGCTCATTCACGACGGCCGCGCGCCGCTCGGCGTCGCGCTGCCCAGTGAGCGCGATCTGGCCACCGCCCTCGCGGTCAGCCGCACCACCGTCACCTCCGCGTACTCCCTGCTGCGCGAGCACGGTTACCTGATCAGCCGCCAGGGCTCGCGCAGCACCGTGGCGCTGCCGCCGACCGTGCTGCACGACGGCGCGAAGCCCGCGCGCAGCATCCTGGCCATGATGGCGCAGCCGGAACTGCCGACCATCGACATGACCTACGCCGCCATGGCCGCCCCGCCGCAGATGACCGAAGCGTACTCCTTTGCCCTGCAAGGGCTTCCGACCTATCTCGGCACGCACGGCATGGACCCGGTGGGTGTGCTCATGCTGCGCGAGGCGCTGGCCCGCCGCTACACCGAGCGCGGGCTGCCCACCGAGCCGGACCAGATCCTCATCACCCTGGGCGCGCAGCACGGCCTGCGGCTGCTGCTCAATGTGCTGACCACCCCGGCCGAACGCGTGCTCATCGAGCACCCCACCTATCCGAACGCCATCGAGGCGATTCGCGATGTGGGTGCGCGCCCGGTGCCGGTGCCCATGCGCCCGGACGGCTGGGATCTGGACGGAATCCGCAGTGCCGCACGGCAGACCGCGGCCAGCGTCGCCTACCTGATTCCGGACTTCAACAATCCGACCGGTCACCTGCTCGACGCCGAGGGCCGGGCGGAGCTGGCCGCCATCGCCCGCGAGACCCGCATGACGCTGATCGTCGACGAATCCATGGTGGATCTGAACCTCACCGACCTCGAATCCCCGCCCCCCGCCGCCGCTTTCGCCCGCAATTCGGAGATCGTCACCATCGGTTCGGCCTCCAAGTCCTTCTGGGGCGGCCTGCGCGTCGGCTGGGTCCGCGCCAACCAGGCCCTGATCACCAAACTCCTGGGCACCCGCTCCACCGTCGACCTCGGCACCCCCGTCATGGACCAGCTGGCCACCGTCCACCTGCTCCGCAATGCCGACGAGATCCTCACCACCCGCCGCGACCAGCTCCGCTCCCGCCGCGCGGTCCTGCTCGAAACCCTCGCCGAGGAACTCCCCGACTGGCGCGTCACCGAGGGCGTCGGCGGCATGTCCGTGTGGGCCCAACTCCCCGCCCCGGTCTCCACCGCCTTGGCCGCCACCGCCCCCAACCACGGCGTCTTGCTGGCCGCCGGACCACGTTTCGGCGTCCAGGGCGCCTTCGAACGCTTCATCCGCCTCCCCTTCACCCACGAGGAATCCGACCTGCGAGTCGCCGTGAAGTCCATCGCGGCGGCCGCCGCCGCCCTCAACCCGCACGCGGCCGATCCCCTGGCCCCACTCATCACCTACTGAGGACCCGAAAAGGATTCGAGCCCACCGCGTATGCACGCGATGGGCTCGAATCTCGGCTCAGGCCAGGTCTTTCCGGATTACCCCAGGATATCGTGCCGGACGATGGTCTGGTCACGACCCGGGCCGACGCCGATGCACGAAACCCGTGCTCCCGACAGTTCTTCCAGGCGCTCGACGTAGGCCCGGGCGTTGGCGGGGAGCTCCTCGAAGGTGCGGGCACCCGAGATGTCCTCCCACCAGCCGGGCATTTCCTCGTAAATCGGCTTGGCGTGGTGGAATTCGGTCTGGGTGGTGGGCATCTGCTCGACCCGCTCGCCGTCGATCTCGTAGGCGACGCAGATCGGGACGGTGTCCAGGCTGGAGAGCACGTCCAGCTTGGTGAGGAAGTAGTCGGTGATGCCGTTGACGCGGGTGGCGTAGCGAGCGATCACGGCGTCGAACCAGCCGGTGCGGCGGGCGCGGCCGGTGGTGACGCCGACCTCGCCGCCGGTCTTGGCCAGGTAGGTGCCGGACTCGTCGAAGAGTTCGGTCGGGAACGGGCCGGAGCCGACGCGAGTGGTGTACGCCTTCAGGATGCCGAGCACCGTGGTGATCTTGTTCGGGCCGACGCCCGCGCCCACCGCCGCGCCACCAGCGGTCGGGTTGGAGGAGGTGACGTACGGGTAGGTGCCGTGGTCGACGTCCAGCAGGGTGCCCTGCGAACCCTCCAGCAGCACAATCTCATCGCGCTCCAGCGCCTGGTTGAGCAGCAGGCGGCTGTCGGCGATGCGGTGCTTGAAGCCCTCGGCCTTCTCCAGCACCTCGTCCACCACCTGCTGCGGGTCCAGCGCGCGGCGGTTGTAGATCTTCACCAGCACCTGGTTCTTGAATTCCAGTGCGGCCTCGACCTTCTGGGTGAGGATCTTCTCGTCCAGCACGTCGGCCACGCGGACGCCGACGCGAGCGACCTTGTCCTGGTAGCAGGGACCGATGCCGCGGCCGGTGGTGCCGATCTTCTTGTTGCCCAGGAAGCGCTCGGTGACCTTATCGATGGCCACGTGGTACGGCATGATCAGGTGCGCGTCGGCCGAGAGCAGCAGGCGGGAGGTGTCCACACCGCGCTCTTCCAGACCGGCGAGTTCGGCCAGCAGCACACCCGGATCCACCACCACGCCATTGCCGATGACGTTGGTCACATCGGGGGTGAGGATGCCGGACGGGATCAGATGCAGGGCGAAGCTCTCACCATTGGGCAGCACCACGGTGTGACCCGCGTTGTTGCCGCCCTGGTATCGAACTACCCACTGGACCCGATCGCCGAGCAGATCGGTTGCCTTGCCCTTGCCCTCGTCGCCCCACTGGGCGCCGATCAGCACGATTGCCGGCATGTGAGTGTCTCCTACGGGTTCGACGCGCAGCCCCTCTGGTGCTGCAGCTACCCGCCGTCAGAAGGCGGTGGCCGTAGGCACACTTTACGGGAGTCCCCCATGAGTCCCGCGAGGCGGCATACCCGCAGTTCGCGGCCCGGCTCGGGCTGGACTGCGCTCCGCCTGCCCGCGCTCGGAGCGGATACGGGAGCGAAGCTGCGAAGCGTAGGGCAAATCCGGCACCGTAACGGATGCGCAGCGAGGACAGCGTGGCAAATGAGACAGGGCTATGGTGGCACGGGGAGAGGGACCGGCGGGGGTCCATCGGATATGCAGCGAGGCGGGATAGGTGTTGGCAAGCCAGAGGAGGGTGTTCGGCAGTTGAGTACCCATGTTCTCCGCTGCGACGGCGCGCCTGTTCCCATCGCGCTGGCATCCCTGCCCCTCACCCAGACCTCCGCCATTCCCGATAGCGGCGCTCTGGACGAGTTGCTGCCGGTCATGGCCGCCGACAGCCTGCCCCGGCTCATCGTGCTCGGTGAGGATGCCGGATTGGCCGCGGTCCTCACCCATCTGATGCGCACCGAACGCCTCGGCGTCGAGATCGGTTATGTGCCCATCGATCGCACCTACGGCTCCCGCGCCTACGAGACCGGTACCGGCTCCGCCGCCGCCAAGCGCGCGCTGGAGGGCAAGGCCATCGCGACCCCGCTGATTCGCGACGACACCGGCAAGGTGCTGATCGGCCGCGCCACCCTGGTCGGCGAGGCGGGCGCGAAGCTGGAGGGCGAGGCCTACGTCGACGACACCCGGCTGTTCACGGGAAAGGTCGCGGCACTGCATGTTTCGCCCATGCTGGAGATGCCCGGCCTGCACGCCACCGTGCAGCGCGGCCTGCGCAAGAAGCGCTGGGTCGAGGGCCGCGCCATGCAGCTGGGCACCGGCGGCGCCATTGTCACCCGCGACGGGATCACCACCGATCGGGTGGTGAAGCGCTCCACGTTCTATCGGCACCACGAACCTTGGCTGCTGGTTCGCTGATTCACCCCCAGAATGGGTAGCGGCGTACAGCAGAGCCGACCAGTTGGGAGTATCAGGTGAATTACCCGCGCGCGGTGGGCCGGGCATCCGGAGCGGTCCGGCCCAGTCCGGTGTTCCTACTGGTCGTGGTGATCACGGTGGCGGGCGGAGCGCTCGCCTGGGACGCCGACTACGGTTCGCGCCAGGCCCAATTCGGCGTTTTCATCCTGGTGGTGGCGGGCTGGATCGTCTCCATCTGCCTGCACGAATTCGCGCACGCGTATGTGGCGTGGCGGGCCGGGGACCGCGAAGTGGAGATGCGCGGGTATCTGACCCTCAATCCGCTCAAGTACAGCCATCCGCTGCTGTCGATCGCGTTGCCGGTGGTGTTCATCGCGCTCGGCGGGTTCGCGCTGCCCGGTGGTGCGGTGTACGTGCACTCGCACAACTTCAGCCCGCGGATACAGCGGATCCTCAGCGGCGCCGGGCCCGCGGTGAACGCGCTGTGTGCGATCGTGCTGCTGGTGATCGTGCGGTTCTACGGCAGCACCCATTCGCACGCGGCATTCTGGTTCGGGCTCAGTTACCTTGCGTTCCTGCAGATTACGGCGACCGTGCTGAATCTCATCCCGATTCCCGGCACCGACGGGTACGGCATTCTGGAGCCGTCGCTGAGCTATCAGACGCGGCGGTCGCTGGACCAGATCAAGCCGTTCGGCATCCTGATCCTGTTCGCGCTGCTGTTCACGCCGGAACTCAACCGGCTCTTCTTCGACGCGATCAACGCGCTGTTCGAATTGTCCGGGCTGCCGGGCAGCTGGTGGTCGGTGGGCAGCGCACTGACGCGCTTCTGGCTCTGACCCGGGTGGGCCGCCCGGACGACCCGGTGTCGGGCGGCCCATCGCAACGACATCGGTCCGGAGAAACCGTTGCCACCCGTCGCTGCGAGTCCGGAACCGGACTACCCCTCGTAAATCCGGCCTGATACGAACGGTAGAGAGACGCAAGCGGTTCGACGCGAGTAGCGGACTACCCGAAGATCGAGAGCAGGCCCCCGCAGACGAATCGGACATACCCGCAATTCCGGTCTCGGACCTACCCCTTATTCGGGTGGGCGCAGGCGCGGATCAGTCGATCGGCGTGACGTAGGGATGCGGGACGGTCGGCGGCAGCAGCGCCATGGCGGAGAGTCTTCGTATCCCGCACACCTGCATGAGATCCACGACGATGGAACGCAATTGGGCGAAGACCACGTGGGCGGACAGGCCCGCCCCGGTCACCAGATCCTTGGTCGCACCCTTGCCGACCGAGCGCAGCACACGGGTCGCCTCGGCGGGATCGGGCTTCTCGTCCGGATCGGCCAGCATCATGCGGCGCACCACATCCACGGCCTGACCGAGCTTCTCGACCTCCGCGACGAGGCCCGGATTCAGTACCTCGTCGTCGCGCACCGAGGTGAGCGCGCGGCGCAGCAGCACGCGGGTATTGCGGACCGCGTTGTCGAGCGGGTCGGCGGCCTGCCGCAGGCGCTGCAGACGGGAGCGAGAGTTCCAGTACAGCGGAGAGATTCGAATGATCTCCCGGCTGCCCTCGAGGGTGTTGCGCATGGCATCGATCGCACCCTGGGTGCCGCGCACGGTCTCGAGCGCCGTCTTGATCTTGCCGGCATCCTGCTCGAGCAGGCCGTCCGCGCACTCGGTGAGGGCCTTGCCCATCACCTCGAGAATCCCGGCGGCCTGCTCCCGGGCACGGCGGACCGGATGCAGCGGGATCGCCGCCACCACCACGATGCCGACCAGACCGCCCACCAGCGCGTCGATCATGCGCAGCGACGCACCACCCTGACCGGGCGGATAGAGCGTGGCCACCAGCACCGCGGAACTGGCCGCCTGCATGGTGATGACCGGGCCGCCGTCGAGGAAGACGGCGGTGCACATGGCGATCACCACCAGCAGCACGATCTGCCAGCCGCCGGTGCCCACCCGGGAGACGAACAGGTCGCCGATGCCGATGCCGACGGCCACGCCGACGATCAGCTCGACCGACCGGCGCAGCCGCGCACCGAACGACAGGCCGATGGAGATCATGGCGGCCATGGGCGCGAAGAACGGGCGCTCGTGCCCGATCACATTGTGGGCGATGAACCAGGCCACGCCCGCGCCGATCGCGCACTGCACGATCGGCAGCAGCGAGGACCGGACGCGCCCCGCGGCCCTGCGCATGCGGGTGACGCTGCTCTCCCGGGCAGCGTCGAAGGTTTCGCCCAGGCCGCTGCTCAATTCAGTCGAGGCCGAGCTCGGCGGCCGCGCGCGGGTCGCAGTCCTCGAGCAGGTCCAGGCAGCGCGCGTACTCGTCGGTCTCGCCGATGGCGCGGGCGGCCTTCGCCAGCGCGCCGACGCTGCGCAGGAAGCCCCGGTTGGGCTCGTGGCTCCACGGCACGGGGCCGAAGCCCTTCCAGCCGTTGCGGCGCAACAGGTCCAGGCCGCGGTGGTAGCCGGTGCGCGCGAAGGCGTAGGCGGAGATGATGTCGTGGTTGATCTCGCCGTCGGCGGCTGCGCCCCGCTCCAGCGCGGCCTCGGCCAGGTAGGCCCAGGCGATGGAGGCGGTCGGATGCGCCGCGGCGACCTGCACCGGGTCCTGTTTCTGGAGCAGCGCGTCCTCCGCGTCGATGTTTTCCGGGAGGAGGACCGGCTGCGGTCCGAGTAGATCGCCGAAGGAGGTCATGCCGATCATTCTGCACCGCCGTCCGGAATGCTCAGTAGGCTGACCGTCGAATCACAGTTCCGCCGAAGCAAGGGGTGTAGCGCGTGTCCGACCCGAAAGACGACCAGCAGCCGCAGGGTCCTGCCAACTCGGCATCCGGCGCCGAGGACACCGCCGCCCCCAAGACTCCGACCGACCAGTCCACGTCCCGGCCCAGCGGCCCCGCCCCGAGCAACCCCGCGAAGGGCCCAGGCGCACCGAGCGATGCCGAAGCAGACGACGCTCCCCCGACCGCCGCCACAGAAGTGATTCCCACCGCCGACTCCCGCACCGAGGAGATCCGCACCGGCACAGCCGAACCCGCACCGACCGGCTCGAAGCCGGCCCCCGGCCAAGGCAAGCCGGCCAAGTCCGGCTCGGCCGGTTTCGCCACCATCCACTACGAAACCCCCAAGTCCGCCGGACGCATCCAGACCCCCGCCCCGCAGAGCACCCCGGGCGGCCAACCCCCGGCCGCCGCGCGCCAGGGCTCGGGCGAATTCGTACCCCAGAACACCTCGAGCGCCAGGCCCGCGGCCCCCGGCCCGGCCGGCAAGCAGAACCCGCCCGGCACCCAACCCGCTGCCGCCCGGCAATCCGCCCCCGCCCGACAGGCTCCCGCCGCGGGCGCTGCACCGCGACCGGGCACCCCGAAGGCCGGCGAACCCGCAGCGGGACAGACAACCCGCCCGGACGCGAACGCGTCGACGCCATCGAACGCAGCCGCTGAGAAGTCCACTGGCGCTGGACAATCCGGACCCGGCGCAAAATCACAGGCCGCAGGCGACGTGCAGCGCCCGGACACGTCCTCGACTCCCGGAGCGAAGGCGGGGCAGACCGCCCCGGCCGAGCCCAAGCGTTCGAGCGCACCCGCGCAACAGAACGCCGGTGGAAAGCCGACCGGCGCGGAGCAGTCCGGCCCGGGCCGACAGGCGGCGACGGACGATGCTCCCACGCAGTTCATTCCGATTCAGCGGCCGAGCGGGAAGAAGTCCGCCGCGGGCGAGGCCGCCGCGGCGGACGCGACCACCCAGTTGATTCGGATTCAGCAACCCGGGCAGGCGGCGAGCGGCGAGGCCGCCAAGGCCGGTTCCGCGCCCGCGGCTGCCGGGAAGCCGGGTGGAGCCCCGAGCGATGCGGCGCAGGGGAAGCCCGCGCCGCAGGATGTTCCCACCGAGGGGATGCCGCAGGCGGATTCGCAGCCGGAGGATGGCAAGGCCGCCGCGGACAGCGGTAAGTCGAAGGATGGTGGCGCGGCGGCCGAGAAGGCCGGCGGGGCAGGCGATTCCGCGGAGAAGCCGGACGGCGATTCCGGCGGTGACGCGAAAACCGTTGTGATCAAGAAGGTTCCGAGTCCGGCGGATGACGCCACGACGGCGTTGCCGATCGTGTCCGGGGACCAGGCGACCGAGAAGATCCGGGTGTCGGGGCCGCAGGGGCGGGCGGTCAGCAAGCCGCCGCAGACGCCGCGGGTGAACGCGGGGCCGCGGAATGTGGGGCCGAAGGGGAACGCGCCGGCGCCGGACGCGCCGGTCGAGGAGACCCGGCCGTCGCCGCCGCGGCCGCCGATGGGGCCGCGCCGGCCCGCGACCGCGCCGTCACCCGCGGATATGCAGCCGACCATGCCGGGCCAGCCCATCGGCGGGCCGCGCATCGCCCCGCCGCAGCGGGTCGGGGCGGGTGCGCCGCCGCAGGGTCCGCGCGGCCCGCAGGGACCGGGCGCACCGGGCCCCAATGCACCGCAAGGCCCCAACGCACTGCAGGGACCGAATGCACCGCAGGGTGTGCAGCAGGGTCCGGTGCCGGGTGGCCCGGGACAGGCTGGGCCGCAGGATGCTCAGGGGGATGGACCGCGCATTCTGGCGCAGCCGCAGCGGGTTCCGGCCGCCGCCGAGGCAGCCGCCGGGACCGCACCGGCCGCGGGCGGTGTGTCGAAGAAGCTGTGGATCATCGTGGCGGCGGCCGTGATCGCGGTGATCGCCATTGCCGGTGTGGTGTTCGGTGTGGTGAAGCACCAGAACAACAACTCGCCGGAAGCCTTGGTGCAGAAGACGATCACCACGTACACCGACGCGCTGAAGTCCGGGAATCTGGATGCGTTGCGGGCCGTGACCTGCGGTGCGCAGCACGACTTCTACCAGAAGATCTCGGCCGACCAGTTCGCGAGCGTGTACAAGACCTCGCAGGACCAGAAGAGCATTCCTCAGGTGAAGAGCGTCGACGCCATTCAGATCACCGGCGAGGCCGCGCTGGCACAGGCGACCGTGTACACCGCGGCGGACCCGTCGAAGACGTCCGCACGCACCTTCGATCTGCGCAACGAGGGTGGTTCGTGGAAGGTGTGCGACCCACAGAACGGGCACTGATCGGCTCCCGGAAAATTTACTGACGCATTTGCGCCCCCGGTCGCGATGAACATCACAAAGACCTGGTCAACAGTCCGGCACGTCGGTACAGTGTGCCGGATTGTCTGGGCCAGCCATTCGGCATTCCGGCACTTCAGCGGTTGTACACCGTCCAGGACATTGTCTGATTCGTGAGGACAGTGTCCGGCAGAAGTGGTGCGGGCCCACCGGGTTTCGATTTGCAGGGAGCTGAACACCATGCCGGAAACGGCAGAGGCTACTCAAGCCACCGCGGCCGAGCTGGTCGGACGGCACTTCCGTGTCCGTGATCACTACGACGTCGGCCGCGAGAAGATCCGCGAGTTCGCGCGTTCGGTGCGCAACGATCACCCCGGTCACCACACCGAGGCCGCCGCCGCGGCGCTCGGCTACGGCGGCCTGCTCGCCTCCCCGACCTTCGCGTCGGTGATCGGCGCGGCCACCACCCGCTCGCTGATCGGATCGGTGCTCACCGAGTACGACGTCTCGCAGATCCTGCAGACCGATCAGATCTTCGAGTACTACCGCCCGATCCTGGCCGAGGACCGCCTCGGGGTGGACGTCGTCGTCGAGAACATCCGCAGCTTCGGCGACAACGACTTCATCACCGTCAAGGTCACCCTCACCGATGCCGACGCGCTGCCGGTGCTGGTCGCCACCACCACCATCGTGGCCCGCAAGGGCGTCGAGATCGATCCGGCCATGGTCCAGACGGTCTCGGGCGTGGTCATGCACGGCCATGTGGTCGAGCCCGGCGAATTCGACGGCGACCCGACCGGTCTGATTCTGCTGGCCCCCGACGAGGTCGCCGAGCTGGCCGCCCCCGCCCCGCCGCAGCCGGTCCACACCATCCCCACCGCCGCCACCCTGACCGCCGGCACCGACCTGCCCGCCGCCAAGGTGCCGGTCACCCGCGGCGACCTGGTCAACTACGCGGGCGTCTCCGGCGACCCGAACCCCATCCACTTCAGCGACACCGCCGCCACCCTGGTCGGCCTGCCCACCGTGGTGGCGCACGGCATGCTCACCATGGGCCTGACCGCCGGCTACCTGGTGGACTGGCTGGGCGATCCGTCGGCGCTGGGCAAGTTCAGCGTCCGCTTCTCCGGCTTCGTGCCGGTCGAGCCGACCGCCCCGACCATCGTCGAGTTCACCGGCAAGGTGAAGTCGGTGGACGCCGCCCGGGGCGCGGCCACCGTCGTACTGGGCGCGACCTCGGAAGGCAAGAAGCTCTTCGGCCGCGCCATCGCCGAGATCCGACTGTCCCGCCTCCCCGAGACTTCAGCGCACAACTGAGAGCTCCCCCGCCTCCCCGGAACTTCAGCGCCCGGCAAAGAGCCGTCGCCCGCCGCGCACGCGTGCCGGCGGGCGTGTGCCGAATCTATTTCGGGCGTACCCCAGGAGTTACCCCGACCGTTACGAAATCATTTGCTGCGGTTGGCAACCGAACAACGAGAAACGGATGCGCCGCACCTGCCACGCGGCCCACTCGCTTCGAGTGCTAGTTCACCGTGACGTGCATCAGGTAGACGTTGTAGTCGCTCCAGGTCGACATGGTGAAGTACATGTCGTTGCCGGTGGACCACGGATGGATGAAGCCGCCGTACAGCTCCGGGAATTGCAGTGCGCTCACCGTGACCGCGCTGTCGGACCACGTGCCCTGCGGCGTATCCGATTCCCGCACAACGAGTGCCGCCTTGGCGGTGTCCAGGTAGCTCATCTGCCATACATTGCGGCTCTCGTCGTAGCGCACCGACAGCTCACCGGCGGGCGCGTCGACAATCGGTGTGACCGTGACCGATCCGTTCGTCCCGGGTATCCAGGAGCCGCTGTTCCAGTACTGGTAGGCCGTCGGGTTGAGCACCTGATCCTTCGGGACCCGGGCCAGCCCGACCCCGCCGAGCCGCGAGTTGGGGATACCGAACATGTAGACCCAGTCCCCCTGCGGCACCATGGCCGTCACCTGGAAGTTGGAGAGGCCGAAGATGTTCTCCCACTTGGCGTACGGGTCCTTGGTCCAGTGCTCGCCGTGGTCGTCGGAGTAGGCGATGCCGCCGTAGTTGGTGTACCAGGTGCCGGGCACGCTGTTCCAGGTGCGGATCGACATGTAGCTCAGGTACTGCCGGTCCCCGATGGCGAAGCCCGAGGTCGGGATGGTGGTGATCTCGATATTGTCCAGCTTGCGGCTGCTCAGCAGTTCGGCGGCGTGGCAGCGGTCGTCGGTGACCATGCGGTCGAAGACCACACCGTTCTCCAGATCCCGGTTCTTGCTGAAGGCCAGCAGGTTCGAGCGCCAGTCCTCACCCATGCCGCCCGGCGGATGAAAGTCGCGGCCGACGGTGTCGCCGAAGGCGATGGCGATCTCGTCCGGCGCGCTCTGCCACATGATGCCCAGGTCGGTGCCCTGGACCTGCCAGCGCTTGTCGGTGCGGTTGACCGAGTCGGCGCCGGTCAGCTTGGACACCTCGCGCACGTCGGAGACCTGCGGCGTCGGCCGGGCGGGCACCTGGGCGGCGGCCTCGACCGGCGGGTGCGCCGGATCGGGACCGGGCGGCAGCGCCGGCGGATTCGGGTTGGGTAAAGCGAAATTGAACGGTTGCGGCCGCACGATCAGCTTGGGGAGGCCGAGCTGTTCGGCGAGTCCCGGTGGCGGAGCGGGAGTGTCGGTGAGGTCCGGGCACGGGTTCACGCACGGATCCGGCGGCAGCTCCATCGCCACGCGCTTGGTGTTCTCCGGCACCGGCCCGGTGTCGACCGTGACCACCGGATAGGGCACGGGGACCTCGACGGTCTTCGGAACCAGCGACTCGTGTCCGGGCTTGGCGTCGGTGCTGCAGGGCCCGATACCCGGAACGGCCGGTGCCGCACCCGGATCCGGATCCGCCGCCGCGACCGGCCCGCCCATTCCGGCGAGTACGCCCGCCCCGACGATCACCACCCCCGCAGCTGCCACCAGCCGCTTGGCCATGCACTCAACCTTCCGACAAACGGGCTCTCGGACATATCCGGGCAGAGACCCTACCCCCGGAACCGGGCGAACCGCCGGTACTCGACCGATCTCGACCGAATCGAGACCCGCGGGCCTACCGCCGCCGCACCGCGAACCGAAACCGACAGTGCAGCAGCGTAATACAGCGACAGCTCAGCGCAAGGCCTGGAAAGTGAGCACGGTGGTGCCGATCCGGATGGCGTCCCCGTCGGCCAGCACAGCGGCCGATTCGATGGACTCCTCATTGATGTAGATGCCGTTGGCGGAGTGCAGGTCCTTGATGAGCAGCCCGGCCCGGCTCGGGGTGATCTGCGCGTGGTACCGGCTGGCCTTCGGATCGTCGAGCACCAGATCGTTGTCCGTCATGCGGCCGATCTTCATGCCGTTCGGGCCGATCGGCACCGCCCGGCCGTCGGACAGCCGCAGCTGCCCGGCGCGCACGGCGCGCGGCATCTCGGTGACGGTCTCGGTCATGGCCTTGGCCATGCGCTCGACCTCGTGAATCTGCCCGGTACTCAACGGTTCCTGACGCAGCACCTTCTGCTCCAGCGCGATGAGCGCGGGACCGGGATCGATGCCGAGCTCGTCGGCCAGCACGGTGCGCACCCGGCGGCAGGCGTCGAGCGCGTCGGCCTGCCGGCCGGACAGATAGAGCGCGGTGATGAGCTGCGCCCACAGCGGCTCCCGCAGCGGATGCGCACTGGTCATCGACACCAGTTCGCCGACCACGGAAGAGGCTCGGCCCAAAGCGATTTCGGAGTCGATGCGGGCGGAGGCGACCAGCAGTCGCTCCTCGTCCATGGCGGTGGCGAAGCTCTCCGCGAAGCCGAGGCCGGACAGATCGTCCAGGGCGCGGCCGCTCCATTCCGCCAGCGCCTCGCCGAAGAGCCGGGACGCGGCGGTGGGGTCGCCGATCGAGGCGGCCTCCGAACCCTCGCGGCGCAGCGTCTCGAAGCGCCCGAGATCGCACTCGTCGTCCTCGATCTCCAGCCGGTAGCCGGAGGATTCGGTGCGCAGCAGCGCCACCGGGTCGACCCCGGCGGTGCGCAGGGTCTTGCGAATATTCGAGACGAACACCTGCAGACTCGCCTGATAGGAGTCCGGTGGATCGTCGTTCCAGACAATGTCGGCCAGCGCCTGCGAGGACACCGCGCGCCGCCGGTTCACGGTCAGAGCCGCCAGCAGCGCACGCGGCTTGGGGCCGCCGACCGGCACGGACCGACCGGCGACCAACAGCTGCACGGGGCCCAGGACCCGCACATCGACAGTCATGCCACCTGCCTCGATAGAGACCGCGGCGCGCCCGCCGCTCGAAAATTGCCCGGGATTCCGCTCGTCTCAGCGGAATCCCGGCCTTTGAGCTTACTTGGCGCTGATCGAACGTCCCGCAGAGTTCAGGTCGTTGCAGGCCTCGACGACGCGCGCCGCCATCGAGGTCTCGGCCTTCTTGAGGTAGCTGCGCGGGTCGTAGACCTTCTTGTTGCCGACCTCGCCGTCGATCTTCAGGACGCCGTCGTAGTTGCCGAACATGTGGCCGGCGACCGGACGGGTGAAGGCGTACTGGGTGTCGGTGTCGACGTTCATCTTCACCACGCCGAAGCGCAGCGAGTCCTCGATCTCCGACTTCAGCGAGCCCGAGCCGCCGTGGAAGACGAAGTCGAACGGCTGCGCGTCCGCGCCCAGGCCCAGCTTGGCGGCGGCGACCCGCTGGCCCTCGGCCAGCACCTCGGGCTTGAGCACCACATTGCCCGGCTTGTACACGCCGTGCACATTGCCGAAGGTGGCGGCCAGCAGGTACTGGCCGTTCTCCCCGGAGCCCAGCGCGTCGATGGTCTTCTCGAAGTCCTCGGGCGAGGTGTAGAGCTTCTCGTTGATCTCGGCCTCGACGCCGTCCTCTTCACCGCCGACGACGCCGATCTCGACCTCGAGGATGATGTTCGCCGCATGCGCCTGCTTCAGCAGTTCCTTGGCGATCTCCAGGTTCTCGTCGATCGGGATCGCGGAACCGTCCCACATGTGCGACTGGAACAGCGGGTTCAGGCCGTTCTTCACGCGCTCGGCCGAGATGGCCAGCAGCGGGCGCACGAAGGTGTCCAGCTTGTCCTTCGGGCAGTGGTCGGTGTGCAGTGCGATGGTCACGTCGTACTTCGCAGCGACCACGTTCGCGAACTCGGCGAGCGCGACCGCACCGGTCACCATGTCCTTCACGCCCAGGCCGGAGCCGAATTCCGCACCGCCGGTGGAGAACTGGATGATGCCGTCGCTGCCGGCGTCCGCGAAGCCCTTGATGGCCGCGTTGATGGTCTCCGACGAGGTGCAGTTGATGGCGGGGAACGCGAAGGAGTTCTGCTTGGCCCGAGCAATCATCTCGGCGTAGATCTCCGGAGTCGCGATGGGCACAGTGACCTCCGTGTTGTGTGTGGTGCGTACTACAAAATTCTGTCAGTTGACACGATAGGACAGCCCCTTTTCTCCGAGGCAATGGCCTCACATACCCCACAAGTTTGTGAGGTTGCTTCGACGTTCGGTGTGATGTCCGGGCTACCGGTACTGTGGTGGCCGTGACCTTGCTGGCCGTATCCGATGCCGTGACGACCAATGCCGCGCTCCCCGCGATCTTGGATCCAATGCACCTCCTGACGGAGACTTGGCTGCAGCACGCGGTGCTCCCGGCGATCCTGGCCATCGTCTTCATCGAGACCGGTCTGCTGTTCCCGATCCTGCCCGGCGACTCGCTGCTGTTCACCGGCGGTCTGCTGGCGGCCCAGGCGCACCCGCCGACCGGCATGAACATCTGGTGGCTGGTACCGGCCACCGCGTTCGTGGCCTGGCTCGGCGACCAGAGCGGCTACTGGATCGGGCGATCCATCGGCCCCGCGCTGTTCAAGAAGGAAGACACGCGCTTCTTCAAGCAGCACTACATCACCGAGACCCACGCCTTCTTCGAGAAGCACGGCCCCAAGACCATCGTGCTGGCCCGCTTCGTGCCCATCGTGCGCACCTTCATGCCGGTGCTGGCCGGTGTCTCGAAGATGGACTACCGCAAGTTCGCCACCGTCGACATCATCGGCGCGGTGCTGTGGGGCGGCGGCGTCACCGTGCTCGGTTACTTCCTGGGCAATGTCGAATTCATTCGCAAGAACGTCGAGGCGATCTTCCTGCTGATCGTGTTCGTGTCCATCCTGCCGGGCATCATCACGGTCGCGAAGAACCTGCTGCACCGCGGCCAGGCCCCGGAACAGGCCGAGTACGCCACCTCGACGAACGAGCCGACCCACTGAGCCCTTCGGTGTCGACCACCCCGCTAACCCTCGCATCGGGCGGCCCTGCCGCTCTTTCCGCCTCCGGCGGATTCGGCCCGCTCGAGACAGCCGGACCAGTGCTCGTCTGGACCGTGGTTCTCACCTTCGTCTTCCTGGAGTGCGCACTCATCATCGGGCTGTTCCTGCCCGGTGACTCCATGCTCATCACCGCCGGTGTGGTGCTGGCCTCGCAGGTCGGCGAGGGGCAGGTCTGGGCGCTGTCGATCGGCACCATGATCGCGGCCATCGCCGGCAACCAGGTGGGGTACGTCTTCGGCCAGCGCGCCGGACACCATCTGGTGGCGCGCAAGAACGGGAAATACATCAATACCCGCAATCTCGCGCGGGTTTCGGACATGCTGCACAAGCACGGGTTCCTGGCGGTGCTGGTGGCCCGCTGGATTCCGTGGGTGCGCACGCTGTGCCCGCTGGTCGCGGGCGCGGCCGGGATGGACCACCGCAAGTACACCATCGCCTCGTCCGTCGGCGCGGTCATCTGGGCGCCGGTGATCCTGCTGGCCAGCTACTACGCGGGCAGCTTCCTGGAGAACATTTCCTGGCTCATGCCCGCGGTCATCGGAACCCTGGTGGTCGGGCTGGTGCTCGGCACGGTCCTGGGCGTGCGGCAGTACCGCGTCGAAATGGCACGTCCCGCCGAGGATTTCGACCTCGACGTGGCAGAGGCCGCAACGGTGCCGCTGCCCCGGGTGCCGCGCGCCTGAACGATTACAGCCCGGCGGCCGTCACCGTGTGCGCGGCCTCCATCAGCTTCCAGCCCGAAAGCTGCACCGACAGGTCGCGTTCCGGGCTGCGCGAGGCGGTCACCGAACCGCCCTCGAAGCCGCCCGCGCCCGCGATGCCCGGAAGTCGCGCGGGCTGCCGCCAATCCGCGCCGAACAGCGGCTCACCCTCCACATCCAGGCGGTGCTCCCAGGCCGCGTTCGCGGACGCGCGCACCATCGCGGCGGCCTTGCGGCGCGCGGTCACCTGGGCGGGGTCGTCGCCGGGCAGCATGAGGGCGGTCAGCGCCAGGTAGCGGATGAGAATGCCGTTGAACAGGCCGCCGTCCCCGCCGCCGTCGCCGACCACCACGCCGTCCGCGGTCAGATGCTCCTCGACCGCGTCCACCAGCCGGACCGCGCGCTCGGCGTGCCGGGGTTCGCCGGTGTGCACCGCGAGTTCGGTTTCCAGGCCGAGCGTCACGCCCTGGCAGTAGCTGTAGACCGGCTTCTCGACCTCGCCGGAGGGTAAGTGGATGCCGTCGAAGATGAGGCCGGTCTCCTTGTCGCGCAGGTTGGCGTCGAGGAAGTCGGCCAGTTCCTGTGCCAGGTGGTAGCGGCCCAGCCGCGCCATGGCGATGCCTGCCGGGCCGTTGGCCGGGGCGTTGTAGAAGTCGGAGCCCTTACGCCAGGGCACCGCGCCGAACTCCGGATCGAACCCGTTGGCCAGCGTCTTCTCCAGAGTGAGCAGCGCGCCCCGCACCTCGGCGACGCCCTGGGTGCGTTCGGCCCGCTCCAAAGCGATTGTCAGCCAGGCCATGTCGTCGTAGTAGTTGTTGGTCCAGCCGGTGATATTGCGCAGGCGCGAGGCGTGGGCGATGGACCAGAGGCGCCGCTGCCGGGCGGGGGTCGGCGCACGATTGGCGGCGTCGACCGCGCAGTCGATCAGGTGGGCCTGCCACCAGTAGTGCCAGAAGGCGAAAACCCGCTCACCCTTGGTGGCGGGCCAGCCCACCACGCCGAGCTGGGTGCCGGGACAGCCCCACAACTTGCGTAGGTGACGCGAGAGGATCGCGGACTCCGCCAGGTCGGCTCGCTCCGACCAGAGGGCAGCGGTCGGCTCGATATTGCGTCCGGTCCGCGAAGTCATGGGACTTATCGTGCCAGTCGGGCACTGCGCTCGTGGCCGATTTGTTACCGAGAGTCGTCCAGCTCACCAGGCGGTGGTGAGGTCGGCGTGCTGGCGGATCCAGGCGTGCATGGCGATGCCCGCGGCGACACCGGCATTGATGCTGCGGGTCGAGCCGAACTGCGCGATCGAAACGGTCAGCAGCGCGCCCGCTTTCGCGGCCTCGGTCACGCCCGGGCCCTCCTGGCCGAAGAGCAGCAGGCACTCGCGCGGCAGCGCGGCGGTCTCCAGCGGCACCGCGCCGGGGACGTTGTCCACCGCCACCACCGTCAGTCCCTCGCCGGCCGCGAAACGCAGCAGCTCATCGATATCGGCGTGATGGTGAATGTGCTGGTAGCGGTCGGTGACCATGGCCCCGCGGCGATTCCACCGCTTGCGCCCGACAATGTGCACGGCCGCCGCCGCGAAGGCATTGGCCGTGCGCACCACCGTGCCGATATTGGCGTCGTGCCCGAAGTTCTCGATGGCCACATGGAACGGGTGCCGGCGACTGTCGATATCGGCGACGATGGCCTCGCGCCGCCAATACCGGTAGGCATCCACCACATTGCGCCGGTCGCCGTGCTCGAGCAGGTCCGGGTCCAGGCGGGGATCGTCCGGCGGCTCGGTGCCGAACTCCTCGCGCCACGGTCCGACGCCGTGCGGATGCTCACCCCATTCGGTCGGTCCGGGGGTCGGCGGTTCGTGGGCGGTCGGGGCGGAACTCACCCCGGCGATGGTAGTTGCCTAGTGCGAGGAGCCGACCGCGCCCACGATGATGGCGAGCACGATGAACAGGATGACCAGGACCATCAGCGCGGTGGCGACGATGCCGCAGATCCAGCCGGCCGTCACCATGCCGCTGCCGCCGATCATGCCGTTCGACTCGCTGATCTCCCGGCGGGCCTTGCCGCCCATGATCCAGGCCACCGGCCCGAGCAGCTGGCAGAACACCAGGCTCATGATGCCGAGGATCAACACGACCACCGCCTGCGGATGATCCGGCGCGGGCGCGCCGTAGTAGCCGGGCGGGTAGTAGCCGGGCGCCTGCGGCGGGTAGCCCTGGGGGTAGCCGGGCGGCTGGTTGTAGCCCGGCTGCTGCTGGTAGCCCTGGGACTGCGGATCCCAGCCCGGCGGGGGCGCGTCGTAGGTCATGGCTGAATGCTAGGTGGTCGTGCTGGCTACACCGAATATTTTCTGGGCTGCTCCCTGGCCACCGCACCGCGCCGCCCGCGACCATGAATCCATGAGCGATACGGCCGCCCTACCCAGCATCGTGCTCGATCCGCCTGCGCCGCAATCGGATCCGGGCGCCCGCCCCACCCCCGCGTCCGTGCTGCGGACCTTCCTGGCCACGCCGTTCCGGGCGCGCACCTGGAAGGAATTCGCCTACCTGATCATTGTTTTCGGGCTGGGCTGTGCCGCCGCGGTCTATCTGTTCCTGGGTATCGGCGGCAGCCTGTACCTCTCGGTGTTCGTGGTGGGCATCCCGGTGCTGGCGGCCATGATCCTCGGCGGGCGGGTATGGGGCCGCATTCATCGGGTGCTGGGCGCGGTGCTGCTCGACGCGGCCCTGCCCGAGCCGCCCCCGTTCACCTTTCGGCCCGGGCCGATCGGCTGGCTGCGCAGTGCCTTCACCGATCGGACCTCGTACCGCGCCCTGCTGTTCCTGATCCTCGACGGCCTGCTGGGTGTGGTGATCGGCTACGGTGTGCTGACGGCGGTGGCGGTGACGGGTTTCGTTGCGCTGTCGCCGATTCCGTGGGCACTCATGAATCCGGTCAATGTGGACGAACACGGCGTGTCGCACCGGTCGATGATCCAGCTCGGCGACTACTATCTCGACACCTGGCCGCGCGTCCTGGGTTTCGCGGCGCTCGGCGTGCTCGGCTGCTTCCTGCTGCCGTGGCTGATCCGCGGCGTCTGCTTCCTGCACCGCGTGCTCGCGCTGTGGCTGCTCACCCCGACCGCCCGCGATCTCGAGCTGGCCGGCCTGCGCGAGAGCCGCCGCGCCGCGGTCGACGACTCCACCGCCACCCTGCGCCGGCTGGAACGCGACCTGCACGACGGCACCCAGGCGCGACTGGTCAGCATCGCCATGATGCTGGGCCGCGCCGAGGAGCGGATCGCGGCCGGCGGCGACGCCGCCGAGCTGATCGCCCAGGCCCGCACCGGATCCAAGGAGGCACTGACCGAACTGCGGGAACTGGTGCGCGGCATCCATCCACCCGCCCTCGAACTCGGGCTGGAACCGGCGCTGGAGACCCTGGCCGCCCGCTGCGCGCTGCCGGTGGAGCTGCGGGTACTGCTGCCGCTGCGGCCCAGCCCGGCCATCGAGGCCATCGCCTATTTCTCGGTTGCGGAACTGCTCACCAATGTGGTGAAACACGCTGCCGCGAACCGGATCTGGGTGGCGGTGCTGCCGACGGGGACGGATGCGCTGGCGGTGAGCGTGCGCGACAACGGCCAGGGCGGTGCGCTGCAACCGGTGGGCGGACCCGGCGAAGGCGTTGTGGTGGGCGGGCTTTCGGGGCTGGCGCAACGGGTGCGCGCGGTGGACGGCACGCTCACGGTGGACAGCCCCATCGGCGGCCCGACCGTGGTCACGCTGGTGCTGCCGCTGGCCGGGCCGCAATGATCGAGGCTGTGAACACTCCGGACAACGAGGACGCGAACACCGCGAACCAGCCGCTGCGGGTGGTCATCGCGGAGGACAATGCCATTCTGCGCGACGGCCTCACCGCATTGCTGGCGGAGCGCGGGTTCGAGGTGGTGGCCGCGGTGAGCGACGCGACCGGTCTGCACGCCGCGGTCGCCGACCAACTGCCGGACGTCGCCGTGGTGGACGTTCGCATGCCGCCCAGCTTCACCGACGAGGGCCTGCTGGCCGCGCTCGCGCTGCGCCGCAGCCATCCCGGCACCGGGGTGCTGGTGTTCTCGCAGTGGATCGAAACCCGTTATGCCACCGAGTTACTGGCCGCCGGTGCGGGCGGCGTCGGCTACCTGCTCAAGGACCGGGTGGCCGACGTCGGCGATTTCACCGAGGCTCTGCGCCGCGTCGCCACCGGCGGCACCGCGCTGGACCCGGAGGTGGTCTGCCAGCTCATGGGCGCTGCCCGGCAACAGGATTCGCTGGCCCGGCTCACCCCGCGCGAGCGTGAAGTGCTGGAATCCATGGCCCAGGGACTGTCGAACGCGGCCATCGCCCGGGCCCTCTCGGTGACCGAACGCGCGGTGGAGAAGCACATCGGCAACATCTTCTCCAAGCTGGAATTGCCGCCCTCGGATCTGCATCATCGGCGGGTACTCGCCGTTCTGCGGTTGCGGGGTTGAAACATCGCTGCACGATTGCCGGGCGTGGAAGACTGGGCCCATGACTCGATCGAGTTCCGCGGAATTGCTGAAATCGGTTGAATACTGGCCGAATCACCTGCTGACCATCGCGGAGTGGTCGCTGCTGCCGGAGAACAATCGGCACTGCCTCGAACTGGTGGACGGCGTCCTGGTGGTGGCGCCGCAGCCGCCGCGGCATCAGCTCGCGGTATGGCGTTTGGCCGCCCAGCTGGAGCGGGCGCTGCCGCGGCGGGTGGCCGCCATGGCGCGGATCGAATTGATCATCGACGACGGCACGCCGCCGACCGTGCGGGTGCCGGATGTGCTGATCGTGGGCGGTGCGGCCGGGGCCGAGCACGCCACCCGGGTGCGGCCGGGCGATGTGCTGGCGGCCATCGAGATCGTGTCGCCGGGTTCGCGCCGGGTGGATCGGGTCATGAAGTTCGCCGAGTACGCGGCGGCGGGGATCGGGCACTACTGGCTGCTGGAGACCGAGGAGTCGCTGCGGCTGCTGACCCATCGGCTGCGGGACGGTCGATACCTACCGACCGGTGAGTACTCGGGACAGGTGACCCTGACACTCGACGGCCTCGACCTGCCGCTCGATCTGGACGCTCTCACCACGCTCCGCACATCCGGCGTGTCCGTTTGACCCGCCAGCCCTCTGACCTCGCCTGATCGGGCCACGCGGAACAAACTTCGGGACTATCCTGGAGTTCTGAAAGGCCGTGGTTGGAGGGTGTCATGGACCACGCGCGTATAGCCCGTACGGTGCTCGGAGTGACGGCGGCATATCTCGTCGCACTCGGGTTGTGGCTGGGGTGGTTGGTCCCGCTCACCCCGCCGGGTACCGTGCCGGTCCAAATCGTCACACTGGTCGGTCTCTTCGGAACGTTCCTGGGCCTCGGCATGCTGTTCGCCCAGCGCCCCAGCCGCTCCGACCGCAGACTACGCCGGCACGGGCTCGAGGGCTGGGCGAACATCGAAGCGGTCCACCCCCTGCAGCGCACCGACCACTGCACCGAGATCACCGAACTCGATCTCGAACTCGTGGTGCCGGGCTCGGAGACCTACTACGGCAGCATCGTCTTCGATGTCGAACCGGTGGTGAAACCGAGAATCGCTGTGGGCGGCACGATTTCGATCCGTGTCGACCCGCAGAACCGGGACCGGATCATCCTCTGCCTCTGATATATATCCAGCTCAGTGCCGGATTCGCACGATTCGGGCCGTAGGCTCCTGGGCATGACGATCGCCGAGAAACCCGACCGCAGGGAAGCGCCGCTGGTGCTCGACACCCAGCCGCCGCGCACGCTGGGGTTCACGGATCAGGCGGCGTTCTGGCTCAATCTCGGCGTCAGTCTCATCGGCTTCAGCGGCGCCGCGTACGTGCTCTTCCCGACCGGGAACCCGCCGCTCCCGCTGGCCGGGGCGCTGCTGGCGACCGTCCTGGGCACCGTGGTCGGCGCGGCCATGGTGGCCGGACCGGGTGCCGTCGGGGCCCGCACCGGCGCACCGGCCATGGCGGTGCTGCGCGGCCTGTTCGGGACGCGGCTGTCGTACCTGCCGACGGGCGCCAATATCGTGCAGTGCATCGGCTGGGGTGTGTACGAGCTGACCGTCATCGCGCTCGGCGTCTCGGCGCTCACCCACGACCGGGTACCGCACTGGGTGGTCATCGTCGCGGCGGGCACGCTGTCCACCACCATGGCCATCTGGCCGCTGTCCGCGGTGCGGGCGCTCCGCAAATACGTCTCGGTGGCTGTGGCCATCGCCATGCTCTACTTCACGAT
Source organism: Nocardia sp. NPDC059229 (assembly GCF_042754165.1). NCBI lineage: Bacteria > Bacillati > Actinomycetota > Actinomycetes > Mycobacteriales > Nocardiaceae > Nocardia > Nocardia sp. NPDC059229. Next base: position 121,413 of record NZ_JBHZAK010000018.1, read on the forward strand.
TCAGCTACTGCGGCAACCGATTCCGGTGCAGCACGACACCAGCTGGAGCGGGTTCTGGCCCGCCGTCGACACCACCCTGGCCGTATCCATCTCGTTCGTACCGCTGGCCGCCGACTACACCCGGCACTCCCGATCGGCGAAGACCGCCGCCGGGGCCACCGTGGCCGGCTACTCGATCGCCCAGGTGTGGTGCTACCTGCTGGGCATCATCGCCATCCTGCAGGCGGGCGGCAATGCCGACCACGTTTTCGACTCCTTCCTGGGCGTCACCGCGGGCTGGGTCTTCTTCGCGGTACTGGTGCTGCGCGAGTCGGACCAGTCCTTCGCCAATGTGTATTCGACGGCCATGTCCATCCAGAACCTGCTGCCACGGGTGGATCGGCGACTGTTGGCCGGACTGGTCGGTGTGGCGGTGACGCTGCTGGCGCTACCGGTGCGCGACTTCAGCAGCTACGCGAATTTCCTCTATCTGATCGGCTCGGTCTTCGTGCCGCTGTGCGCGGTGCTCATCGTCGACTACTTCCTCGGCCAGGGCCGCCGCGACTGGAATCTGGCGCAGAACGCGCCCGCCCGGCCGCTCATGCTGCTGCCGTGGGCCATCGGCTTCGTGGTGTACCAGCTGTTCAATCCCGGCTCCATCAGCTGGTGGGCGACATTCTGGACCCGGGCGCAGGACGCGCTCAGCGTGCATCCGGGCTGGTGGTCCTCGGCCTCGCTCTACTCGTTCCTGGCGGCCGCGGCGGTGACCGCGCTCCTGGCGCGGGTCCGGCGGGGATGACCGACGGCCGCGTCTACGGCATGGGATTCGACCCGTTGGTCGAACCCGATTGGCCCGCACTGACTTCCGCCGAGGTGGACGCGGTGCTGGGCACGGACGCGGCGATCGTGTGGCGCAGCCCGAGACCACTGTCGGCGACCGCCCGGGTACGCCCGACGGGCGGGCACGACCTCATCGTCAAACGCCTCCCCCGGGCGCTGCGCGACGCCGCCGCGCTCGGCGAGGAGCACCGCTTCATGGATCACCTGCGCTCGCAAGGAATTCCGGTGCCGCGCGTACGGCACACGGTCGACCTGGGCGATTTCGCCTACGAGGTCCAGGAATCGGGTGACGGGCGAGACGAGTACGAGGGCGTCTTCTCCTGGACGCCGTACCGCTCCCTCGACGGGGCGGCCGCGGCCGGGCGCCTGCTGGCCCGCCTGCACCTGGCCGCCGCGGGATACGAGGCGCCACGCCGGCCGCCCCGGCCGCTACTGGCAGGCTTCACCCTCTTCGCCTCCGCCGATCCCCTTGCGGCCGTGGCGCATCGGGCCGCGGAACGCCCGGCCGTCGGCGCATTCCTCGCCGAACGCGACTGGCGGGCGGACCTGGAACGCGTCCACCTCCCGGCCTACGAGCGGCTCCGGCCGCTGCTCGCGGACCTGGAACCGCTATGGACACACAATGATTGGCACGGCACGAACCTGCTCTGGCGCGACCGCGACGTCACCTCCGTCATCGACTTCGGCCTGTGCGACCGCACCACCGCCGTCCACGATCTCGCCACCGCCATCGAACGCAGTGCCGTGGACTGGATTTCGATCCGCGACGGCGGACCGGCGAAGGTGCGATTCGACCAGGTGCGTGTGCTGCTCCAGGGCTACGAATCGGTCCGGCCGCTGACCGCCGCCGAGCGGCGCGCCCTCCCGGCGCTGCTCCCCCTCGTGCATTGCGAGTACGAGCTGTCCGAGATCGACTACTTCCTCGGCGTCGTCCCCGGCGGCAATGCGAAGAACGCCGAAATCGCCTACGACGAGTACTTTCTCGGCCATACCGCATGGTGGACGGAATCCGGCGCGGGCCGCGAACTGCTATCCGCAATCCCCGGAATGGCACGCGTCACCGAATAGTGGTGGCGAGCACAATTCCACGGATCTCGAATGGCGGCAGTGCGACTTGATTCCGCGACCGCGATCGGATAAAACTTGTTCCGTTGCCATCGGCAACGCGAATCGTTCTGCACGCCATCTGAGTTCAGCGTGCTGCGGGGGTCGGGAGGACAGGAATAATCATGCGTCGTACCATTCGTAATTTCGGTCGTAAGGCAATCGTTGCGGCACTGCCGCTGGCCGTCGCCACGACTTTCGCAAGCGCCGGAACGGCTTCCGCCACCGCCCCGGCCGACGCCGTGCAGTCGGCCCCGGTCGTGCAGATGGTCACGGCTCCGGTCGCGGCCGCCATCGCCCAGACCATCGCGCCGGCGGCGGTCTCCGTCGCTCCGGAGGCCGCGCAGCCGGTCACCCCGGATGTCGAGCAGCCCGCTTCGCCCGAGGTCGCGCAGCCGGCGGCCGAGATTTCGCAGCCGCAGGACATCGCCACCGATCCCAATGCCAAGAACCACGACCCGATGGCCAATGCCGCCGTCGTAGGCGCGGGCGTCGGGGCCGTGATCGGCGCCGTCATCTGCGCCGTCACCGTGGTCGGCATTCCGCTCATCCCGCTGTGCGCCCTCGGCCCGGCGCTCCAGGGCGCCCTGATCGGCCTGCTCGTCGGCGCGGTCGACCCGGATGCCATTCCGCAGGTCCTGCCCTGATCCCTCGGGGATGAAAACACCGGAACCCCATCCCGAAACTCGGGATGGGGTTCTTGTCCAATCGAATTCGATGACCGGCAGCGGTTGCAGATGACAGATACGGTGACCTATTCGGTTACCGATGCGCGCGGGGATCCGCGAGCAGGTATTGCGCGGCGGCATATGTGCCGAGAATGACGCCCTCACTGATCCGGCGCGACTTCTCACCGCGCGCGAAAATGCGCCGCAGCACGATCAATCCGTCGGACAGCGTGAACAACAGCGCACCCACGCCCAATCGGCTGCGCGGGTCCGCATTCGGAATGTTCACGCCCGCAATATTCTTCGCGTCCCGGGCCAGTTCCGGATCGGACGCCAGCGTGGCCGCCGTGCCGAGGGTCGCGCCGTAGGCGGTGAGCGGCACCACGATCGCCGGGGCCTTGAACCGCATCAGCGTCGCCGCGCCCAGCCAGGCCGCCAGGCGCGGAACCGCGATCTGCGCGCGCGGCCGGCCGCCGCGCCGGAACCACAACCACGAATACCCGGTCTGCATGACCGCGAAAGACGAAGCGCCGGCTATCAATCGGCGATCGTCATCGGGATCGATGAGCAACACGTCGCCGACCGTGGCCGCGGCCAGCGACCCGAGCAGCACCGTGCGATCGGTGCGATGCAGAGCTGCGCCGTTCACCGCCACATCGGCCGCCAGCAGCGGCATCAGCAAAGGCTTTGCGGCCCACTGCAATTTCTCGCGGCCGGTGACGGCGCCGAACACCGTCACCACCGCCGCGCCGACGAACGCGGCGCGGAACGGGCGGGCCATCAGAAGCTGGGTTCGGCCGGCGCGGGCGGCAGCACCGCGACCTGACCGGCGTAGGACAGGCCCGCGCCGAAGCCGAGCAGCAGGGCCAGCTGACCGCCCTTGGCCTTGCCGGTCACCAGCATCTCCTCCATGGCCAGCGGAATCGAGGCCGCGGAGGTGTTGCCGGTGTTCTCGATGTCATTGGCCATCGGGATGTCGTCGGCGAGCCCGAGGTTCTTCCTCATGAGCTCGTTGATACGGGCATTGGCCTGGTGCGGGATGAACACCTCGATGTCCTCCTTGTGCACGCCGGACTGCTCGATGGCACTCGACAGCGCGCGCGGCAGGGTGACCGCGGCCCAGCGGAAGACCTTGGGGCCCTCCATGTGCAGCGACATGCGGCCCACCGGCTCGACGGCCGGGTCGGTGCCCTGCAGGCGCTGCGCCTTGTTCATGAACTCCAGGAAGTCGACGTCCTGCGCGATGGCCTCGGCGTTCTCGCCGTCGGAACCCCACACGGTCGGCGAGATGCCGTTCTCCTCGCTGGGCCCGACCACGACCGCGCCCGCGCCGTCGCCGAAGATCATGGCGGTGCCGCGATCCTTCGGGTCCAGGCCCACGGTCATCGTCTCCGCGCCGATCACCAGGATGTATTCGGCCGAGCCGGAGCGGATCATGTCGGTGGCGACACCCAGGCCGTAACCGAACCCGCCGCAGCCGGAGGTCAGGTCGAAGGCCGGGATGCCGTTCATGCCGAGGTCGGCGGCGACGCTCGGCGCACCGTGCGGGGTCAGTTTGAGCCAGCTGGAGGTGCAGAAGAGCAGCGCGCCGATCTTGGACCGGTCGATGCCGGTGTTGTTCAGCGCCCGGTTGCCCGCCGCCACCGCCATGGTGCGCAGCGTCTCGTCACCGGAGATCCAGCGCCGGTTGTGGATGCCGGTGCGCTCGAAGATCCACTCCGGGGTGGAGTCCAGGACCTCGCACACTTCGGCGTTGCTGACCAGGCGCTGGGGCCGGTAGGCGCCGATGCCGAGCATCGCAACATTTTGATGACCCTTGTTGATTGCAATGCTCACCACTGGTGACTCACACGACCCTTCGCAACACCTTTGTCGGACGTAAGACCAGCACCAGGCTAACCCAGAGCAAGGGTTCAGCCCAGAGCAAAGTCTTGTTAACCCTTCGGTAAGGACCTAAGTCCTCACCCCAGGGCGAGGTCCTTCAGACCCAGGATCGACCGGTACTCCAGACCCTCGGCCGCGATGATGTCGTCGGCGCCGGTCTCACGGTCCACCACGGTGGCCACACCGACCACGATGGCGCCCGCCTCACGGAGCGCGCGCACCGCGGTGAGCGGGGAGTTTCCGGTCGTGGTGGTGTCCTCGACCACCAGCACCCGCTTGCCCACGATGTCCGGGCCCTCGATCTGACGCTGCATGCCGTGCGTCTTGGCGGCCTTGCGGACCACGAAGGCGTCGATGGCCCGGCCGGGCGCGTGCATGACCGCGGCCGCCACCGGGTCCGCGCCCATGGTGAGCCCGCCCACCGCGTCGAAGTCCCAGTCCGCCACGAGTTCGCGCAGTAGCTTGCCGATGAGCGGGGCCGCCTCGTGGTGCAGGGTGGCGCGGCGCAGGTCCACGTAGTAGTCGGCTTCCTTGCCCGAGGACAGGGTCACCCGGCCGTGCACCACGGCGAGGTCGCGCACCAGAGCCGCGAGTCTGTCCCGGTCGGTGGTCGTTACCTGCATTGCTTTCTCTATGTCCTTCCGCGTGCGTTGAACAGGCCCCGGTTCAGGCGGGTCACCAGGGATCGTGGGATGAACCCGGCGATCGCGACGATCGCTTTGTACTGCATTCCGGGCACGCTGATCACCCGGTCTCTCTCCAGATCATGCAGCGAACCCGCCACCACCTCGTCCACGCTCAACCACAACGGTCGCGGTAGCGAGGCCATGTCGATTCCGGCCCGCTCATGGAATTCGGTGCGGACGAATCCCGGGCACAAGGCCTGCACCCGGACTCCGGTTCCGGCCAGCCCGCCGGCCAGCCCCTGAGAAAAGGATACGACGTACGCCTTGGAGGCCGAATAGGTCGAACCCCGTCCGGGTATCAGTCCCGCGGTGCTGGCCACATTGACCACGGTGCCCTTGGCCGCGTGCAGCATGGGAGGCAGGGCCGCCCGGGTCAGCTGTACGACAGCGGTGACATTGACATCCAGTTGCTGCTGCAGGGCGTCCGGCTCCAGCGTCCAGAACTCGCCCGACATGCCGAATCCCGCATTGTTGACCAGGAATTCGACGCCCTGTGCCAGGCGTTCGGCCACCCGGCCGAGGTCGGCGGAGCGGCCCAGGTCCGCGGGCAGCGTCTCGGCTCGCGCGCCGAAACGCACCCGCACATCGTGTGCCAGCGCGGCCAGCCGATCCTCATCCCGCGCCACCAGCACCAGGTCGTAGCCGAGCGCGGCGAGCCGGGTGGCGTACGCCTTGCCGATGCCGGAGGTCGGTCCCGTGATCAAGGCCACCGGGCGGTGGGCACCCGGCAGGCGCGGGGCGCCCGCCGGACGATCAGGGGAACTCTCGGTCATCGGCGGCCCATCACTCGCACGACTGGGGAGCGGTCGGCGATGACCGGAACTGCGCCCCCATTCTGATCCCTGACCGACCCGCACGCGGCGAATTCGCGCAGACACCACGTGGCTGCGGCGTGCCGCGCGCGGACACGGCCGGGGTGGGTCACCTCGGCGCGGGTCCCTGGTAGGGGCGGAACCCCGGATGGAACGGGCCGCCGGGCGGGGCGCTGCGACCCTGGTCCCTGCGCCAGCCCTCCTCGGGCTCGCGGTCGGACTCGGATTCGTCGCGCCAATCCTCGGATTCCGGTTCCGCCCAACGGTCTTCGTCCCCGGGGCGGCGCCGGTCGTCCTCGTCGTACCGATCCGGCTCCTCCCCCTCGGGGGCGGGCGGCCAGTTGCGGCGCGGGCGGTTGCGCGGGTCCGGCACGACTTTCAGTGCGGGACGCCAGTTTTCGGGCTCGTCGTCCGGTTCGCTCGCGCCGGCGATATCGCTGACCAGCGGGGGCTCGTAGTCGTCGGCTTCCTCGGCGCGCGGGCGGGCCGGGCGGTCCTGGCCGCGCGGGCGATCGCGGTCGTCGTCGCCGAAGTCACCGAATTCGTCGTGGCCGTCATAGTCGTCGTCCTCGGGAACCGGGTGCGAGCGACCGGGTTCGGGGAGTTCGTCGCGGCCGCGCTCGGCATTGATGACCGGCGGCAGCACGTGCAGCAGGCCCGACAGCCGCAGCACCGCGTCGATGGCCATCTCCCAGTCCTTGGCCACGGCCCCGACCGGCAGCATGCCCAGAGTCCAGTTGCCCTCGGACCACAGCTGCTGCACGGTGTCGGGCAGCGACTCGATGAACGCCACCATGCGCTGATCCACCGCGTGCCGGGCGACGTCCGGGTTGGTGGCGAAGACCACCCGGTCGCCGATGGCGCCGAGCAGCTCCAGATCGTGATCCTTCGGCGGCGCCGCTGTTTTCAGCCGCAGGTCGATGTCGATGTCCGAGCCGATCTGCCGGCGCACCGCGACCAGGGTGGCGGCGTCCTCCAGATCGAAGAGCACGAACTTCTCACCCTTGCGGTTGCCCGACACCACGTCCACCGCGGACAGGTAGCCGAGCTTGGCCAGGGCGCCGCGCCGCCAGGTGGAGGCGAGCGCGGGCTCCACCGAAACATAGGTGTAGCCCTGGGATTTCGCCCAGACCTGTCGCACGTGCCCGGTGCGCTGCCGCTGCAGCCGATCGAAATAGAGCAGCACGATCGCACCCACGAGCGCGATCGCCGCCAGCCCGAACCATATTGCCGTCATCGCCGCCTACCCTATCCATCCGAGCGCGCGAATGCCCGGCACGCCCGCAGAGTCGTTTGTCATCGGGTCCCGCTCGGCATCGAGGTGCTGATGATCAGCTTCGCCTGGATGGATCCGTCGGCGTTCTTGTCGCCCTGGACCATGATCACCTCGCCGACCGGCAAGTCCGAAACCTTGGTGCTGCCCAGGGAAATCACCTGTGTCCTGTTGTCGGTCTTCACGGTCGCCGTGCCACCGGACAGGGTGGTGATGGTGAGGGTGGAACCGTCGTTGTTCGAGATGGTGCCCATGTTCGCACCCAGCTCGTCCAGATCGCCCAGGCCCGGGATGGTGGGAATGCCGCTGGGCAGGGGTAGGGCCGAGGAGTTGCCGGGCAGGCTCGGCGCCGGGTACCCGGAGGTCCGGACGCTGCCGGGTGCGGCGCTGTTCGACGAATCGTTGTTCGACAGCAGGGTTCCCGCCGCGACGCCGACAATGGCGACCACGATGACCGCGGCGATGCCCAGCGCGATCCACATGGTGGTCCGGCGGGGCGGCGGGGGCGGGACCGGATGCTGCGGGAAGCCCGCGGGCTGATATCCACCGGTCGGCATTCCCGGACCACCCGGGTAACCGGGCCCGCCCGCGGCGGGCGGATATCCGGGCGCGCCATAGCTGCTCGTGGGGGCATACCCGGGCTGGCCCGGGTAGACGGCGGTCGGCTCGTAGCCGCCGCCGGTCTCGTATCCACCCCACTGCGCGTCCGCCGGCGGCAGCACGCGGGTGGAGTCGGGGCCGGGCGGCTGCCCGAAATAGTCGACCGGATCAGCGGGTATGGCCTCGGTGGGCCCGTAGCCCGCGGCGCTATCCGAGGGGTAGCCGCCAGGTGCGGCCTGCTCGGCGGGCCCCTCCCCCGGGCCCGGTTCCGGCCGCCGCGACCACGGATCGCTCGGATCAGTCATGGCCTCCAGGGTAGGCGGCCGACCCGTCCCGAGCCGCGAACTCGACCGGACGGTTCCCAATTCGCGGACCGTTCACACCTCGAAACCGGCAGGGCTCGGTCGCCCGGCACGAGCAAGGCCCCCGCCGAGCCGAAGCTCGCGCGGGGGCCCGGGTCCGCTGGGTCAGCGGCCGACGATGAGGGTGTCGCCGTCGGGGGTGACGTTGACCTTCACCGTGTCACCGTCCTGCACCTCGCCGGCCAGCAGCTCCTTGGCGAGCGAGTCGCCGATGGCCTGCTGGATGAGGCGGCGCAGCGGGCGCGCACCGTACGCCGGGTCGTAGCCGCGCACGGCCAGCCAGAAGCGGGCCGAGTCGGACACGTCCAGCTTCAGGCGGCGCTGGGACAGGCGCTTCTGCAGCTGGTTCAGCTGGATGTCGACGATCCGTTCCAGCTGCTCCTCGTCGAGCGCGTGGAACATGACCACGTCGTCGAGCCGGTTCAGGAACTCCGGCTTGAAGGCGCGGCGCACCGCGTTCATGACCGCGTCCTTGTCACCGCCCGCACCCAGATTGGAGGTCAGGATGAGGATGGTGTTGCGGAAGTCGACCGTGCGGCCCTGGCTGTCGGTCAGCCGGCCCTCGTCGAGCACCTGCAGCAGGATGTCGAAGACGTCCGGGTGGGCCTTCTCGATCTCGTCGAACAGCACCACCGTGTACGGGCGTCGCCGCACCGCCTCGGTGAGCTGGCCGCCCTGGTCGTAGCCGACGTAGCCGGGGGGCGCACCGACCAGGCGGGCCACCGAGTGCTTCTCGCTGTACTCGCTCATGTCGATGCGGACCATGGCGCGCTCGTCGTCGAACAGGAAGTCCGCCAACGCCTTCGCGAGTTCGGTCTTACCGACACCGGTCGGGCCGACGAACATGAACGAGCCGGTGGGCCGGTTGGGGTCGGCGACCCCGGCCCGGGCGCGGCGCACGGCATCCGAAACCGCTTGCACGGCTTCCGGTTGCCCGACGACCCGGTTGCCCAGTTCGTCCTCCATGCGCAGCAGCTTCTGGGTCTCGCCCTCCATCATCTTGCCCACGGGGACACCGGTCCACGACGACACCACCTCGGCGATATCGTCCGGCCCGACCTCCTCCTTGAGCATGACGTCGCCGTCGGCGGCGGTCTTCGCCTTGGACTCGGCCTCGGCGAGTTCCTTCTCCAGCTTGGGGATTCGCCCGTACCGGAGTTCGGCGGCCTTGTTGTAGTCGCCGTCGCGCTCGGCCCGCTCGGATTCGCCCTTGAGCGACTCCAGCTCCTCCTTGAGCACGCTCACCGCGTCGATGGCCTGCTTCTCGTTCTGCCAGCGGGTCATCAGCTGGTTGAGCTTCTCGCGGTCGTCGGCGAGCTCCTGGCGCAGCTTCTCCAGCCGCTGCTTGGACGCCTCGTCGGTCTCCTTGGCCAGCGCCACCTCTTCGATCTCGAGGCGCCGCACGACGCGTTCGATCTCGTCGATTTCCACTGGGCGGGAATCGATTTCCATGCGCAGCCGCGAGGCCGACTCGTCGACCAGGTCGATGGCCTTGTCCGGCAGGAACCGTGAGGTGATGTAGCGGTCGGACAGGGTCGCCGCGGCCACCAGCGCGGAGTCGGTGATCCGCACGTGGTGGTGGTTCTCGTAGCGCTCCTTGAGCCCGCGCAGGATGCCGACGGTGTCCTCCACCGACGGCTCGCCCACCAGCACCTGCTGGAACCGGCGTTCCAGGGCCGCGTCCTTCTCGATGTGCTGCCGGTATTCGTCGAGGGTGGTGGCGCCGACCAGCCGCAGCTCGCCGCGGGCCAGCATGGGCTTGATCATGTTGCCCGCGTCCATGGCGGATTCGCCGGTGGCGCCGGCGCCGACGATGGTGTGTAGCTCGTCGATGAACGTGATGATCTGTCCGGCAGAGGATTTGATCTCCTCCAGCACGGCCTTCAACCGCTCCTCGAACTCACCGCGGTACTTGGCGCCGGCCACCATCGCGCCCAGGTCGAGCGAAACGAGCTTCTTGCCGCGCAACGATTCCGGGACGTCACCCGCCACGATGCGCTGGGCCAGGCCCTCCACGATGGCGGTCTTGCCGACGCCGGGCTCGCCGATCAGCACCGGGTTGTTCTTGGTGCGACGGCTCAAAACCTGTACAACACGGCGGATTTCGGTGTCGCGGCCGATGACCGGGTCCAGCTTGCCCTCGCGGGCGGCGGCGGTCAGGTCGGTGGAGTACTTCTCCAGCGCCTGGTACGAGCCCTCCGGATCCGGCGAGGTGACACGGGCGTTGCCGCGCACGGCGGTGAAGGCCTCGCGCAGGGCGTCGGCGGTCGCGCCGTACTTCAGCAGCAGTTGCTGAACGTCGGAGTCACCGGCAGCCAGGCCGTAGACCAGGTGCTCGGTGGAGACGTATTCGTCGCCCAGCTCGGTGGCCAGCCGCTGGGCGGAGCTGAGCGCAGCGATGGCTTCGCGCCCGAGATTGGGGGTGGTGGTGGCGCCGGTGGCCCGGGGCAGCCGGTCCACGATCTCCTGGGCCTCGCGCCGCACCGTCGCCGGGTCGACTGCGACGGCCTTGAGCAGCGGTGCGGCGATGCCGTCGATCTGATCCAGCAACGCCACCAGCAAGTGCGCCGGACGGATTTCCGGGTTTCCGGCGACGGCTGCCGCCTGTTGCGCGGCGGTCAGGGCCGCCTGGGTCTTGGTGGTGGGATTGAACGAGTCCACTGTCACCTTCCTACTTGTCGTTGCTCTCTACAACGCGATAGAAGTTGAGTCTGTTCCGCTCAAGTCTGACCAGTTTTCGACGCCAGGTCCAGAGTCCGAAGCCGGTTCCTACGCTACGCGTACGATGACTCCATTCGTTGACGCATCACACCAGCTCATCCATCCCGGTTTCCGAATGAATGGAGCAGCAAATGCGCGCGATCGTCGTCCGTGAATTCGGGGGCCGCCCCGAGCCCGCCGACATGCCCACCCCCGAGGCCGGACCGGGCCAGGTCCAGATCCAGCTCGAGGCCGCCGGGGTCAACCCGCTCGACCAGCGGATCATCGACGGCTTCCTGGACGGCCAACTGCCGCACGACTTTCCGCTGATCCCGGGCACCGACGGCGCGGGCACGATCAGCGCGGTGGGCGCGGGGGTGAACGACTTCGAGGTCGGGGAGCGAGTGGTCGGGAAGTTCTTGAACCCGCCGGTCGGGCACGGCACCTTCGCCGAGTACATCGTGGCGCCGCACGACAGCGCCCTCGCCAAGCTGCCGGACGAGGTCTCCGCCATTCGCGGCGCCGCCCTGCCGACCGCGGGCATCACGGCCCTGGACCTCATGCACGCCGCCGGGGTCACCCGCAACCAGAAGGTGCTGGTCGTGGGCGCCTCGGGTGGCGTCGGCTCCTATCTGGTGCAGCTCGCGGCGCTCGCCGGCGCGCACGTCATCGCCACCGCCCGCCCCGACGACACCGATCGGATGATCCGGCTGGGCGCGACCGAGGTGGTGAACTACGGCCGGATCACCGTCACCGACTCCCCCACCCACGCCGAGGGCTCGGAGTTGTCGGTCGCGGATTCGGTGCGGATCACCGATCCCGGCGGCATCGACGTGCTGTTCGATCTGGTCAGCCCGCCGCCGGTTTTCGCCGACAACGCGAGCCTGGTCAAGTCCGGCGGTTCGGCCTATTCGACCATCTGGTCCGCCGACGAGGCGGATCTGCAGGCCCGGGGCGTGCACGGCGGCAACCTCCAATCCCACGGCGGCGCAGCCGAATTGCGCGAGCTGCTGCGGATGGTCGGCGACGGCGACCTGATGGTCCCGATCAGCGCCATGCCGCCGCTGGCCGAGGCCCCCGGCGTGATCGGCGCATCCGGCGCACGCGGCAAGATCGTCCTGGTGATCTGAACTCCGGGTTACGCAAAACGATCGGCCTCCGGCTATATCCGTGCGACCACCGCGTTTTAAGGGATACTTGACGCGGAGGGCCGCCTGGCAGCAGGCGTTCCGGGGTAGCAGCACAGGAAGGAAAGCTCGACGTCGTGGATGCGCGTTCGGCAGCGCTGGTCCGCGCAAACTTTCGGACAGTCGTCGAGGCCCCCAACGGGCCTGAACGGCTGATCAGCGCGTTCTACGGTCATCTTTTCGCAGAGATTCCCGCCCTGCGGGAACTGTTCCCCTCCGCCATGGACATGCAGCCGAAACGGTTGGTCACGGCCATCTCGTTCGTGCTCGACAACCTGGAGGACTGGGATCGCGCGCAACGCTTCCTGGAGCAACTCGCGCGCGACCATCGCAAGTACGGGGTGGAGGCGGCGCACTACGACATCGCCGGGCGCGCCCTGCTCCACGCCTTCCGCAGCTACAACGGCACCGCGAACTGGAGCCGGCAGCTGGAGGCAGGCTGGCGCGACATCACCATCCTGATCTCGGCGTCCATGGCGATCGGCGCCAATTCGGATAAGTCGCAACCGTATTGGGAGGCGACGGTGGTCGGGCACCGGCGGGTGGTGGACGATCTGGCCATCGTCCGGCTGCAGACCGACACCCCGATCCCCTATCAGGCCGGGCAGTACGTACCGGTGGCCATTCCGCAGCGGCCCAAGATGTGGCGCTACCTGTCGCCGGCCATCCCCACCAATCCGTACGGCGAGATCGAGTTCCATGTGCGGAAGGTGCGCACCGGCTGGGTGAGCCCGGGCATCGTGAACGAGACCCAGGTCGGCGACCGGTGGATGATCGCCGCGCCGCTGGGTGGTCTGCACGTGGATCTGAGCCGCCGCAAGGATGTGCTCATGATCGGGTCCGGCACCGGCATCGCCCCGCTGCGGGCACAGCTCATCGAGATGGGCCGGCGCGGCATCAATCCGCGTGTGCACCTGTTCATGGGCGGGCGCTACCCGTGTGATCTCTACGATGTGGAGAACATGTGGCAGCTCTCGCAGTCCAATCCGTGGCTCACGGTGGTCCCGGTCTGCGAGAACGAGACCAACCCGTGGTGGCACCCCTATCCGCCGGCGGAGACGCCGTTCGGCATGCATCGGCGGCTGATCGGCAATCTGGGCGCGGTGGTGGCCAGCTTCGGCGCCTGGGCCGATCGCCAGATCCAGATCGCCGGCTCGGCCCGCATGATCGCCGACACCAAGCGCGCCCTGCTCGCGGTGGGCACGCCGACGTCGGCGATAAGCTCGGATCCGGTGTAGTGCACGGCCTTTCGACAATCAGGAGTTATCGGTGACGCTCGGCCCGGACGAGACCGGAGAGCTCGCGCTCGGCGCGCAGACGGAGTGGAACGCCACGGTGGTGGGTGCGCACCGGCTGCGCGAGGACACCACGGTGGTGCGGCTGATCGGCGAGTTCGTGCCGTTCGCGGCGGGCCAGTCGGTGGAGGTGCGCACGCCGCAGCATCCGAACATGGTGCGCCGCCTGTATCCCGCGCTGCCGCCCTCGCTGGACGGCAAGCTGGAATTCCATGTGCGCACGGTGCCGGGCGGCTGGTGCAGCGGTTCCATCGTCGCCGACTCGCATCCGGGCGACGAATGGCGGATCAGCGCGCCCGCGGGCTGGCTGACGGTGGAACCGGAGGCCACCGAGGTGGTCATGATCGCCGACGGGGTCGGGCTCGCGCCGATGCGCGCGCTGCTGCTGGATCTGTCGCGCCGGGAGCAGCCGCCGCGCACCCACCTGTTCGTGGGCGGGCGCTACCCGCGCGACCTCTACGCCTCCGACATGCTCTACCTGCTGACCGGTGAATTGCCGTGGCTCACGGTCGTTCCCGTGGTGCAGAACGAGTACGACCCGGATTTCGTCGACACCTGGTACGAGCAGTGCCGGGTGGACATCGGTTTCCGCCCGGAGGAGATGATGCCGGGCACCATCGCCGACATCCCGGAACGCTTCGGCCCGCTGGACCACCACCAGATCCTGGTCTGCGGCGGCGCGGCCATGGTTCGCAACACCATCGATCAGCTGGTCGCCATCGGCGCACCCGCGGAAGCCATTCGCTACGAGGGTTTTTGAAAATCGCCAACGCGACAACTGATTTCGCAAGGATCAGGGTAACTCTCCGGGTACCCCCGAGATTGCTTTGGTTCCCAACCGCCGGCACGGGTGCCCAAGTCCGAGGGCTCTCAGCCGTCCGCTGAATATCCGGGGAGGCGGGACAGCCGCGCTCAGAACAAGGGGTCGTGGCGAATGTTCTCGGTGGGGGTGCCCGCGGCCATGAGGCGGAACTTGGTGGTCTGCACCATGGACGGCGCGCCGACGATCTGCACGTCCCGGTCGTCCCAGGAGCCGTGGCTCGCCACGATCTTGCCGATCTGACCGACCACCCGCGGCTGCAGGCCCGGATACTCGCGGGTCCCGTCGGAGTCGTCGAAGTGCCACCACGGGTTCTCGGTGGACTCGGTGACCGGGTGCACGCTGAGCCACTTGTTGGCGCAGGCCAATTGGCTCAGCACCTCGAGATCGTAGAGATCGCACGGGTAGTGGCCGCCGACGAACAGATCCACCTTGGGGTTGGAGCGCCGGGCGGTCATGGCCATGAGCTGGGCGCGCAGCGGGGCGATGCCGGTGCCGCAGCCGATCATGAGCAGCTTGCGGCGGGTGTTGCGGGGCACGCCGAGCCCGCCCAGTGGCGAGCCGATCAGCCACTGCTCGCCGACCCGGCTGTGGCCGACCATGGCCGGGCTGACCCAGCCGCCGGTGACGCCGCGGATGTGGAATTCCAGTTCGCCGGAGGCATTCGCGGGGATGGCCGGGGACAGGTAGCGCCACATGCGCGGGCGGGACGGGATCTGCACGCTCATGTACTGACCGGCCGCGTACTGCATGGGCTGGTCCAGCCGCAGGCGCACGACGGCCAGATTGCGCAGTACTTCCCGGTGCTCGATGACGGTGCCGGTCCACACCGGCGGAGTGGTCTCCTGCTCGGCCGCGTTGATCATGGTGCCGGCGATGACGCCGATGCCCTCGTCCCAGGCGCGCCCGATCTCGTCGGTCCAGATCTCGGTGCCGGCGTAGGCCTCCAGCGCGCTCTTGAGCGATTTCCCCACGGCCTCATAGTGTTCGGCCACCACCCCGTACTTGCGGTGATCACGCCCGAGCTGGGCCAGGAAGGGCAGCAACCGGTCCGGCTCCTCCAGCCGGTCCACCACGTAGGCGATGGCCCTGACCAGCCGGTCGCGCTGGGCGTCCAGGGCGGCGGGGAAGTGATCGCGAACGTGGGGGTACTCCGTGAAGAGGATGGCGTAGAACGATCGCGCGAGTTTCTCGGGGCCACCTTCTTCCGCAGCAACCGCCTTGAACGTTGTTCTTATCAATGCGACGGTGCGCGAATCCATGTGTGTCACAACCCCATTTCGCAATCGAACGCAGGCGTGACCGGCGAGTGAAGTGCTGCGGGACACTCGACAGCAGCCGTTGCCAAGCAAGTGTAAGCGAGGTTAGCCAGCAACGGAACGGGACGTTTCAATAACACGGCCCTTATTCCTCGAAAACGTGAATGTTGCGGGGTATCCGAGCCGAAAACAGACTGTTCAACCGGAACACACCGTGAGACACCGGCTTTCGGACGGCGAACCTGCCTGATCCGTTTGCAAGACTCAGGAAAACAGCCATCCTGCCGCAACTGCGCCGGTCCTTGAATTCCCTTGCAGCATACGGACAAAACTCACGATTGGCGTTAATTCATAACCTACCGGTTTGTTTGCAATAAACCGGCGCCAAGAACTTCGCCAATCCCACAGCCCCCCAGGGAAACTCAGCACATTGCCCGCAACAATCGCAAGTGGTCGAGCACCCGGCCCCATCGGCAACGCCTGATACAGCAGGGAAGGGGTCGGGAGCGTTGCTCCCGACCCCTTCCCTGTCCGTTTCCCGAACGGGACAACTGATTTCGCGAGATCCGGGTAACTCCCCGGGTACCCCCGAAATAGGTTCGGCTCCCAACCGCCGGCACGGCTGCCCAACCCCAACGGCTCTCAGCCGCCCGCTGAATATCCGGGGAGGCGGGGGAGCTACTGCTTTCGCCGGTTTCTGGGCTGCCACACCACGAGAGCCGTGCTGCGCTGCGGCGGGGTCAGGTCGGGGCGGTACCCCGACCGGAGCCTTTCCACCTCGGCGGTCAACTCGCTCACCCGCTGCTGCAGCTCCTCCACCTGGTTGGTGAGTTCGATGATCCGTTTGATGCCGGCCAGGTTCACGCCCTCGTCCTGGGACAGGCGCTGCACCTCGCGGAGCAGCTCCACATCCCGGTCCGAGTAGCGCCGCCCGCCGCCCGAGGTGCGTTGCGGCGAAACCAGACCCAGCCGGTCATAGGTGCGCAGCGTCTGGGCGTGCATGCCCGCCAGCTGCGCGGCCACCGAGATCAGGAAGTACTGGGCCTCGGTCTTCTTCGGATCGGAACTCATTACGCACCTGCCCATCCCGCACGTGGATCGAACCCGCTGGTCTTCTCCGCCTCCGCGTAGCGCCGCAGCGCCTCGGCGGCATTGTCGTCCAGCTTCTGCGGTACCGCGACCTTCACCGTGACCAACAGGTCACCGGCGCCGCCGTCGCGCTTGGGCACACCGCGCCCGCGCACCCGCAGGGTCCGGCCGTCGGCGGTGCCCGGCGGCACCTTGACGCCGACACGGCCGTCCAGGGTGGGCACGGAAACCGTGGTACCCAGCACCAGTTCGGCGTACGAGACCGGCAGCACCAGGGTCAGGTCGTCGCCATTGCGGCCGAAGACCTTGTCCTGGCTGACGTGCACGGTGACGTACAGGTCGCCCGGAGGCGCGCCGCGCAGGCCCGCCTCGCCCTGACCGGCCAGCCGGATCCGCTGCCCGTCGCGCACACCCGGGGGAATGCGCACGGTGATGGTGCGGGTCCGGTTCTGGATGCCGCTACCGCGGCAGTCGACACACGGGTCGTCGATGATCGACCCGGTGCCCCGGCAGTCCTCGCACGGCTCGCTGAAGCCGAACGCGCCCTGGTTCCGGCTGACCACACCGGTGCCATTGCAGTGCGGGCAGACTCGCGGGCTGGTGCCCGGCTTGGCACCACTGCCGTGGCAGGTGGTGCAGGCGGCCGGGCTGGTCATGCGCAGCGGGACGGTCACACCCTGGGCGGCCTCGCGGAAGCCGAGGGTGGTCTCGGTCTCCACATCCGAACCGCGCCGCGGACGCGACGAGGTCCGGGTGCCGCCGCGATTGAACAGTCCGCCCAGCAGATCGCCCAGGCCGCCGTCGGCGCCACCGGCTCCGGCGCCCGCGCCGAAGATGTCGCCGAGGTTGAACTCGCCGGAGAACCCGCCGCCGGGCTGGCCGTAGCCACCCCCGGGCGAGAACCCGCCGCGGCCGAAACCGCCGCCGGCGAACAGCTTCCGGGCCTCGTCGTACTCCTTGCGCTTCTCCGGATCCGACAGCACGGCATTCGCCTCGCTGACGGCCTTGAACCGCTCCTCGGCCGTGCTGTCCCCGGGGTTCTTGTCCGGGTGCAGGTCACGGGCCAGCTTGCGGTAGGCCTTCTTGATCTCGTCCTGGGTGGCGCCGGAGGAAACACCCAGATCCTTGTAGAAGTCCTTCTCGAGCCACTCTCGATTCACCGGGCATCTCCTCCTTTCCGTGTTGTCGGTGACGCCGGGGGCGTCTGTGCGTTGTTAATCAGTGCCAGCGGCATCGGTGCCAGCGTTCGTCGTATCCGGCTGCGCCGCAGCCAGATCCGCCACACCGTCGGTGACGCCGACCAGCGCGTGCCGCAGCACGCGATCGCCGAAGCGGTAGCCCTTGCGCATCACCATGCCGAGGATCGGGTCCGCGCCACTGCCCTCGTGCTGCACGGCCTCGTGCAGGGTCGGGTCGAAAGGCTCGCCCTCCGAACCGAATTCCTCGAGGCCCTGCTTCTGCAGGGCGGTGACCAGCTTGTCCGCGACCGACTTGAGCGGTCCGTTGTCGAGGTCACCGTGCGCGCGGGCGCGATCCAGATCGTCGAGCACCGGGAGCAGTTCGCCCACGACCGCGGCCTTGGCGGTGTCGATGGCGGCCTTGCGGTCGCGCTCGACGCGGCGGCGGTAGTTGGCGTACTCCGCGGTCAGACGCTGCAGATCGGCGGTGCGCTCGGCCAATTCGGCCGTGATCGCGTCGGCGAGGGCATCCTCACTGACCTCGGGAGTTCCCTCGGCCCCGAGGGCCGCGGCGGTGTCCGCCGCGGCCTCGAAGATCTCACCCGTGGCCGAGTCGACCATGTTTTCCGGGTTCTGGTTCGTCACTTCTTCTCAGGCTCCTCGACGACCTCGGCGTCCACGACAGTGTCATCGGACTGCGGCGCGCCCGCGCCGTTGCCCTGGGCGGCCTGGTCCGCGGCCGAGGCCTCGTAGATGGCCTGGCCCAGCGCCTGCGACTCGGTGGCGAGCTTCTCCACCGCGGTCTTGATGACCGAGATGTCGGTGCCCTTGAGCGCCTCGTTCGCCTCCGCGATGGCCGCCTCGACCTTGGTCTTGACGTCCGCCGGGACCTTGTCCTCGTTGTCCTTGATGAACTTCTCGGTCTGGTGCACCAGCGACTCGGCCTGGTTGCGGGTCTCCGCCTCCTCGCGACGCGCCTTGTCCTCGGCCGCGTGCGCCTCGGCGTCCTTCACCATGCGGTCGATCTCCTCCTTGGACAGGCCGGAGCCGTCCTGGATCTTGATCGTGTTCTCCTTGCCGGTGCCCTTGTCCTTGGCGGTGACGTGGACGATGCCGTTGGCGTCGATGTCGAAGGTGACCTCGATCTGCGGCACGCCTCGCGGGGCCGGCGGGATGCCGGTCAGCTCGAACGATCCGAGCAGCTTGTTGTGCGAAGCGATCTCGCGCTCACCCTGGAAGACCTGGATCTGCACGGACGGCTGGTTGTCGTCGGCCGTGGTGAAGGTCTCCGACCGCTTGGTCGGAATGGTGGTGTTGCGCTCGATCAGCTTGGTCATCACGCCGCCCTTGGTCTCGATGCCCAGCGACAGCGGGGTGACATCGAGCAGCAGGACGTCCTTGACCTCACCCTTGAGCACACCGGCCTGCAGGGCGGCGCCGACGGCGACGACCTCGTCCGGGTTCACGCCCTTGTTGGGCTCCTTGCCGCCGGTCAGTTCCTTGACCAGGTCGGACACGGCGGGCATACGGGTCGAACCACCAACGAGCACAACGTGATCGATGTCGCCGACCGAGATGCCGGCGTCCTTGATGACCGACTGGAACGGCTTGCGGGTGCGGTCCAGCAGATCCGAGGTGATCTTCTGGAACTCGGCGCGGGTCAGCTGCTCATCGAGGAACAGCGGGTTCTTGTCCGCGTCGACCGTGATGTAGGGCAGGTTGATCGAGGTCGACTGCGAGGACGACAGCTCGATCTTGGCCTTCTCGGCAGCCTCGCGCAGGCGCTGCATGGCCATCTTGTCCTTGGTCAGGTCGATGCCCGAGGTGCCCTTGAACTTGTCGACCAGCCAGCCGACGATGCGCTCGTCCCAGTCGTCGCCACCGAGGTGGTTGTCACCGGAGGTGGCGCGGACCTCGACGACGCCCTCGCCGATCTCCAGCAGCGAGACGTCGAAGGTGCCGCCACCGAGGTCGAAGACCAGGATGGTCTGTTCCTTGTCGCCCTTGTCGAGGCCGTAGGCCAGCGCGGCGGCCGTGGGCTCGTTGACGATGCGGAGCACGTTCATGCCCGCGATCTGGCCGGCCTCCTTGGTGGCCTGGCGCTGCGCGTCCTCGAAGTAAGCGGGGACGGTGATCACGGCGTCGGTGATCTCTTCACCCAGGTAGGCCTCGGCGTCGCGCTTCAGCTTCATCAGCACGCGCGCGGAGATCTCCTGCGGGGTGTACTTCTTGCCGTCGATGTCGACAGACCAGTCCTCGCCCATGTGGCGCTTGACGGACCGGATGGTGCGGTCGACGTTGGTGACGGCCTGGTTCTTGGCGGGCTGACCGACGAGCACTTCACCGTTCTTGGCGAAAGCGACGATCGACGGCGTGGTGCGCGATCCTTCCGAGTTGGCCACGACGACCGGTTCGCCGCCTTCGAGAACGGCGATGACAGAGTTCGTGGTCCCGAGGTCGATACCGACCGCACGAGCCATGGTGGTTCCTCCTAGTTGATGTACCTGAGCGCCCCGGAATCCCTTCCGAGCGACTCCGGCGCACTGCAATCCCAGTAACACTGAGCGTGGTCGGCTCAATCCTGCACCCGCCGGCGGCGGTGCGCAACTTGAACTTGAGTCCGACTCGCTCAACCTTGCTGACCTGTCCCAACGGGGACCGCACGTCATCTATTCCACGCAGCACAAAAAAAATTCTTCGCGGGCAGGCGCGACTCACAGCCCTTGCATCCACGCCGGTCGGTTTGCAACTACCGATGGGCCGGGACCGTGGCCTATCAGCTGGGCGGGTAGATCGCCATCGGCTCGCCCGTGGCGCTGACCTTGAAATAGCCGTGCTGGGAGCCGTCGTCGACGTAAACGGTCACCACCGGATTGCCATCGGCGCCCCCGGCGATCTCGACGTGGCCGATCCGGCCGTTGGGCACGCCCGCCGACTGCGGAGCCCCGGCGAGCAGGCCCGCGATCTTCTTCAGATCCAGGACCGACATGTCGAAGATGTCCACGCCCGAAGACCGGGCGATGTCGTCATAGGAGTGGAAGCCGCCGTCGTAACGGATGTGCGCGTCACGTGGCGCCGACGGATCCTGGCGCCGCTCGATGATCACGTAGGTGGGATAGAGGAGAACCTGATCGGCCTTGGTATCGCCGAAGTGGTCCTGGTAGGCCGCGACGAAACTGGCCAGGCCCGGGCCCGTGGTCGGGTCCGGTAGAGCGGGTTTCGGTGCGGCCGTGCGCGAGACGCAACCCGCGAACGCGCCGAGCAGGGCCGCGGCCACCAGGATCGCGGCGGCGACCCGCATGCGAGTGGACGGACCGCGCCGATTCGCCCGCACCACAGGCGAATTCACCAGATTGGCGGGAATCTGCAGATCCTCCAGCACCGCATCCAGTTCGCCGAAGGTCTTGGCCGCCATGGCCTTCGCGGTTCGTGCGGTGTGCTCGCTCGTGGTGAGCTCGCCGGCGTCCCGGGCGGTGTCGAGCAGGGTGCAGGCATCCACGCGATCGGTGTCGCGGGCCCGCAATCCCTGGGAGCGTGCATCAGCCATGGTCTCGACCTATCCCCCGAACGCCAGGGTCCGCACGATCCGGCCATCGAGGGTCGCCTCGAGGTAGCCGTTCTCATTGGCCTTGTTGCCCACATAGATACGAACGATCGGCCCGCTGCCGGACCCTTCGATGTCGAGGTAGCTGACCGTGCCCTGATCCACCTTGGTGAGGGCCGGGGCCTGGGCCGCGAGCGCGGCGATGGCCGGCACGTTCAGTGCGGCCAGATCCGCGGTCGGCGTCTGCGGCGACCGGGTCTGCGGCTGGTCACCCTGGTCGAAGCCGCCGCGATAGGTGTAGCGGATCTTGCGGTTGGCCTGGGTCCCGCGGGTGACCACCGCGTAGCCGGGGAACAGGTCGACCTCGTCGACGATGGTGTCACCGAACTTGGCGCGATAGGCGTCCCGGAAGTAGCCGATACCCTCGGCCTCGGTGAGTTTCGGCCGGGGCAGCACCATCGGTCCGATCACACCCAGGTCGACCGCGGGCGGTCCGGCCGCCGGGGTGGCGGGGCGATCCACGGCCACGAACGTGCCCACCGCGACCGCGATGCTCAGGGCCGCGACACCGGCCGCGAACCAGTTCTCGCGCCGCGACTTCGGCGGAATCGGATCCGGCCGGGCGTCGGCGGGCCGCTGCAGATCATCGGTGAGCTGGGCCAGTTCGCCCAATGTCCGCGCCTCGCCGGCGAGTTCGGTGAGGGTGCGATGGTCGGCGGCGCTGAGCTGCCCGTCCGCGCGAGCGGCGTCGAGCAGGGTGCAGGTGGCCTGGCGGTCGCTGTCGCGGGCCCGGGTGCGCGGCGGATAGCCGCCCACGGACGGCCGTCGCGCCCGCCGGCCGGCGGGCGTGAGGTCGGCGGTCTTGGTGCTCGGCTGCAGGTCGCCGATGAGTCGTTGCAGTTCGCCGAGGGTCTGTGCGGTCTGCGCCTGCTCGGACCGCTGGTGGTACTCCTCGACCGCGAGCTCGCCCTCCTCGAAGGCGGCGTCGAGCAGCGCCCGTGCGTTGACGCGGTCGATGTCCCGCGCCCGCATCCGCCCGGCCCCGGGCGAATCCCCGGGCGATCCGGACGATTTCGAGCTCACGCGGGGATCGTAAACGGAACCCGGCCGTACCGCGCGGTTTCCGGCGGGGCGGTGAGCAGGGGCGGGACACGCCCGGGATGCGCGCCGACGTCCGAAATGCCGGTGTTGCACGCAACCGCCCACGAAGATCGTGAGCGTCGATTTCCGCTGGTGAGGAGGCGCGATGCAGGCAAGGTTCGGTATTTCGATCCCGCCCGTCGCGGCCGCGCTGCCGGACGTCATCGATATGGCCGTGGCCGCCGACGCCGAGGGGCTGGATCTGGTGGCCATCCAGGACCATCCCTACAACGCGCAGTTCGGCGACACCTTCGCGGTGATCGGGGCCTGCCTGGCGGCCACCGGCCGGGTCAGCCTGTATCCGGGCGTGGCGAATCTGCCGCTGCGCACTCCCGCCATGATCGCCAAGCAGGCCGCCACCTTCGACCTGCTCAGCGGCGGGCGCTTCGAATTGGGTTTGGGGGCGGGCGCTTTCGAGAGCGGCGTGGTGGCCATGGGCGGGCCCGCCCGCAAGGGCCGGTCGGCGCTCATGGCCTTGGCCGAGAGCATTGCCATCATCCGGGCGGAATGGCGTCCCGGGCAGCTGGTGTCCGTGGTGGGCACCGAATACACGGTGCAGGGCATCGAGGGCGGACCCGCGCCCGCGCACAATATCGGGATCTGGCTGGGCGCCATGGGCCCGCACGCGCTGGACCTGATCGGCTCGGCGGCCGACGGATGGGTTGCGCCGCTGCCGAATTGGATGCCCTGGGAGCAGTGGGCCGGAGCCAATGCCCGCATCGACGCGGTGGCGCGCTCGCTCGGGCGGGATCCGCGCACCATCACCCGGCTGGCGGCGCTGCCCGGCGTGGTGAGCGACCGGTCGCTACACCCGGATCCCCGTGGCTCCGACCCGATTCACGGTTCCCCGGAGGAGTGGGCGGACATCATCGTCCGCCTGGCCCGCGACGCCGGGTTCGACACCTTCATCTACTGGCCGCCGGGTTTCGACGTCGACCAGGTGCAGCGTTTCGCGCGACAGGTGGTGCCCATCGCGCGAAAGCTCCTGGGCGACGGCTGAACCCGCGATCGGAGCGCCGTTCGGGGACCTCCTCGAGGTTACCGCGCCGCCTTCGCGGCCTCGACCGCCTCGATCTCGGCGGGCAGTTCACCGGGCTGACCGACGCCGGTGGTGATCAGGTCGCGCAGGCTCTCGGTGATGTAGAACGTCCACGCCGGGGAGCAGGCGTCATAGCACTCGTAGTCGGGAACGAGCCCGACGTGGGTGAAGCGGAGTTCGGTGCCGCCGTCGGTTTCGATGATGTCGAAATGGATTTCGGTATTCACCCACTCGGTCTTGTCCTGGACGAAGGACATCCAGTTGTCCTTGACCAGCCAGACCACGCGGCGGTTCGGCACCACCTCGGTCAGCTCGATATCGCTGCGGTGGACGCCGGGGACCTCGAAGACGAAAGTGTCGCCCTGCCGCTCGGTGCTGCTCGTAATGCCCTTCCCCCACCAGCCGCGGGCGTTCAGGACGGCGGCGAAGACCTCGGCGGGGGTGCGGTCGACGGTGACGCTGGTGGTGAAGTTCTGATCAGTCATGGCAGGTCCCATTTCTTTCCTGAACACACAGGACGGGTCGGAGTGGACTGTCTCGCGAGAACTTACTTGCATAACGATAGTGTGGTTACTTGCATCACACAAGCGGATGAGCCAATCTGGATACATGTTGGGACGCATGTACGACGGGGAGGTGTGCTCGGCCGCACGCACGCTGGAGATCGTGGGCGAGCGCTGGAGCCTGCTCATCGTGCGCAATGCCATGTTCGCCGGGATGACCCGGTTCACCGAGTTCCAGCGCTCGCTCGGCATCGCGCCGAACATCCTCACCAAGCGACTCGCCGAATTCGTCGAGGCCGGAATCTTCGAGCAGCGCAGCGGCACCGGCAGCGGCCACCCCGAATATCTGCTCACCGCCAAGGGACTCGACCTGAAACCGGTCATCCTCGCGCTCACCGACTGGGGCGACCGCTGGGCGGCGCCGGACGGACCGCCGGTCACCTACCGGCACACCGGGTGCGGCGGGAAAGTCGATGTGCGCCTGGAGTGTTCGGACTGCGACGCCAGCCCCGACCTGGCAGCGGTGACGGCCGAGCTCGCGCCGTGGGCGTACGAGATGAAGTACGGGACGCCCGCGTCACTCCAGTAGCGGGAACCGCCCCGAACGCAGCAGCCCGGCGATGGCCTCCAGCTTCGCCTGCGGAGCGGCGTAATCCGGATGCGCGCCGAGCACGGCGGCGGCATCGTGCAGGCGCACCATCTGCCGCTCCGCCTCCTCCACACTGCGCCCGCCCGGCGTGATCGGGTGCGCGGCGAAGGCGGGGCGGCGCGGATCCACCCGGCCCAGCTCGACGGCCTTCTCCACCCGCCGCGAGCACCGGCAGAACGCCTGGGGATTCGCCAGCCCGCAGGTGGATTGCAGGAAGTTCCCGAGCCGTTTCTTGGCCCGCTCCACCCGTTTCCGATACGCGGCGGGTGTCGCGCCGACGATCCAGGCGGCCTCCTCCGAACTCACCTCGAAGACGTCGGAGAGCACGTACGCCACGCGTTCGTCGCGGCCCAGGCACTGCAGCATGGCCTGGCTGCAGTTGAGCCGCACCTCGTGGGTGAGCAGCGTGGACTCCGGACCGCGGTAATCCTCCTCGGCCAGACCGTCTTTCAGTCCCTCGCCGAACTGGTCGAGGCTGAGCTGCTGCGCTTCCTGCGGCGTCTGCCGCTTCAGATTCAGCAGGTAGTTGACGCCGATGCGGTAGGCCCAGGTGGTGAGCCGGGCCTCGCCGCGCCAGGTCGCGAGATTGCCGACCACCCGCAGCAGGATCTCCTGGGTGGCGTCCTCGGCGTCGGCGGGCCGCCACACCATGCGCAACGCCAGCCGGTAGATCGGATCCTGCAGCAGCCGAACGACATCCGAGACGGCGGCGCGATCGCCCTCGACAGCCCGTGCGACGAGCGCGCGCTCGTCGATGTCCGATCCGGTGTCCATATCGCCAGCATAGGGATCGCGGGGCGCACCATGGTGCGCCCCGCGATCAGCCCTGCCACGGCGAAACCAGGCTAACCGGTCGAACCGCCCGGCCGTGCGACCCGGCGGATCAGGCCACGGCCGCAGTGGCGGTGAGGGCGTGGCGGTGGATCCACTGCGCGACCGCCTGCCCGATGGCATCGGGCTGGTCCTCGGGGCAGTGATGCCCCGCCGGTCCGATATTCGCGAGCTCGGCGGCGGCGAAGGTCCGCTCCGCCCACTCCATCACCTCCGGCGAGCCGAGGCCGACACCGTCCTCGACGTGCATGACCAGCTTCGGCACCTCGGGGGTCGCGGCCATCCACCGGTCGTAGTTCTCGATGATGGCGACCACGTCGGCCGGCTCGCCCTCCAGCGGGAATTCGCGCGGCCACGCCAGCATCGGCCGGCGGGACTCCGGGGTCGGATAGGGCGCGCGGTAGGCGTCCAGGGCCTCGGGGCTCAGATTCCGGGTGGCGGCAGGCAGGTTGAATTCGATGAACATATTGCGTTCCAGCACCATCTCCTCGCCCTCGGGGGAACGGAAGCGGCGGAACAGTTCCGCGCCCTGGGGCGGCATCTCCGACCAGCGCATCGGCCGCAGGAAGGTCTCCACCACGGCGATACCGCGCACTCGCTCGGGATGCCGTGCGGCCCAGTCCATTCCGAGTGCGCCGCCCCAGTCGTGACCCACGATCACGACCTGGTCCAGGCCCAGGGCGTCGAACCAGGCATCCAGGTAGCGGGCGTGATCGACGAAGCGGTAGTCGCTGTCCGGCTTGCCGGAGGCGCCCATGCCGATGAGATCGGGTGCCAGGGCGCGGGTCCCGCCGCTCACGTGCGGGATCACATTGCGCCAGAGGTAGGAGGAGGTGGGGTTGCCGTGCAGGAACACGACGGGCACCGCACCGCTGCCGGTGTCGGTGTAGTTGATGAACGAGTCCAGAACGTCGATGGTGGCCATCGTCGGTGTCCTTCCGGGTGAGTTGCCTACACCTGGTTGGACACGCGCCGGCCCGGCCTGTGACAGCGCCTATGTGTGATCTGGGCCATACATGGGCACGGTGCCCGGCGCGACGGTCAGACCGGGATGGACACCCGGGGTCAGGCCGTTGCCGATCGCCGTCCGCTGCAGCAGCGCGAGCAGCCGCGGCCGGTCCTCAGGGTCGAGCGCGGCGAGCAGTTCCGCATTGAGTCCATCGGCGATCGCGGCCGCGCGGGCGATGGTCTCGCGCCCGGCGGGCAGCAGGTGCACGGCGTGGGCGCGGCGATCGACCGGATGCTTGCGCCGCTCGACCAGGCCACGCTTCTCCAGGTCGTCGATCAGGCTGACCATGACATTCCGGTGGATCCCCAGGGCATCGCACAGCTGCTGCTGAGTGCGGCCGTCATTGGCCTCGAGCAGGCGCAGCGTGCCGTATTGCGGCGGCCTGATCCCCAGGGGCGCGAGCAGTGCGTCGAAGCGGTACGCGGAATGCGATCCCAACTGCCCCAGCAGGAAGGCGGCGCTCTCGAACAGCGGTGAGTACTGGGGATCGGCGTCGGTCACCTGCACAGCTTACAGTAATGCCCTGACCATGATTGCCTACTTGATTGATAATCACTTCAGGTGCATAGTTTGAGAAGTCGATCCAACCCCCGACAGCGAAGAGAGCTCGCGCATGGATACCAACAATTCCCCCACCCTCGATCCACGCCGCTGGATCGCCTTCACCGTCGTGCTGGCCGCCGGATTCATGGACCTGCTCGATGTCACCATCGTCAATGTGGCCGTGCCGAGCATCCAGAAGGACCTGGGCGCGGCCTACTCGCAGATCGAATGGATCATCGCCGCGTACGTGCTGTCCTTCGCGGCCGTACTCATCACCGGCGGGCGGCTCGGCGACATCTACGGCCGCAAACGCCTGTTCCTGCTCGGCATGGCCGGATTCACCGCGGCCTCACTGGCCTGCGGCCTGGCCTCCTCACCCACACTGCTCATCGGCTCGCGGTTCGTCCAGGGCGCGATGGCCGGGCTCATGGTGCCGCAGATCCTCGCCATCATTCGCGTCACCTTCCCGAAGGACGAGCGCGCCAAGGCCATTGCCGTCTACAGCGGCGTCGGCGGATCCGCGTCCGCGGTCGGGCTGTCCCTGGGCGGGCTGCTGGTGCAGTGGAATCTCTTCGATCTGAGCTGGCGCCCCATCTTCCTGGTGAACGTGCCGGTCGGCCTGATCGCGCTGGCCGCCGCGGCCCTGGTGATGCGGGATTCGCGGTCCGCGCACGCGCCGCGCCTGGACATCGTCGGCATGGCGCTCGCCATTTCCGCGGTGCTACTGCTGGTGTATCCGCTCACCGAGGGCCGCCGATTGGACTGGCCCGCCTGGACTTTCGTCATGATGGGCGCGGCGGCCGCGGCCTTCGCCGCCTTCGTGGTCTACGAACGGTGGCGCAGCCGCAACGGCGGATCACCCCTGATCGACCTGGACCTGTTCCGGTCGCGGCCGTTCACCGTCGGCCTGGCGAGCTGGCTGCTGTTCTGGGTCGGCTTCGGCGGGTTCTTCCTGATCTGGACGCTGTTCATGCAGGCCGGGCTGGGCTGGTCGCCCATGCGGGCCGGCCTGACCTCGGTGTTCTTCGCGGTCGGCGCGGGCATCGGGGCGGGCGTGTCGGTCAGCGTGCTGGCACCGCGGTTCGGCAAGTGGGTGCTGCTCGCGGGCGGACTGGTGACGGCGGGCGGGTTCGCGCTGTACGGCGCGATGGCCGCCCACTACGAATCCGATTTCGCCTCCTGGCAGATGGTGTTGCCGCTCATCGTGACCGGCATCGGATTCGGCATCGTGGTCGCGCCGACCATCGACATGCTGCTCGGGCAGATTCCCGACCGCGAGGCCGGGGCGGCATCCGGGCTGCTGAACACCGGCCAGCAGCTGGGGATGGCGCTGGGTGTGGCACTGGTCGGCATTCTGTTCTTCGCCCAGCTGGATCATGATTCGGCGCGCGGCGTGGATTCCGTTGCCGCGCAGACCCGCACCGAGCTGGCGGCGGCCGGGGTGCCCGGGCCCGCGCAGGAGCAGATCCTCGCGAACTTCCGGGCCTGTGTGCGGGATCGCTCCGCCGAGGTGGATCCCTCCGTCATCCCGGCGAGCTGCCAGTCTCCGGCCGCGAATCCGGCTGTCGGCCAGGCCCTCGCGCATGCGGGTGAACAGGCCAATGCGGTCAACTTCGCGCACACCTTCGACTACACGCTGGTGTGGGGCATCGGGCTGATGGCGCTGGTGTGCCTCGGATTCCTGGCGCTGCCGCGCGACACCCGGCTCGAGCAGCACGAGGTGGAGACCGAGGAGGAACTCGTGGGAGTCTGACCCCACCGGCGGGATCCGGGCACGGAGTCCGGCAAAACGGCCGCGGGTTCGGTGATTCACCGGACCCGCGGTCCGTTCCGGTGAAGAATCCACAGTGTCACCGGCATTCGACAGGAGTCAGGCATGCGCGCGACCGTCGTCAGCAAGGGCGAATTCCGGGTCGAGGACCTGCCCACCCCCGTACCCGGGCCCGGTCAGGTGCTGCTGTCCGTCACCCGCTGCGGCATCTGCGGATCCGACCTGCACGCCCGCCTGCACTGCGACGAACTCGCCGACCTGGCCGCCGCCACCGGCTACGACCACTTCATGCGCTCCGATCAGCGGATCGTCATGGGACACGAATTCACCGGCGAGATCGCCGAATACGGTCCCGGCACCCGCCGCCGCTGGAAGCCCGGCACCCCGGTGGTGGCGCTGCCCATCCTGCGCACCGGCCGGCAGCCCGAACTCACCGGACTGTCCGCCAACGCGCCCGGCGGCTACGCCGAGCAGGTGCTGGTGCAGGAACCCATGACCTTCCCGGTCCCCAACGGCCTGTCCCCCGACCACGCCGCCCTCACCGAACCGATGTCGGTGGGCTGGCACGCGGTCCGCCGCAGCCGGATCAGCAAGGGACAGATCGCCTTCGTCGTCGGGTGCGGTCCCATCGGTCTGGCCGTCATCTCCATGCTGAAGGCCGCGGGCGTGCGCACCGTGATCGCCAGCGACTTCTCGCCGCGCCGCCGCGAACTCGCGGGCCGGTGCGGGGCCGATGTGGTGGTCGACCCCACCGTCGAATCACCGTGGGAGGCAACGCCGAAGAAGCCGCGGATCTCCGGCGCCTCCGACATCCTCAATCTGGGCTTCGACGCCATGGAACGGCTGCGGCGGATCCCGAATTTCCCGTGGTGGTACCTGTTCCGCGTCGCGCACACCCTCGATCGCGGTCCGACGGGGCCCGTCGTCTTCGAATGCGTCGGCGTGCCCGGCATCATCGACCAGATCCTCACCGCCGCACCGCCATTGACCCGCGTGGTGGTCGTGGGCGTGTGCATGCAGCAGGACGCCTTCCATCCCGCCACCGCCATCAACAAGGAGATCGAGCTGCGATTCGTCCTCGGCTACGACCCGGGCGAATTCCGCGACACCCTCCACATGATCGCCGACGGGAAGGTGGATCCCAGCCCATTGATCACCGGGACCGTCGGCCTCGACGGCATCGACGCGGCCTTCACCACCCTCGCCTCACCCGAGCACCACGCCAAGATCCTGATCGACCCGCGCAGCGACCGCACGGCACCCTGACGCCGGGCGCCTAGCGGCCGGGCCGCCGCAGCGCCGGGAAAGGCGTGGTCGGGGGCTCGTGCAGGATGTCCAGCAGGCCCTCCGCGCTGCGGGCCGCGGTCAGGCAGGCATTCGCGGTGAACTGATCGGCCAGCGGGTGGCGGGCCCGGGCACGCCATTTCTGGACCGCGGCCAGGGCCGCCTCGCGCTGGGTGGCGAGATCGGTGTGGGCGGACAGGCCCAGTCGCAGCGTAGGGGCCACGCCGGTGCCGCCGATGAGGCGGTTCAGGTCGGCCAGATCGTCCGGGGGCAGGGGCAATTCGTCCGAGCGCAGGTGCGCCAGCAGGCGGAGTTCGGCGAAGCCGTGCACATCGGCGAGCAGGGTGCGCACCCGCGGCAGCAGGGCATCGGCCGCCGAACCCGGGTTGGCGGTGAGAATGCGGGCCAGGGCGGTGAGGGCCGAATGGGCCTTCAATTCGTCGGCGCGCTGGGCGAATTGGACGTCCAGGACGGTGCGGAGTTCGTCGAGGCCACTGCGGTCCGACAATTCGGCCGCCAGGGCCTGCGAACCGCGGACACCGAGCCGGATCAGGGTGACGGCCAAGCGGATTCCGAACAAACCGAATCGGGCCGTCAGGTGGGCGCGCAACTCGGCCGGGACCGGCAGCGGCAGATCGGGATGGGCGAAGCGGTCCGCCGACAGCAGGGCCGCGGTCAGCTCGTCCACCGGGATGGCGGCCAGCGCCTCGAAGGCATCGTATTCCCGCTGGCGCAGCGTGGCGGCGGCGAACGCGAGCAGGCCCGCCACCGGAATCACGGACTGGCACAGGCCGGTTCGCTCCAGCTCGGTCGCGAAGCGGGCGGCCACATCGCGGGCGGAATGCAGGGCGTCGATGCGCCCGGCGCCGATCTCGTCGGCCCGCGACACCACGCCCACCACGCCCAGCGGGCCCGAGAAGGATTGCGGTGCACCGGAACTCGCGTTCGGTCCGGCGCCGATGCGCTCCAGGAAATCCACATCGGCGGCGTCGAGACGACGCAGTAGATAGAGCACGGCATCGG
Organism: Nocardia sp. NPDC059229; assembly: GCF_042754165.1. Lineage (NCBI taxonomy): Bacteria > Bacillati > Actinomycetota > Actinomycetes > Mycobacteriales > Nocardiaceae > Nocardia > Nocardia sp. NPDC059229. The sequence continues at coordinate 152,485 of NZ_JBHZAK010000018.1, forward strand.
CGGGCGGCAGCGCCGGGCCCGGGCCGCCCGGCGTGAGCAGCCGCGACGTGCGCGCCGACACCTCCCGCGACAGCGAGGAGATGCCGGGCGTATCGATGATGGTGGTCTGTGCCAGCTCGGCCGACGGCCACTCCACCGCCAGGTGGTCCACTTCTCGCGGGGCGGGGGCGTTCCAGCGCAGCGCCGACAGATCGAAGGTGAGCCCGTGCGCGCCCGGCAGCCCCTCGGCCCCGCGGCCGCGCCGCACCACCACATCCGCACGCGCCCCGTCCAGGCTGAACGCGGTCACCCGCGGCGCGGTCCCATTGCGGTACCAGGTGACCAGCCGCGTGCACTCGGTCGCGTCGGTCGGCGCGATGTCCTGCCCGACCAACGCGTTCAACAGCGTCGACTTACCGGCCTTGAGCTGGCCCGCCAACGCCACCCGCAGCGGCTCGTCCAGCCGCCGCGCGCACTCGTCCAGCTGGCCGCGCACCCGCGGCCGCTCGCCCAGCGCCCGCCGCGCCGCCGCCACCAGCCCGCGCGTCTCCGGCACCAGCCCATACCCGACACCGCTCGCGTCGTCCCTCATAGGCTCCCGATTCCGAAGCACACCGCACCTCCACGCATCGCAAGGCATTCGCCCGGCCACGCCGAATCGTTATCAGAACCGCCCAGCTCTCACAGCCGATTCCCAGTTCCGAGAGACAGCTCACCACAGCGCGAACCCGGCCACCCAACCCCTGATCTTGCCCGGCCCGAACGTGAACGCCCCGCCTTCCTCCCGGTGCGCCGCGCCCCTTCCCGGCCCCGCGCCGGTCCGGCATATTGCCCAACTGGTCAGTGCCATTGCCACGACCACGTCCGGACGCCCGCCTCGCGCGGTGGGATCGTCCAACGGTCGCCCCGCTCACCCGCCTCAGGTGCGGAATGACAGGCCCGGTCGCGAGCACTGGAACCGCCTCGGCAGCGGCACCCGGCCGCTAGCGGGCCGAGTCGTCTGCACTAGTGCGCGGTGGGCGGGAGTTGTGGCTGCGCGGCGGGCGGAAGGTGCGGCTGGGCGGCGGGAGCCAGCGCGGCCTGGGGTTCCGGGCCGAGGAGGGTGTTGGCGTGACGCCGGAGTTCGGCCACGACGCGCAGGCGGCGTTCGAGTTCGGCAGCGCGTTCGGTGCGGCGGGCGGCCTCCAGGTTGGCGGCCTCCTGGGCGGCGCGCAGGGATTCGTCGATGGAGCGCAGGGTGCGGTCGGCGATGGCGGTGAAGTGATCGCGCAGCAGGCGGTGGATGCGGTGCAGGCGGTCCTTGGTCTCCTTGCCGGTGTGGAAGGCGATGTCGTCCAGGTAGCGGCGCACCGCCATCTTGGCATCGGCACGACGCTTGGCCAGGCGGGCCTTCTTGTCGTCGCTGAAGGCCTTGCCGCCCAGCAGGACTCCCGCACCCAGCGAGAGCGGGTTGATCAGGGCCAGCCCGGCCATGGTGCCGACCATGCCCGCCATCACCACGCCGCCGTAGGAGCCGCGCACACCCACCAGCAGCTTGTGACCCAGGCCCAGATCGGGTTCCAGATCGGCGAGGGTGCAGGACTCGGCGCGGGAGTCGTCGTCGAGGGTGTCGCGCACCTCGGGCAGATCCACCGCGCCGAGATCGTCGAAGTGGGTGGCGACCCGCTCGGCCAGCTTCACCGCGCGGGTGCCCGTCCACACCAGGTTGTCGCCGACCGCGGAACCCACGGTGGCCGTGAGCCATTCGTCCATGCTGTCCCAGTGCCGGCCGGGATCGTGCTGGTCGATCCAGTCCTCGGCGGTACGGGCGATATCGCGCAGGCGGTTGCGCAGATCGTGGTCGATATCCCCCGCCAGATCGGTGATGCCGTCACCCAGCGTCTGCTGCCAGGCGGCGGTGTGGCGATGCAGTTTCTCCGCCTCGGCCTTGGCGGCGTGCAGCTCCCGGATGGCCGCCGCGCCCCGCTCGGGATCACGCAGCGCGACCAGTTCACTGCCCAGCGCCAGCGCCAGATGCTCTGCGGCAGAGGAGATGTCGAGGGCGACCGCACGCTGCATCGCCGCCTGATCCCGGGCCACCACCTGCTCACGCAGGAACTGGAACACCAGCCCGAACCCGGACTCGCGGCCCAGGCCCTCGTCCTGCAGGCGCATGGCGTGCGCGCGCAGCACCGCCGACACCGGCAGCATGGGCATCTCGATCCCATTGGCGTGCAGGTGCTTCCGGTTCGCCTCGAACACCTGCCGCCAATGCGGATACAGGTCGATCTTGGTGACCAGCAGCGCCACCGCCGGGCACAGCTCCCGCACCTGCCGCAGGAAATCCACCTCGGTCTCGGTGAGCTCGGTGGAGGCGTCGGTGAGCACCAGCACCGCGTCCGCGGCCGGGGCCTGCGCGAGAACGCCTGCCGCGCCCGTGGTTCCGTGCACGCCCAGTCCCGGCGTATCCACCACCACGATGCCGTCGGCCAGCAGCCGGCTCGGGGCCTCCAGCTCGAGCCGCAGTACGGCGCGGCCCTGCGGACTGCGCGCGGTGAGGGCGGGGACCGCCTCGAACGGCACCGGCTCCCGGGTGTTCTCGCCGCCGTCGGCGCCCGCCGCGACCACGGTCGCCCGCGGTTGCCCACCGTAGGACAGCACCGTGGTGACCGCCGTGGTCGCATCGTCGGCGACCGGGCAGACATCCATGTTGATCAGGGCGTTGACGAACCGGCTCTTGCCCTGATTCCCCAGACCGGCCACCAGGATCCGCCGCCGCGGATCGCGCACCTTGCCCGCGACCGTCTCCAGCCGCGCGACCAGATCCCCGCGTTCCGCGGCCTTCGCCACCGCGATGGTCTCCGACACCATCGTCAACAGCGGATTCGCCGCCACCATGCCTGTCACAGCCTGCTCACCGAACCTATTCCAGCCGTTTGTGTTCCGACAGGTCGTCGCTCACCGCGGCGAGCGACCCTTCCACCTACGAGTGCAGCATGTCGCCGACGACGTCTCCGCCCGGGTGCGTTCCGAGATCCACTCCGGTGTGCGCCCCACCATCCCCGAACAGCGACGCGTCCGCGCCCGGAGCATGCACTCCGCCGCCGAACGCCTGCGAAACATCCACACCCGCCCAGGGATTCGTACCGGCACCATGCAACCCGGCATCCACCGCGGTCCCACCGTGCACCCCGGCATCGAGCCCACTCCCCACATGCACGCCTCCACCGGCCTGCGTCCCCACCCCGGCATCCAACCCGCCGCCGACCCCGGCGACCGAATTCCCCACCCCGGTCAGACCGGTATCCACGCCCCCGCCCAGCTGCGTCCCCGCATCCAGCCCGGTCCCCACATTCGCGGCCCCGCCGAGCCCCGTCTCCAGCCCCGCACCCACCTGGCTCACCGCGCCGAGGGCCGAGTGCACCCCGGCATCAAGGCCACTCCCGACCTGGGTCCCAAGCCCCGCACCAACATTCGCGGACCCGCCGAGCCCGGTCGCCGCATTACCCACGCCGGAAATACCCGTTTCCAAGCCACTTCCGAGCTGCGCACCCAGATCCGCACCCGTGTGCAGGCCGCCATCGAGCCCCGCACCCAACTGCGTCCCGGCACCCGCCAGAGTGCCGGCCGTACCGGAAAGCCCGGTCTCCAGGCCAGCTCCGACCTGTGTGCCCAGGCCCGCGCCGACGTTCGCGGCGCCGCCGATGCCGGTCTGCAGTCCTGCGCCCGCCTGGGTACCCGCGCCCAGCAGAGTGTTGATTCCGGCGTCGAGACCCGCGCCCACCTGGGCACCGGTGTTCAGACCACCCGAGAGTCCACTGTTCAGGTCGCCGCCGAGCTGGCTGCCGACCCCGGCCATGGTGTCGGCGGCCCCGGAAAGCCCGGTCTCCAAACCACTTCCGAGCTGCGCGCCCACATTCGCCGCACCATTGAGGCCGGTCTGTACGCCCAGGCCCGCATCGAGTGCGCTGTCGATTCCGGTGGAAAGCCCGGCGCCGAGGCCGGTTCCGAGGCCACCCGCCGCGTTCACCGCGCCATCGAGACCCGTCTGCACGCCCGCGCCCACTCCGGCGGCGGTGTTCAGCGCGCCGGTGAGGCCCGCGCCGACGCCGGCAGCGGCGTCGAGGGCGCCTGTAAGGCCGGTCTGAAGGCCCGCGCCCACATCGGTGGCGGCGTTGACGGCGGCGGAAAGGTTGGCGCCGAGGCCGGTTTCGAGGCCGCCGGCGGTGGAGAGGGCGCCGGTCAGGCCGGTGGTGAGGTCCGCGCCGGCCTGGGTGACGGTGTCGAGGGCGCCCTGGAGGCCGGTCTGGAGGCCGGCGCCGGCGGTGAGTCCGCCGGTGAGGGCGGAGGTCAGGTCCGCGGCGGCCTGCGCACCGAGCACGCCCCCGAGGTCGGTCTCCACGCCGGTGGCGACGTCACCGGCCACGCCGAGCGCGCCGCCGAGTCCGGCGGACAGGCCCGCGCCGAGGTCGGCGGCCGCACCGACGACCGCGCCGATGCCATCGGACAGGCCCAGCTCGAGGCCGGTGCCGGTGTCGCCGGTCAGGCACACCTGGGTGGCGGTGGCAGCGGTGGTGCCCAAATTCACACCCGCGGAGTCGCCGATGGCGGCCGAGCCGCCCACGCCGCCGTTGGCCCCGACCCCGAGACCGGTGTCGGCGCCCAGCCCGGCGGAGCCGCCCAGCCCGGTGTCGGCGCCCAGGCCGGTCGTCCCGCCCGCGGCAATGATGTCGGACAGCTGCGAACCTCCCGCAACCAGTGCGGACTCGGCCACCATGGGGGCCACGGCGGCGATGTCCTCGGGGGTCACATTCTCCAGCCCGGCGGCGGCCAGCGCCCCGCCCGGATTGTTGCAATAACTGACCGCGGCCTCGTGGTCACGCAGCAGATTGAGGATGAACTCGAGAATTGCGTTGGGGCTCATAGCGAATCGTCTCCCTGGATGGGCGGGCCCCGCTGACCCGCGCTGCTCGAATTTCCTTTCACGTTAGGAAGGCATCTCGTTACGCGTAACGGGGTGAACTCCCCCAAGTTCCACAGCGGTCACCTACGGGGGCAGGCGAACATTAGGGGAATTTCCCCAAACCTGCGGGGGAATCGGTAACGGGATCCCCTCAGCTACCGACAGGCGGGGTGGGCCACGCGGCCTAACCCGAGATTTTTCGTACAAATCGGACCGAAGAGCTTTCGGCACGCGATCCACCGGTCGCGCGTTGGGTAATGACAGGGGAACTCGAATGAGTCAGGGGCTGGCGCTCGGCATCACCGTCGGGTCGTCGAATACGGTTGCCGTGACGACTTCGGGGGGACAACACACAGTACATACGCGGCCCAGCGTGCTGGGCGCCGAGCCGGAGGTTCCGGACAGTTTTCTGGCCCGGGTCGGGGATCCCGTGGACATCAGAACCCGGGACGGATCCGCGGTCCGCGCCGCCGACCTGGTGGCGGCGGCCATCGGCCGCGCGGTGGACGGCACGGGCCCGGCCGCGGCCACGGTCGCCAGCTACCCGGTCTGGTGGTCGCAGCACACCGTGGAGGTGCAGCGGAACGCCCTGGACGCGGCCGGCCTGGACGCGGTGGCCCTGGTCCCGGAGCCGACGGCGGCCATGCGCTGGCTGCAGGAGGTGCACGAGTCCAGCCACGACGGCGCGATGGTGGTGTACGACCTGGGGGCCACCGGCCTGACGGTTTCGGTGGCGCGCACGGGGGCCATGTCGGGCCTGCTGGGCGAACCGGTACGGACCACCGAGGTGGCCGGGTCGGAATTCGATCTGCTGACAATGCGTTTCGTGCTCGCCCATGCGGTCGGCGAAAAGGATTTCGATCCTTTCGACCCTTTGGTGGAAAAAGAATTAGCGGCGCTCCGCGTTCGCTGCAAAATTGCGAAAGAAACTCTATCCACAAATACCGCCACCATGGTGCCCGTGCGTTTGCCCGCCCTGGCCGAAGTGGACGTACGACTGGTTCGCGACGATATCGAGGAACTGCTGCGGGGTCCGCTCCTCGGTTCGATCGATCTGGCCCGTGAGGCCCTGCGCCGGGCCGGACTCACCGCGGCCGATCTGGACGGCTTTCTGGTCATCGGTGGCGGCGCGAGCATCCCGCTGGTAACCGAACTGCTGTCCACCGAATTCGGCATCCCGGTCGCGGCCGCCGCCGACCCGGCCCACCTCAGCGCGCACGGCGCCGCCTTGCTGGCCGCCGACCTGCTCGCCGACACCACCGACACCGAGGCGCATCCGGCGATCGCGGTCGGCGGCCTGGGCCTCGCCGAGGCCGACGGCGGCCGGGCCCTCGCACCCGGCCGCCCCGCGGCCGGGCTCCCCCAGCGGCCCCGATCCGGCTCCCCGGCCGGGCCCGCGGACCCCGAACCACCGGGCCCCGGCGGCGATTCCGGCCGAGCGGCGGCGGACGATACCGCACTGATGGCGGAATCGTCTGCGGCCCCGCGCATTCCGCTACTGCCCGACCTCCCGGTCGAGGAATCCGCCGGCGGCTTCCGGCACTGGAAGCGCCTCGCGGTGATCGGCGCGGCCGCGGTCGCGGTGGCCGCCATCGCCACCGGCACCCTGGCCATGGGCACCGGCGGACAGTCCACGCCCGCGAATCCCGCGGGCACACAGTCCCCCTCGACCTCCGCCGTGGCGCTCGATTCCCCGGCGCCGACGGGCGGGGCCACCACCTCCGGCGCCCCGGCTCCGGCGGCCGGGAACCCGGTCTCCGCGACCAAGCCCGCGTCGCAGCCGGGCGCGGCCAAGCCGGGCAGCCCGGCCACCACCGGCGCCGCGGCCCCCGCACCGGCCGCCGCCGACCCGACCACCCCCGCCGCGCAGGCCGATACCCCGGCGCCGCAACAGAATCCGGCGAGCCCCCAGCCGCCGCAACAGCAGCAACAACCACCGGTCCAGATGCCGACGGTGCCGCAGATCCAGCCGCCGACGGTCCCCAGCGTGACGCTCCCCACGGGCGCACTGAACAATGCAGTTGATCAGCTCGGCAACGCCGTTCCACCGGTCGTTCCGCACACCGGCCGCTGAGAGTTGGTTCCTCGTGACAGGCATGACCCCCGTCGCACTGGATTCCATCCCGTGCGCCCGTGAGATTTTCCGGGACCTCGATTCCGACGATTCCGCCTCGGTGCTCTACCTCGTCCGGGGCCGCTCCGGCACCGGAAAGTCCACCCTGCTGGGCGCCCTCCGAGCGCGGTTGCGCGCCCGGGGCGTACCGCACACCGACAATCCGGCGCACGCGTTGCGCGCGTCGGCCCCGGGCCGCGCCGACGGCAACAGCCGCGCCCGCGGCGCCCTCATCGTCGACGACGCCCACGCGCTGAACCCGGCCGAATTCGACCTGCTGTGCGCCGCAGCCGAATCCGGGGAGTACCCGGTGGTGATCGCGCTGCGCCCGCGCCCGCACGACCCCCGGCTGCGGGGCCTGACCGATCTGGTGGCCCGCCGCGGCCGGGTGGTCGATCTGCGCGCCCTGGGCGCCACCGAGATCGCCCCGTTCGCCCGCGAACTGGGCATGATGGTGCCGCGCGGGCTGGCCCAGCACATCCACCGCCAGACCGGCGGCATCCACGGCGGTGTGGTGGCCGCGCTGACCGCCGCCTGCGCCACTCGCCTGGACGCGGGCGTGACCGCGGTGGACCAGGCGGTGACGGCCTGGGCGCGAGCGCGTCTCGACGACGCCGATCCGGATCTGCTGGACGCCCTGGTGGTGGCGGCCATCGGCGCGGGCCTGGATACCGGCGAACTCACCGAGGTGCTCGACGTCGCCCCGCCCGCCGCCCAGGATCTGGTGGACCGGGCCCGGGGCAGCGCCCTGGTCACCGATGCCGATCTGCTGCTGGCCCCGGCCGTCCCGCCGCTGCGCACCCTGGTCGGCGACCGCCGCTTCCTGACCGTCGCCCGCCGCCTGCTGCACGCGCGCCTGGACGCCGGACTGCTGCGCGACCACACCGCGCTGCTGCTCGCCGAATCCGGCGTCCGCGACGAGCGGCTGGCCGAATTCCTGTGTGCCGCAGCCGAACGCGCCGGTGACGAGGCGGTCCGGCACTATGCGGCCGCGGCCGCCGCCGGCGCGGATCCGGAGGCCCTGGCCGTGCGCTGGGCCGATGCCGCCGCCCGGGCCGGGGACGGCGACACCGCCCTGCGCCTGGCCGAACCCACGCTGGCCAATCCGGCGATCCCGCTCGCGGATCTGGCTGCCGCCGTGCGCATCTGCGCCGGTGTGTGGACCCGGCGCGGCCTGGCCGGCCGGGCCGCCCAGCTCTACACCTGGCTCGGACCGACCCGGGTCGGCCCGGACTGGGCGGTCGCCGCCACGGTGCTGTCGCTGTCCGGTGACGCCCGGGGCGCACAGGCGCTGTCGGTCAATGCCGCCCAGTGGCCGCCGACCGAGGCCACCGCGCGCGCGGCCTCGATCGCCAATGCCCTGTTCGACACCATCGGATCGACCAGTGCCCCCGGCGATTTCAGCGCGGCAACGCGCACCGATCGCGGGAACGGCCACAGCGGCACCCCATTCCCGCCGCCGCACCGGACTTTTGCCGCGCCGGCCGCCGGAACCGGCGCACCGGCCCGGGCCGCGAGCCCCGCGGCCCGGCCCATCGGCGACCGGCCGCGCCCCGACGACACCGCACCGGCGAGACCCGCTGCGAGCGCGGCGAATACCTTCGGAGCCGGCTCGGCCCCGACTGGTTTCACCGCCGAGATGCGGGCCATCGCGCCGACAACCCTTGCCGTGCAGCGCTTCACCAGCCCCGCGCAGGCGCGGCGCGGCGCGGCCGTCACGGCGGCGTCCGCGCTCATCCACGCCGCGCACTCCGGTCCGGCCCCCACCGATGACGGCGGCGATCGCTTCCTGCCGTGCTCGGCGGTGTCGATCGCGGTGCTGCTGTGCCTGAGCATGGGCGATCCGCGCCGGGCCGCGGACGCCCTGCGGCAGGGCACCCAGGACCGCGGCCCCAGCCGCGATCCGCAGAGCCTGGTGCTGGGCGCGTGGGTCGCCATGCTGGGCGGCGACGAACATTCGGCGGCCACCCTGATGTCGGAAGTCCGGCTGACGGAACTGGATCCGCGCGATCGGCTGCTCGCGCACGGCGTAATCGTCGGCCTGGCCCGGCGCAGCGGCGATCACGCGGCGCTGGCCATGGCCTGGCAGCAGGCCTTCCCGCTGTTCGACGAGGTCGGAGCGGATCTGCTGGCGCTGCTGCCCATCGGCGAGCTCTGGCTGGCCGGCATCCGCCTGCGTGACGAGGCCCGGATGACCGCCCTGGTGACCGGCGCCGACGACCTGCTGCGCCGGCTCGGTGAGCCGCCCGCCTGGTCGAATGCCTTCCACTGGTACGCGATTCAGGCCGCGATCGCCCAGGAGAGCCCCGAAGCCCTGCTGCCGCACGCCCATCGGCTCAAGACCTCCGCCGCGGCGGGTGATCCGCAGGCCGCGGTACTGGCGGACGCGGGCCGCACCTGGGTGCTGGTACTGCGCGGTCAGGTGGTGCGCGAGCAGGTGGAGGGCGCGGTGGCCCGGCTGGCCGGGCTCGGCCTGCGCTGGGACGCGGCCCGGCTGGCCAGTGAGGCCGCGTTGGCGGCGGGTGATTCCGCCACCGCGACCGCGCTGCTCAAGCTGGCGCGCACGGTGCGCGCGCAGTCTCGGCCGCCGGAGTCTCCGGTGCGCGCGCCCGAGCCCGCGGCCCCGCAGCCACGCCCGGAACCGATCACCGATACCGTGCTGAGCGAACGCGAGCGTGAGGTGGCCGAACTGGTCCTACTGGGGTTGACGTACCGGGAGATCGGGGCCCGGCTCTACATTTCGGCCAAAACCGTGGAACATCACGTGGCTCGGATGAGACGTCGAATCGGTGCCGGCTCGCGTTCGGAGCTATTGTCAATGCTTCGCGCCATGGGTCACGGTTCACTCCTCGTCTGACCTCGGCGCGGAGAGCACCCGGACGCATCGAGCGAGGTAGAAGAGGATGGCCACTGGGGTGGGCCTGCGGATCGCGGACGACGAATCCGTCGTTGCCGTGGTGACAGGCGATGACGCCACACTCCCGGTGCACTACACCGTGCGCGAGTCCGTGCTGCACATGTCCGAGGACGGCGACGCCGTGCTCGGCGGCGACGCGCCGGAAGGCTACAGCCATTCCATCCGGGGCTTCGTGGGCGCGGTCGGGGATCCGGCCGGGCTCGCGGTGGACGACGGTGAGGCGTACCGGGCCGAGGACCTGATGGCCACGGCGGTCTTCTGTCTGATCAGTCAGGCCGCCGAACATCTCAACGGTCCCGCCGAGTTCTATCTGGCCCACCCGACCGGCTGGCCCGACGCCCACGTGCGATCCCTGCGCGAGGCGCTGGACTATCTGGGCCTGAAGTCGGTGGTGCTGGTCAGCGAGCGGGATCTACCCCAGGCGGACGCGGAGACCGGGAAGACCCTGGCCTACAACGCGGCCCGCGCGGCGCTGGCGGCGGTGCTGTCCACCCCGGCCGGCCTCACGCCGCCCGATGCCACGGCGGCCACCGAGAACGCCGCCGACGTCACCGACGTGCTGCCCGCGCTCAAGTCCTCCGAACTGGCCCAGGCGTATTCGGCCGCGGTCCCGGCCGTCACCACCGCCGAGCCGGCCGTCACCCGCGCGACCGCGGCGGTCGCGGTCACCCACGCGCCGCGCGCCAACCGCGGCCCGTACATCATCGCCGCGGCGGCCGCCCTGATCGGTTTGCTGCTCGGTGGCGTCGGGGTGGCGGCCGTGTTGCGCACCGACGACTCCACCCCGGGCCCGCCGCGCGGCGAGGTGCGTTCGGAGCCGGTGGCCACCGCGGGGGTGGCGCCGCCGCTGCTACCGCCGACCGGTTCGGACAATCCGACCGCGGCCGCGCCGCCCGCCGATGCCGCGGACGTCCCGGTCACCTCGGACCCCACGACCACGCCGCCACCGCCGACGACCACGCCGGACCCGCCGGCCACCACACCGAGCCCCACCCCGCACACCACGCCGCCCACGACGACACGCCCGTATCCGCCGATCTACCAGTATCCGTCGGTGCCGACCTTCGAGCTGCCGCAAGCGCCGGTGCTGCAGGATCCATGGGGACAGAATCCGCGTTGATTTCGTAGAGCCCTTCGGTGGTTGATGCCCTAAAGTGGTGCGCTGACCGACCTTCCGGAAGGTAACCGGATCCGGGCCCGGGACATCGGTCTGCTGGTGCACTTACGAAGGGACTCCATGCGCAAGTTCATGGCGCGTCGCGCCACGGTTCGAGCAGCCACTGTCGCGTTCGCCTCGACCGTCCTCATCGGTCCCTTGCTCAGCACCGCCACCGCCGACCCGGCGTCCCCGGATCAGCTTGCCGCCGACAAACTTCCGGCCGAGCTGGTCACCGCCATCCAGCGCGATCTGAAGATGACGCCCGCCGAATATCTGGACCGGGCCAACCAGGCCCAGCAATTGCGGGACTACGCAACGACTTTCCGCAGCCAGCGTCCCGACGACTTCGCGGGCGCGTGGCTGGGCACCGACGGCAAGCCGGTCATGGCCGTCACCTCGCTCGATGCCGCCAAGATCGCCGCCGCCGACGGCTACCAGACCCGGCTGGCCCCGATCAGCGCCGACAACCTCGAGAGTTCGGCCGATCAGCTGAACATGTGGATCACCAGCCTGCCGCGCGATCTGTCCAATGCCATCAACTCGGTCGCCATCGACTTCCTCAACAGCCAGCTGGTGCTCAGCGTGGCGAACACCCCGGCCGGGCATTTGCTGAATCTGCCCACGCTGATCGCGAATATCAAGGTGATGCTGTCCCCGGATTCCGGCGGGCCGGTCGAACGGCGCCCCATGGGCGGTGACACCTACATCACCGCGCCGACCGCGCTCAGTGATTCGTCGCTGCGCAGCGTCGATGTGTGCTCGTTCGGCTTCAACAGTGTGGATTCCGCCGGAAACGCCCTGAACATCAGTGCCGGACACTGCAATCCGAATGTGGACAAGGGCACCAGCGCCGATGTCTACATTCCGAATGTGAAAAACCTGGTGTCGAGCCCGAAGGCCGGCAGCTTCGTCTCCTCGAATCTGGGCGGCCGCAGCGCACTCGACTATTCGGTCATCAAGCTGAACGACGACGCGGTGCGGGCCGGCATGGATCAGCCGTCGGTGCGCGGCGCCAACGGCACCACCCTGACCATCACCGGGGTGGCCGACCCGATCACCGGCGCGCCGGTCTGCAAGTCCGGCCAATCCTCCACCTTCACTTGTGGTTTCGTGGTGGCCGACCGGGTAGAGACCCAGTTGTTCACCGCCGAGGGCCAGTCCAAGACGGTGCGCGGCTTCGCCTCCAGCGCCTGCACCCTGGGTGGCGACAGCGGCGGCGCGATCGTGACCGGCACGCTGGCGCTGGGCATCACCAGCGGCTCGAATGCGGCCGACGCGCCGAACTGCAACGAGGCCAATACCGCGCTGGCGCAGTATGGTGGTACCGCGTCGCTGGGCATCCCGGTGCGCGCGATCCTCACCGAAATCGACGCCAATTCCGGCGGCGGCGTCGGCAGCGGAATTCAGGTCCGGACGCGTTCCAACGCGTGATGATTCGCGGCCCCTTCCGGCGGGCCGCGAAAATCGGACACCTCTCTCATTGCGCGTGTTTAAGACACGCCCGCTGTTTGCCCGCCGAATACCGAAACGTCATCTCGCAATAAGTAGGCATAACCGGCCCGACACCATATAGTCGGGGCCATGCTCCTGCCACGTATGCGCTTCTCCATGCCTGCCGTGGGCCGCCGCCCACGGTCCCTTGTCCGTACTGCGGCGATCGCGGCCACCACTGTGCTCGTCGCCGGACCCCTGGCGGCGAGTGCGCACGCGGAGCCCGCGACCCCCGCGACGCCGGATCTGCCGGCCGAGCTGGTCACCGCCATCACCCGCGACCTGAAGATCTCCCCGCAGGACTACCTGCAGCGCGCCGACACCGCGCAGAAGGTGGCCACCTTCGCCACCACCGCCCAGCGGCAGTTCCCGGGCGTCTTCGGTGGCGCCTGGCTGGACGAGACCGGTAAGGCCATCGTGGCGCTGGCCCCCGGCGACACCCTGGACCAGGCCCGCAAGGCCGTGGCGGACGCCGGCTTCACCGCCAAGGACGTCGCCAAGAGCGAGACCACGCTGCGCGGTGAGAAGAACGCCTTCCAGCAGTGGCTCAAGGACCAGCCGGAGTCCGTGTCCAAGGCCATCCGGGGCGTGGCCGTCGACACCCTGAACAACAGCATCGCGGTGCGGGTGGACAAGCCCGACCTGCCGCTGCCCGGCTTCGTGGACCCGGCCCGCGTCATCGTCATGACCGCCCCGCCGGTCGGCGGCGAGGGCCAGGACGTCCCGAAGGCTTCCGACATCGCCGGTGCCGGCCCGCAGACCATGGCCGCCGGCCAGGCCTACGCCTCGGTGGCCGGTCGCATGTCGCTGCGCTGCTCGCTCGGCTTCAACGGCACCGACGGCAACGGCAATGTCGTGAACATCACCGCCGGTCACTGCAACCCCAACATCTCGGCCACCCCCGGCGCCAACTCGCCGGGCGTCTACCAGATGGTCGGCGGCGAGAGCCTGGGCCCGCAGGTCGGCGTGTTCCAGAAGTCGGTGCTGGGCAACCAGGACTACTCGATCATCGGGATCAGCGACCAGTACCGGGACGCCTTCTCCAACCCGCTGGTGAACGTCCCGGGCGCGGCCCCGGTCAACATCACCGGCGTGGCCGTGCCGGTGGTCGGCGCCCCGGTCTGCAAGTCGGGTGCGCGCACCGGCTTCAGCTGCGGCGTGGTGAACGCCGTCGACCAGACCGTCCAGGTCGGCGACCGCATGCTCACCCAGTCGTTCTCCGCCAATATCTGCGCCCTGCCCGGTGATTCGGGCGGCCCGCTGGTGACCGGCACCCTGGCCCTGGGCATTTCCAGCGCCTCCTCGGTCGCCGACTACCCGGTCTGCGAGATCCCGAACCTGATCGGTCTCATCACCGGCAACACCCCGCAGCTGTTCGCGCAGCCGGTGAGCACCGTGCTCTCCGACAACCCGGGCCTGCGCGTGCGCACCCTCTGATCACAGCACCCTCGAAAAGGCCGGTAGCCCAACCGCTACCGGCCTTTTCGCATTCCGGGGTACCCGGGTGCCCTCGGGTGGCAGCGCAGGGGCGGCGGCGGCAGCGGGCGGGGAGCGATCGGGCGTGGTCACGGCGAGCCCCGGTCGGGCATGCTGGGGTTATGTGTTTGGTGTTGCTCGGCTGGCGGGCGCATCCGGAGTACCGGTTGATCCTGGCCGCCAATCGGGACGAATTCTTCACCCGCCCAACGGAACCGCTGCGGTCCTGGGACGAGGTGCCCGGTCTGCTGGCGGGCCGGGATCTGGGTGCGGCGGGGCCGGTGCCGGGCACCTGGCTGGGTCTGCTGTCCGATCGGCACCGCTTCGCGACGATCACCAATGTGCGCCGGCCCGGCGACTTCCGCCCCGATGCCCGCTCCCGGGGCGCGCTGCTGATGGATTTCCTGCGCGGCGATCCGGTGCCGGAGAAGTTCGTGCGCGGCGTCGCGGCCGCGCCCGACGACTACAACGGCTACAACGTGGTGGTCTCGGATCTGGAAACGCTGTGGTGGCACAGCAATCGGAGCGACCGGACCCCGCGCGAACTCGCGCCGGGCTTCCACGGCCTGTCCAACAATGCGCTCGTGGGATCCCTCGAACCCGACGGCAGCGTATCGACCGGCACCGATGATCCGGCCTGGCCCAAGGTCCGCGAGGGCGTGCGCGCGCTGGCCGCCGTGGCCGCGGCCGATCCGGGCGATGTCGAGAGCTATCTGGCCGTCCTGGCCGACCGCACCCCCGCCGCCGCCTCCGAATTGCCGGAGACCGGACTGGACCCTCTCGCCGAACGCGCGGCCTCCGCGCGCTTCGTCGATCATCCCGTGCACGGAACCCGATGCAGCACAGTTCTTCTGGTGCGCGAGGACGGCAGCTACGTGATGACCGAGCGCACCTTCGCCCGGTTCGCCCACCGCCGCGACACGGTGTCGTTCGACGGCCGGCTGGAGCTACCGGCCTGAGTCGGTCCGCCAACGCGTTCGGCCCGCCTGCGACGAGCGAGGCGGGCCGAACGGGTTCAGCGTGCCGAGGCTCGAAAACCCCGGCGGTGGTTCAGTTCTGGGTGACCTGAGCGGGCTTGCTGGTCGTGGCCCACTGGGTGGTGCCGTCCGGAGCCTGCAGGGTCTGCAGCAGGCCGATGCCCGCGGCAACCAGGGTCGGGCCACCCGCGGCGATGGTGCCGAGGATGCCGCCGATGCCGGCGCCGGCCACCAGGCCGGGAACGCAGCCGGCCACGATGGTCACGACGCAGCCGATCATCGCGCCGAGTGCCGTGCCCACGAAGCTGCCGATGCCGATGGCCAGGCCGAACTGAGTGGAGAAGTTGCTCATCGCCTTCTGGTTCTCGTCCGCCGAGGCGATCGGCTTGGCGGCGAGCACGGTGGTGCCGGGCTGGTAGCCCTCCGGCTTCTCCGGAACCACCTCGAGCACCTTGCCGTCGTCCTTGACCTCGGACTTCACCGGGATGTCGGTGCCGTCGGCGTCGAACTTCAGCGGGAAGGAGATGGCGGTCGCGCCCTGCGGGTCCTTGACGTTCACCACCGTGACCTTCGGGTCCTCGGGCGTCGCGCCGTCCTGCTGGGCGAGCTCGAAGGTGCCGTTCTTCAAGGTGGAGACGATCGTCTTGCCGTCGACCAGCTTGGTGGAGTAGTTGATTCCAGCAGGCTGTGCGGGAGCATCGTCGGCGTGGGCGGTCGTCATCCCGATGGTCATTGCGCCGATGACCAGGGCAGCAGCCGCAGTGGTACTGCGAAGCTTCATTCGGTTGGTATCCAATCCGTCATGAGGTATATGTGTGCGCTTCTTCGCCACGCGAGGCCCGGCTTCCCTCGGGCCATGCCACGCGCTAGGACGAGTCCTCCCCGAGCATGTGAAGACGCGCACAGCTGTCGGACAGCGAGAGCCTAGTCGATCACCCTACGATTTGCGAGATCCGTTTCTTTCTGCTGGACACCGCGTTTCGCGAGTAAGCCTGCCCTTGGTTACCGCACCGATTTGCCGGGATTTACGGTGTGGGAAACCCTGGACAGCTAAGTTACCGGCGGGTAACTTACCGTCCATTAGGATACGAGCAACTCGAGGCGGAACCAGGCTGCCTCGCAAGACGCTCGTAGAACCGTAAGAGAGGTCGCGACATGAATGCCCTGACAGTGACGCTGGGCACGATTGGGGCGGTGTTCACAGTCTTCTGCTGGGCATCGTTCATCGGAGGTGTGCGGAACATCGCGCGCACCGTCATGGTCGGGCAGTCCGCACCCGATCGCTGGCGGCCATTCTTCCCCCGCTTCAAGACCATGATCGTGGAATTCCTCGCGCACACGCGCATGAACAAATTCCGCACGGTCGGCTGGGCCCACTGGCTCGTCATGATCGGCTTCCTCGCCGGGTTCATCCTGTGGTTCGAGGCGTACGGCCAGATCTTCGACCCCGAATTCCACTGGCCCATCGTCGGGTCCTGGGGCATCTACCACCTGGTGGACGAGATCCTCGGCATCGGCACGGTGATCGGCATTCTGGTGCTGATCGTCATCCGCCAGCTGAATCACCCGCGCGTGCCGCAGCGGCTGTCCCGGTTCAGCGGTTCCCGGTTCGCACCCGCGTACGTCATCGAGGCGATCGTCCTCGTCGAGGGCCTGGGCATGACCTTCGTGAAGGCGGGCAAGATCGCCACCTACCACGAATCCCACACCTGGAGCGACTTCTTCACCGAGCAGGTGGCCAAGCTGCTGCCCGACTCGGTGATCATGGTGTCGATCTTCGCGTTCATCAAGCTGGTCTCCGGCGCGACCTTCCTGCTGCTGGTCGGCCGCAATGTCACCTGGGGTGTGGCGTGGCACCGATTCGCCGCCTTCCCGAACATCTATTTCAAGCGTGAGGCCGACGGTGACGTCGCCCTTGGTGCGGCGAAGCCGATGATGTCGAACGGTAAGCCGATCGAGATGGAGACCGCGGATCCGGACAATGACACCTTCGGTGTGGGTAGGTT
>NZ_JBHZAK010000019.1:0-166454 GCF_042754165.1 Nocardia sp. NPDC059229
CCACCAACAACACACCGACACCCTCGGCCCACCCCGTACCATCAGCAGTCTCGGAAAACGACTTGCATCGACCATCAGCCGACAAACCCCGCTGCGAAGCAAACTCGACGAACAGCGCCGGAGTCGCCATCACGGTCACACCGCCCGCCACCGCGAGATCACATTCGCCACGCCGCAGCGACTGACACGCCAGATGCAAAGCCACCAGCGACGACGAACACGCCGTATCCACCGTCACCGCCGGACCCTCGAAACCCAGCACATACGACACACGACCCGAAGCGACACTGGCCGTGTTGCCGGTCAACCGGTAACCCTCGATTTCATCGACGCCCGACGACCCACCACCTCCGGTGACATAACCGCCCTGCGCCATCAGCCCGGCGAACACACCGGTGGCACTACCTCGCAACGCCGAACGGTCGATGCCGGCGCGTTCGCATGCCTCCCACACCGCCTCGAGCAGCAGCCGCTGCTGCGGATCCATGCCCAGGGCCTCACGCGGGCTGATCCCGAAGAACCCGGCATCGAAATCCGGCGCATCGTAAACAAATCCACCGGAACGTGTATAGGTCTTTCCCGGTATGCCCGGTTCTGGGTCGTAGATGCTCGCAGTATCCCAACCACGGTTGACAGGGAAGTCCGAAACCGCATCGCGGCCCTCAGCGACTAGCTGCCACAGATCCTCGGGGGAGGACACGCTACCGGGGTACCGGCAGCTCATCCCCACGATCGCGATCGGCTCAGAGTCAGCGTCCGACAGTTCCTTGATCCGATTTCTAGCTTCCCGCAGATCAACAGTCAGCCGCTTGAGATAGTGAACGTACTTTTCGTCAGTAGACATTTTGCATCTTTCCTATTAAACGACTCTAGAAGTCAAATTCACGATCGATGATGGAAAGGCGTTCATCTCCATCAACAGACCCTAGGTCGTCATGCTGCCCGGGCATCGAACACAAAGGATCGGCCATCAGGACACAACGCGCCAAACTTCAACATGCCTACACCAGAGCCCGATGAAAGATTCAGATGGACTCCGCCAGCCAGCGCCAGGACCGATTCGCCGGATCGGATACATTCACACGCGAGATGAACCGCTACAAGCGACGAGTATTGACCACAATCAACCGACATGCCAGGTCCGTGCAGACCAAAGAATCTCGAGACATGGTTGGCAACCATGCTGCGACCACCACCAGTCTTCAAAAACCGATCAAGCAACTCCAAAGGGATAAAAATACCGGCTTCCATCCCGTTGATCGCTGCCGCAATAATGCCGCCATGCTCTAGTGCTTCCCAGCTCAGCTCAAGCACAAGGCGTTGCTGTGGATCCATACTCTGAGCCTCTCGAGGTGCGATTCCAAAGAAACTGGCATCGAACTTATCCATGTCGGAGAGATAGCCACCACGCTCGACCATGCGGCGCTCGGGCTCAGTGATACCAGAAGCAGATAGCAGGTCCCAGAAGCGACCATCATGAGGTTCATCGGCAATCCACTCAATACCATTGCTAAGCAATCGCCAGAGCTCATCAGGACTACTTGCACCAGGAACACGACATGCGAGTCCAACGCTCACTGTTGAATCGTCGAAACTCTGACCCTGAGAAACATCCACAGCTGCACAACCCCAATCGAACCTCGATGGCGGCCGCGCGGCAACGGCCGCCATCGAGGAAATCTAATATTCGGGAGGACGGAGACTCCGCGAACCTGGATCGTTTGATCCAAACTTCGCGGTGCTAGCTATTCTCCAGATGCGGACAGCCCGACGCCACAGCGCCGTCATCGAACTCACCGCTATGATGAGTGCCTCGATGTTCGCGCAGTGACAAACTCAGATGGAATTTCTTCGGCTTCAACGAGAGCGATTCCGAAATCTGCAGTTTATAGCCGGGATCGCCTACGAGCTCATACCTACGCAGGATAAACGCAAGAGCAACAAGAGCCTCATGGTTCGCAAACTGACGGCCAATACAAGCTCGCTCACCCGTGCCAAATGGCTTGTACACGTGCGCCGGCCGTTTCTTGACATTCTCGGCAAGAAAACGATCGGGATCGAACCGCTCGACATCATCACCCCATGCAGCCGTACGATGAAGCAGCGGAATATGCACCGTAACTGCTTCTCCACGCCGCATCGGATATTTACCTCCCAGCACAGTATCTTCGCGGGCCTGCCGAGTGAACGCAGGCGCGGTCGGCCACAAACGAAGACTCTCGTCAAATACACGTCGGAGATATCTCAATTTTGCGATTTGCTCAAACGACGGAACACCGTCGCCGGCGGGCCACATCGCATCGACCTCTGCGCGCGCTTTCTTCAGGACATCTGGATTAGCCGACAGATAGTACAGCGTAACACCAAGAGCCGATGCCGTTGTGACATAGCCAGCAAATATGAACGTCATAACCTGATTGCGCACATTGGTGTGGTCAAGCATCTGACCGGCAGAATCTTTCGAATTGAGCATACTCTCGAGAAGATCGTCCGAGCCCTCGTTTTCGCCATTAACACGACGCTGGATGAGACCGTCAACAACACCGCGCAAATGTGCAATATCGCGCGCATTTCCTTCAGCTCGCACCTTCGCCTGACGGCGGCCCAAGAACGGCAAGCTGAACGGAGGATGGAGTGCACGATTTACAATATTGAGAAGACCAGCTACCGCAGGATCGCTGCTGTCATCCGAAAACGCGCCGAGCTTATAGCCAAAACCGCATCGCGAGACAGTCTCGAGCGTATACTTGGTTAGATTCTGAAGAACTTCAACCGGCTCGCCAAGCCCTCGATCGAAGGACCCCAAGAGCTCATTACACACATCTACCATCGTCGCGTGATATGAACGCATCGCGGCCTGCGAGAAGGCCGGCAACAGCACCTCATGCGCAATACGCCAATTTGGCTCATCCGTATGAGCTGTGAACAGACCGTCCGCGAGCACCGCCCGCATTTCCGCGACGCCGCCAGCTACCTTTTTGGTGAAACGCTTGTCGTCACACAGCTCGGCAACTAGATCAGGATCGGATACAACCACGAATTGGGCATTACGAACTCGAACTTCAAAGATCGATCCTAGTTCACGCGCCAGACCCATTGTATCTTGAATTCGGGTATCTGGTGACACCTTCAATGCGTCCCCCAGAACGGGAAGCCTCAGCGAAGGGTGTGGGATAGAATCAGCAATCATCGAAGAAATCTCCTTGGGCTCACACTTTACGAAGCAATGAGACTTGCTATTTAACTGAGACCGGCAGCGTCGCGGGCCCTCGCAGATTTATGCGGCCATTCCATTCCATTTTTCCACTCGGCTCTAGCGCATCAAATCTGCGGATCAGACCGCCAATCGCAATTCTGGCTTCCATTCTCGCGAGCGCAGCTCCAAGACAGAAACGCGGTCCAGCAGAGAAGGACAAGTGAGCCTTTGCATTCTTCCTGTCCAGCCTAAGAAGGTCCGCGTCCGGCCCCCAAAATTCTGCATCTCTGTTGGCAGATGCAACACTCGCAAGAACGAACGCCCCTGCGGGAATCTCAATATCGCCGATTCGATAGTCGCGCACAGTTACGCGGCGGTTCAGCTGCCCAGGTGCATCGAATCGAAGTATCTCTTCAATCGCATTCTCGTCGAGATCAGGACGACTTCGAAGAAGCGCCATCTGCTCTCGGTTACACAGCAGAGCATGAACTCCATTAGAGATCAGATTGACCGTATTGTGAAATCCAGCAAGGTACATCAGAAGAACCTGAGAGACGAGCTCATCGTCGTCAAGCACATCACCATTGTCTTCCGCCGCAATAAGCGCCGACATGAGATCATCTGCAGGATTGTTTCGCTTCCATGCGAGCACTTCTCGCACAATGCCGGCAAGTTCCTCGTCGGCCGCTTGAATCGCGCGCATTGCATCAGGTGTAATACCGGGTTCCAACGACTGCGCAAGGATGTTCGCGAGATCCCTGACGCGCAGATGGTCGGTCGCGGGCATACCAAGCATCTCTGAAATAACATCGAACGGCAACGGGAACGCCAGATCGCGTACGATGTCAGCATCGCCGGCATCGGCAATGCTATCCAATTTATCGTTAACCAATTTCGTTATACTTGGACCAATTGCAGCCACCGCCCGCGGCGTAAATGCCTTGACAACAAGTTTACGGAGCCGCAAATGATCAGGATCATCCTGGTCCATCATCGCACGTCCGCCCATCCGCGGCGTGACTGCAGCGCCATACAGTTGCTCGAGCATGCTTCGATACCGGTTAGAGCCAAGGTTCGATAGCTCGACAGACTCATCTGAAAGCACTAGATCATGGACGTCCTTATAGCGGGTCAAAAGCCAGAACCCTAGCGGATGTTCGCTGACAGGCGCCGCGATCCTGAGCTCGGCATACTGCGGATACGGGTTATCCGTGAATCCCGGCGCAAACGGATTGAACACGATTTCAGAGGCTTCGGTCATTGTCCACTTCCTAGATAGAATTTTCGGCCTTGGCGATCCACCGCCGCAGGTCCATAAAGAATGCCAGACGAGAAGCTATCACTACTTAGTGCATTATCTCCCATGGCCGAAGACACATTCATGAATACGAATCGCATAATCTGCGGCCACAACGAACCGCGCATAGCAATTGCCCAACCACGCGCTGGCACTGAGCAACTGAATGCCCAAAAGCTGCGCGACTACCCCTCCTACATCATTAGCCAGCGGGTTCACACCGGGACTTCGATCTTCGGTTGCACGATAACAACCAGGTCATTACCTGTCCATACTATGTACATACTCGGGTGCACAGCCTTGACAGCCGATGAAATGATCAACACTATTCCGCTCGTAGGCTTGCGCCGTAGCTCTTAGCGACGCACCCCCGTTGCCTTGGTTTATCCAGGGCTTATAGGAAGGTATGAAGAATGTCCGCCGTACCGCATCTTGACGGTGTCCACCACATCAAACTTCCAGTAGGTGACCTGGCTCGCTCCCTAGAATGGTACGAGTCAAGGCTCGGCTATCGACTGGACGTAGAGTTCAGGACCGACGGCAGACTGATCGGACTGGCTATGCGGCACCCTATGGGAGGCCCCACATTCGCTTTGCAGCTCAATCCCGACATGGCCAAGGCTGCATCCGGATTCGACTATTTTGTGATCGGAGTGCCTAGCAAGGATGCCCTCGAAGCGCTCGCAGACCATCTTTCAGAACTTGGAGAAGAACATGGAGGAGTGAAGTTTGGCGCTATTGGCTGGAACCTGCCGTTGCTTCATGACCCCGACGGGCATGAGATCCGCTTCTATACAACTGCACATCACACTGACCTTCCAGAGAGTGCGATCACTACGGTGAACAATCCGCAGGAAGAATTCAAGCGGCGCGAGATCGAGTACCAGGAGAAGGAAACCGTGGGGAATGAAAATGAATGAATGGAAGGCATTCGATCTGAAGTTCACCTGATCGAGGCTCTCGACGCAGTCCTCAATCGTCGGATTCCGCAATTTAGCGGACGGTAACCGAACCCGCGTATCGACGAGAAGACCCCCGAACGGGGTACTTCTCGTTCACCGAAAATCTTATGCGATGGGCTGCAAAGCAATCTGGTCTGCCACAGTGCGCCATGCTTCCGAGCATGCTTGAGCAGAATTCTCTACGGAACTCACCTGACGCATCGGTATCGCTGCAATTAGCTGACTCCATTGTGCAGACGGAACGCTAAGAACGTTTAGAAGACGAAGCAGTGTTCGGCCGCTCTCAGTCATTCTGAATGAAGGATCCCGACGCAGTAGCAGCATGGCATCCAAATCTACTGGCACGTCACCTGTCGACCGCCGCCCGTTGCGACCCTCAGCAAGATTGCCGGCGGATGCCGCATCTCCGAGCTGGCCGGACGGCTGGCCTTCATCAGCCGATTCGGAGCTGTGAACCGACGCCGGAGTGATGCCACGGCCTCTGTTGACAGGGATATGCCGGACCCGTCCGTCGCTACCGACCCGCACGCTCAACTGAGGAATTTCCTCACTTAACCGCGTCCGGACGGCGCCCACAGTCTTTGGAGAGAGGCCAACGAGCCGCGCTATGCGCCGATCAGACCATTGAGGATGAGTACGCACTACCCGGCTGGCGGCAACTGCGCGGTCAGCCAGAGGCAGAGGAAGCCCGTGGGCGATATTTTCTTATGCGGCCTTCAAGAATATCTCGTCTATTTCGCCATCGAAGAATCGAACATTGATTGTCATCTCACCACGCATCTCCGCTGCTCGTAGGCGATGGATTCCGTCCACAACCTGACGAGTCTGTCGATGCACTAGAATCGGCGGTAGTTCGCGGCCACTTTCAGCCAAAACAAGTACATGGCCCATATCTATCCCGCCGAGCCGCTGGAGAATCCTCCAGCACTAAGGATCCAATCGATACCGATTCGATCTCGACCGCTATCTGACCAACGTTATCTGGTTTCCACTCCCCCACAATCGACCTCATATTCGATCCGTCATCGAGAGTAGCACGGGTTCCGGCCGACCGCTCGCCGCCGCGGCTAACATCCCGTTAAAGCTGCAAGCCTCATGCAATATAAAGCTTGTTCAGGGCTCGCATTGGTCATGTTCGCACTTAGCGGTCGGAGAGCTGCGCCTTTCGAACCGCGCTCAGCTCATCACCACGCGGGCTGAAAATATCTGCGGTCAGCGGGTAGTCGATTACGTGTACGAGACGCGCTTCAGAAGTGTAGCGAGGCCAACCTGGATCACCGTGAGTTGCGAAATCAACCCAAGCGCGATGCGTCTCGTCGGCAAGTGACTGGGGTGGGTTTGGTCCAGTCAGAGAATGTCCGGAGGCCAGGCGGTCAAAGACGAACGGAACATCTAGAACGTGGCAAGCCCCGAGGCCGGGTACGGAGGATCGCCAAGCAAACTCGTACAAATGCACTGGCGCGGTGACAGCTGCGGCGATCTCCTCGAGTTCACTCCGAAATTTCATATCCGTCAGAATTGCCGCATACAGATCCGCAGGTGTGGCTCCAGGCCGAGCATCCTGGTAGGTCTGGACGACTTTGGCGTCAAGTCCAGCATGAGTCAGCATCGACGGCAAGGTTTCTGCGTTGATAGTTGCAGCTTGGCCAAGCGAGTACATGAAGAACCGGAATTCTTCGCGAGTCCAGCCGGCGAGGAGCGGTGGCATCCTGTCTGGCTGCGCCAATAGCAGATCGGTCGGACGCACGCTGATCAGCTCACCGTCGATGACTGGAAAGAATGTAGTTATACCTAGGGTACCTGGGACCATTGATCGACTCCACAAAGCAGGATCCTGCGCCGCTCGAATCTCATCCGCAGTCAACTGACCAAACGAATCTACGCTGGGTTCAATATCGAGCTCGGCCGAGACACGTTCGAAAACCTGCATCATTTCTCCAGCATCTGCGACTGCGGATCCATTCGCGCTCTGGACGATTGCTCGTTGAAATAGGCCTCGAGCTGCATCCGAAGCAGCCAGATTCAGCACGCTCATACCACCGGCAGATTCACCAAACACTGTCACGTTGTTCGGATTTCCTCCGAACGCAGCGATATTCTCCTGCACCCAACGAAGCGCAAATATCTGGTCGTGCATACCTCGATTTAGCGGTGCACCGGGCACAACGGCATACCCCGATATGCCCAGACGGTAGTTGATGGATACCATCACGACTCCATCGCGAGCGAATGCACTGCCGTCGTACATCTGTTGAGCGTTCGATCCTCGTGCGTATCCACCACCATGTATCCACACAAGCACCGGAAGTCCAGACCCGCCAGGATCGGGTGTCCACACATTCAAGTTCAGATAATCGTCGCCAGGAATGATATCGTTTCCGATCAAGGCCTGGATCGGCTCCGGATAGGGCAACTGTACGCACGTAGCGCCATAACTCTTTGCGTGACGTAACCCATGCCACGGGACAACATGTCTAGGAAGCTCGAAACGGGCGGGACCGACCGGAGCTGCGGCATAAGGGATACCGAGGAAGGTGCTGATCCCATTAGCGGTCGTCCCAAGGACTTTGCCATCAGTCACAGATACAATCGTGTCCATTTATTTCCTTAGTTCCGTACCTTCTAATCCAATACGCGCCCGATATTCGTCGGTCGGGGAACGCATATCGGAACATATCCACGCATAGCAGGACAGCCCCAACATCAGAAGAGCATCGTCAACCCGCAGCGCGTGCTCCACATGTCAGTCGTGTCATGCTGCGCGCTTCACCAATCCTACTTAACTCCACCATATTTCGGAAGCTTGCGACATCCAACCCTCGGTAACCTTTTGTACTGCAGCGTGGTTCATGTACCAGTCCCAATCCTGCGGTCCCACAACTTGTTACCCCGGAGCAGAACCAAACCTCCACGCCGACCGTGTCACGCCCAGTCACTGAGCGAGTACGGTCGCGTTGCCCTCTATCTCGCCGAGCATTTGCGATACAGCTCATCACTGGCCTACAGCCTTATGTCAGTGTTAGAACGGTTGCTGACAGTTCCGACTTGGACCCGGAGTGAAGATGACCGATCAAGAATCGATAGATCCAGCAGCAGAGCCTTCCGCATTGACACAAAGCAATTGCCGAAATTTCGCCGCACCATCTGCAGATGCGCCAAAGCGCCCGAGGAGCCTGCCGGAGGAATACGGAATAGACCCCGACATCGACTAGCCCGGGATACACAATCGATCTCAGGTAGTTTCAGATCCATCCTCTCTTACCCGAAGGAGTCCATGGCCGGGTCACCGTTCGCGGGCTCCTACTTGCTCTGCGCAATTTCGTGCCGCTTCCAACATAGGAGGAGTTCGAGGACCAATAGCCGCACATCGGGTTCGCATACCAGGCCGCGACGACCTACAGTTTGCAGAAATCTGGTTAGGGTCCGGCGCGCTTCCGCCTCATTCGGAAGCGATGGATGAGATTGGCGACATATAGATCTCGACAGCGGATGCCGTCCTGACGCAGCCTCTACACGCTGGATACAAAGATCCATAACAAAGGGCCCTGCCAGTCGAATAGCGACCCTCTTGATAGCTGGTCTCGGCAGGGCCCTTCGAGGTAACGGCCTTGGTCACCTCGGTGTTTGACCGACTTGATCAAGTCCAACGAGGTTCTCACTGACCACAATTCCCATCCCGCGGGTCAGTTCCGCATGGATCCGTCGTGATCCGTAGGTTTGGCGCGACACACCATGAACTTCGCGGATCAGCTCGGTGGGTGTCAGCAGTCCCGGAATTCCCCCACCGGTCCGTCACCGAATTCCTTCACCCGGCTGTCACAGAATTCTCCCACCTGGTGGTGTGTCGCCGGACGCCGTGTCTCGCACACATGTTCGCTTGTCCTCGACGGTCGTTACCAGCCAGGAGAGATGGCGAGGAGTAGTTTCACGAACACTCCGGTGCCCGACCCTCGCAACGATCTCGGATCGACCCCTGCGTCCTCGAGTGCCTCCCAGGACACCTCCAGCGGTCCATCGCGACGGCCTCCCGAGGGCTGATTCCGAAGAATCGGGCATCGAAATCGCCTGCGTTCGGCTGCGGGCCTCGCGGAGCTCGACCGTCATCCCTTTCAGGTACTGCGCGTATTCGACTTCATCGGCCATGAGTCTCAATCCTTCGATCGCGATTCCGGAGCTCAGAATTCGCGGTCGATGAGCGCGAAGAGCTCGTCCCCGCTCGCCGATTCGATATCGCTGTTCGGGTCGGACTCGGGCTGCGGCAGCGCTGCCCATCTCTCGGTGAGTACCCGCAGGCGCTTGAGCAGGTGCTGTTTGGTCTGGTCGTCGGCGCCGGTCCACGCCCCGTCGGCCAGCGCCGTCTCCAGGTCGGTGAGCAGGTTGCCCACGGCGTGACCGGGGTCCGGCTGCCGGGCGGCCGTGCCCCTGTCGAGTTCACCGGCCAGATAGCCGACCAGCGCGACCGAATCCGGGTAGTCGAAGATCAGGCTCGCGGGTAGTCGCAAACCCGTCGCGACACCCAGGCGGTTGCGGAAGTCGACGGCGGCCAGCGAATCGAACCCGAGTTCCTTGAAGGCTCGGTCGGGTGCTATCCCGGTCGCCCCACCGTGTCCGAGGACCGCGGCCGCATGCTCTCGCACAATGCTCAGTAGCAGGTCGTGAGCGCGGTCGGCATCGAGTCCCGCCAATCGGTCCCGCAGACCCAGGTCCGCCGGGCCGCTCGACACGCCGGCCACCCGGCGTTCGGCCCGAACCAGATTCGACAGCTGCGCGGGCAGCCGACGCTGTTGGGCCAAGGCTCCCAGCGCCGCCCGGTCCAGTCGTGCGGGGACGAGCAGTGCACGGTCGGAGGCCAGTGCGGCATCCCACAGCGCCAATCCCTGATCGGTTGTCAGGTCGGCCAGTCCGTCCCGTCCGGCGCGCGACCTGTCGCCGTCGCCCAGGCGTCCGGTCATGCCCGTGTTCTCGGCCCACAGCCCCCAGGCCAGCGAGGTGCCCGACAGTCCGTGCGCACGCCGATACGAGATGAGCCCGTCCAAGAACCGGTTGCCGGCCGCATAATTCGCCTGTCCCGGGGTTCCCAGGACGCCCGCGATGGAGGAGAACACAACGAACAGCGGCAGATTCATTGCTGCCGTCGCCTCGTGCAAGTTCCATCCGCCGTCGACCTTGGGCGTCAGCACGGATCGGAGCCGATCAGCGGTCAATGCCTCGAGGACACCGTCGTCGAGGACTCCGGCCGCGTGGACCACCCCGATCAGCGGTCCGGCGGCGTGAACCTCGGACACCAACTCGCGCACCGCGTTTCGATCGGCCATATCGCAGGCGACGACCCTCACCCGCGCCCCGGCGGCCCGCAACCGGCCGACGACGGCCTCGACCCCCGGGGTGGCCGAACCGCGACGGCTGGTCAGCACCAGATCCCGCGCGCCATGCGCGTCCACCAGATGCTGTGCCAGCACCGAACCCAAACCACCGGTTCCGCCGGTCACGATGACGACGCCCGCATCGAGTGCCGGATGCGCGACCCGCGCCTCGGCGTTCGGCGCTTCGACGGCCGTCAGCCGTGGGACGAACAGGTCACCGGAGCGGAGGGCGAGCTGTGTCTCCGTGTCCGGCACTCGGCGCACCGCTCGGCCGATTTCCGCGTCGTCGAGCTCGATATCGCTGTCCAGCAGGATGATTCGGCCCGGGTTCTCCGCTTGCGCGGAGGCGACCAAACCCCACACGGCCGCCCCGGCCAGGTCGGTGACCGCGCCCTGGCCGGTGTCGACCGCACCCCGGGTCAACACGACCAGCCGCGCCTCGGTGGGCTGCGGTTCGCTCAACCACGCCTGCACGGCGGCCAGTACGGCGGCCACTCGCGCGTGCACCTCGCCGGTGGGATCGGAGTCCGACACATCGCCGACACCGCGCAACACCCGTGGTTCCGGCGTCGCGGCCTGGTCGGTGCCCGGCACGTCGAGGGCGGGTACCCATCGCGTGTCGTAGAGCCCGTCGGTCGGCGCGGCCGTCAATACGGCGGCGAGCTGTTCCGCGGACACCGGCCGCGAGATCAACGAGTCCGCGCTGAGTACCGATTGCCCGGTGGGATCGACGATGTCGACCGAGACGCTGTCGGTGCCCGTCGTCCGCAGCCGCACTCGCACGCGGGTCGCGCCCGTCGCGGACAACCGGATGCCGGACCAGGCGAAGGGCAGCACCGTCTGTTCGGTGTCCGCCGCGGTGAGGAGCACCGCGTGCAACGCCGCGTCCAACAGCGCGGGGTGTATTCCGAAACCGGATCCGTCCCCACCCGGTAGTGCGACCTCGGCGTACACGTCCTCGCCGGCGCGCCACAGGGTTTGCAGCCCACGGAAGGTGGGGCCGTAATCGTAGCCGCGCAGCGCCAGTTGCTCGTACACGCCGGTGAGATCGACGGCCGTCGCACCGGCGGGTGGCCACACCCACGGTTCGGGTTCCGGGTCGGGTCGCCCGTCCGCTGCCGCCAGCACCGCGTCGGCGTGGATGGTCCAGCCGGCGGATTCGCTCGCACCGCGGCTCGCTTCGGTGTCGGGTCGGCCGAATACCGTTGCAGTACGGCTCCCGTCGGGCATCGGCTCACCCACGACAATGCGCAGGGCGGTGGCCGATTCGGTCAGGATGAGCGGAGTGGTGAGCGTCAGTTCACGCACCACCGCGCATCCCACCCGATCCGCGACCGTGGCCAGCAGATCCACGAAACCCGCTCCCGGCAGCAGGATCCGACCGAACACCGCGTGATCGGCCAGCCACGGGGTCGAGGACACCGACAACCGGCCCGTCACCACGATTCGGCCGCTGTCCGGCGACTCGATCTCCGCGCCCAGCAGCGTGTGTTCCACGGCGTGCAGGCCCAGTGTCGAGATGTCGGCGCGCGGGCGCTGGTCCAGCCAGAATCGTTGACGATGGAATGCATAGGGCGGCAATGACATTCGATGCGCCTGCGGGCCGGGCACGAGTGTCGACCACCGCATCGCACCGCCCGCGACATACAGTTCCGCCACACCCGACAGCGCCGCGGCGACCTCACCGACCTCGCGCCGCGCGGTGGACATCACCCGGGCCCGGACCGGATCCACGCTCTGCGCGACCATCGGCGCCAGCGCCGCGGCCGGACCGACCTCGAGGAAACGGGCGACTCCCGAGGCCGACAGCGCCGCCACCCCCTCCGCGAACCGCACCGGGCGGCGCACATGCTCGACCCAATAGTCCGGGTGCGCGTAGCCGTCTCCGGCGAGTTGTCCGGTCAGGTTCGACACCACCGGAATCCGGGGCGGCGATACCCGCAGATCGGCGATCTCGGCCGCGAACTGCGCCAGCATCGGCTCCATCAGCAGGGAATGAAACGCATGTGAGACCCGCAACCGAGTCGTCTTGCGTCCCCGGCCGGCGAAAACCGCCGCCACCGACTCCACCGCCGCGGCGATGCCGGAAATCACCACGGCCCCTTCGGCATTCACCGCCGCGATATCGACACCCGCCGTCAGCTCGCCGAGAACCTCCGCTTCGCTCGCCTGGATCGAGGCCATCGCGCCACCGGAGGGCAATGCCTGCATTAACCGTCCACGCAACACCACCAACCGCGCCGCATCCGGCAACGACAACACCCCTGCCACCTGGGCCGCAGCGATCTCACCGACCGAATGACCCGCGACCGCGTCCACGATCACACCCCACGACCGCAGCAACCCGAACATCGCCACCTCGAAAGCGAACAGGGCAGGCTGCGCATACTCGGTCGACTCCAACAATGCCTCGTCAGAACCCCACATCACCTCACGCAAAGGCCGATCCAGCCACCGATCCAACTCAGCGACAACCTCATCCAACACCACAGCGAACGCCGGAAACGCCTCCGCCAGTTCACGACCCATGCCCAACCGCTGAGAACCCTGACCCGAGAACAACACACCGGTACGCCCGGGGACGGTGCAACCGGAGACTACACCCGACACCGGCAGCCCGGCCGCGAGGGACTCCAGACCGGCGGTCAGCTGTGCGGAGTCGGTTCCGAACACGACCGCGCGGTAGTCGAAGACGCTGCGACGGAGGAGCGCTGCAGCGATGTCACGGTCCGAGAAATCTTCTGCCGCAACATATTCCACTAGGGATGCCGCCTGCGCGGAGAGTGCTTCGGCGGATTTCGCCGCCAGCGTCCACGGCAGCAGGTGCGGCGGGGTGGCGGCGGTGGGCTCGGCCTCGAGGTCTTCGATGGGTGCTTCTTCGAGGATGACGTGAGCATTGGTGCCCGAGATCCCGAACGACGACACCGCCGCACGACGCGGACGACCACTACGCGGCCAATCCCGCGCCTGCGTCAGCAACTCCACCCGACCCGCGGCCCAATCCACCGTCGGGGTCGGCTCGGCGACGTGCAGCGTCGCGGGCATCCGCCCGAACCGCATCGCCTGCACCATCTTGATCACACCCGCAACACCCGCGGCCGCCTGCGCATGACCCATATTCGACTTGATCGAACCCAACCACAACGGCTCACCTCCATCACGCTGACCATAAGTCGCCAGCAACGCCTGAGCCTCGATCGGATCACCCAGCTTGGTGCCGGTGCCATGGGCCTCCACGACATCCACATCACCGATGCCCAGTCCGGCATTGGCCAGCGCCTGACGAATCACCCGCTGCTGCGAAGGACCATTCGGCGCAGTCAAACCATTCGACGCACCATCCTGATTCACCGCCGAACCCGCCACCACCGCAAGCACACGATGACCCAACTCCCGAGCCCGCGAAAGCCTTTCAACAACCAGAACACCCACGCCCTCAGCCCACCCGGTGCCGTTCGCGCCACCGTCGAACGAACGGCACCGCCCATCCGGCGAAAGCCCCTGCTGCCGAGAGAATTCCACGAACACCTCGGGCGTCGACATGACGGTCACACCACCGACCAGGGCGAGTTCGCACTCGCCCGAGCGCACCGCCTGCCCGGCCAGATGCAACGCCACCAACGACGACGAGCACGCCGTATCCACCGTCATCGCCGGGCCTTCCAGACCCAGCACAT
The DNA here is from genome assembly GCF_042754165.1 of Nocardia sp. NPDC059229. NCBI lineage: Bacteria > Bacillati > Actinomycetota > Actinomycetes > Mycobacteriales > Nocardiaceae > Nocardia > Nocardia sp. NPDC059229. The sequence continues at coordinate 14,496 of NZ_JBHZAK010000019.1, forward strand.
ACGACACTCGCCCGGACGCGACACTCGCCGCAATGGACGGGATTCCGAAACCCTCACCGCCGTACCCCTGCGGGGAAGCCAATCCGGTGAATACCCCCGTATCGCTACCCTTCAGGTCGTGCGGGTCGATACCCGCGTCCTCGAGCGCCTCCCACGACACCTCGAGCAGCAGTCGTTGCTGCGGGTCCATACCGAGCGCTTCGCGCGGACTGATGCCGAAGAATTCTGCGTCGAAATCCGCCGCGTCATAGAGGAATCCACCCGATCGCGCGTAGCTCTTGCCCGGCTTGCCGGGTTCGGGGTCGTACAGGTCCGCCGGGTCCCAGCCGCGGTCGGCCGGTAGCTCGCCGACCACGTCGAGACCCTGATCCACCATGTCCCACAGCGCCCGGGCCGAATTCGCGCGTCCGGGGTAACGGCACGCGGTTCCCACGATGACCAGGGGGTCGCCCGTCGCGCCGACCGTGATCGCGGTAGCGGGCCGACCGGAGTCCGAGGCGTCCCCGAACCCCAACTCCGACAGCAGGAATCGCGCCAGCGAATCCGGGGACGGGTAGTCGAAGACCGCGCTGGCGGGCAGTTTCACCCCGGTCGCACCGCCGAGGCGGTCGCGGAAACCGACCGCGTCCAGGGAGTCGAAGCCGAGTTCCTTGAAGGCGCGATCGGGTTCGATGGCATCCGCTCCGGAGTGCCCCAGTACCACCGCCGCCTGTTCCCGCACCACCTCGAGCACGGTGTCGTAGCGGTGCCCCGCATCGAGGTCGACCAGCCGGTCGCGCAGCGCATTGCCGAGCGCGGGCGTCGTATTCGCAGCGGCGCGGCGGCCAGCGCGCACCAGACCGGACAGCAGCGCCGGCAGCCGGCCCTCCTCGGCGCGCGCCCGCAGGGCCGTACGGTCCAGTCGTGCGGGCACCACCAGCGGTTCACCGGTGCGCAGCGCCGCATCCCACAGTGCCAGGCCCTGTTCGGACGTCATCGCGGCCAGGCCGTCCCGGTGCATTCGCGCCACGTCCCGGGAGTTCAGGCGCCCGGTCAATCCGGTGCTCTGCCCCCACAGACCCCACGCCAGCGACACGCCCGCCAAACCGCGGGCTCGGCGGTAGGAGATCAAGCCGTCCAGGAAGCGGTTGCCAGCCGCGTAATTCGCCTGCCCGGCGGTGCCCAGCACCCCGGCGATCGAGGAGAACACCGCGAACAAGGACAGCTCGAGCTCCGCCGTCGACTCGTGCAAGTTCCAGCCGCCGTCGACCTTCGGTGCCAGCACGGTCGCCAGCCGATCGTCGGTCAGAGCCTCGAACACACCGTCGTCGAGCACACCGGCGGCGTGCACCACACCCACCAGTCGCCCGGCGGACACGATCCCCGACACCAGTTCGCGCACCGACTCCCGATCCGCGACGTCACACGACGCCACCCGTACCCGGGCGCCCTTGGCCCGCAGTTCGGCGACGAGCGCGTCCACCTCCGGTGTGGCCGATCCGCGGCGGCTGCTCAGCACGAGGTCGCGCGCGCCGTAGGCGTCAACCAGGTGCCGCGCCACCACCGCGCCCAGACCAGCGGTCCCGCCGGACACCAGCACCGTCCCGGTGTCGAGCACGATGTCCTGCGCCCGGTCGGCGAGCTGCCCGGGATCCGCTGTCACCAGGCGCGGCAGCAGTATCGTGTCTCCGCGCAGCGCGAGCTGCGGATCGGTGTCCGCCACGCGGCTCAGCGCCCACCCGATGTCGGTTTCGTCCGCGTGAATATCGCTGTCCAGCAGAATGATTCGGTCCGGATACTCCGACTGCGCGGAGGCCACCAGGCCCCAGACGGCGGCGGCGGCCGGATCCGTGACCCGGCATTCGGCGGTGTCGATCGCGCCGCGCGTCACCACGACCAGCCGTGCGTGCGCGAATCGTGGGTCGCCCAGCCAGTTCCGCAGGAACTCCAGGACCCGCGCGGTCAGCGCGTGCGTCGCCGCGGCGACGTCGGCGGAGGTCTCGCCGCCGTTCTCCGCCGAGGTTCCCCCGCAGCGCAGGGCGTAGAACTCCGTCGGTGATCCCGCGTTCGCGACAGCGTCCGCTTCGCGCGCCGGGACGTCGAAAAATTCGTCCGCGGAGTGTATTTCGACCATGCTGATCTCACCGACCGCGCGAATCTCCACCGCGGTGTCGATGTCGTTCCAGTGCACCAGGTGCAGACCGTCGATCGGTGTCGTGGTCAGGCCGGCGGCCAACTGGGCGGGCGAAACCGGGCGCGACAGCAGCGATTCCACCGTCATGACCGGTCGGCCGCCGGTGTCCGCGATCTCGATCGAGAAACTGGCCGCTCCGATCGCGCGCAGACGAGCGCGCACCCGGGTCGCGCCCACCGCGAGCGATCGGACTCCCGACCACGAGAACGGCAGCAGGACTTCCGAATCCGCGGCGGAGGTGACCAGCACCGCGTGCAGTACCGCGTCCAGTAGGGCCGGATGTGTCCCGAAGCCGGAACCGTCACCGCCGGGCAATTCGGCCTCGACGAAAATCTCGTCCTCGGTTCGCCACACGGCGGTCAGTCCCCGGAACGCCGGGCCGTAGTCGTAACCGCGCGCGCTCAGCAGCTCGTACGCCTCGGAGAGGTCGACGGGCACCGCACCGGGCGGGGGGCCCACCGGCAGCTCCGCGGCCTCGGATCCGAATTCGGCCTCGGCCGCGCCGAGCACGCCTTCCGCGTGCAGCGTCCAGTTCCCGGGCTCGACGTCCTCGTCGGCCTCGCCCTGGATCCGGGAGTGCACCGACACCGTCCGGGTACCGTCGGCCCCGGGCGGATCGAGAATGACACACACCTGAACGGCGTTGTCGGGCAACAACAGTGGCGCGACGATAGTAAGTTCCTGCACTACGGCGCAGCCGATCCGGTCGGCCACTGCGGTCACCAGTTCCACGAAACCCGTTCCGGGAAACAGGGTCCGGCCGAACACCGCGTGGTCGGCCAGCCACGGCATGGTGGCGGCCGACAGTCGGCCCGACACCATCATCCGGCCGCTGTCCGGGACGTCCACGACCGCACCCAGCAGAACGTGCGGCATGGCGCGCAACCCGAGCCCGGCGGCATCGGTGTCCGATTGCGGCAGCTGCCAGTACCGCTCGTGCTGGAATGCGTACGGCGGCAAGGACACCCGGCTGCCGCCGTGGTCGGCGACCACCGTCGGCCAGTCGATCGTGCCACCTGCGACGAACAGCTCCGCCGCCGAGGTGAGCATGCGATGCCATCCCCCGTCGTCGCGGCGCAGCGACCCCACCACGACGGTGTCGTCCGCCTGCGGCGTTCCGGGATGCGCGAGCGCCTCGAGGTTGTCGTGCACGGCATTGGTCAGCACCGGATGCGGGCTCGATTCCACGAACGCGCGGCATCCCGCCTCGAACGCGGTCGCGAGCGCGAGATCCAAGCGCACGGTCTCACGCAGGTTCGTGAACCAGTACTCGGGCGTCAGGGCCGCGGTGTCCATCACCTGTCCGGTCACGGTGGAGACGAACACCGGGCCGCCCACGGGGACGGTCCGGGGGGTGATCCCGGTCAGCGCCGCGAGCACCGGGTCCCGCAGTCGGTTCACGTGCTCGGAGTGCGAGGCGTAGTCGACCGGTATCCGACGGGCCCACACGCCCTCTCGCTCACAGGCGGCGATCAGCTCCGCGCACGCCTGGGCGTCGCCGGAGACGACGGTCGCCGTCGGGCTGTTGACGGCGGCCACGCTCAGGGCCGAGCCCCAGTCCGCGATCAGGTCACGCACGCGTTCGACCGGCGCGGCGACCGAGACCATCGATCCGGATCCCGCGATCACCGCGATCGCACGACCCCGGCCGACCACCACCTGCACCGCGTCCGGCAGTGACAACGCACCGGCCACGTAGGCCGCCGCGATCTCGCCCTGCGAGTGACCGACGACCACGTCCGCGTGGACCCCGATCGACTCCCACAGCTTGGCCAGCGACGTCATCACCGCGAACAACACCGGCTGCACCACGTCCACCCGCTCGATGTCGACGTCGGCCGCGGCTCCCGAAATCACCTCCAGCAGTGACCAATCCACCAGTTCCGACAGCACCCGGTCCACCGCATGCAGGTGCTCGGCGAACACCGGTGAGCTCTCCGCGAGCTCCCGGCCCATACCGATCCACTGCGAACCCTGCCCCGGGAACACCAGCGCGGTGCGCGTACCCGTCACGCGCGCTCGACCGGACACCGTCGGCGCTTCGAGGCCCGCCAGCAGTTCCGCCGCGTCGGCCGCCACCACGACGGCGCGATGGTCGAACACGGATCTGGCGAGGAGCGAGACCGCCGCGTCGCGTGCCGAAACAGTCTCCGCCACAATGCATTCCCGCAGGCGAGTGGCATTGCCGGCAACCGCGGCGGCGGACTTTCCCGACAGCACGAACGGTAGTGCCCGCTGGATTGCCGCGCCGACCGGCGCCGGGGAATCGGTGGCCGGCGGCTCGGTCGGAACCGGCGGCTCTTCGAGAATGATGTGGGCATTGGTGCCCGAAATACCGAACGACGACACCGCCGCACGACGCGGACGACCATTACGCGGCCACTCCCGCGCCTGCGTCAGCAACTCCACCCGACCAGCGGACCAATCCACATGCGGCGACGGCACATCCACATGCAACGTCGCAGGCATCCGCCCGAACCGCATCGCCTGCACCATCTTGATCACACCCGCGACACCCGCAGCCGCCTGCGCATGACCCATATTCGACTTGATCGAACCAAGCCACAGCGGGTCGCCACCGTCACGCTGACCGTAGGTCGCCAGCAACGCCTGAGCCTCGATGGGATCACCCAGCTTGGTGGCAGTTCCGTGCGCTTCCACGACATCCACGTCGCCGATGCCCAGCCCGGCATTGGCCAGTGCCTGGTGAATCACCCGCTGCTGCGACGGGCCGTTCGGCGCAGTCAAACCATTCGACGCACCATCCTGATTCACGGCCGAACCAGCGACCACCGCGAGCACGCGATGACCCAATTCCTGTGCCCGAGACAACTGTTCAACAACCAGCACACCCACGCCCTCGGCCCACCCGGTGCCATCGGCGCCACCCGCGAACGAACGGCAGCGTCCATCCGCCGAAAGCCCTTGCTGCCGTGAGAATTCCACGAACACCTCGGGCGTCGCCATAACGGTGACACCGCCGACCAAGGCGAGTTCACACTCGCCCGAGCGCACGGCCTGCCCGGCCAGATGCAACGCCACCAACGACGACGAACACGCCGTATCCACCGTCACCGCAGGCCCTTCCAGACCCAGCACGTACGAGATCCGCCCCGACGCGATCGCGCCGACCCCGTCGGAGTCGGGGTAGTCGTGGTACATCAGGCCCGCGTAAACACCTGTGGCACTGCCCTTCAGACCATGCGGATCGATTCCGGCATCCTCCAGCGCCTCCCACGAAGCTTCCAACAGCAATCGCTGCTGCGGATCCATCGCCAACGCTTCCTTCGGACTGATACCGAAGAACCCCGGATCGAAATCACCAGCGGCAGAAAGAAATCCACCCGACCGCGTATAACACTTACCCGCACGACCCGGCCTCGGATCATACAACCCGGCCACATCCCACCCACGATCGAGCGGGAAATCACCGACAACATCGAGGCCCCCATCGACCATCGACCACAGACCCGCCGGAGAATCCACCCCACCCGGATACCGGCACGCCATACCGACGATCACCAAAGGCTCGTCGATTCCTGCCACCGCGGTGGTCGAGGCCGTCGGTGTCGGTTCGTTCTCGCCGCACTCGCGTAGCAGGTGCCGGGCCAGCGCCGTGGCCGCCGGATAGTCGAAGATCAGGCTGGACCGCAGCCGCAGCCCGGTCGCGGCGGACAGCGCATTGCGGAACTGCAACGCGGACAGTGAGTCGAATCCGAGGTCCTTGAACGCGCGGTCCGGATCGATGGCAGCCGCCGTCTCGTGCCCGAGGACGGCCGCGGCCTGCGTGCGAATCAGATCCAGCACCACCGCGAACCGCTGTTCGGCGGCCATCCCGGTCAACTGGTCGCGCAAACCGACCGCGCTCGCGCCGGGAACGCCGGCGGCCCGGCGGCGGCCCTCGCGCACCAGGGCCGAGAACAGCGGCCGCAGCCGGTGGTCGTCGGCGTGCGAGCGCAGGACCGCCCGATCGATGTGGGCGGGCACCAGCAGTGCCCGGCCGCTCGCCAGGGCCGCGTCCCACAGCGCCAGCCCCTGCGCGGTCGTCATCGCGGCCAGCCCGTCCCGGCTCATTCGCGCGACCGCGCCGCTGTCCAGATGCCCGGTCATCGCGGTGGATCGGTCCCACAGCCCCCACGCCAGGGAGACGCCCGACAGGCCGCGCGACCGCCGGTAGGAGATCAGACCGTCCAGGAAACGGTTGCCCGCCGCGTAATTGCCCTGTCCGGCCGTGCCCAGCACACCCGCGATCGAGGAGAACACCGCGAACAGCGGCAGGTCCAGACCAGCCGTGGCCTCGTGCAGGTTCCAGCCGCCATCGGCTTTCGGGAGCAGCACGGACCGTAGCCGTTCCGTGGACAGCGAGGGCAGCACGCCGTCGTCGAGCACACCGGCCGCGTGCACCACACCGGTGAGCCGGCCGTCGGTGGTGAGTTCGGAAACCAACTCCCGCACCGCATTCGGGTCGGTGACGTCGCACGCGCGGACCCGCACCCGGGCACCGGCGGCACGCAGGTCCGCCACCACCGAGTCGACCTCGGGCGACTCCGCGCCGCGACGACTGCTCAGCATGAGGTCCCGTACGCCGTGGGCTCGGACCAGGTGCCGCGCCAGCAGTGCCCCGAGGCCACCGGTACCACCGGTGATCAGGACCGCGCCCTCGGCGAACGGTGCGGGGTCCTCGAATCCCGGTTCCGCGGGACCGCGTTCGACGGGTACGAGGCGCGGGCCCCGCAGTTCGCCGCCGCGCTGGACCAGCTGGGATTCGCCGGGCGCGACCCGACCGAGCAGTCGCTCGAGGTCGGCGTCGTCGATGTCGGCGTCGCTGTCCAGGAGGGTGATCCGGCCCGGATTCTCCGATTGCGCCGAGGCCACCAGTCCCCAGATCGCCGCACCGGTGAGATCCGCTACGGCGGTATCGCCGGTGTCGACGGCCGCTCCGGTCAGCACGACCAGCCGCGTGGACGCGAAACGCTCGTCGCCGAGCCAGGATTGGAGTATGCGCAGGACCTGCGGCAGCGCGACGTGTACCCCGGCGACCGGGTCGGCCGCGACGGACGCCGCCGAGCAGCGCAGGACGACAACGTCAGGTACCTCGCCCGACAGCGCCGACCACGGGTCGTCCCCGTCGCCGATATCCGCGAGCGTGATCGACCTCAGGGTTCCACCGTCGGCCGGAGTACCGATTTCGAGGGGATTCCACCGCACCCGATGCAAACCGTCGTTCCTGCCGAGGGCCACTGCCGAGGTCAGCTGATCCGCCGAAATCGGCCGCGTCAGCAGGGTTTCCACGGTCAGCACCGATTGCCCGGCGGCATCGAACACCTCGATCGCCACGGTGTCCGCGCCGGTCGGACGCATCCGGGCGCGGACCCGGGTGGCGCCGACGGCATGCAAGCGCACCCCGGACCATGCGAACGGCAGCACCACCCGATCGGGGTCGGCGGTGACGGCCAGCGCATGCAGGACGGCATCGAGCAGGGCGGGATGCAGCGCGAATTCCGAATCCTCGGTACCGGGCAGCGCCGCCTCGGCGAACACCTCGTCCGCGACGCGCCACACTCCGGTCAGGCCCTGGAACACCGGACCGTATTCGTATCCGCGGGTAAGCAGATCCTGGTAGACACCGTCGATATCCGAGGTGATCGCGCCCGTCGGCGGCCAGGCCGGCAGTTGCGGCTGTGCCGCGCCGGACGGTTCGTCACCGGTGCGCTCGACGGCGGCCTCGGCGTGCAGAGTCCAGTCCGTGCCGCTCTCGTCATCGGGCCGGGAGTAGATCGCGACCCGACGACCGCGCTCCGCGGACGAATCGGTGTCCGGACCCACGATCACCTGCAGCTGGATCGCGCCCTCGGAGGGAATGATCAGCGGGCTGCGCAGGGTGAGTTCGCGCACCAGGTCGCACTCCAGCCGATCGGCGGCGTGCAGCGCCAGTTCCAGGAATCCGGTCCCCGGGAACAGCGCCTGTCCGAACACCGCGTGATCGGCCAGCCATGGCATCGTGCTCAGCGACAGCCGACCGGTGAGGACCAGTTCACCCGCCTCGGCGGGCTCCACCTCGACACCGAGCAGCGGATGGTCGGCATCGTGCAACCCGAAACCCGCCGCATCGGCGGGGGCCACCGACTGCCAGAAGTGCCGATGCTGAAAAGCATACGCGGGCAACGAGATTACTTGTCCCCCGGCCGCCGCGGCGAGCGCCGGCCAGTCGACGGCACCGCCGGCCGCGAACACCTCCGCCGCGGCGGCGAGCAAGCGCCGCTCGTCTCCTTCGTCGCGGTGCAGCGATCCGACGACCGCCACCGGCTCACGCGTCCGACCGGAGCCGGATTCCGTGCTGTCGCCGGTGGTTTCGGACAGCATGTCAGTGATGTCGTGGGTGCTGGACGTCAGCACCGGATGGGGGCTCGACTCCACGAAGGTCCGGCAGCCGAGCTCGAACGCCGACACCACGGCCCGTTCGAATTCGACCGTCGCACGCAGGTTGGTGTACCAGTATTCGGCCGTCAGTTCGGCGGTGTCCATCGGCCGGCCTGTGACCGTCGAGACGAACACCGGACCATCGTCCGGGATCGACCGGGGACTGATGCCGGACAGGCCGGCGAGCACCGAATCTCGTACGCGTTCCACCTGTTCGGAGTGCGAGGCGTAGTCCACCGGAATGCGGCGCGCCCACACCCCCTCGTGCTCGCACGCGGCGACGAATTCGGCGCACGCGTCCGCGTCGCCGGAGATCACGGTCGCGGCCGGACCGTTCACGGCCGCGATGCTCAGCCCGGAACCCCAGCCGTCGAGGAGTTCCCGTGCCCGTTCGGCCGAGGCCGCCACCGACACCATTCCTCCGGACCCGGTGATGGCCACGATGGCGCGGGCGCGTCCGACGACCACACGCACGGCATCGTGCAGCGACAGTCCGCCCGCCACATAGGCCGCCGCGATCTCGCCCTGGGAGTGACCGATCACCACGTCGGGACGGACACCGATCGATTCCCACCAGCGCGCCAGCGATGTCATCACCGCGAACAACAGCGGCTGGACCACATCCACCCGCTCCGGGTCCACCTCCGGGGCGGATCCCGAAATCACGTCCAGCAGCGACCATTCCACGAGCCCCGATAGTGCCTCGTCGACCGCTCGCAGATGGTCGGCGAAGACCGCCGAGCTCCGCAGCAGTTCCCGGCCCATGCCGATCCATTGCGAGCCCTGGCCCGGGAACACGAGAGCGGTGCTGCCGGTCACGTCGGCAGGTGACGTCGTCGCGACCGCGTCCAATCCGGTGAGCAGTTCGTCGAGGTCCGATCCGAGCACGACGGCGCGGTGCGGAAACACGCTGCGGCGGGCCAGGGACACCGAGACATCGGCGGCCGACACCGGCGCGCCACGCACGAACTCGCGCAGTCGCGCGGCCTGCGCGGTGAGGGACGCGGCAGTCTTCGCCGACAGCACCCAGGGTAGAACTGTCGCGGGGAGCGCGGGACCCTGTTGCGCGACAATCGTTTCCGTGTCCTGCGACGGTTCCTCGAGGATGATGTGGGCATTGGTGCCCGAAATGCCGAACGACGACACCGCCGCACGACGCGGACGACCATTACGCGGCCACTCCCGCGCCTCGGTGAGCAACTCGACCCGACCCGCGGACCAATCCACATGCGGCGACGGCACATCCACATGCAGCGTCGCGGGCATCCGCTCGAAACGCATCGCCTGCACCATCTTGATCACGCCCGCAACGCCCGCAGCCGCCTGAGAATGACCCATATTCGACTTGATCGATCCAAGCCACAGCGGGTCGCCACCGTCACGCTGACCGTAGGTCGCCAGCAGTGCCTGTGCCTCGATGGGATCGCCCAGCTTGGTGCCGGTGCCATGGGCCTCGACCACATCCACATCACCGATACCGAGTCCGGCATTGGCCAAGGCCTGACGAATCACCCGCTGCTGCGAAGGACCGTTCGGCGCGGTCAAACCGTTGGACGCACCATCCTGATTGACCGCCGAACCGGCCACCACAGCGAGTACACGGTGACCCAATTCCTTTGCCCTGGAAAGCGGTTCGACAACCAGAACACCCACGCCCTCGGCCCATCCGGTGCCATCGGCCCCGCCCGCGAACGAACGACACCGCCCATCCGCCGAAAGCCCCTGCTGCCGCGAGAATTCCACGAACAATTCCGGTGTCGCCAGCACCGTCGCGCCACCGACCAAAGCCAGCTCACACTCACCCGAGCGGATGGCCTGCCCGGCCAGATGCAACGCCACCAACGACGACGAGCACGCCGTATCCACCGTCACCGCAGGCCCTTCCAGACCCAGCGCATACGACACCCGACCGGAGGCGACACTCGGCGCGGTGGCTGGAATGCCATTGCCGGTCGCGCCGTACCTGGCCAGTGAGGCGACACCGATATAGACACCGGTGCGGCTACCGTGCAGCGTCTCCGGGGCGATGCCCGCGTCCTCCAGCGCTTCCCACGACACCTCGAGCAGCTGACGCTGCTGCGGGTCCATGCCCAGCGCCTCACGGGGACTGATCCCGAAGAAGTCCGCGTCGAATTCACCTGCACCATAAAGGAATCCACCGGAGCGCGTATACGACTTGCCCGGCACACCGGGCTGCGGGTCGTAGAGTGCGTCAAGATCCCAGCCGCGCTCGCGGGGGAGGTCGCCGATGACGTCGGAGGCGGAAGCGACCATCTCCCACAATCCGTGCGCAGACGTGACACCGCCGGGGTACCGGCAGCCCATGCCCACGATCGCCAACGGTTCCGGCGTGGACTTCGCCAGCAGGTTCCGATTCTCCCGCCGCAATCGCTCGACCTGTTTCATCGAGGCGCGCAGCGCGTCGACCAGGTTGGAGTCGGATACGCCCGTCATTTGTTTTCCTCCAGGGCAGAGTCGTGCTCGTCGAACAACTCGGTGTTCAGGGCACGGCGGATCAGACTTTCGGCATCCATGCCGTCGATGTCTTCGAGGTCTTCGTCATCGGCCGCGTCGCCGTCGGCGACGTCGGCGGCAGGAGTGCCGGCGAGTTCCATGAGGCTGCTCAACAGCCCGGTCTCTCGCAGGGTGGACAGTGGAATCGTGAGGAGCACGCGCCGCACCTCTGCCTCGTCGACCGTGTGTCGATCAGGCTGCGGCGCACCGGACTCCGAGGTGAGGTCGCGAACGAATCGGGCGAGCACATCCGCGTTGGGATAGTCGAACACCAGGGTGGTGGGCAGGGTCAGGCCGGTCGCGGCATTCATGCGATTGCGGAACTCGACCGCGCCGAGCGAGTCGAAACCCAACTCCTCGAACGGCTTTCGCGCCTCGATGGCGCTCGAGTCGGCATGTCCGAGTACCGCGGCGGCGTGATCGCACACCAGGTCCAGTACGAGTTTGTAGCGGCGCTCGTCGCTCAGACCGGCCAACCGTTCCAGCAGGCCGTGCTCGACGGTCGGGTCCACCGTGGAGGTGGCCTTCGGCCGTGATGGTCCGACGAGCCCGGCCAGCAGGATCGGCAATCGCTGCTGTTCGGACAACGCGCGCAGGGCCGCGCGGTCCAGCCGGGCCGGGACCAGCAGGGCACGGCCGCAAGCGAGCGCCGCGTCCCAGAGCGTCAGGCCCTCGGTCACACTCATCGCGACCAGGCCCGTGCGATGCATGCGCGCCACATCGCCGTCGGACAGTGTGCCCGTCATCCCGGTCTCGTTGTCCCACAGTCCCCACGCCAGGGAAACACCCGGCAGTCCACGCGACCGGCGGTAGGAGATCAATCCGTCCAGGAAGCGGTTGCCCGCCGCGTAATTCGCCTGTCCCGTGGTGCCCAGTACCCCCGCGATCGAGGAGAACACCGCAAACAACGACAGGTCCAGACCCGCCGTCGCCTCGTGCAGATTCCAGGCACCGTCGACCTTCGGGGCGAGGACGCGCCGCAGCCGGTCGGCGTTCAGAGACCCGATCAACCCGTCGTCGAGCACACCGGCCGCGTGCACCACACCCGTCAGCCGCCCGTTCGCGAGGATCCGAGAGACCAACTCGCCCACGGCGGCTCGATCCGTGACATCACACGACTCCACCCGTACCCGGGCACCGGCGGACCGCAAACGCTGCGTCAGCGCGTCCACGTCCGGTGCGCCGGGCCCGCTGCGACTGGTCAGCACCAGATCTCGCACCCCGTGCGCGTCGACGAGATGCTGGGCCAGCAGCGCACCCAAACCACCCGTTCCGCCGGAGATCAGCACCGTGCCGGCGGAGACCGGCGGCGGAACCGTGAGGACGATCTTGCCGATGTGCCGGGCTTGACTCAGGTATCGCAGTGCCTCGGAAGCGCTCTCGACCCGCCACTGCATGACGGGCGGCGGCTCGAGCAGACCTCGGTCGAAGAGTTCGACGAGTTCGGTCAATATTCGCTGGATGACGTCGGGACCGGCGCGCAACAGATCGAACGGCCGATAGTCCACCCCCGGATACGTCGCCGCGATCACCCGCGGGTCCCGGGGATCGGTCTTGCCCATCTCCAGGAAGCGACCGCCGCGCGGCATCAGTCGCATCGAGGCGTCGACGAATTCGCCCGCGAGCGCGTCGAGCACCACGTCCACGCCGCGACCGCCGGTGGCCGCCCGGAACTTCGACTCGAAATCCAGTGTGCGCGAATTGCCGATGTGCGTCTCATCGATACCCATCGACCGCAGCACACCCCACTTCGCGGGGCTCGCCGTAGCGAAAACCTCTGCGCCACGAGACTTTGCGAGCTGCACCGCGGCGTGCCCCACACCGCCGGTGGCGGCATGAACGAGCACGGCGTCGTTCGCGCCGAGGTCGGCCAGATCGAACAGGCCGAGGTATGCGGTGGCGAAGGCCACCGGGATGGCGGCGGCCTGCGCGAAGGACAGCCCGGCCGGAATGCGCACGAGCATCCGCTGGTCGGTGGTCGAATCCGATCCGACCCCATCCTCGAAGACGCCCATGACACGGTCGCCGGGCACGAATCCGGTGACGCCCGGGCCGACGTGCGTGACCACGCCCGCCGCTTCACTGCCGAGCATCGCGTCCGCGCCCGGATACATGCCGAGCGCGATGAGCACATCGCGGAAGTTCAGGCCGACGGCCCGGGTCGCGATGCGCACCCGACCCTCCGCCGGTCCCTCGGGAACCGAGGGCAGCAGGCGGACGCTCTCGAGCGTCCCCGTCTCGGTGACATCCAGCCGCCATGGACCGGAGCCCGGAACCGCGGCCGCCGCGGCCACCTGTTCGAGCCTGGGTACCAGAATCTCGTCACCGCGCACCGCGATTTGCGATTCCGCGGCGGGGACCCGCGCCAGCACTCGGCCGATCGCGTCGCCGTCGATCGGAACATCGCTGTCCAGCACTGTGATTCGGCCGGGATATTCGGATTGCGCCGATGCGACCAGACCCCACACCGCCGCACCGGCGGGATCGGCGACGGCATGGCCGCCGGTGTCCACCGCGCCCTGGGTGAGAACCACCAGCCGCGTCGTGGACCGGCGGTCATCGGCCAGCCATTCCCGAAGAACGGCCAGGGCACGCTCGGCGACCGCGTGCGCGCGCTCCGCCATATCGAAACGCTTGGTGGCGGAATCTGTTCCATCGTCGAACGCGCAACGCAATGCCACGACCACCCGGTGTGGTTCCGTGGCGTTCGTCCACCGTGCCAGGCCGGCGTCATCCGCGAGATCGACAACTCGGGTCTCGGCAATCCGGTCCGGGTCGACCTCGGTGCCGACCGATATCCACCGCAGGTGATGCAGGCCGTCGGTCGTCGTGACGGCCAGCGCCTCGGCCAGCCGCTGGGCCGAAATCGGCCGCAGTGACAGCGATTCCACCGTCAGGACGGGTCGCCCGGTCGAGTCGGCCACCTCGAGGGAGACCCGGCCGGGTGCGAGAGTGCGCAGCCGCGCCCGCACCCGGGTCGCGCCGGGTGCGTGCACACGCACACCCGACCAGGCGAACGGCAGCTCCACCTCGTCGGCGTTTCCCGAGGTGAGCAGCAGGGCCTGCAGTACCGCGTCGAGCAGGGCCGGGTGGATGCCGAATCCGGCCGGGTGGCCGCCCTCCGGCAGCGTCGCCTCGACGAAGGTGTCGGCCTCGGTGCGCCACACGCGGGACAGCCCCTGGAACACCGGTCCGTACCGATACCCCCGCCGCGTCAGGTCTTCGTAGGTGCCGTCGAGGTCCATCGCACCGGCGGCGGGCGGCCAGGACTGGAGTTCCGGTGTCGGGCGGGGAGCCGAGACCAGCGGTGTGACAACCCCTTCAGCGTGGGACGTCCAGGCACCCGCGTCGATATCGACTGTGTCGCTGGATGTTTCGGGCTCGGGGCGGGCGTAGATGGTGACCGTTCGCTCCCCGTCGGTATCCGGCTCGCCTACTACGATCCGGAGGGCGACGGGTGCCTCGCTGAGCGGCAGCGGCGCGGTGATCGTCAGTTCTCGCACCGTCGCACAGCCGACCCGCTCGGCCACCGCTGTCACGAGATCGACGAAACCCGTGCCGGGCAACAGCACCCGATCGAAGATGGCATGGTCGGCCAGCCACGGCAGCGCGGCACGGGACAGGCCGCCGGTCACCACCAGGCGACGGCTGTCCGGCGACTCCACCAGCGCGCGCAGCAGCGGATGGTCCACCGCGGGCAGATCGAGCTCGGCCGCCGATGTCCGCGACGGCTGCTCGCGCCAGAACCGTTGCCGATCGAACGCGTACGGCGGCAGCGGTATTCGCTGACCACCGGAATCGGCGGTCACCGCACGCCAGTCCACCACACCACCCGCACCGAACAACCGCGCCACTGCCGACAGCAAGGCCACCGGCTCCGACACCGAACCCCGCAGACCAGCGATCGCCACAGCGGTCTCGGGATCGACCGACGCACCGACCATCGCGGTCAACGCCGCACCAGGACCCACCTCGAGAAAACGCGACACACCCTCCGCGGCCAGGGCGGCGATACCGTCGGCGAATAGCACCGGACGACGCACATGCTCCACCCAATACCCCTGCTCCGCATAACCCCCACCAGCCGGCCGACCCGTCAGATTCGACACCACCGGAATCGCCGGGACCGACACCGACAACTGCCCGATCTCGGCCGCGAAATCCGCCAACATCGGATCCATCAGAGCCGAATGGAACGCATGCGAAACCCGCAACCGGGTCGTCTTGAAACCACGCTCGACACACGCCTGCACGACCGCGTCCACCGCACCCAGTTCCCCGGAAATCACCAGCGCCCCAGGACCATTCACCGCCGCAACACTCACACCCGGCGACAACAGATCCAAGACATCAGCCTCACCGGCACCGATCGCGACCATGGCACCGCCCTCCGGCAGCGCCTGCATCAACCGGCCACGCACCGCCACCAACCGCGCCGCATCCGCCAACGACAACGCCCCGGCCACATGTGCGGCGGCGATCTCACCCACCGAATGCCCCATCACCGCATCCACCCCGACACCCCAAGCCCGCAACAACCGGAACACCGCGACCTCCACCGCGAACAACGCCGGCTGCGCAAACCCCGTCGCCCGCAGCAAGGCCTCGTCCTCACCCCACATCACTTCGCGCAGTGGACGATCCAGCCACCGATCCAACTCCACGAGAACCTCGTCGAGCGCTGCAGCGAACACCGGGAACGCCTCAGCCAGCTCTTTGCCCATCCCGAGACGCTGCGAACCCTGACCCGAAAACACCAACGCGGTACGACCCGGCAACACCCGGCCCGTCACCACACCCGCAGCCACATCCTGCGACCGCATCATTTCCAGCCCAGACACCAATTCGGCCGTGTCGCAGCCGAATACGACCGCTCGATGCTCGAACATCGGGCGCCGCGCCAGGGATACCGCCACATCCGCAGCCGACAGTGCGCCCGAGGCGGACAAGCGGCGCAGCCGGTCTGCCTGCCCGCGCAGCGACCCGGAGGATTTCGCGGAGATCACCCACGGCAGCAGACCGGGCGTGGAGATCGCCGGCTCATTGTGCACCGCACCGCTTTCGGAGTCCGGGGTCTCTTCGAGGATGACGTGGGCATTGGTGCCCGAAATACCGAACGACGACACCGCCGCGCGACGCGGACGACCATTGCGCGGCCAGTCCCGCGCCTCGGTGAGCAACTCGACCCGACCCGCGGACCAATCCACATGCGGCGAGGGCTCGTCCACGTGCAGCGTCGCGGGCATCCGCCCGAATCGCAAGGCCTGCACCATCTTGATCACACCCGCAACGCCCGCAGCAGCCTGCGCATGACCCATATTCGACTTGATCGAACCCAACCACAACGGCTCACCACCCTCGCGGCGACCGTAAGTCTCCAACAACGCCTGAGCCTCGATCGGATCGCCCAATTTGGTACCGGTGCCATGGGCCTCAACCAGATCCACATCGCCGACATCCAGACCGGCATTGGCCAGCGCCTGACGGATCACCCGCTGCTGCGAAGGACCGTTCGGCGCGGTCAAACCATTCGACGCACCGTCCTGATTCACGGCCGAACCCGCCACCACAGCGAGCACACGGTGACCCAATTCCTCTGCCCGCGACAGCCGTTCGACAACCAGAACACCCACGCCCTCGGCCCATCCGGTGCCGTTCGCGCCACCGTCGAACGAGCGACACCGCCCATCCGGCGAAAGACCTTGCTGCCGCGAGAATTCCACGAACATATGCGGTGTCGCCATCACCGTGACACCACCCACCAAAGCCAGCTCACACTCGCCCGAGCGCACAGCTTGACCGGCCAGATGCAACGCCACCAGCGACGACGAGCACGCCGTATCCACCGTCACCGCAGGCCCTTCCAGACCCAACGCATACGACACCCGACCCGAGGCCACGGCACCGAAGCCATCACTGTCCGGGTAGTCGTGGTACATCAGGCCCGCGTAAACGCCTGTCGCACTGCCCTTCAGGCCAACCGGGTCGATCCCGGCATCCTCCAACGCCTCCCACGAGGCCTCCAGCAGCAGACGTTGCTGCGGATCCATCGCCAACGCTTCCTTCGGACTGATACCGAAGAAGGCGGGATCGAAATCACCAGCGGCAGAAAGGAACCCACCAGATCGCGTATAACACTTACCCACACGACCCGGCCTCGGATCATACAACCCGGCCACATCCCACCCACGATCCAGCGGGAAATCACCGACAACATCGAGACCCTCATCGACCATCGACCACAAATCCGCCGGAGAATCCACCCCACCCGGATACCGGCACGCCATACCGACGATCACCAACGGCTCTGCGCCGACCGCAGTGGACGAGACCACGCGGGACGCCGGCGCGCTCGGCTCGCTGCCCGATTCGGCGAGCAGGTACCGGGTCAGCGCGTCCGCCGTCGGGTAGTCGAAGATCAGGCTGGACCGCAGCCGCAGCCCGGTCGCGGCGGCGAGGGCATTGCGGAACTGCAGTGCCGCAAGCGAATCGAACCCCAATTCGTTGAATGCGCGACCGGGATCGATGGCCGTACCGGTCTCGTGTCCCAGCACCGCCGCCGCCTGCGTGCGCACCACATCGAGTACGGCGTCGTAGCACGCCTCGGCGCTTGCTCCCGCGAGTCTGTTCCACAGCCCGCCGAGCTGCTCCGCCGTCCCCGCCGCGGTGCGCCGAAACGCGCGCACCAGCCCGGACAGCATCGGCGACAACCGGCCTTCCTCGGCGGCGGAACGCAGGGCCGGGCGATCCATGCGGGCCGCCACGAGCAGGGCGTGTCCGCTGGCCAGACCGGCGTCCCAGAGCGCCAGGCCCTGGCGGGTGGACAGGGCGCCGACACCCGCACGACGCATGCCGGCGACCGCGGCGGCGTCCAGGTGGCCGGTCATCCCGGTGGCGCGGTCCCACAGTCCCCAGGCCAGGGACACACCCGACAGTCCTCGCGCCCGGCGATAAGAGATCAGACCGTCCAGGAAACGGTTTCCCGCCGCGTAATTGGCCTGCCCCGGCATGCCCAGCGTTCCGACGATCGAGGAGAACACCGCGAACAGCGGCAGCTCCAGATCCTCGGTCGCGCGGTGCAGGTTCCAGCCGCCGTCGACCTTGGGTGCCATGACGGTCCGCAGCCGGTCCGGGGTGAGCGATTCGAGCACGCCGTCGTCGATCACACCGGCGGCGTGCACCACACCGGTCAGGCGGCCCGCGGTGGTGATTTCGGAAATCAGCTCCCGCACCGCCGCCCCGTCGGTGATATCGCAGGCCACGACCCGCACATGTGCTCCGGCAGCACGCAATTCGTCCAGCACGGCGGCACCGTCCGGAGCGGCCGCGCCGCGGCGACTGGTCAGAACCAGATCCCGCACCCCGTGCGCCTCGACCAGTCGCCCGGCCACCAGCGCGCCGAGGCCGCCGGTTCCGCCCACCACCAGCACCGTGCCGGCGGCGAGATCGGTTGCCGTGAAAGTGGTCTCGGCGGGATCGAATTCGGCTTTCGCCAGGCGTGGCAGCAGTGGCCGCCCCGCACGCACCACCACCTGTGACTCCCGGTCCGGAACCCGGCGCAGCAGCTGCGCGACCGCGCCCTCGTCGAGATCGGAATCGCTGTCGAGTAACACGATCCGGCCCGGATTCTCCGACTGCGCCGAAGCCACCAGTCCCCAGACCGCCGCGCCCGCCATGTCCGTCACCGCGCTGTCGCCGGTGTCGACCGCGCCCCGGGTCAGGATCACCGCGCGTGCCGCGCCGGCGGGTTCACCGGCCAGCCAGGATTGCACGAAGTCGAGCGTGTGCGCGGTGCGATCGTGCGCGTCGGCGACCACATCGGCCGCGGACTCCGCGGGCAGGCATCGGAACACCGTCAGTTCACCCGGATCGTTATCCGCGTCCGGACCGTCTTCCAGTTCCCGCCAACGCATTTGGTGTAAGCCGTCAGAAGATTCCCGGACCGCGGCACCCCGCAGCGATTCCTTCGAGAGAGAGCGCAGGAACAGCGACTCCACCGTCAGGACGGGGGCACCCTCGACGTCCATCGCCCGGATCGACACGGTCTCATCGCCGATCACCCGGATACGGGCGCGCAGACGGGTGGCCGCCACGGCGTGGACGCGGACACCGGACCATGCGAACGGCAACCGCAGGCGATCGTCCCACCCGGAAACCGTCAGCGCCGCATGCAGTACCGCATCGAGCAGCGCGGGGTGCACACCGAACCCGGTCGCCGCATCGCCCCGCAACTCGACCTCGGCACACACCTCGTCCGCGGCACGCCATACCCCGGTCAATCCCTGGAACGCCGGGCCGTATTCGTAACCGCGACCGGCCAATTCCTCGTATACGCCGGCGGTGTCGACCGCGACCGCACCGACCGGCGGCCACGGCTGCCCGTCGTACTCGAGTTCGGCCGCGATCGCCACGGGCGTGACCGTGCCCTCGGCGTGCGCCGTCCACGAACCCGCGCGGTCCTCCGGGCCATCGTCGATATCGCCGGTATCCGGACGCGAATACACCCGCACCGCACGGCCGCGCTCGGCGTCGGGCTCATCGACCACGATGCGTACCTGAACAGCGTTGCCCCCCAACAGCAAGGGCGCGGTGATTGCCAGGTCACGAATCTCGGCGGCGCCCAGGCGGTCGGCGACCGAGGCCACCAGCTCGACGAAACCGGTGCCGGGGAACACCGTCAGACCGGCGACCGCGTGATCGGCGAGCCACGGCATGGTCGCCGGCGACACCCGGCCGGTCACTACCACGCGACCGCTGTCGGGGGTCTCGACCCAGGCACCGAGCAGCGGGTGTCCGACCGCACGCACACCCAGACCGGTCGCGTCACCGGTCGACTGCGGAAGCGACCAGAATCGACGGCGCTGGAAGGCGTACGGCGGCAGGGACACCCTGCCGCCACCACCGGCCCCCACCACCGTGGACCAGTCCACCGCGCCGCCCGCGACGAAAAGTTCCGCCGCCGAGGCGAGGAATCGCCGCAGACCGCCGTCGTCTCGGCGCAGGGACTCCACGACCACGGCCGTCGAATCCACCCGGGCATCCAGGGTGTCCTGAACGCTGCCGGTGAGCACGGGATGCGGACTCGACTCGATGAATGCGCGACAACCCGATTCGAACGCGGCGGCCACCGCCTCCTCGAAACGCACCGTCTGCCGCAGATTCGTGAACCAGTACTCCGCCGTCAATTCCGCGGTGTCCATGGGGCGGCCGGTGACGGTCGACACGAAGACCGGGCCGCCGGACGGCACCGTGCGCGGAACGATCCCCGATATCGCGTCGAGCACCGACTCCCGCAGGCTCGACACCTGGTCGGAATGCGAGGCGTAGTCCACCGGAATCCGGCGCGCCCAGACTCCGGCGCGTTCACAGTGCGCCAGCAGCTCGACGCATGCGCGAGCATCGCCCGAAACCACCGTCGCCGCCGGTCCGTTGAGGGCCGCGATGCTCAATACGGCGTCCCACGGCCCGATCAGCTCTCGCGTTTCGGCCGCCGCCGCCGCGACGGAAACCATCGCCCCCGACGTGGGACTCGCCGCGATGGCACGGCTGCGCCCCACCACCACCCGCACGGCGTCCGCGAGCGAAAGACCGCCCGCCACATAGGCTGCCGCGATCTCACCCTGAGAATGGCCGATCACCACATCGGGATGAACCCCTACCGATTCCCACAGCCGCGCCAGCGAGGTCATCACCGCGAACAGCGCCGGCTGCACCACATCTACGCGGTCCAGATCGATATCGACCGCAGATCCCGAAACAACCTGCAGGACAGACCAATCCACCAGTGTCGACATCACCTCGTCCACCGCACGCAGATGGTCGGCGAACACCGTCGAACTCTCCAACAGTTCCCGGCCCATACCGACCCACTGCGAGCCCTGCCCCGGGAACACCAGCGCGGTCCGCGCGGCGGACAGCCGGACCAGCCCCGACACCACGCTCTCCGCCGATTCGCTGCCGCCCGAGCCCAGCGCTTTCAACCCCATGAGCCGCGCCTCGTGCTCGGTTCCCAGCACGACCGCCCGATGTTCGAACAGTGCTCGACCGGCCAGCGATACCGCCACATCCGCAGCCGGAATGTCCTCCAGTGCAGGATAATTCATCAGCCTGTTCGCTTGCGCGGCAAGTGCTACGCCAGATTTCGCGGACAGAATCCACGGCAACAGCACATCAGCCGACGGGCTCGGCGGCTGCTCGGATGTCTCGATCTCGGCGGGGGCCTCCTCGAGGATCACGTGGGCGTTGGTGCCCGAAATACCGAACGACGACACCGCCGCACGACGCGGACGACCATTACGCGGCCACTCCCGCGCCTCGGTGAGCAACTCGACCCGACCCGCGGACCAATCCACATGCGGCGACGGCACATCCACATGCAGCGTCGCGGGCATCCGCTCGAAACGCATCGCCTGCACCATCTTGATCACGCCCGCGACGCCCGCAGCCGCCTGAGAATGACCGATGTTCGACTTGATCGATCCAAGCCACAGCGGGTCGCCACCGTCACGCTGACCGTAGGTCGCCAGCAGTGCCTGTGCCTCGATGGGATCGCCCAATTTGGTGCCGGTGCCGTGGGCCTCGACCACATCCACATCACCGATACCGAGTCCGGCATTGGCCAGTGCCTGGTGAATCACCCGCTGCTGCGAGGGACCGTTCGGCGCAGTCAAACCATTCGACGCGCCATCCTGATTGACCGCCGAACCGGCGACCACAGCGAGCACATGATGACCCAATTCCTTTGCCCGCGACAGCCGTTCAACGACCATGACACCGACACCCTCGGCCCATCCGGTGCCATCGGCCCCGCTCGCGAACGAACGGCACCGCCCGTCCGGCGAAAGTCCCTGCTGCCGTGAGAATTCCACGAACATATGCGGTGTCGCCATCACCGTGACACCACCGACCAAGGCGAGTTCACACTCTCCCGAGCGCACAGCTTGACCGGCCAGATGCAACGCCACCAGCGACGACGAGCACGCCGTATCCACCGTCACCGCAGGCCCTTCCAGACCCAACGCATACGACACCCGACCCGAAGCCACGCTCGCCGCGGCAGACGGAAGTCCGCCGACGGTGATGTCACCGGCCCGCGATCCGCCGTAGGACATCAAACCGACGTAGACGCCGGAATCACTGCCCCGCAGTGCGTGCGGGTCGATGCCGGCATCCTCGAGCGCTTCCCACGAGACCTCCAGCAGCAACCGCTGCTGGGGGTCCATCGCCAGGGCTTCCTTCGGGCTGATCCCGAAGAAGTCCGCATCGAAATCGCCTGCGGCGCCGAGGAATCCGCCGGATCGGGTGTACGACTTGCCGGTCACGCCCGGTTGCGGGTCATACCAGCGACCGGTATCCCATCCGCGGTCCGCCGGGAATTCACCGATTCCGTCGATGCCCTGGTCCACGAGGGCCCACAGACTCGCCGCGTCGTCGACCCCACCGGGGAAACGGCATGACATGCCGACGATCGCCAGCGGCTCGTCGGCCCGCGGACGCACCGTCCGCGTCGGCGAGGTCGGGTGCTCCGGCTCGGTTTCCAACTCGGACACCAGGAATCGCGCCAGCGCGTCGGGGGTCGGGTGATCGAAGATCAGGCTCGAGGGCAGCCGGAGACCGGTCGCGTCGGCGAGCGCGTTGCGGAACCGCACCGCGCCGAGCGAATCGAACCCCAGGGCCTTGAACGTCCTGGCGGGCGCGACGGCCTCGGCGCTCGGATACTCGAGCAGCGCGGAGGTGTGCTGACGCACCAGGTCGAGCAGCGCGGCATACCGCTGATCCGCGCGCTGCCCGTCGAATCGGGCCCGCAGCTCGGGCCGCGCCTGCACCGCGGGTTCCGGTACGGCATCGAACCAGTACCGTCGGCGTTGAAATGCGTACGGCGGCAATGAAACCCATCGACCGCCGGATTCCCTCACGATCGCGGACCAATTCACGGTACCGCCCGCGGCGAACAGTTCGGCCACTCCCGCGACCAGCCCAACGGGCTCGGCGGACTCGCGGTGCGCGGTGGTCGCCACACGGGCCTGTTCCGGCGCCAGGCCCTGCGCGATCATCGGCGCGAGCGCGGCATCCGGTCCCACCTCGAGAAAACGTGTCACCCCGGCGGCGGCCAATGCCGTCACCGCATCACCGAACCGTACCGGGCGGCGCACATGCTCCACCCAGTAGTCCACCTCCGCGTATCCCGCACCGGCCGCCTGTCCGGTCAGCGCGGACACGACGGGGATGCGGGGTCGCGATACCGTGAGGTCCGCGATCTCGGCCGCGAACGCCGCCAGCATCGGTTCCATCGAGGCCGAGTGGAACGCGTGCGACACCCGCAATCGCGTCGTCTTGCGGCCGCGTCCGCCGAACACCGCGACGATCGACTCGACCGCGTCCACGGCCCCCGAGACCACCACCGAAGCCGGTCCGTTCACCGCCGCCAGATCCAGTTCGGGCGACAGGAACTCCTCGACCTCGGCCGGATCGGCCTGGATCGCGGCCATCGCGCCGCCCGGCGGCAGGGCCTGCATCGAGCGGCCCCGGGCCGTGACCAGCCGCGCCGCGTCCGGCAGCGACAACACCCCTGCCGCGTGGGCCGCGGCGATCTCACCCACGGAATGACCGGCCACCGCGTCCACCGTCACACCCCACGAAACCAGCAGGCGATACAGCGCCGACTCGTAGGCGAACAGCGCGGGCTGGGCGTACCCGGTCGAATCCAGCAGGGCGGCGTCGTCTCCCCACATCACCTCGCGCAGTGGCCGATCCAGCCATCGGTCCAGCTCGCCGACCACCTCGTCCAGTGCCGCGGCGAAGACCGGGAACGTCGCGGCGAGTTCGCGACCCATTCCGAGTCGCTGCGCGCCCTGCCCGGAGAAGACCAGCGCCGTGCCGCCGGGGATCACCTGTCCGGTGACCACACCCGACCTCGGTTGTCCGCTCGCGACCGCCGACAGGCCCGCAGCAAGGTCCGGCTCCTCTGCGGCGAAGACCACCGCGCGATGATCGAACACGGGCCGACCGGCAGAGGAGACCGCGATATCCGCACCCGAGGTCCGGGTTTCCGTCATGAAGGCCTCGAGCCGCCCGGCCTGGGCGGCCAGCGCCGCAGCGGTCTTTCCCGACAACACCAGCGGCACCACGGCGGCGCGCGAGATCGGCTGCGCCACCTCCTCTTCGGCCGGCGCGAGGGCCTCGGCGAGAATCACGTGCGCGTTCGTGCCGCCCATGCCGAAGGCACTTATCCCCGCGAGCCGCCCGGCCGGTTGCCCTTGCCACGGCTGCGAACTGCCCACGACCCGCAACCGATCCATCGGCATTTCCGGATCGGCTTCGGAGAAGTTCAAACTTGCCGGAATCATCCGGTTACGCAGTGCCAGAACCACTTTGATCAGACTCGCGATGCCAGCCGCCGCCTCGAGATGGCCGAGATTCGTCTTCACCGAACCGACGAGCAGCGGTGTCCTGGACGTCCGTTCCGTCCCGTAAACCGACGCCAGAGCGGTCGCCTCGACGCGGTCCCCGACCACCGTTCCGGTGCCGTGCAGTTCGACGTACTGCACATCGCCGAGGCCGACTCCGGCCGCACGACACGCCTGCCGGATCACCGCTTCCTGCCGGTCGGCACTCGGCACCGCGACCGATTCGGTGGTTCCATCGTTGTTCACCGCTGAGCCCCGGATGACGGCGAAGATCTCATGGCCTTCGGCAAGTGCGTGTTCCAGCAGCTCGAGCGCCACCATCCCGCCGCCCTCGCCCCGCACCGTGCCGTTGGCACGACTGTCGAAGGCGTACACCTTGCCGTCCGGCGACACCGCGCCGAACTCCGACATGACGGCGTCCCCGAACGAATCGAGGTTGAGTTGCACTCCACCCGCCACGGCCACCGTCGATTCGCCACGACGCAGGCTCTCGCAGGCCAGGTGCACCGCTACCAGCGACGAGGACTGTCCGGTATCGATCGACAGACTCGGCCCGTGCCAGTCCATGAAACGCGACAGGCGGTTGGCTATGAGACTTCTGCCCAGCCCGGTCTTGGTGAACCGGTTGGGTGTGCCGGTGCCGTTGCGGGTGAGCCCCGCGTAATCGTCGGCCATCACGCCGAGGAAAACGCCGACCTCGGTGCCGCGAAGCCGGTCCGCCGACAGCCGACCGCTCTCGCAGACTTCCCAACCAAGTTCGAGCGCCAGGCGCTGCTGCGGATCCATTCGCCCGGCTTCCGCCGGGGAGATATCGAAGAACTCCGCGTCGAAGGTGTCGGTGTCGTCCAGCGCCCCCGCACAATCCCGGCCCTCGCGCAGCAGATCCCAGAACCTCCGGGGATCGTCCGCGCCGGGCACCCGGCATGCAATTCCGACGATGGCGATGTCACGGCTGGTCTCCGCGCCGTGAACACTGGACTGCTTCATCTTCCGAACTTCCTTCCCGCCGAGGCGGCGCACAGCAAACTGGCCCGTCCCTCGGGAGGAGACCGGCGAAGAACCTCTGGTGGTGTCCGCTCACACCGTGATCGACAGAAACTCCGGTCCGCGCAGATTCATTCGGCCGTTCCATTGCGCGGCACCGTCGGCGGCGAGATCCGGGAATCGCTGAGCGAGACCACCGATCGCCGAACCCACCCCGAATGAAAGGTGTGCACGAGCATTCTCGCGATCCACTTCCACGGTGTCCGCAGTAGCGCCCCAGAATCCCTTGTCGCGATTCGCCGAACCGATTCCCAGGAGAACACAGGAACCCGGCTCGAGTTCGATGTCGCCGACACTATACGGCTCGACGGTGATTCGACGAAGAAATTGTGTCGGACTGTCGAATCGCGTCAATTCATCGACCGCATTATCGATCAGCTCGGGCTCCTGACGCAGCACTCGCAATTGGTCCGGATGCTCATCGCCCTCGTCTTCGGCGGCGATGATCTCGACCATGGCGTCCGGGGTGACCCGGGCTCGAACCAGCGGGCCAGGATGCCGGACAGGTCCCGAATCCGATCGTTGTTCGTCTCGGGCATGCCCAGCATCTCGGAGATCACCAGGATGGGCAGCGGGAAGGCCAGGTCGGCCGGTCTCGTCGAGCTTTCCGTCGACCGGCGATCGGATCGTGGTCTCCATGCCGGCAGTGGCCCTGGGGGTGAACGCCTTGGTCACCAGCTTGCGCAGCCTGGTGTGGTCGAGACGGGGCGCCATGACTTTTCCGTAGAGGTGTTCGACCATCTCCCGGTAACGCCCCGGACCGATATTGTCCATATCCACGGACGTATTGGAGCGAAACAATTCCTGCACGTCCGTGTAACGTGAAAGAAACCAGGATCCGAGCGCGTGCTTATTAGCGGGAGCCACTGTCCTGAGAGCAATATATTGCAGATACCGATCATCGCTTAATTCAGGCGCAAATGGATCGAAGGAGACATCGGAAATATCGGTCATGTTGACACCCCCTAGCGAAAAACCGTCGTGTTCTCGGAACTCACGTTAGCGGTGACGATGTGTTGTGCACCAGACCGATCGACCCGCTCGAGATACCCGTCACCGTGTGCGATTCCGATATGAACAGCTGTGGCGCCACTCCCCGGAGAGCGGCGCCACAATAAATTCGATCGGGACTACTACAACTCGCGCTCCGCGGCGGATCGACGAGCCAGCAGGACGGCCGGAACGAAAGCGATGGCAATGAGACCCAAGCCGGCCAGGTAGGTGTGCGCGAATGCCGCAACCACTTGCTGCATACCGGATTCCACCTGTTCCGGCCGCAAACCCTCAGCCCGGAGCCGCGCCCCGCGCCGCGATGACCGCGGCGGCGAGCCGGTGCTGTTTGATCCGTTTGGTGAGGACGATCGAAATCGTCGCCGTCCCAATCGATCCGGCGACCTGATTGACGATACTCATCAGTGTCGAACCACGGGCCGCCTGTTCGTGTGTCAGCGTTTTGAGCGCCGCGCCCATGTTCGGCATCATCGTGCAGCCGAGGCCCGCACATGACGAGCTGGCCGGCCATGATCTGCGCATACGGTGTGTCCACAGCGATTCGGGTGAACGACGCCATCGCGATCGCGATGAGCACGATGCCGACCACGATGACCCGGCCGGGCCCGAGCCGGTCGGCCCACGATCGGCATGGCGAACAGGGCCCCGGTCCCATGCGGAATCAGCAACAGACCGGTGCGCAGGGTCGATTCACCCCGCAGCTGCAGGTAGTAGTGGGCATCAGCAGCGCACAGCCGAGGTAGGCGCGCCGAACAGCAGCATGACCAGCGCCGCCAGCAACACCTCGCGATTGCGGCAGACTCAGATCGATCAGGGGTCCGGTGCCCGCGCCGCGTGGACGACAAAGCCGATCAACAGCACGGCGCCGATCCCGATCGGCACCAGCACGCGCGGCGAAACCCACGGTCCCCATTTGCAGAATCGACGAGAACCCGAACAGCAGCACCGCCAGTCCCGGTGCGTCGAGCACCATGCCCAGGAAGTCGAAAGGCTTCCGGGCCGATGCGCCGCCGCAGGGCAGCACGACCGTGCCTGCGGCGATTGCGAGCAGACCGACGGGGACATTGATCAGGAAGATCCAGTGCCGGCTCGCCGATCCGAGCAGCCGGCCCCCTAGAACCGGACCACAGATGGGCCCCAGCAGCATCGGTATGCCGAGGATCGACATCACCCGGCCAATCCGGTCACGACCGGCAGCCCGGGACAGAATCGCCATGCCCAGCGGCGTTAGCATGCCGCCACCGCAACCCTGCACGACACGAAACGCGATGAGCGACTGGATGTTCCAGGCCAGGCTGCACAGCACCGAACCGAACCGAACCGACGATGAACAGCGCCAGCGCGGACAGATAGCGCCATCGGCGGGCCGTAACGATCAGCCCCCAACCCGCCAGTGGGATGACCGTGGCCAGCGTGAGCGTGTAGGCGGTCATTGTCCACGCCACGATCGCGTAGGAGGCGTCGAACTCACGCTCGAAGGTCGGCAACGCCACGTTCACGACCGTCATAACAAAATGGCCATGATGCTGCCGCGGGCGAGAACCAGGGCGATCCGCCGGACTTTCGGGTCCAGCCCCCGAATCGGTTCCCTGGAGTTCTGCTTGCTCAGCTCGACCGGTGAGGGCATCGCGCAAGTCTCCCATCGAACGCCCGCTCTGCCTAGGGCACTTAACTTTTCGTGCTTGAGCTACTGTCCGGTGAAGTGCGCCGGGCGGCCCGCGTCGAGTGCGCGCAGTGCCTCGGCAAGATCCTCGGACGGCAGGAAGGCCGCGTTCCAGGCCGCGACATACCGCAGCCCCTCCTCGACCTGGGCGGCGCGCGGACGCCCCAGCACCTCCTTCACGCCCTGGACCACCAGCGGCGGGTTCCCCGCGATCTCCCGCGCAGTCGCGCGGGCGGCGCGCAGCGTCGAACGTTGGTCGGGGTAGACGTCGTTCACCAGGCCGATGGATTGCGCCCGAGCGGCGTCGATGTCGCGGCCGGTGAACGCCAGCTCCCTCACGTACCCCTCACCGATGAGGGCTGGGAGTCGTTGCAGCGCGCCGACATCCGCGACGATGGCAATCTTGGTTTCGCGGACGCTGAAGCTCGCGTCGGCGCAGGCGTATCGAATGTCCACCGCCGCAATGAGATCCACGCCGCCGCCGTAACAGACCCCGTGGACGGCGGCGATGATCGGTTTGCGGCACTCGGCGACGGCATTGATGGACGTCTGCATCCGGACGATCTCCTGGTGCAGATCCGTGCGCGCGGCGGCCAGAGCCCGATCGCCGAGGACCACGTCGAACAGACCCCGCATATCCGGAATATCAAGTCCCACGGAGAAGTTCGCACCTGACCCGGTGATCACGATCGCCCGCACGGCCGGGTCGGCGTCGAGCTCGGCGAAAGCCTCGGGCAGCTCCCGCCAGAAGTCCGGGCCCATCGCATTGTGTTTCCCCGGCCCCAGCAATGTCACCTCGGCCACCAAATCGGCAACGGTGACCTTCAGCGCGCGGCGTTCGGCCGCTCCGGCATTCATACCCATAGCCGTGTTTCTCCCTCATAGAATCGTTGATGCACAGTGCCGCGGCGGCCCTGGGTCCGGTAGCTATCCGTTCGCCCGCGACAGACGGCCGGCGGGCCCGATTCCGCCCCGTCCCTCGAGCCACACCGCCAGCGCGCTCCAGGATTCGGCATTCGCCCTGGCCAGCTTGGCGAGCGACGCGTGACAATGCTCCGGCGCGTCGGCGGTCAGCTTGGTCAATTGATTCAGTTCGACGGTCGATTGCGCGAGGCTGCGCAGCAGCAGCCGCCCACGCTCGTTGAACTTCAATGCGGGGTCGTTGCGGAGGTTCTGCAACAGCACGTGCTGGATGGGGATGGCGATGGCCCCACTATCCTTCGCCGGAACCTCCGCGCGCGAGGCATCGGTGTTCGATGCTTCGCTGACATCGGATACGTTCGGCGTCAACCGATTTCGCACACCCTGTGGTATCGGGTGTTCGGCCCGTTTCAATCGTTCACGGACATCACGCACGGTTCCCGGCGATACACCGACGATCTTGGACACCTGTCGTAGGGATGCCTCGGGGTTCTCGCGCAAAATCGCCGCCGCCGCCATCCGACCCTCCGCCGTATCGCTGGGTCGCAGCCTGCCGTCCTTACCCAATCGCGTGTGCGACCGAGGATTTTCCCCACTTGCACGGCGGCGCTCGGCAGCGACCGTCTTGTGGGACAACCCCGTCGTCGCGGCGATCGAGCGATCGGACCACTCGGGATGCGTCATGACCAGCCGACCGGCGGATGCCTTGCGCTCCGCCAGGGACAACGGAACACCGTGCCGGACATTGAGATACACGGACACCGCGAACGCGTCCTCGGTGCTGCCGTCGAAGAACCGCACACCGATGCTGCGTTCGCACCTCTCCACCGCCGCCTGCAGACGAAAGTGGCCGTCGATGACGCCCATCGTGGGGCGGTGCACGATGATGGGCGGCAGCTCGTCGTTGTCGGTCTCCACGAGCATTCGGAGGTATTCCGCATTGCGCTGACCACCCGCTCGGGGTGATCGTCCGGGGACTATCAGGTGCACCGGCACCGTTTCCACGGGACCGGATGCGATGCTGTGCAGCCACTCTTCGGCAAGAGACGAATGGTTCACAGCCGAGCCTCGGGGAATATGCAGGCCAGCACTGGTCCACCTTTCGGAAGGCAACAGGAAACTCCACACACATCGGCGTGCTGAGAGGCGGTACGCATCGATGCAAATCGACAGGGGCAGTACAGTTTTCATGCCCTTGCCAGGCAACGGACGGGCTTACCCGCTTGTGTATGCCACAGCATAACAACGATGCCATGGCATACGTAGGGGCTCGATCGCGAACTGTGTCCCATCCCACACACCGGGTCGGACGGGCCGCAGACCCGGCTTCGGTAACACCTACAGCGAGGATGTATGCTTCAGCATTCGCTGCAACACAACAGCCCCCAACTGGCAAGGAGTGACGTGGGCAGCACCCCCTTCTCCGATCGGGTCGAGTATCTGTTCCGAACGATGCCCAATCCCGAAGGCCGCCGATACACCGCGGAGGAGATCGCACGACGCTCCACCGAACGCGGCTACCCGATCTCGACAGTGTATGTCGCGCAACTACGTTCGGGCATCAAGCAGAACCCCTCACTCAAGCACGCCACGGGCATCGCCGCCGCGTTCGGAATCGACATCCGGTTCTTCACCGACGACGAGGTCTGGTCGCGAGGTCAGCAGGAGATCGAGTATCTGCGGTTGCGTAACACGGCGGGTTTCGATGCCGTGGCATTCCGTGCGATGGATCTGTCTCAGCAGTCGCTGGCCTCGTTGATCGACTACCTGAAGTTCCTGCGCGTCAAGGAGGGCCTGCCCGCCGACGCCCCGGACCTCCCCGAAACACACCCGTGAAGAGCCCGCCCCGTCGCCGATTCCGCCCGGCGCGCGGCATGGGTGCGAAAGTTCCGCGCGGCCGCCAATTCGTAGGCGATGAGGTGCGCACGGTCGTGCAGGGCCGCCTCGATGGTCTCGTCATCCAACAGGTTCTCGACCGCCAGCGCCGGAGCCTCGCGCTGCAGCAAGCGCAGAGAATCACCGATCTCCACCAGCATGTCGGTGACCCGGGTCTCGGCGCGCCGGCTCCGTTCGCTGCGGAAGCGCACCTGCGGATATCGCGAAGTCAGCCAATTGTGTAGCGGGGCCAGTTCTTCGATGTAAAACAGGGCCAGACGAGCGCTACGCACCGAGCCCAGCACCACCGGGCCGATGGCTCCGCAGACCAGCAGAATGCTGATCGTCACCTGCAAGCCCGCCGTGAGCCGCTGCTCCCAGCCCCGGGACACGGCGGGCCAGACCACGACCATGACCACCACCCACAGCTCGTACGCCGTGAAGAGCAACACGGACCCGATCAGCATGCCGAAAAGGCTTCGCCGCCAACGGCGTTTCCGCGCGATGGCTCTGGCCACCACCACCGCGAGCGTGGACACGGCGGAAATGATCAGTAGCGCCTGCACGATCCAGTACGCCTGCATGCGCGTACTACCTGCCAACTCCCGCGCGAACCCGACCCCGTGCGGATGTTGCCGTGACGTCGCGAACAGACAGATCAGGACGCCCAGCACGGCCGTGTAGGCGGCACCCGCCGCCAGCAGCCGATGCCGCCCCGGCGGATCCGAGGACAGGTAGCTCCGCCAGTGCAGCGTCGTCACCATGATCGCGGTGAGCGCGCACAGATGTGCCAGCAAGTAGCCGAGATTGGTCCAAATCGAGCCTACGGCTTCGGTCACCACCGGAATCCGCAGCAGAAAGCCCAGTGCGAGCAGCGTCAGCACCGCGCCGGGGTTCCATCTCCCGAGCGCCCCCAGCACCAGTTGCTCCCGGGCCATTGCCGCCGCGCCCGCCAGAAAGAGCGCCGCTACCACCGAATCGAAGATCATCGCCGCCGCCCGATACGATTCCGCGAAATCCCCAGTGCCGCACGTAGTTCCACAGCCTCACCAGCAATGGTGTCACTCCACAGGATGGCCCGGAGCGTCTGTCTGGCGAATGCTTCCGCATCGTGCTCACAGTCGGTGTCGTACGCGGACCGGAACCCGATCCGCGTGAAATGCTCGACCACCGAAGGATCCAACAGCGAGCACATCGCCTGGTCGGCATCGAGTTGAGCGGCGGCGTTCCCGTGCCCGAACAGGATATGTCCAGCCTCGTGCAGCACCGTATTGATGCGCGCGATCTCGGGCAGATCGGCATCGTATTGGATCAGATCACCGGATCCGAGCCGAAACCAACGGCCCGCGACACCCGCGGACAGTGTGGTCGCCTCGATGCGCACCGGGATACCGCTCGCGGTAGACAGAATTCTCCCGAACTCGGGAAGCGTGAAGGGCCGCAGTCGTGCGATACGCCGCTGCACCACAAGCACGGTTTGCCGCGAGACTCGGCCGGCCCCATACCCGGAATTCGCCGGACCGCGGTCCGAACGTCGTACACGCAAAGCGATAGCGGCACCCCCTTTCTCCCCATGCCCTACGCACGCAACAGTACCAGTCACCGGGACTCCGGACGACCGCTCGCGCGGCGCCGACACTTGTTGCAGCAGTTCACATTTTGCGTACAGTGGGGCTCGACGACCGGTCGGCGCGTAAGAGTGCGGCCGGAACGACACGCCCCTCGCCCAGGGGCACGGGGGCCGGGAGGACGAATGACACAGGCGCCGAGTCTGCTCTGGCGGGACACCGACACTCGTGCGACCGCACCGGCCGATCCGGTCATGATCGAGGATCTGAATCTCGACCGTGTCTTCGCCGCGATCACTATCCCGGGTTCGAGCGAATCGATCGGTCACTTGCTGCGAACACCCCTCCAGCACAGCGCGGATGTCGGGTTCCGTCAGAAAGTCTTCGAGGATCTCTCCGCACCATCCCTGCGTGCACAGCTCGAGGCGTTCTCGCAATCGATGGCGGAGATTCGGCACCGCCTCGCCGAGCTCCCGACCGTCGACCACGAAATCCTTCGAAGCCGTCTTCGTGTGGATATCTCGCACTACTACTGCCGGACAGTCCTGTCGTTGCGCGAGGCGCTGGAAGGCGCTCGATTGGACTCACCGGGGCTGCAGTCATGGCGGCAGTACGTGAACGCCTACCTCACCCGAGCCGAATTCGAAGAACTGGTGTCGGGCTGCACGCAGGTGCTCACGGATCTCGCGGAGGTCCGCTACACGATGCGGATCGACGAACAGCGGATCACCATCGAAAAGGCTTTCGACGGGCCCGATTACACGGCAGCGGTCGAGCGATTGTTCGAGCCGATCGCCGGCGGTGTGCCCGCACCGGCCCGGCGCGGCGGCCCGGCGGACACCCGCGTGCACCCCGTCGAAGAACGCATCCTCGACGAACTCGCGCAACTGTTCCCCCTCCCGTTTCGCCGGATGGTCGAGCACGCGGGAACCGGCGGGCACTTCGTCGACCCGGTGATCGACCGGGTCGACGAGGAACTCCGATTCTTCCTCTCGTACCTTCGTCTGGTCGACGAACTGTCCAGCCGCGGAATGGATTTTTGTCTCCCGGAGATCACCGATCACTTCGACGGTGTCCAGGTGCAGGGCGCGTACGATATCGCTCTCGCCGCCAAGCGTTCCGGCACAGGGGAAATGCCCGTCGCCAACGACTATCACCTCATCGACGGTGAGCGTGTCATCGTCGTCACCGGACCGAATCAGGGTGGCAAGAGCACTTTCGCTCGAATGTTCGGTCAGGTCGCCTATCTCGCCACGCTGGGCTGCCCGGTTCCGGCCCGTCGGGCCCGAATAATGCTGGTGGACAACATATCCACGCATTTCGAGCGGCGCGAGCACGCCGCCGATGCGGCGGGAATGCTCCAGAGTGAATTGATCGCCATCCAGGAGACGCTCGAACTCTCGACCGATCGCACTCTGATCATTCTCAACGAGAGTTTTAGTTCGACCACCACCTCCGATGCCCAGCGCATCGGAGAACAAATCTTGCGGAAGATCTCGGAGCGGCAGTCGATCACGCTATTCGTGACGTTCCTCGACGAACTGTCGAGAATGGACGGCATCGTCAGCATGGTCGCCGGAGTCGGCGACGATCCCCTGCTCCGCACGTTCCGACTGGAACGAAAGCCGGCCGACGGCCGGGCACACGCGGTCGCACTGGCCCATCAATTCGACCTGTCATACGAGGCCATTACCCGGAAGGTGCCGCGATGAAGCCGAATTTGCTCGCGCCGGAGGGCTGGAATCCCGGCCGGGTCGCGGAGAACGGTAAATCCGTCGCCGACGATCTCGAGTTGTCATTGGTGTACGACGCGATGGCGGGTGGCGACCCGTTCCTGCGCACCGTGGCCACGGAATTGGTCACCAGGCCGGTGCTCGATCCGGATGTCATCACGTATCGGCAGCGCGTGGTGATGGACAGCTGCGCCAATCCCGGTCCGATCCGGGAGCTCTACGCCATCGTGAACGATGCCACCGAAGTGCGCCGGTGGACAGCCGGTCCCGACCGCGGCGCACGCGGCAGACTGTATTTGTCTCTCGAGCCGCTCAACAAGCTCATCGAATTCCTGAGGCAGTTGCGTACGAAGCTGACGACGAATTCCTCGCACTTCGAATCGGACGGCTTGATCGGATTCACGAAAATGGTCGCGGATACCTTCCGGGAAGAGTATCTGAACGAGCTGGGGCGCAATATCGAGGCGATGGCGTTCGAGCAGGGATTCGAGGTCAGCGCGGAGGTCGGACCGAACGGCGGCGTCGCGGGCACGGTGCTGCACGAACCGCCGAGACAGAGTCGGCGCCGCAAGACATTGTTCGCTTCCCGAGAGCGACACGTGATAGAGATTTCCGACGTGAGCGCGAAGAAATTCTGCTCGCGACTCCTCGGCACGACCCTCGATCGTGTTGCCGACGTTGTCACCCGTGCCACCGAGGCGCTCACGGACTTCTTTCAGACCGCACGCGCCGAACTGGGGTTCCTCCTCGGATGCGTCAATCTCCACGAACGCCTGCGTGCCGCCGACCATCCCGTGTGTTTTCCGCGACCGATTCCCGCGGGCGGTACGCCGTCCTACGATTTTCGGTCCCTGCGCGACCCGGCGATCTGCCTGTCAGCCCGATCGTCGGTCGAGGGCAACACGATCGACGGCCGCGGACGGCTGCTGACGGTCGTCACCGGAGCCAACAGCGGCGGGAAGTCGACCTTCCTCCGCAGCCTCGGCATCGCACAGGTGATGATGCAGGCAGGTATGTTCGTCGTCGCCGAAGCCTTCGAGGCCGACATCCGGACGGGAATCTTCACCTACTTCCGCAACCAGGACGACTCCTCGATGACCTACGGCCGGTTGAAGGAAGAACTGGTGCGGATGCGGGACCTTACCGGCCGTGTCGATGCCGGTTCCATGGTGCTGCTGAACGAACCGTTCGCCTCAACCAGCGAGCAGGACGCCACCGAGATCCTGTCGCCGATCACTCAGGCGCTGGTCGACGTGGGCGTGAAAGTGCTTGTGGTGACGCATCTCTACGATTTCGCGGCCGCCCGTGCGGAGCAGCAGCGACCGACCGACCTGTTCCTTCGCGCACAGCGTCGAGCCGATGGTTCCCGGACGTTCCGTCTGGAGCCCGGCGCACCCGAGCTGACCGCACACGCCATGGACATCTACCGGAAGATCTTCGGACCCGACAGCGCTTAGCTCGACTGGCGCGGATGCCGTACCGTTTCCGGTCGGCTATCGCACCGCCCGGGTGGCCGCGGCCGCGGCACGGATGTCGGTGACCAGCCGCCACGCCGACCGGCTGCTCCGCCGCGCTGGGATGCGCGACGCCTTGCTGCTGGCGCGTACCTATGCGGCGCTGGACCGACTGTCACGCCTGGATCAGGTGGTGATCACCCCATCAACGGCTTGGCCTTGGGGATGGGTGCGATTTTCGCGCTGGCCGGCGACATTCGCGTCATGGCCGACGACACCGAGATCGGGCTCATCGAGTCCGGACTGGGGATTCTGGCCGGTGCGGGCGGCACTCAGCGACTGACCAGAGCAGTCGGGACCGCCACCGCGATCGATCTGCTGCTCGACGGCCGCTGGATCGACGCGACCGAAGCCACCCGGATCGGGCTCGTTCACCACGTGGTGCCCTACGACCAGTTACAAGTCCATACCAGCCGTCTGGCGGCTCGGCTCGCACACCGATCCCCGCAGGTCACCAGGGAACTCAAACGCGCGGTGTACGACAGCGCCAGTTTGTCGACGCATCGTTCGATGATCGGAGAGGCTGCGGGACTGATCCGAACGCTCACCAGCCACCGCGAAACAGACGATGTCGGACTACCACCGATACCTCGCCGCGCATCGACCACTGACCGATGACGTCATCAAAGCCGGATGGCGGCCGCTGCTCGGCTACGACACGGGCGGGTCGCCATTTCAATCTGCCGAAACGGCGCAGCACCGCACGCGGCAGATCGCGGGTCAACCGATCAGCGATCTCCGTTCTGCTGCCCAGCGCGATCAGATCGATGTCCTCACTGAGGCGGCCATCGGGCAGGTGCGTGCGGGCCAGCGCGGTGCCACCGATGAACAGCACGCTTTCGGCATGCCGTTCGGCAAGCGCGCGAGCACAAGAGAGATCAGGTAGTCACGTTGCACCTGAGTAGCTGATACACCGAACCGAGAGGCGATGTCGACGCGTTCGTCGAATCCTGAACTCATCACTCACCGACCATCGCGGTCACGCGGTCCAACGTCGCTCGCATGCGCTGCTCGGCTGCGAGCTCGGCCAGCCTCTCCTGATCGGACCGCCGATACAACGCCCGGATCGCGGTCGGCACATCCACGGCCGCGTCCCCCAAATTCGGACGGCGAGCCAGATCCAGCACCGTCTGCTCCGGTGTAGTCACAAGCGCCCCACCTAATTCCGTTCGAATCAACTCCGCGTCCAGACGAGCCGTGTCACGAACGACGAACCGCACCAAGGCATCTCGATCGACCAATTGCGATGCGGCGCGCTGCCGCGGCACCGCGACCACCGCGACCCCCAACGAACGCGGAATCACGCCATGGATCCGTGCGGCACTGACGCCCATCATGATCGCGTCGTCGACGCCGAACATCACGGTGCCGATCCCCGCTGCCACCGCTTCCAACCCCGGCAGCCACGCGGTACCGACATACTCCTGAGGGATCACGACGTAGTACCCCTGCGCGGCCCGGTGCAGCACGCCGCGCTTAACCAGCCGGGCCACCTGCTGTCGTGGATGCCGAGCGACTGCGGCAACCTCCGCCGACCCAACAGTGCGCAATGGCTGCCGAGCCAGCTCCGCGAGCAGTTCCGCCCCACGGGCAGCGTCCGTTGTCATCCTCGCACCAACCTCAGTTCAGTATTGGATTCGTCCGCGAAAAAGATACGAATCCAATACTAAACCTCCAGGTCACCCCCTACCGGCCACTACCCAGGAGACCGGTGGGGCCGGTAGCAACCAGCCCTATGACACGGCAGGCTTCGACACCAGGTAGGAGACATTCTGCTGCGACATGCCCGACAGGTCGGCTAGACGGGCTTGCGTGTAATGCTCCGGGTCCGCGTCTCGCAATTTCCGCAGCAGCCGGAGACGAGCAGCTTTCGCCCGCTCCCCCGCCCCGATAACGCCGCCATACTCCTCGAAGTGCTTGCGGACGAGCGCATCTCGCTCCTCGTCATCCATGGTCGGAGCACCTCCCGACAACCCAACGAAGCCGAGCACCCGGCCTCTGTACAAATCGCTGGTTCAGCCGCCGACCGAGCAGCAGGAGCACTCGAACTCCGAGCAGCGAAATCAAGTAGCTGATAAGTTGCCAGTCTTCGAAGACCACCGGCGCGTTGCATTCACGACACGCCGCCCGCCCTCCTAGTCGCACGGCCGAGACCGGGAGGGGCGAGGACTCGAACCTTTCCAACTCATTTCCAACTTCTGAGCACAGACACCACGGAACGGTCGAGGACCGATCGGGACATGGAACACCACAGATATTCGCCCTGGACCTGCAGTTTTCATGCTCGGCGGGGCAATCCCAGGACCTCCCGGGACCCCCAGAAATCCTGCGATCTTGTGCCTGGGTGTGCTTCGGTCCGGCGGGGTGAACGGACCGGTGGGCCTCATGGCGGCCGAACCGGCGACCGTATTCCGCCAATGTCGGTTCGTTGCGCCTGCGCAATCCCTCGCCGATGACGAGCACGACACCGTTCAAGGTCAGGAAGACACTGGTGTCGACGGGCGTGGTGAACAGCGCGTGCAGCGGGCGATCCAGGAAGGGACCCAGGACCGCGACGGGAAGAGTGGCGAGAACGATCAGCCAGGCAAGTCGCTGCGGAACGGTTTCCGCCCGCCGGGTTCGCAATGTGGCCAGGAAACCGGCGATGATGGCCAGCCAGTCACGCCAGTAGTAGCCGAGCAACGCGATCGCCGTGGCCACGTGCAATGCCACCACGAAGGCCAAATAGGTCGCGCCCCGGCCGGATCTTCCTACTGTCACCTGCTTCCAGCTACCACCGACCCAATCCGCGACCAGGACCGAGTGCCCCAGGCTCGAGATCGGGAACAGTTCGGTGACACCCTGTACGGCGCCGATGACAGCGGCTTGCAAGTAGGTGATCATCGGCTCGAGTTTCGCACGGGTGTTCCGCCGCAACCCTGAGAGCCCCATCGATGGGCAAATTGCCCGAATTTGCCGCTCTGCCAATCACTTACGAGGCCTGAGCGCCGGACGCCGCAGGCATCACTCGGCCTGTTCACATGGCTGCTACGAGGCGAAAAGCAGTATGAGGACACCAGATTCGCTGCCCGAAACCCGAATCGGCTGTCGGCTGAGTGAATTTCGGGTCATCACGCCCTGCGAGCCGGAGTAACCACCCGGCGAGTCCGACAGTCCACCAACCACTTGCTTGCCGATAAAGTGAAAAGGAGATATTTTGCTTTATCTGTCAGACGCTGTGACCTGCGTCATGGTCGACACCCTATGCGGACTGGCCGTGGCCCGATGAGGATTTGCATTGACCAGTTCCTGGACTACAGGCCGGGCCGTGCTCCGGCTCCGGCTGGGCGCCGCCGCCGGCGTGCTCGCCGCGGCCGTGTCGGTGAGCACGGCCGACGCCGAACCCGCACCGGCACCGGGCCGCGCGCTCGTCGTGCTCGGCGACTCGTACACCGCGAACCCACCGTGCGATGCGGTGCTGGTGAAGTGCGCGGACGAGAACAGCACCGGTCTGCAGGCGTGTTTACACGGCCCCACCTCGTGGCCCGTTCAACTGAGTGGGCTGATGGGCATCGCCGCCGAGGACTTCGAGAACAATTCGTGCTCCAGCGCGACCATCGATACCGGTCCGGTGACATCGACCGGGGAGAAGGTTCCCGGCCGGGACGGATACACCCTGACGCAGGAGGCGCTCGAAGCCGCTCGGGACGGGTCGTTCGGGCCGCGGACCCAGGTGGTGGCGATCCAGCTGGGCTTCAACGACGCGTGGCCGAAGGATGACGCGATCACCGCCGACGCGACCAGGGTGTTCACCTGTGTGTTCAACCTCGTCGAGGGCTGCGACGAGAACGCGGTGGCCGAGGGCCGGTGGCCGGTGCTCGATGCGATCACCGGAGCGGCCTACGCCGACCGCATTCGCAAAGTCGTCGACTACGTGAAGTACTACGCGCCGAACGCGAGGATCGAACTGGTCGGCTATCCCGAGGTGGCGCCGGAGAGCGCCTCGGAGTGGTGCTTCGACTTCCTCGGCCTCGTCCGCTGGGTGCAGCCACGGGCTCGCGCCATGGTCGAGTACTGGAATCGGCTCCAGGATGCGCAACGCGACGCGGCCGGGATGCTCCAGATCGACTTCGTCGACGTGAAGCAGGCGACCGCGGGTCACGGATTGTGTTCTGCCGATCCGTGGTTCAACGGCTTCCTCGATCCGCAGATCAACCTGGCCGGCTTGCCCTTCCATCCCTCACCCCGCGGGGACGCCGCCGTGGCCGCCACCGTCTACAGCCACGTCGCGCGCTGACACGGCCTCACCCTGCCAGCCGGACGAGTACCGCCGTGGCGCATCCATCGGAGAAGCAATGACGCTCACGTACACCCCAGAATCCGAATCGACCTCGGCGCCAACCGAATTCGCGTGGCGCGGCGTCCTGCTGGTCTCGGGGTTGATCACGCTCGTCTGGTCCGTCTCCGCGGCACGGTTCCAGCTCGCCGGTGACGAGCTGTACTACCTCGCGTGTGGCCGGCGATTGGCGGTCGATTACGTCGACAACGGACCGGTGATACCGCTGATCGCGCGGGCAGCCGACGTGATCGCTCCCGGATCGGTTCTCGCGCTGCGGATCCCGGGGTTGCTGCTGCTGATCGCGGTGTCCGTCCTCGCGGCGGCGGTGGCCCGCGAATGCGGTGCGCGGCCGCGCTACCAGATGCTCGCCGCGGCGGGGTACGCCGTCTCACCGTTCGTGGTCGCCTACACCGTGCTGGACAGCGTCGCATTCGACGTGGCGTTCCAGGCGTTGATCATCTGGCTGCTGGTTCGCTGGGTGCGCACCCGCCAGGACCGCTTGCTCATCGCCGCGGGTGTGGCGGCGGCGATCGACGTGCAGGACAAATGGCTGGTGCTGATGCTGGGGGCCTGTGTCGCCCTCGGCGTTCTCGCCGCCGGACCCCGCGAGCTCTTGCGCCGCCCCGCACTGTGGGCAGGACTGTTGATCTTCGCGGCCGCCATGACGCCCGCCCTGCTGTGGCAGGCCTCCCGCCATTGGCCACAGCTGGCGACCAACAGCGCCATCGCCCAGGAAACGGCGGGGAGCGACGGCGGACAGCTGGGGACGGTCGTGGCGATCATGGTGGTCACCGGATTCCTCGGCGGCGGGCTGGGCGTGCTGGGCCTGTACGGCCTGGCTCGCGAGCCGAAGCTGCGGCCGTATCGGTTCGTGCTGATCGCCGCCGTGCTGATGGTGGTTCTGGTCGTCGTCGGGCACGGCCGCTCCTATTACGTCGCCGGGATCGTTCCCGCGATCTTCGGCGCGGGCGCGTCGATCCTGTCCGGCTTCCTGGACGTCGCGGGTACCCGCGCCCTGCTGCTGCGGCGGTTGTTCACCGGCCTCACCGTCCTCTCGGCGGTGCTGACCGCCTGCTTGGCGCTGCTCCCCTACCCCAAGAGCTGCATCGACGTGCCGGACACCGGCTACTGGGGCTTTCTGCAGCACTACGGCAACGACAACTGGGAGGACCTGGCCGACGCGGTACACAAGGTGGCGATCGGCCTGCCGGCCGAGGAACAGGCCGGTGCCGTCGTCGTCACCGAGGCATACAACGAGGCCGGGGCGCTCGACCATTACGGTCGGTCCGAATGGATTCCGCCGGTCTACAGTCCCAATCGTGGCTTCGCCGAATGGGGTCCACCGCCGGACTCGGCCACGACCGTCATGTACGTCGGCTACAACGACGGACCGGAGTTGCGGGCCTTCCTGGCCAATTTCGCCCACACCGCACCGGCTTTGCAGATGGACAACCCGCTCGGCATCGCCGGACAGAATCACCACGTGACCGTGTGGATCTGCCGCGAGCCCCTGGTTCCCATGTCCGTTGCCTGGCCGAAGTTGACCTATATGGTTGTCCCACCGGCCTCTTGAGCGAGAGCGCCGACGTCATCGAGGATTTGCATTGATCAGTTTCAGGACCAGCAGCGGGGCCGTGCTTCAACTCAGGCTGGCAGCCGCCGTCGCCGTTCTCGCCGCGGCCGGCTCGATAGGCACCGCGGCCGCCGACGAACCGGCTCCGGTCGAGGGCAAAACGCTTGTGGTCATGGGTGATTCGTTCGCCGCGAACCCGCCGTGCGATGGGGTCCTGGTGAAATGCGACGGCAACAACGACGTCGCGGCACACGAATGCCTGCACCGCGACACATCCTGGCCCGTCCAGCTGAGCGCGCTCATGGGCGTCGCCGGAACCTCGGACTTCGAGAACGCCACCTGCACCAACGCGTCGATCGACAGCGGCCCCGTGACCTCGAGCGGGCAGCAGGTGCCGGGCCGCGACGGCTACACCCTGGCGCAGCTGGCGATCAAGGCCGCCAAGAACGGGGCGTTCGGGCCACGCACCCAGGTGGTGGCGATCCAGCTGGGAGCCAACGACGAGTGGCCGCATGATTCGGCGACCACCGCCGATGCCCCCGCCCAATTGACTTGCGCGTTCAACATCTCTCAGGGTTGCGATGCCGATGCGGTGTCCCAGGGCCGATGGCCCGATCTCGACACGGTCAACGGACCGGCCTACGCCGACCGCATCCGCAAAGTGGTCGACTATGTGAAGTACTACGCCCCCAACGCCAAGATCGAACTGGTCGGCTATCCCGAACTGGCCCCGGCGAACTCGACCGCCTGGTGTCTCGACGTCCTGGGCGTCTTCCGCTACGTCCAGCCCCGAGCCACTGCCATCAACGAATTCTGGAACCGCCTGGACGACGCCGAACGCGATGCCGCCCAAGCCCTTTCCATCGACTTCGTCGACGCCCGGACCCCCACCGCCGGCCACGGCCTCTGCTCCCCCGACCCCTGGCTCCTCTCCGTCCTGGACCCCAAGGTGAACCTCGTCGGCCTCCCCTTCCACCCCACGCCCCGCGGCGACGCCGCGGTAGCCGCCGAGGTGCACAGCCGCATCACGCAGACCCGTTGATCCGAAGTCACCCGCTATCCCGCGTAGGCGGTTTTGCCGCCGTCGATCACCATCTGGGCGGCGGTCATGTACGGGAAGTCGTCGGAGGCCAGGGCCAGGGCGAAGGCGGCTATCTCGTCGGGGGTGGCCATGCGGCGCAGGCCGGGGACGTGCTGCTTCCCGTAGACCTCGGTCATGGTTTTCCATACCTCGTCGGGCAGGTTCATCGCGCCCGCCGCGCGCCGGACCAGTTCGGTGTCGGTGGTGCCGGGGATGAGGGTGTTGATGCGAATGTTCTTGTCCGCGTAGTCGTAGGCGGCCGCTTGGACCATGCCGACCAGCCCGCGTTTGGCGGCGGTGTAGGCGGCCCGGCCCTCGGTGGTGGCGATGGCGTTGGACGAGGAGGTGACGACCACGACCCCGCCGCCGCGGGCGATCAGGTGCGGGATCTGGTATTTCAAGGCCAGGAAGTTGCCGCGCAGGTCGGTGTCGACGACGTCGTCCCATTCGGCGGAGCTGTACTCGTGCAAGGCTTTCTGCAGCGTGATGCCCGCATTGTTGAAGCAGACGTCGAGCCCGCCGTACTTGTCGGCGACCGCGTCCACGAACTGGCGCACGTCGGATTCCACCCGGACATCGGCCCGGATGTAG
This sequence comes from Nocardia sp. NPDC059229, assembly GCF_042754165.1. Classification (NCBI taxonomy): domain Bacteria; kingdom Bacillati; phylum Actinomycetota; class Actinomycetes; order Mycobacteriales; family Nocardiaceae; genus Nocardia; species Nocardia sp. NPDC059229. The sequence continues at coordinate 57,901 of NZ_JBHZAK010000019.1, forward strand.
GTGGCTTCCCCGCCCGCGGCCCGGATCTGCTGCTCGACCTGGCGGCCGAGTTGTTCTCTGCGGCCGCAGAATCCGACATGCCCGCCCTCGGCGGCGAACATCAGGGCGGCCGAGCGGCCGATGCCGGAGGTGGCGCCGGTGATCAGTATCACCTTCCGGTCGAAACGCCGTGCGCCGGAAGGCTTTACCACGGGGGTCGGCGCCCCGCCCTGGACGAGGGCGATGCCGCCGGCCGCGCCCGCCGCCGCGGTGAGGGTCGCGGCGACTCCGGTGGTGGCGAGGAGCCGTCGCCTGCTGACCCCCGAGGCGGGGCCGGGTTCGGCGGCGGATTTGGGCTCAGCGCTGGCGTCCATAATGGATAGCGTAACTATCGGATAGTTCTACTGTCTACTCTCCGGATGGAATTGCCGCACAGCCGGAACCGACCTCGAACATGGCCACACCGTGCGCCGGAATATCGGCGGCGCTCAGCGCACCGGTGGTCGTGGTGTCGGTGTGCGTCCACAGATTGCGCACCGAGTAACACTCCGCCCGCCGCAATCCGGTTGCGGCCAGCCCGGTTTCGATGGTCGCCGCCCGATCGCCGGGATTGAACACGGCCACCGCCACCGCGCCGCCGGCGAGCGGCTTGACCAGAATCCGCCCGTCCCCCGGCAGCGGCGTCGCCTGCGCCACCCGCGAATCCTGGTCCACGGCAATGACATCGGCATTCGTCAGCAGGATGCGGGTCTGCTCGGACATCGCTCGCACATCGTTGCCGACGATCAGCGGCGCCGCCAGCATGGCCCACAGCGAGAAGTGCGCGCGCTGCTCCTCGGGATCGAGGCTGAACTGCGGATCACGCAGGCGGCCGACCACCTCGGGCGACAGATCGAACGACGTCTCGAGTTCCAGAATCTGGCGGGTGGTCAACGGCCCGGCCAGGACATCGGCGGGATAGCCCGCCAGATGCGCGCCGATGAACTCGGTCAGTGGCAGCCCGACCACCATCATGTCGGGATCGTTCCAGTAGCCCGGGCGGGTGCGGGTGGCCAGCGGTTCGGCGGCCCCCAGCTCGTCGGTGACACCGATCAGGCCGCGCCCGGATCGGGTGGCCAGGTGCTGGTCGGGCGCCCCGTTGTGCCACAGCGGAATCAGATCCGCGGTATTGCGGGTCATATCCGAGATGGTCGACCAGTCGTAGTCCCCGCCCGCGTGCAGGTTGCCGGAGCTGTTCGGGTTGATGCTGTAGACGATCCGCCGCCCGCTGGCGCGCAGGGCATCCCGCATGGCGGTGAAGGCGGGCACCTGCTCGGCGAGGTCGGTGTCGGCCCGGCACCAGTCGTATTTCAGGAAGTCGACGCCCCAGCCCGCGAAGGTCCGCGCATCCGCGGTCTCGTGCCCGCGACCGGCATTGCCGGGCGTCTGCCCGCAGGTCTCGTTGTAGGGGCTCGAGTACAGGCCCAGATACATGCCGCGCGCGTGCGCGTAGTCGGCGAGCGCGGCCATGCCGTGCGGAAACCGCTGCGGATCGGCCCGCAGGTTCCCGGCGGCGTCGCGTTTCGGCGCCGCCCATCCGGCATCCAGATTCACGTAGCGGTATCCGGCGTCGCGCATGCCGGAGCCGACCATGGTGTCGATGACCTCGTCGATGTTCTCCTCGGTCAGCGGAATTCCGGAATTCCACGAATTCCAGCCCATGGGCGGGGTGAGCCTGCCGCCGACCGCCGCGATCGGGGCGGGACGCGGCGGCGCGGCCGCGGTGTCGGCGGTCAGCAGGGCAGTGGCGACGACCAGCGCGAACGACAGGATTCCAACTCGCACGCCGGACGTCTCCTCGGGTGACGGAAGGTTCAATTGTGCGGCGGGAGCTGGCCGTCGGCCTTCACAGTAGTGCCGGTGAGAGTAAAGGTGACCACGCTGGGTCCGCCCTGGGGGCAGCACATGGGGTCGTTGCCGTTGAGCCAGTGGTAGGTGAGCGACAGCGAGGTGCGGGTCTTGCCGGTCACCATCGTGTACATGTACGGGTTGGGTGTGGCCGTCCCCAGATACGTGCCGTTGGTGAAGAACAGAACGTGGGTGTACGGGTGGTTGGTGTCGGAATTCACCGTCATCCAGGACAGCACCCCGGCACAACCCGCGGAGATCTGATCATCGGCGGCCTGCCCCGTCTTCCACCCGCCGACCGGCGGCGGCGACAGCCGCGCGATGGCCTCCCGGGCCAGGTCGGAATTGATGTCGAGGCAGAGCCCGTGGCCGCTGCCCGCCGGGGCGTCGGACTGCTGGGCAGCGGCGGGAGCCGAGGTGGGGGCCGTGGAACTGGGGCCCGTGGAGGTGGTGGTCCCGCAGCCGGTGGTCACCGCCGCGAGGGCAGCGCCCATCGCGAGAATGGCCACTGACCTGGTCTTCATGGCATCCCGCCGCGCACGTGTCACCTCTAGATCATCGGGGTGCCGGGAACTCGCGTTAGCGGCAGGGTCCCGATACGGGGGTCGCCGGCATGCCGCCGGCGGGTACCACGTTCTGCCACAAGCGATTCGCCGAACTACCCCCCAGCCCTACCTCTGATACGCCGCCACGAACGGCGTGTCGACACCCGCCTTGCCGAATCGGAAGGCGCCCCCGGGCGCTCCGAGCGCCTCGGTACGGCCGGGCAGTGGCTCGTCGAAGAACCGTCGATTCTCGGCGACGAATTCCTCCTGCCCGTCCGGCATATCGTCCTCGTAGTAGATGGCTTCGACCGGGCAGGCCGGTTCGCAGGCGCCGCAGTCGGTGCATTCATCGGGGTTGATGTAGGCCATGCGGTCGCCGATGCAGACCGATCCGGTCCGGGTCAGCGGCGGCTGCCAGCCGAGCCGGGGTGGCGGCGTGGTCTAGGTGGTGCGGGGTGGTGGGGCGGTTGAGGATCGGACCTCGAGGTGGACCGGGACGACGATGTTGGGCTGGTCGATCGGGCGGGAGTGGAGGGCGTCGATCAGGAGGGTGGCGGCGCGGCAGCCGATGGCGTGGCGGTCCACGGCCAGGGTGGTCAGGGCCGGGGACAGGGAGGGGGAGGTGGGGAGGTCGTCGTGGCCGATGACCGAAACGTCCTCGGGTACGCGGAGTCCGCAGTCGGCGGCGGACAGGTAGACGGTGTGGGCGATGTAGTCGCTGTTGGTGATGAACGCGGTGGGCCGCTCGTCCGGGTGCGCCCGCAGGGCCGCGGTGACGGCGGGGCGGGCCGCGTCGGCGGAGAGTTCGGTGGTCACCGGGAGGGCGGTGAAGCCGAGTTCGGCGCCGAGCCGCCGGAAGCGTTCCAGCCGTTCGGGATCCGGGGACTTCTCCGGTGGCGCCACCACCATGGCCAGCCGCCGGTGTCCCAGTCCGAGCAGATGCCGCACCGCGAGATCGACCGAGGTCTCCTGGTCCGAGCGCACGCTCATGGTGAGCCCGGGATGCTCGCGGTCGGCGGTGTCGAGCAGCACCACGGGCCGCCGGGTGACCGAATGCCATTCCCGTGCATGCGGACTCGTGCCGATGGGCGCGATGGCCAGCCCGTCCACGGCCCGATGCTGGAAAGCATCGAGCAGCTGCCGCTCCCGGCCGGCGTCGTAGCGCGAGGAGCCGACCATGACGTCGTAGCCCGCGGCGGAACAGGTTTCGTCGAAGCCGTCGATCACATCCAGGAAGTGCGGGTTGCGCAGGTTGCGGATGAGCAGTCCCAGTACCCGGGTGCGCCGGGTGCGCAGGGCGACCGCGGAGGCATTGGGCCGGTAGCCGAGTTCGGTGGCGCGTTGGAGAATGCGCTCTCGCAGCTGGTCGCTGACGCCGGGCCGCCCGGCGAGTGCCAGGCTGACCGCCGAAATGGAGACTCCGAGCGATATCGCCACATCGCGCTGCGTGATCGGTTCGCTCCCGGCTACCACGGAGAGAAACACTAGCGAACGGAGGCTGAACTCGGATGACCGCGCTCTGAACTCTCGACAACGTCCGGTGCGAGCGCTCGCTTCGACGCCTCTACCTTTGCTAAAACGATTGAGCAATTCGATCTCCCCAGGAAGGACCATCGTGTCCAGCGATGCCTTTTCAGTCCTCGACTCCACCGAGCTGACCACCTTCCACCGCAAGGTGACCGTGCTCTCGGCCGCCGGCATGTTCCTCGACGGCTTCGACATCACGGTGATCGCGGTCGCGCTGCCGACCGTCACCAAACAGTGGCACCTGTCCACCTTCATGGCCGGTGCGCTCTCCGCGGCCGCGGTGGTCGGAATGTTCGTGGGCGCGTTGGTCTTCGGCCGCCTCACCGACCGGCTGGGCCGCAAGAAGATGTACCTGGTGAACCTCATCGGGTTCGTCTTCTTCGCCCTGGTCGCCGCGCTGGCCCAGGATGCCTGGCAGCTGCTGGTCTGCCGCTTCCTGCTGGGCCTGGCCCTGGGCGCGGACTACACCATCTCCACCTCGCTGCTCGCGGAATACGCGCCCGCCCAACGCCGCGGCAGCCTCATGTGCCGCCTCGGCGCCACCTGGTTCGTGGGCGCGGCGACCACCTACGCCTTCGCGCTGGCCCTGCTCCCGCTCGGCGACGCCATGTGGCGCGTCATGCTGGTCCTGGGTGCGGTATTCGCGCTGATCGTGCTGTGGATGCGGCGCAGCATCCCGGAATCCCCGCGCTGGCTGGCCGCCCAGGGCCGCGGCGAGGAGGCGAACGCGGTGCTCACCGGACTCGGCGACGCCACCGCACGGCTGTCCGGACCCGCTGCGCCGCAGCATGATTCGCCGTGGCGCACGCTGCTGACCATGCCGCTGCTGCGCTACACGTTCTTCTGCTGCGGGTTCTGGTTCATGTACACGCTGTCGTACTACGGCATCACGCTGTACACGCCGACCATCCTCAAGCAGGTCACGACCAGTACGACCGGCACCTACACGGGTTCGCTGATCATCGCCCTGGTCGGCGTCGCGGGCGCGTTCACCGGTGTCGCCCTGGTGGATCGGGTGGGCCGCCGTCCGCTGCTGATCGTCGGCTTCATCGGCATGTTCCTCGCGCTGACGGTGCTGGCGCTATGGCAGAACCCGGGGCTGACCGGCCTGGTGGTGCTACTCGGGGCGGCGGTGCTGTTCGCCAATTCCGGGCCGGGCATCGTGAACCTGGTCTATCCGAGCGAGGTCTTCCCGACCGCCGTGCGCGCCACCGCCAATGGCCTGGGCACCGCGGTGTCGCGGATCGGCGCGATCATCGGCACCCTGTGGCTGCCCACGCTGATCAAGTCGTGGGGCCTGCACCACGTGCTGTGGCTGTTCGTAGGCGCGAGTGTCATCGGCCTGACCATCGCGGCCACGCTGGCCCCGGAGACCAAGGGCCGCCCGCTGGAAGAGCTCTCGGCGGAGATCTCCGGCCGGGCGCAATCCGGTTCGGCCGCACCGGAATCCGTGGGTTGAACCGGTGACCTTTCCCGATCACACGATCCGGCCGGGCGCGGCACTCGACGCGGACGGCCGGTATCGGGGCCTGGAACGCGGTCCGGCCGAAACGCGTTCGACCCGTAGCGAGCTCGCGCCCGGCGCCACCCTCGACCCGGGCGCGACCGTGGCGCGATTCGTCCAGCTGACCGACTTCCAGATCGCCGACCCCGTCTCCCCCGGCCGTCTCACCTTTCTGCACGGATTGGCGGGCCGGCCCGGGTGGGAGTTCATGTTCCCGGCCTACCGCCCGCAGGAACCGGTGGCGTTGCAGGCCTTCGAGGCCACCATTCGCACACTGCGCGAACTCGGCACGGGCACCATCGATTTCGTCGTCACCACCGGCGACAATATCGACAGCGCGCAGTCCAACGAGCTGTCTGCCCTGTTCGCCCTGCTGGACGGCGACACCGTACTCGACCCGAACTTCGGTGCGACCGAGACGAAAACGCTGCCCGCGTACGCCGTCTCGGCCGAGTTCTACAATCCGGAACCGGAATCCCGCGACGTCTACAAGCGCGAGCACGGATTCCCCGACGTTCCGGGCCTGCTGGCGGCCGCCGCCCGCCCCTTCCGCACCCGCGGCCTGGGCGTGCCCTGGCTGGCCTGCTTCGGCAACCACGACTGCCTGGTCCAGGGCCGCGCGCCCGTCACTCCGGAGTACCAGGCGCTGGTCACCGGCGACAGTGCGCCGAGGGCGCTGGGCATCGAGCCGCCCGCCGATCCGATGCGGCGGTACCTGCCCGATCCGACCGTGCTCTCGCAGGGTCCGGCCGTACCCATCGCCGCCCGGGCCGACCGCCGGGTCATCAGCCCGGCCGAATACGTGCGCGCCCATCTGGACAGCCCCACCGAGCCGCGCGGCCACGGCTTCACCGAGCAGAACCTGATCGAGGGCACCACCTACTACAGCTACGACGCGGTCCCCGGCGTGCGGATGATCGTGCTGGACTCCACCCACCCCGCCGGGCACGTCACCGGCAGTATCGGGGCACGCCAATGGGATTGGCTGGTCAGCCAGCTGATCGCGGCGCACTCGTCGTATCGCGGCGAGGACGGCGCGATCGTCCGGACCGGGAACCGGGACCGCGTCGTGATCATCGCCTCCCACCACGGTCTGGGCATGCTGACCAACACGACACCCGACCCGGACGGCGAAACCCGCTACCTCGCCGCCGATCTGGAGGCGCTGCTGCACCGCTTCGGCAATGTGGTGCTGTGGATCGCCGGGCACGAGCACCGCAACGAGGTGACCCCGCGCCACCGTCCCGATCCGCAGGAGGACCACGCGGGCGGATTCTGGCACGTACTCACCTCTGGTCTGTGCGAATGGCCCTGCCAGACCCGTCTAATGGAACTGGTCCTCCCCCAACAGGATTCGAATCACCTGATCATCCGCTCCACCATGATCGATCACTCGGCCCCCGAACGCCCCGGCCCGGCCCTGGAGCTGCTCGACCTCGCGTCCCTGCATCGCGAGCTGTCGTTCAACGAGCCCACCCGGGTCGGCGGACCGCACTCCGCGGGCACCCCGGCCGATCGCACCGTGGACCTGATCGTCCCCGTATCCCCCGCACTGCTCACCTCCCTGCGCGGTGCAATCGCAGGTAGCGAACGGCCCTCGACGGGCGATCACGACGGCAATGCCGTGGTCCTGGGCCCGAAATGAGCCACGGCCGGCAGGGCGGAGCGACGGTTCCGGTCCGCCGGCCCCGGCCTGCCGCTGTGCGACAATGCGGCATGAGCATCAAGATCGACGGCCTCGATTCCGCGCTGCTCGCGGAGTTGGCGGCCGATCCGCGGGTGCCGATTCTGGAGTTGGCACAGCGGCTGGGGATCGCGCGCAACACCGTGCAGGCGCGGATGAAGCGGCTCGAGGCGTCCGGTGCGGTGCGGGGGTATCCGCCGGACGTGGATCTGCAGGCCATCGGGTTCGCGGTGCACGCGTTCCTGGGCATCGAGCTGAACCAGAACAAGATGAACGACATCGTCGAGGCATTGCGGGAGTTCCCCAACGTGCTCGAGGTGCACGCGACGACCGGGCGCGGAGATCTGCTGGTGCGGATCGCGGCCCGGTCCCAGCCGGATCTGCTGTCCATCATCCAGCGCGTGCACGCGATTCCCGGCGTGAAGCACACCGAAACCATGCTGGCCCTCGCGACTCCGGTCGAGTACCGGTCGCTGCCGCTCGTCGAGCATCTGACGAGCCAGCCCGCCGAATGACGAACCGGCCCCGGCGCAGCAGGAGATGGGCCGGGACCGAGGACACTCGAGCCGACTTCCGCGTGGATGCTCGAGCAAAATGCTACGTACGTCACAGTGTTCCAGATCACTTTTGAGCAGTCTGATCAACTTTTCGCGCATCTGTTGACACGGATCACACATCACGGCAGATTTCGCTGCACCGATCGCTTTGGTCCCTTGGTTTGCAGCTCACGATCTGGGCTGTGGAGAGTGTGGTGACTGTTCATGACCGACGTTGCCTGCGCGCCTGCCCGACAGGCCGAACCGGCTACGCCCTACGACCTCGCCGACCGCTACCGGTCCGGCGCAGGCCCGGTCCTTCTCACCGGTGTGCAGGCCATCGCCCGCCTGCTGGTGGAACAGCATGTCCGCGATATGCGCGCCGGCCACCGGGTCGCGACTTTCGTATCCGGGTATCAGGGCAGCCCGCTGGGCGGGGTCGACAAGATGCTGCTGGGCATGCCGAATGTGCTGTCCGAACACGACATCGCCTTCGTGCCGGGCTTCAACGAGGAGCTCGCCGCCACCTCGGTGTGGGGTAGCCAGGCGGATCTGCCCGCCGGGGCGGCGACGCACGACGGCGTCGTCGGTGTGTGGTACGGCAAGGGGCCCGGCGTCGACCGGGCCACCGACGCCATCCGGCACGCCAATATGTACGGGGTGAATCCGCGCGGCGGCGTGCTGCTGCTGGTGGGCGACGATCCGGCCTCGAAATCCTCGACCGTGCCCGCGGTGAGCGAGCGGTCGCTGGCGGCCATGGGTGTGCCGGTGCTGTTCCCGCGCAATGCCCGCGAGATCATCACCATGGGTATGCAGGGGGTGGCGCTGTCGCGGGCCTCGGGCTGCATCGTGGCCCTGAAGATCGTGGCGGATGTCGCCGACGGCGCGTGGACGGTGGATTCCTCGGTCGCCGACCTCCCCATCTCCGTACCCGAAGTGCAGTGGGAGGGAAAGACTTTCGCCTACCGGCAGCGGCCGATGGCGGCGCCCGCGGACAGCGTGCTGGCCGAGGCCGACCTGTACGGACCGCGCTGGGCAACCGTGCGCGCCTTCGGATCGGCCAATGATCTCGACGTCATCGAGGTGGATCCGGCGCACGCGCGGATCGGCATCGCGGCTACCGGCACCACCTTCGACGCGGTGCGTCAGGCGCTGGTCGATCTGGGTGTGGACGAGGCGGCCATGCACCGCGAGGGCATTCGCCTGCTGCGCATCGGCATGCCGTATCCGGTTGGGGCACAGCGGGTCACCGAGTTCGCCCGGGGGCTGGAGCAGGTGATCGTGGTCGAGGACAAGACCGCGTTCATCGAGACCCAGATCCGCGAAATCCTGTACGGCACCGCCGATACCCCGCAGATCCTCGGCAAGCTGGACGGAAACGGCCTGCCGCTCATGCCGTTCGACGGCGAGCTCACCGCGGGCCGGCTGCTGGCCCCGCTGCGACGGGTGCTGCGCGACCGCGTCGAGCTGAAGAAGGCTCCGCCGCCGGCGCTTTCACTGGAGGTGCTGTCCGCCAAGCGCACCCCGTACTTCTGCAGCGGCTGCCCGCACAACCGCTCCACCGCCCTGCCCGAGGGCTCGATCGGCGGTGGCGGCATCGGCTGCCACACCCTGGTCACCCTGTCCGGACGCAGCGACAGCGCGGTCACCGGCCTGACCCAGATGGGTGGTGAGGGCAGCCAGTGGATCGGGCAGGCGCCGTTCACCGATGTGCCGCACCTGTTCCAGAACATCGGCGACGGGACGTTCTTCCACTCCGGGCAGCTGGCCATCCAGGCGTGCGTGGCGGCGGGGGTGAACATCACCTACAAGCTGCTCTACAACGAGGTCGTCGCCATGACCGGCGCGCAGGATGTGGAGGGCGGGCTGACGGTCGCGAAGCTGACCCACAAGCTGACCGTCGAGGGTGTGAAGCAGATCGTCATCTGCGCCGACGATCCCAAGCGGCACAACAGGAGGGCGCTGGCCAAGGGCACGCTGCTGTGGCATCGCGACCGGCTCGACGAGGCGCAGAAGATGCTGCGCGAGATCGAGGGCGTCACCGTCCTGATCTACGACCAGCACTGCGCCGCCGACGCCCGCCGCCAGCGCAAGCGCGGCACGCTGCCGGTGCGCAATACCCGCGTGGTGATCAACGAGGCGGTGTGCGAGGGCTGCGGCGACTGTGGCACCAAGTCGAACTGCCTGTCGGTGCAGCCGGTGGAGACCGAGTTCGGGCGCAAGACGCGCATCGACCAGACCTCCTGCAATACCGACTACAGCTGCCTGGACGGCGACTGCCCGTCGTTCGTGACGGTGGAGTTGAACCCGGATGCCAAGGGGCGCAAGGGCTCCAAGTCGGCCGCTCCGAAGCGCCGGAAGGCGGCCGAGCCGCCCATGGTGGCCGATCCGGGGCTCGGCGCGCCGCTGGGCACGCAGAACGTGCTCATCGCGGGCATCGGCGGCACCGGCATCGTGACGGTGAACCAGGTGCTGGCCACCGCCGCGCTGCGGGCCGGGTACGCGGTCGAGAGCTTGGACCAGATCGGTCTCAGCCAGAAGGCCGGGCCGGTGCTGTCCCACCTGCGGTTCTCCACAACGGAATTGGAGCCGTCCAACCGGCTCACCCCGGGCAGCGCGGACTGCATCATGGCCATCGATCTGCTGACCGCCGCCGATCCCAAGAACCTGCAGTACGGCAATCCGGCTGCGACGGTCGTGGTCGCCTCGACCAGCCAGACCCCGACCGGTGACATGGTCTATGACAAGTCGGTCACCTACCCGGAGACCGGGCCGCTGCTGGATCGGCTTGCGGCGGTGTCGGATTCGCAATTCGGCTTCGATGCCCTGGCGGCCGCGCAGCAGCTGTTCGGGAATACCGCCGCCGCCAACTTCCTGATGGTCGGCGCGGCCTTCCAGACCGGCGGCCTGCGGCTGCCCGCCGCGGCGATCGAAGAGGCGATCACCATCAACGGGGTCGCGGTGTCGGCCAATATCGCGGCATTCCGCTGGGGTCGCGTGGCCATCGCGGATCCGGCAGCCTTCGCGGCGGCCACCGATACTGCTGCGGCACAGCGCACTCCGCGCGTCGTCCCTGCCGAGCTGCTGGCGGGCACCAGCTTCGAGGGCGAGGTCCGGCGACTGGTGGAGCTGCGGGCCGCCGAGCTGATCGGTTACCAGAACGCCAAGGTCGCCCGCCGCTACATCGACACCGTCCAGGCCGCCTGGAGCGCCGAGCGAGCGGTCACCGAGCGCACCGAGTTCAGCGAGGCCGTGGCGCGCGGGCTGTACAAGTTCACCGCCTACAAGGACGAGTACGAGGTCGCCCGGCTGCTGGTCGACCCGGCCTTCCTCGACGAGGTGCGGGCGCAGGTCCCCGGCGGCGAGAACCTCACCTACAAGCTGCATCCCCCGGTGCTTCGCGCCCTCGGCCGCAAGAAGAAGATCGGCCTCACCCCCAAATCCCATGTGGCCCTGAAGCTGCTCGCCAAGGGCAAGTCCCTGCGCGGCACCAAGCTCGACCCCTTCGGCTACGCCCATGTCCGAAAGGTGGAGCGGGAGTTGCTGTCCCACTACACCGGCATGGTCCACCGCCTCGCGGCCGATCTCACCACCGACGGCTACGCCACCGCCACCGAGGCGGCGGCCCTGCCCGACCTGGTCCGCGGCTACGAGGACGTGAAGCTCGGCAATGTCGAGCTCTACCGCGCCCGCCTCCGCGAGCTCGGCCTCGACGGCTGACCCGGCCGCTCACCCTTCCCAACTCCACACCCGACGCGGTACGGCGGCATCGTTCCCGCCGCCGTACCGCGGTGACCTGTGCCCGGAATCCGGGCACGACACCCGGCCGCCCACCACGCGGCCACCACCCAGCCGCCACAAGCGGCGTCCACGAAAGGAATCGATTGTGACCGCAATGCACACCGACGCAGGGGTTTTCGGCCGCTCGCACGAGTTGAGCGCCCGGCGCCACGAGCAGGTGGTGTTCTGCGAGGACGACAAGAGCGGACTCAAGGCGATCATCGCGATTCACTCGACCACGCTGGGCCCGGCGCTCGGCGGCACCCGGATGTACCCCTACGCCTCGGAGGCGGCGGCGCTGGACGATGTGCTGCGACTGTCGTGGGGCATGACCTACAAGGCAGCCGCCGCCGGTCTGAACCTGGGCGGCGGCAAGGCCGTCATCATCGGCGATCCGGCCCTCGACAAGAGCGAGGAGCTGTTCGCGGCCTACGCGCGGTTCGTCGAATCCCTCGGTGGGCGCTACATCACCGCGGGCGATGTGGGCACCAACACCGATGATCTGGACGCCATCGGCCGCTACACCAGCCATGTCACCGGCCGCAGCATCGCGGCCGGCGGTTCCGGCGACAGCGCCCGGCTCACCGCGCTGGGCGTGTTCAACGCCATGCGCGCCGGCGCCGAATCCGTGTGGGGCGCGCCCACGCTGGCGGGCCGCACGGTCGGCGTCGAGGGTGTCGGCAAGGTCGGCCGCGAACTCATCCAGCTGCTGCTCGCCGACGGCGCGGAGGTCTGCGCTACCGACGTGAACGAGGCGGCACTGGAACGCATTTCGAAGGACAATCCGTCGGTTCGACTGTTGAGCAACGTATCCACCGCTCCGGTCGACGTCTACGCCCCCTGCGCCCTCGGCGGCACGCTCACCGTGTCCAGCGCCGAGGCCATCGAGGCGAAACTCGTCTGCGGCGCCGCCAACAACCAGTTGGCCACGCCCGCAGTGGAATACGCCCTGAACGAGCGAGGCATCACCTGGGTCCCGGATTTCGTGGCCAATGGCGGTGGGCTCGTTCAGGTGGCCGGTGAGCTGCGTCAGGCAGCGCCGGCCGAGGTCGAAGATGCGGTGAGGGGCATCTTCGACCGCTGCCGCGACATCATCGCGGAATCCAAGGCCGAGGGAATCGGCACCGGAGCGGCGGCCAACAGGTTCGCGGAGCGGCGTCTCGACGCCATCCCGCGGGCCCTCTGATCGCCGCACCGTAGTTTCAGAGAGGAGACGACAAGTGGCGTTCGCGAGCGGAGTGTTCCGCACCAAATCGGTCGAGCAGTCGATCCGGGATACCGATGAGCCGGATTCCAAGCTACGCAAGGATCTGACGGCGAGGGATCTCACCATCTTCGGTGTCGCGGTGGTCATCGGGGCGGGCATTTTCACGCTCACCGCCCGGACCGCGGGCACGGTCGCGGGACCCTCGGTCTCGCTGGCCTTCGTGTTCGCGGCCATCGCCTGCGGGCTGACGGCGTTGTGCTACGCCGAATTCGCCTCGACCGTGCCGGTGGCGGGCAGTGCGTACACGTTCGCGTACGCCACTTTCGGCGAGATCATCGCCTGGATCATCGGGTGGGATCTCATTCTCGAGTTCGCCCTTGCCGTTTCGGTGGTCGCCAAGGGGTGGTCGCAGTATCTCGGCGAGGTGCTCGGCGGCCTGGTGAATCCGGTCGCGCACGTCGGATCCATCTCGTTCGACTGGGGCGCGGTGGTCATCATCGCCATCGTCGGCGTGCTGCTGGCCACCGGCACCAAACTGTCCTCGCGGGTCTCGGCCGTGGCGGTGGCCATCAAGCTGGCCGTGATCGCGCTCGTGCTGGTGGTCGGCGCCACCTACTTCAAGGCGTCCAACCTCAGCCCCTACATCCCGCCGTCGCAGCCCTCCGCGCAGGCCGGTGGCGTGCACCAGTCGCTGTTCTCCTTCCTGACCGGTTCCGGCGGAACGAATTTCGGCTGGTACGGCCTGCTGGCCGCGGCCTCGCTGGTGTTCTTCGCCTTCGTCGGCTTCGACGTGGTCGCCACCACCGCCGAGGAGACCCGCAACCCGCAGCGTGATGTCCCGCGCGGCATCTTCGGCTCGCTGGCCATCGTGACGGTGCTCTACGTCGCCGTCTCGCTGATCCTCACCGGTATGGTCCCCTACACCGAGCTCGCGAGCGGAAACGCCACCCTGGCAACCGCTTTCGCCCTGCACGGTGCGACCTGGGTGAAGAACATCATCTCCATCGGCGCACTCGCGGGCCTCTCCACGGTCGTGATGGTCATGTTCCTCGGCCAGACCCGCGTCCTGTTCGCCATGGCCCGCGACGGCCTGCTCCCCCGCAGCCTCGCCCACACCGGCAAGCACGGCACCCCCGTCCGCCTGACCGTCATCGTCGGCGTCGTCTGCGCCCTCCTGGCCGGTTTCGTCGACTTCGGCACCCTCGAGGAAATGGTCAATATCGGCACCCTCGTGGCCTTCGTCCTCGTCTCCCTCGGCGTCCCCATCCTCCGCCGCACCCGCCCCGACCTGAAGCGCGGCTTCCGAGTACCGCTCGTCCCCGTCGTCCCCATCCTCGCCGCCCTGGCGTGCCTCTGGCTGATGCTGAACCTCTCCATCGAAACCTGGCTCCGCTTCGTCATCTGGATGGTCCTCGGCGTCGTCATCTACTTCACCTACAGCCGTCGCCACTCGAACCTCGGCAAGCAAAAGGCCCCCGCAGCCGAATCCATCCCTGCCGCCGAACCCGACCCGGTCCCCTAACCCGGCCCGAACAAGACCAGGGAGCTGTCACGGTGGGAATTCGCCCGAATTCCCGCCCCGACAGCTCCCTGATCTTGTTCCCCGGCCGCGTGACGAGGGACGATAGCCCGATGGAACTGACAGCGGTGCCCATCGAAAATCCCGATGAGCTCAATGTCATCATCGGGCAATCCCACTTCATCAAGACCGTCGAGGACATGCACGAAGCCCTCGTCGGCACCGGCCCGCAACTCCGCTTCGGGCTGGCCTTCTGCGAAGCCTCCGGCCCCCGCCTGATCCGCTGGTCCGGAAACGACGACGACCTCGTCGACCTCGCCACCAAGAACGCAACAGCCCTCGCCGCCGGCCACTCCTTCATCGTCTTCCTCCGCGACGGCTACCCCGTAAACGTCCTCAACGCGATCCGCCACATCCCCGAGCTCTGCACCATCTTCTGCGCCACCGCCAACCCCGTCGAGGTCCTCATAGCCGAAACCTCCCTCGGCCGCGGCATCATCGGCGTCGTCGACGGTGCACCGCCCCTCGGGATCGAAACGGAGACCGACCGCACCGACCGCCACCACCTCCTCCGCGCCATCGGCTACAAACTCTGACCCCGCTACCTCGGGGAAGTTGACCGCCGCTCTCGCATTCCAGCAGCGCCCGCGCTGCGTTCATCGCGGAGTGGAATCGGGTGTTTGTCGTACAGCGTCTAGTGGGTTGGACGTGGGCTGATACGTTGGCTGGGTGACGCAGATGCATGACGTGACAGCGGTGGAGCGGGCGGATTTGGAGGAGGCGGGAACCAAGGCTTATTACGTCGCGCAGGGGGTGGGGGATGAGGGGTTCGAGCGGTTTGGGGCTACTGGGTCGACGGTGAGTGTGTGGGCGGCTTCCAGGCAGCATGGGGCGCCGCCTTCGGCGTTGCTGGCGCGGGCGGTGGAGCGGTGTGCGCCTCGGGAGGGGGCGCGGGTGGCTCGGTTGACGATGGAGATTTTGGGGCCGGTGCCGGTGGGGGACGTCGAGGTGCGGGCGTGGGTGGAGCGGCCGGGGAGGCGGGTCGAGCTGGTGGGGGCGGAGTTGGTGGCGACGCAGGCGGATGGGAGCCGGCGGGCGGTGGCGAAGGCTTCGGCGTGGCGGATTGCCACGTCGGACAGTTCGTCGGTGGTGCATACGGCCGACGCGCCGCTACCGGCGGTGCCGGAGGCGTCCGAGATCGGGTGGGGCGTGCCGGACGGGTGGGATGTCGGGTATGTGAAGTCGGTGGACATCCGGGCGGTGGAGAGTGACGACGTCACCCGGCGGGTGTGGGTGCGGCCCCTCGTCGAGGTGGTCGAAGGGGAGGAGATCTCACCGCTGGTGCGGGTGTTCTCGGTGGCGGATGTGGCCAATGGGATTGGGGCGCAGCTGGATCCGTATCAGTGGACGTTCCTGAACACCGACCTGACGATCGACCTGTTCCGGCTACCGGAGGGCGAGTGGATCGGGCTGGCGGTGCAGACGTCGATCGGGCCGGACGGGGTCGGGATGTGCTCGACCGTGCTGCACGACGAGCGCGGGCCGATCGGGCGGTGCCTGCAGATTCTCGAGGTGCGCGCCCGGGCCTGACCCGGCGATAAGGAAACCGATATCGTCGATGGGATGGATCCGCTGCGTCAGTTGCGCTACTTCATCGCCGTGGCCGAGGAGTTGCACTTCGGCCGGGCGGCCGAGCGGCTGCGGATCGCGCAGCCGGCGCTGAGCCAGCGAATCCGCAAGCTGGAGAGCGATATCGGGGCCCGGCTGCTGGAACGCGACAGCCGGCGGGTGGAGCTCACCGAGGCGGGGCAGATCCTGCTGGTGGAGGCGCGGGACCTGATAGCACGCTGGGAGCGAGCGAAATCGCTGGTCGGCAAGGCGCATCGGGGTGAGATCGACGCACTGCGGGTGGGCGTGCCGCCCGAGCTGGCGGGCCGCGTGCTGGCCGCCATCCTCACCGCGTTCGAGAGCCGCCAGGTGCGGGTGGACCTCCAGGAGCTGACCACCGCCGAACAGGTGCGACTGCTGGCCGATCGGCAACTGGACGCGGGGCTGCTGCAGTACCCGGTGGATGTGGTCGGCCTGGAATCGGGCCCGGCGGTGGAGACCCCGCTGGGCGTGGTGCTGCCGCGTGATTCCCCGCTGGCCGCGCGGGCCGCCCTCACCCTGGCCGATCTGGCCGGGCACGGACTGGTGATCTTCCCGCGCGCCGCCGCGCCCGGCCTCTACGACGCCACCCTGCGCACCTGCTGGGAGCACGGTTTCCGCCCCACCTCGGTGCAGCACGCCCGCAATCCCGAATTCGTGCTCGGCATGGTGCTTTCCGGCCGCGGCGTCGCCTTCGACCAGGGCCTGGTGGCGCAGAAGGAGCCGCGCGTGGTGTGGCGGCCGCTGCCCGAGGGCACGCTGAGCTGGCGGCTCGCCCTGACCTGGCCCGCCGCCGCCCCGCACCCGCTGGTCCGGGAACTCGCCGACCTCATCGTCACGGTCGTGCAGGGTGACGGCGCGTCCAAGCCCGCCCCGATTCAAGACACGCCGCAGCGCCGGCCCTGGGATGTGGTCGCGGGCCGGCCGTGATCGATGCGCTCGACGGCCAGTCGCGCCGCCGCGCCGATCGCCCGATCCACCGCGGGCTGCCGCCCGGCCAGGCTGTGTGACGCGGTGAAAACCGCGACCGCGTACCGGCTTCCATCCGGATACCCGACCACCCCGATCTCATTGCGGATCCCGGGCAGCGTCCCGGTCTTGGACCAGATGTCCGTGCCCGGCGGAAACGCCGACGGCAGCCGATGCCCGTACACCTGCTGCCGCATCAGATCCCGCACGAACCGGCACGCCTCGGGCGAACCCGCGCGATCCTCGCCGATGAGCCACAGCAGCCGGGTCATATCCCGCGCGGTCCCGGCCGTGGTGCGCAGCGGATCCACCGCGCGCGAGCCGAACACCTCCGCCGCGCTGGATTCCGGGTAGCGCCGGGCGAATTCGTGCAGGTCACGCGCACCGATGTCCTCGGCCATGCTGTAGAGGATGTCGCGCAGCGAGCCCATGATCCGGGTGCCGGTGAGCCCGAGCTCGCGCGCCAGCGACCGCACATTCTCCACGCCGACCCGATCGAACAGCAGGTCGGCGGCGGTATTGTCGCTCACGCTGAGCGCGAAGTAGGCGGCGTCGCGCAGGCTGAATTCGACATCGTCGTGGCAGCCCGCCGTGCCGACTCCGCCCAGCCGGTCCGCCGCCGTGGCCCGCACCCGATCGGCCGGATCGAGCTGCCCCGCCGCCACCTGCCGCGCGAACTCCAGCACCAGCGGCACTTTCACCACCGAGGACAACACCACCGGTTCGTCGGCGGCCCAGCCGAATTCGCCGTCACAGTCGAAACAACGGGCATGCACCCGGCCCTCGACACCGGCCGTCCGGAAGATCTCGTCCACGCCCCCAGCATTCCCGGTGCCCCGATCGGCCCGTCAACCGCCCGTGACGCCGCCCCACGACACCCCGCACGCTGCGACGATATCGATTGCTATATCGGTTCTCGTCCGTGTTGGTCTTGGACAGCCACCGGTGATCCATGTTGGGGTGGCTGTCATGGCAGAGTTCAGCAGGAAGGCCCTCACCGGTGTCTGCGCCGCGGCCATGCTGGTCACGGCGACGGCATGCTCCGGATCGGATGCCACGTCCGGACTGTCCAAGACGGTCGACGGCTTCGCGGACGCCCTGAACCGCGACGACGTACCGGCGGCCGCCAACGCCACCAGCGACCCGGCCAAGGCCTCCGCCGCGCTCGGCCCGCTCTACGACAGCCTGGGCAAGCGGGTGCATTTCGCGGCGAGCAAGGTCGAGAAGACCGACGACGGCGGCACGTTCACGCTGGCCGCCACCTGGAAGCTGGGCAAGGACGGCAAGAACGAGTGGACGTACACCACCTCGGGCCGGGCCACGCAGTCCGGCGGCGACTGGAAGATCCAGTGGGATCCCGCGACCGTCGCGCCCGGCCTCGATGTCGGCCCGCTGTCCTACAGCCTCGTCTACCCCGACCCCGCCAAGGTCCTCGACAGCGCCGGCGGTGATCTGCTCACCCAGCAGGTGGTGACGCTGGTCAATGTCGCGCCCGGAGCCGACCCGGCGGCCGTCGCGGCAGCCCTGCAACCGGTCGCACCGGATGTCACGGCCGCGAGCCTGCAATCGGATCTGGCTGCGGCCCAGGGCAAACCGATCACGGCGGTCACTCTGCGCGAATCCGATTACGCCACCGTCCAAGCCGCCCTCACGAACCTAGCGAATGTGACCACCGCCCAGCAGACCCGGCTGCTGGCCGTCGACAAGGCCCTGTCCTCCCCGACCTTCTCGGGCCTCTCCGATCTGTGGCAGCAGCAGGCCGACGCCGCCGCCGGCTGGGCCGTGCGCGCCCAGGGCAGCGACGGCACGCAGCGGGTGGGCGGCCCGGATCCCAAGCCGGTCACCGATATTCACACCACCCTCGATATCGGTTTGCAGCGGGCCGCCGAGGCCGCGCTCGCCCCGATCATCACCCCGGCCGCCATTGTCGCGGTGCAACCGTCGACCGGAAACGTGCTGGCCATGGCACAGAACGCGGCCGGTGACGCGCAGGGACCGATCGGGCTGACCGGGCTGTACCCGCCGGGCTCGACCTTCAAGACGGTCACCGTCTCGGCCGCGTTGCAGGCCGGCCAGGTCACTCCCGACGCCATGGTCGCCTGCCCCGGCAAGGAGAACATCGAGGGCCGGGAGATCCCCAATGACAACAACTTCGACCTCGGCCAGGTGCCGCTGCACACCGCCTTCGCCAAGTCCTGCAACACCACCATGGGCCGGCTGGCGGTCCAGCTCGCGCCGGACGGGCTGACCAATGCCGCCGCCCAGCTCGGGCTCGGCATCGACTATGTGACGCCCGGACTGACCACCGTCACCGGCAAGGTGCCCACCGCCGACACGCCCGCACTGCGGGTGGAGGAGGGTATCGGGCAGGGCAAGGTGACCGCCTCGCCGTTCGGTATGGCGCTGCTGGCCGGCGCGCTGGCGCAGGGCAGGGTCCAACCGCCGACGGTGGTCCAGGGCCAGCCCGGCAAGCCCGACAGGCAGCCGCCCGTGCTGCCGCCGGGGATTGCCGATCAGGTGAAATCCATGATGCGGGAAACGATTACGGGCGGCACCGCCACGGAACTGCGTGATATTCCCGGTCTGCTCGGCAAGACCGGCACCGCCGAGTACATCGATAACAAGCACGCGCACGGCTGGTTCGTCGGCATCGACGGGGATCTGGCGTTCGCCGTCTTCATCAGTGACGCGGGCAGCTCCGAGCCCGCCGTGCAGGCCGCGGGTCGCATGCTGCGCGCACCGCACTGACTCCCTACGACACCAATTCGGTTTCCCACGGCACCAATTCCATACGGCGCGAGCCGAATACACCTTCAGCACTCGAAACAGATTGAGAGGCTTGTTTTGTCGACCCTGAAATACCGTGCCCTGATTTCACTCCTCTTGCTGACGCCGCTCGCCGCCGGCTGCACATCGGCGACGAAAAGCGATGCTGCCCAGAGCAATTTCACCTCGGTCACCAGCACCGACACGGCGATCGAGACCCTCGAGCGCGACCACGGCGCCCGCGCGGGTGTATTCGTCACCGACACCGGCACGGGGAAATCCTTCGGCCATCGCCAGGACGAGCGCTTCGGCTTCGACTCGACGTTCAAGGGCCTGGCCTGCGGCGCGCTGCTGCACGCGCACCCACTCGCCAGCGGATTCCTGGACCAGGTCATCCATTTCACCGCCGACGATGTGATCGGCGGCAGCGCCATCAGCAAGACCCGGGTCGACTCCGGCATGACGGTGCGCGAGCTCTGCCACGCGGCCATCACGATCAGCGACAATACGGCGGGCAACCAGGTGCTGAAGCTGATCGGCGGCCCGGAGGGTCTCAATACCTTCCTGCGGTCGATCGGCGATCAGGTCACCCACATGGATCGCTGGGAACCGGACCTGAACTCCAATATCCCAGGCGACCAACGCGATACCAGCACCCCCGCCGCCCTGGCCGCCGACTACCGCGCCCTGGTGCTGGGTGACGCGCTCGCCGCACCCGAGCGCGCCCAGCTCACCGACTGGCTGCTGGCCACCACCACCGGCAAGGATCGCATTCGGGCCGGAGTCCCCGCCGACTGGAAGACCGCCGACAAGACCGGCACCAGCGACGGCTACGGAGCGGCCAACGACGTCGCCATCACCTGGCCCGCAGGCAGTTCCGCACCGCTGGTCATCGCCGTCCTGACCGACAAACCGGAGCAGACCGCCACGCCGGACAGTTCGCTGGTCGCCGCCGTCACCAAGGCGGCCGTCGGGGCCGTCCGCTAGCCCGCGGGCCAGGCAGCCGGCGCGGGTCAGGGCTGCCGGGTCGAGCTGCCGCTGGCGAGGAAGGACGAATCGCCGTGCGGGTCGGTGCTGTTCATGATGGAGATCAGGTGCGTGCCGTCGCTGGCCATCGACCAGAACGACATGGTGACGGTGCCGCCGGGGGTTTGGCAGGTCTGGCCGGCGGGTGCGAGTTCGGCGGTGTTGCCGTGGGCGTCCAGGGTCCACGAACAGCCGTCGTCGGTGTGGGCGGTCAGCGGTCCGGCACTCGAATCGATCTGCACCACACCTGTTTTCGGCTGGTATCCCGGGGAGGTGAGGTTGTTCAGGTAGGCGAGATTCGTGGGGTCGTACGCCCAGGAGCCGGTGAACAACCGTGCCGCGTCACCCGGATCGGCGGCATCGGCTCTGGTCCGCTTGCCGTTGGCGAGTTCGAAATCGAAAGTGCCGTACGGGAGATAGCTGTTGGCGCGGATCACCTCCTGCTCACGCCCGTCGCGCACGGTGATGTGCCAGTAGAAGATGTTGTAGCCCGAGCCGATCACCGAGTTGAAGCAGTACTGGTCGGTGCTGCTCAGATCCAGGGCGTCGCCGTTCACCCGGAAGTGCCAGGTGCAGCCCTGATCGGTGTGGCCGGTAATGTCCCCATCCGCACTCCTCGCAAACTCCACCGTCCCGACCTGCGGAAACGTCAGCAGCCCGAGGCCGAACTGCCCGACCGAGGCGATATCGGTGGCATCCGCGCGGTTGGGCTGGTCGTAGTTCCAGACGCCGAGGTACCGGTCCGCATCGGCCGCCCGATCGGCGTGCGCGGCCGGCGTGCTCCAGGTCAGCATCATCCCGAACAGCGCCGCTACCGCGAGTTTTCCGTGCCGTGCACGAATCCTGTTGTGAGTCATGAATTCAAGACGGGATGCCCGCCCGGAAAGTTACCTCACACGTCCACGGTCGCCTCGATGCTCACGATCCGATCGCCCGCAATGGTCAGCACCAGCACGCCGAACAGCTCCCGATCCCGATAGGCCAGCAGGGCGGGCCGCCCGAACGCCGAATGCGTGACCAGCGTGACCCCGGGCCCCCAGAACGCGATCATATTGGCGGCCACCATCTCCGGCCCGCGGCTCGGCCGCGCCACGATCGGCGAGTCCGGCCGGAACGACGCGACACCCCAGACCTCCGGATCCAGCACTGCTAGCAATTCGTCCAGATCCCCACCGGCACAGGCGGCGATGAACCGCTCGGTCACCGCGCGGTGCTCGGCCGGGGCCACCGGTCCGTCGGGCCGCCGCGCCTCCGACATCTTGATGCGAGCCCGGCGCGCCAGCTGCCGGCAGGTGCCGACCGGACGCCCGACGGTGTCGGCGACCAGTTCGAACGGCACCGCGAACACATCGTGCAGGATCAGCACCACCCGCTCGGCGGGCGCGAGGCGCTGCAGCATGCGGTACAGCGCCAGCTGCACCTCCTCATCGAGGGTGATGCGGTCGACCGGGTCGAGAGGCACAGCGTGTGCGACCGGTGTCTCGGACTCCAGCTGCCCCGGATCCCCGGCCTGCTCGCGACGCGCTCGCGCACTGCGCAATTCGTCGAGACACAGGCGGCTGGTGACGACGGTCAGCCAGGCGCGCTCGTCGCTCACCTCACCGGGTCGCATGCGGGCCAGCCGGGTGAACGCCTCCTGCGCGGCGTCCTCGGCCGCGCCGATATCGCCCAGCAGCCGGAAGGCCAGGTCCACCACGTACGCGCGATGCCGCCGCCAGGCTCCGGTGAACGCGTCGTCCGGCCGGTCTTCGGTGCTCATACCCATATGACGGGACATGCACGCCGAAAGTTACCGGCCGCCGGAAACATTCAGCGGCGGTGACAGGGATGGGCCACCGCCGCTCGGTCGGCGCGCTGCTCGGTTGATGACGCGGTTCAGTTGGGGCGCGGTTCAGTTGGTGATGCGCCCGCCCGCCACATCGATGGTGATGCCGCTCAGATAGGACGAGGCATCCGAGGCCAGGAACAGCGCGGCCTGCGCCACATCGGCGGGCAATCCCAGGCGCCGCAGCGGATGCGACGCCGCCACCTGCTGCCGCACCGCCTCGGGCATGTGGGTGACGACCTTCTCGGTCAGAATCGACGACGGCGCAAGGGCATTCACGCGGATCCCCTGCGGCCCCAGCTCCGCGGCCAGGTGGCGGGTCAGCATGACGACCCCGGCATTGGCCACCCCGTAGGCGAGATTGGCCTGGCTGGGCTGGCGGCCCGCCGACGAGGCCATGGTGATGATGCTGCCCGAACCCTGGGCCAGCAGCATCGGCAGGAAAGCCTGCACGGTGAGGAACGCCGAGGTCAGATCCGAGTCCAGGACCCGCCGCCACAATTCCTCCGACAGCTCGGATGTCCGTGTGGGGTAACCCATTCCACCGGCGAAGACACCCAGGACGTCGACCCGGCCGAAGGCGCTGTCGACCTGCGTCCGCACGTCGGCGAGCGCGGCGGCGGAGGTGACATCCGCGACCGCGCCGATCGCGGTGCCGCCCGCGGCGGTGATGTCGCCGACGACCGCGTCGAGGGCCTGCTCGTCGCGGCCGACCACACACACCCGGACGCCCTGGGCGGCGAGCAGGCGGGCGGTCTCGGCCCCGATGCCGCGCGAGGCTCCGGTGAGGACGGCGGTCTTTCCGGCGAGGTCGGCGTAGGTGCTGAGCATGGGGGTGAGCCTTTCGATCAGGTTGGCGGGTTGATCGGTGAATCGGGTTGAGCGGCAGGTGAATCGGCAGGGGCGCCGGGCCGGTTCAGCGCCGGGACAGCACGACCGCCACGGCGATCAGCCAGAGCAGACCGCCGAAGCGGACGACCGGCAGCAGGAAGGCGAACCCGGAGACGATCAGCGCCAGCGTGGACAGCGCGGCCGCGGCGGCGACGGCCAATCCGCACCAGATCAGCCAGGTCGGCAGCTTCCGTTCCAGCAGCGCCGGAATCGCGATGCCGACGGCTAGCAGCCCGAAGCCGGCCGCGTAGGCCGGGCCGCCGGACAGGAAGCCCAGATCGGCGATCGCGCGGGCCAGTTCCGGTGCGGCGGCATCGTCCAGCCGCCCGCCGGCCCAGGAGAACAGGGCGCTGAAGGTGAGCCCGCCGGCGGCGAGCGCACCGCCGATGGTGGCGATGGACGGACCGCGCAGCACCCGTTGGATGAGCCCGGCGGCAATGGCCAGCGCCGCGGCGGACAACACCAGCAGCAGCGCTCCGGCATCGATGAGCCCGGCATGCGCGGTGGTGTAGGCCAGCACGTCCGCACCGCTCGCGTCCGGGTGCGGAGTGCGGGCATTGGTGGCGACGTAGGCGATGGTGAGCGCCGCGAACGCGGCGACGGGGGCGAGAACTGCGGGGTTGGTGCGAGCGATGGTGGTGCTCATCAGCGGTGATCCTCAATCTCGGGGCGAACCGTGCTGACCCAATAATGATTACGGACTGTAACGATTGTCAATCGTCTATTATTTTCCCACGCTACTATTGCGGCATGGATGCGAAAGAGGAGGTCGCGCCGCAGCGCGCCGTGACGGCCGTCGGGTTCCTGCTGGCCCAGATCGGCGCCTATGCGGCCAATCGATTCGCCGAGCGCACGGCCACCCTGGACCTGACGCCGGCGCAGGCCGGACTGCTCCGGATGCTCATCGTGCAGCCGGGCCGCAACCAGCGCGAGCTCGCCGACGAACTGGGCATGCCACCCAGCCGGTTCGTCCAATTCGCCGACAAGCTCGAGGAACGCGGAATCATCGAGCGCAAACGCAATCCCGACGATCGGCGGCAGCATGCGCTGTTCCTGACCGCGAAGGGACGAACCACCCTCGTCGAACTGGGCGCGGTCGCCCGCGAGGCCGAGGAGCACATGTGCCGGTCACTGACGCCGGAGGAACAAGCACAGCTGTCCGGGCTGCTGGTTCGCCTGGCCGCCGACCATGGACTGACCCCGGGCGTGCATCCGGGCTACAAGACGGAGTGACGCCCCGCGTGCCGTGGGATCGCTCAGATACGCTGCGGCACAGCGGTTGTCACGGGGTCAGCGCGTCGATGGTGGCGATCCGGCCCGCCATGACCTCGCGGAGCAGGTGCCGGAAGGTCGGGCATTCCGCGTGACTCGGGGCCGGGCAGGCGGCGGCGTGCCGCAGGCCGTCGCGCACCGCGGTCAATTGCGTGATGGTGCGGTCCAATTCGTCCGCCTTGCCGAGGAGCGCGGCACGGTCCACACGCAGGTCGCCCTGGGGACCGAAGGCGACGACAATGTCGTCGAGGGAGAAACCGGCGGTGCGGCCCAGCGCGATCAGGGCGGAGCTTGACCTCTAGCCGACTTGAATTGGGACAGTGTAGCTCTCCGGCCCGTCCACCGACGAAGGACAGCGACCATGACGACACCGCTCGACAATGACCAATCCGCCCGCTGGAACGGCGCTTCCGGCAATGCCTGGGTCGACGCCCAGGACCTCATCGCCCAGGTGATGCGACCGCTCCAGGACATCCTGGTGACACTGGCGCGCGACACCGCGGCCCGGGACGTCCTCGACGTCGGCTGCGGCACCGGCGGCACCACCCTCGCCCTCGCGCGGGAAACCGGCGCGCACTGCACCGGCGTCGACATCGCCGAACCGATGATCGCCGCCGCCCGCGCCAACGCCGAGCGAGCAGGCCTGCCCGTCGACTTCATTCGCGCCGACGCCCAGACCCAGCCCTTCGAAACCGCCGCCTACGACCTCATCACCTCCCGGTTCGGGGTGATGTTCTTCGCCGACCCGGTCGCCGCCTTCACCAACCTGCGCCGAGCCACCCGGCCCGGCGGCCGGCTCGGCTGCATCGTCTGGCGCGATCCGGAGGCGAATCCGTTCTTCACCGCGGCCGAGCGCGCCGCGGCGCCGCTGCTGTCGAATCTCGAGCCCCGAATCCCCGGTTCACCAGGCCAATTCGCCCTCGCCGATCACGATCACGTGGCCGGGATGCTGGCGGCGAGCGGCTGGGCCGATATCGACATCCGCCCGCTCGATGTCGACTGTGTCATGCCCGAACCTGCGCTCGTCGGTTACCTCTCGCGGCTGGGACCGGTCGGCCTGGCGCTGCTCGAGGTGGACGAAGCCACCCGGCAGCGGGTCATCGAGACCGTGCGGGCGGCCTTCGAACCCTTCGTGCACGGCGACGAGGCCCGCTTCACCGCCGCCTGCTGGCTGCTCGACGCCCGGGCTCGCTGACCGGTCGCGACAGCTCCCTGCCGGGGCCGGACCTCCGGAAACTGGCGGATCTCATCGCACTTCGCTGAGCAGCCACTGGTCGCGGGGTGTGCGGCGGCGCTCGCGGCGGCTGCCGACCCGGGCCCGCATGGTGTACCGCGCGGGCTTGCTCTCCGCGGTCAGCTGGTGCCAGCCGCTGCCGCCATTGATGTCGAACACGCCGATGTATCCGCCGGGCAGCAGCTGGAACGGCGCGGTGATGTGATTGCCGTAGTCGAACTGGGTGCTGCCCGCCTTGCGGAAGTTCTCGAACCAGGCGGGAAACACGAAGTCCGACACCTGGATTCCATTGATCGCGTACCCGTACTGGTCCGCCTCACAGGCATCGGCGACCTCGTAAGCGTAGATGCGTCCGGCGGTGGCGCTGGAGAACACGTAGGCGGCCAGGTTGATATCGGGGTCACCGAGCATCTCCAGCAGCTCGTGGCTGGCCGTGACCGTCCACTGCAGGTCGGCATCGATGTCGCTGCGCGCGAACACCTTTCCCATCGGCAGACCCTCATTCGTGAGGTCGTGATAGCCGAGCGCCCCGGCCTGATCGGAGTCGTCGGAGACCACCAGCCACCAGGCGCCGGCCGGAGGCTGCGCGCCGGTCGCCACGAAACTCAGGTCGGCGTCACTCCCCCACACCGGGGCCCAATCCCGGTGCACCTGCGTCTGCAATGCCGGGACCACGGCAGAAACCTGCGCGTCGGTCAGTACGGTACTGCGGTTCAACACGGCAATATGTATGGCAGACATAGCGATTCTCGAATTCCTCATCGGCGACTGTATTCGATCTTGGTGACTGTCATCATCGCGTGAAATCCACAGGGAGGCAGGCGGAAAGTGCGCATCATCGATCTTTCGGTACCGATTCGGTCCGGTATGCAGGTGTATCCCGGCGATCCGGAGGTCACCATCCGGCCCGCGCTCACCGTGGCCGCCGACGGGGTGAACGTGCTGCACCTCGATCTCGGGTCGCAGACGGGCACGCACGTGGACGCGCCGCGACATATCGACGACTCGCTGCCGGCGCTGGACGAGCTGCCGCTGGACCGGTTCACCGGTCCGGGCGTGGTCATCGACGCGCGGGCGGCCGGGGCGGGCGGGGTGATCGGGCGCGAGTACTTCGCGGACCGGGTGGCGGCGGGGCAGATCGTGCTCATCGCCACCGACTGGTCGCGGCACTGGGGCACCCACACGTACCTGAACCATCCGCATCTCACCGTGGAGGCGGCCGAGTATCTGATCGCAGCGGGCGTGCGGACGGTCGGAATCGACGCGCTCAGTGTCGACCCGACGCCCACCGAGGAGATCCCGGTGCACCGGATTCTGTGTGGGGCGAACGCGGTCATCGCCGAGAATCTGACCGGATTGAACGAGGTGCTCGCGGCGCAGCAGGCCGGGGAGCGGGTCGAGGTGTCGATGTTCCCGCTCAACCTGCCCGGTGCGGACGGCGCTCCGGTGCGGGCCGTGGCGCGTCTCGGCGGCTGAGACAGCGCGTCTCGGAGTGTGACAGAAACACCAGTGTGTCGCATTTTGCGGCGCGGGTCACGCGATCTTCGTACACTGCTCTGGACACCGGGGAGTCGGGGCCCCGACCCATGCTCGATCCGAAGGACTTCGCACGTGAACCGCTATGCCGTAACCACTTTGCTAGCCGTTGCGGCCATTCTGCCCGCCGCGCCCGCCGCGTCTGCGGAGATCGTTCTCACCGACGCCTCGCAGACCGCGACCACGCCCGGCACCACGACGACCACCCCGGGCACCACCACGCCGGGCACGACTACCACGCCGGGCACGACTACCGACCCGACCGCGGACAGCAACCCTATCGAGTCGGATGTCAATTTCGGGTCCTCCGCCATCAAGCTCGGCGGCGCGACCGGTTCGGCGACCACGGGCTCCTCGAAGGGCGGCTGCACCGTCGCCGGCAGCGCGGCGGCGCTCGCGGGCTACGCGGGACTGGGCTGCGGCAACCTCAATGGCGGCGGCGGCATCGGGCCGGGGACCATCGGCTGACCTCCCACCCCCGAGATCGAGCGCGTCCCAAGGGGCATCGGCGAACACGCTGATGCCCCTTCGGCGCGTCCGCGATCAGCGGCGGGCGTCGGGATCAGCGGCTGTCGTCGGCGTTGCCGGCCTTCCACTGCTCCCACGGAATGTTCCAGTCGCCCAGCCCGTCCAGGCCGGACAGCGTGCCGCCGACGGTGTTCTTGACGATGGTGATGTCGCCGCGCTTGACATTGTCGTACACCCACTTGGCGTCGGCCGGGCTCAGATTCAGACAGCCGTGGCTGGTGTTGACCGAGCCCTGTGCGCCCACCGACCACGGGGCCGAGTGGAAGAAGATGCCGGAGTAGGAGATCCGCGTCGCCCAGTCGATCGGGGTGCGATACCCGGCCGGCGAGTTCACCGGGACGCCGTAGGTGGAGGAATCCATGATGATCTTGTCGAACTTGTCGCCCACGATGTAGACGCCGTTGTCGGTGGGTGTGGAGTTCTTGCCCATCGAGGTCGGCATGGTCCTGATCACCTCGCCGTTGCGCTCGACGGTCACCATCTTGGTGTCGTCGTCGGCGGTGAAGACGGTGGCGTCGCCGACGGTGAAGCTGGAATGGATGTCACTGTCGCCGACCAGGCCGTTGCCGAGATCCCGGCCGTACGCGCTCACCGCGACGTCGACCTTGGTGCCCGGGGCCCAGAAGTTCTGCGGCCGCCAGCGCACCTCGCGATTGTTGACCCAGTAGAAAGCGCCCTCCACCGCGGGCGTGGTAGTGATCTTGATCGCCGCCTGGGCAGCCCGGCGATCCGGAATGTTCTCGTCGAACTGCACGGCCACCGGCTGGCCGATACCGACCACGTCGTCCTCCGCCGGCAACAGGTACGGATGGGTGCGGTTATTGGGCGAGATAGTGGTGAAACTCATAGTCGAATTGGTCGCGCCGCCAAGGCCGATCGCGTCGACGCTCAACCCGTAGGTGCGCCCGAACGCCAACTGCTCGGTCAGCCGCCACGAACGGCCATCCGCCGCCAGCTCACCCGGCACCGGCTTGCCGTCCGGGTTGGTCAGCGCCACGGTCGTGAGCCGGCCATCCTCCACCTTCAACGTCAGCTCCCCCGGCGACACCCCTCTGTCGCCGTCCTTCACCGGTGAGATCAGCTTCGGCTTCATGAGCTCGCCGATGGGATTGGAATCGATTGCCACCGTCGAGGATTGACCCTTACCTCCCGACGAGCACCCGACCAGCGCCAACGCCAGCACGGACACCACCACCCCGACACCCAGCAGCCCTCGCCGCCCCCGACCTTCACTCATCACAACCCCGCTTCACGTCTCGGTGCACAACCGGCCACCGCACAACTCCCGGCCCCGACCACGCCTGTTCGATCACCACGCCCACCCCAGCCGACCGAGACCCCCGACCTGGCAGTCACAACCACCCCGGCTTCCAACCAAGCGTCCCGCCCAAAGGGGCTTCGTCCGAAACATCCGTGATCACCCCCGCCGCGTTAACAACTCCCCAACCCTCCACAAACCCGCAGCTCAGACACCCGATTTCACTTTCCGTACTCCACCCTGTTAATGTTCTTCTCGCACCGCAGAGCGGCCCAAGCGAAAGCCCAAGCCCCCTGGGGAGTAACACGCGCCATTAGCTCAATTGGCAGAGCAGCTGACTCTTAATCAGCGGGTTCGGGGTTCGAGTCCCTGATGGCGCACCACGAAAAGCCCCTTCCAACAGCAGCAATGCTGAACGGGAGGGGCTTTTCTCGTTGGCACTGCACACTACGCTTCACACCAACCGCTCCGATCAGATGCTGTTGCGTCGAGCGCCGTTCGGGCCCAGAGGGTTCGGCGCGGAAGCAGACCACAACTGCCCGTTTCCATGGGGTCCGACGCATTGCACCAGCACCGCGACGCGCCGCTGAAACGGACGTGAAGGACACGCTGCCACGTTGGTCGCGCGGCTGGTTCGTTTGTCGACGGCTTATCGCCGCGCGAGGATCTCGTCGGGTTCCAGACCGCGGTCGATGCCGTGCGCGACGACCGCTTGGCCAGGTTCGAGTTGGAGGCGATCGCCGTCGAGGTAGACCTCGATCTTGTCGGGCTCGAACGACACCAACCCGCGTACGCGACCTACCTCCGGCCATGCATCCAGGTACGACCATGCGGCGCGCCTGTGCTCGCCGATGTCGTAGTAGCTGGCCAGGCCCTTGTAAGGGCAGAAGGTTTGACCATCCACGGGTGTCAGTTCCGTTTCGTCGACGTCCTCTCTCGGCACATACCAGCGGGGCGCGAATCCCGACTCGTACAGCACCACTGGTCGGCCGGCGTCGGCGATGGTGCGGTGCCCGTCGCGGACGACCAGATGTCGTGCTGTGGCGCGGATGTCGTTACGGTGATACGGGTCGGCGGCATGGCCGACGATCCGCTCGTCCTCTTCGTAAAAGGCGTCCATTGCACGCCAAGCGAAGGCCACGCGATAGCGCAACTCGCTCGCGTAGTCGGGCAACTCGATGTGCTGCCAGGCGGCCCGCTCGGCGCTGCGGTCTCCCGCCGTCACGGTGAACCAGGCCGTCGTGCCGAGATCGTGGTGCTGTGTTCGGCGATCCGTCTGCCGCAAGACACCATCTTCGACACCATCGAGCGGGAAGTAGGCCACCGGATAGTGACCCGGCTCGTGCAGCAGGACCACATCGTCACTTTCGGAGATCCACTCGTCACCGAACCGCACACGCATGCGGCGACGCAGTGGCTCTGCGAACAGCAGCCGCTCGGGTAGCGGCTGCTCGGTCAGGAACCGGCCGACCGATCTCGGTGAAAGTGGTCCCTGCTGCCATGACAGTCCCATAACTCAGCTCCCTCCACTCGGACGCGCTCGAAGTACTTCCGATGGGGCCGAGCAATCGGTCGCTCAACCGTTTCCGACGCCCTGATGGTCGTAGTGAGGTCCGCGAGCGACCCGCTCGACTCATCGCACTGTCCAGGCCCTGCCGGTATGGCTACCAGCGTAATCCGGCCGATTGTCGTCGACGCCGAGCGTTCGCGACAGCCTCGGACATGACGGTCCGCCGGAGTAGCTTGAATACAGCAACAACCGCGGAGACGAAACCCATGGCTTCTTTGCTCTCGGTCAACGTTGGTATGCCCAAAGATGTTGCCTGGCAAGGACGAACGGTCCACACCGGAATATTCAAGTCACCGGTCGGTGGTTCGGTGATGGTGCGCAAACTGAATATCGACGGTGATGGCCAGGGCGACCTCGACGGCCACGGTGGCGAACAGCGCGCTGTGCTCGTGTACCAAATCGACTCGATCCGGTATTGGCAGCACTACTTCGGGCACACCGGGTACGAGTTCGGCCAGTTCGGCGAAAACTTCACCGTGGCAGGGCTCAGCGACCAGGATGTGTGCATCGGCGACCGGTACCGGATCGGAGAGGCCGAGTTCGAAGTGACCCAACCCCGGGTCACCTGCTTTCGCGTCGGAATGCGGCTCGGCATACCGACATTGGCAGCACTGCTGGTCGCCCACCACCGGCCGGGCTTCTATTTCCGAGTGATCACCGAGGGGCGGGTTCAGGCCGGCGACCAGATCACCCGCACCCGCCGTGGCGGGCACCGGATGAGTGTCGCCGCGATCGATGCACTGCTTTATCTTCCCGACCGCGATCCGAACGACCTGGAGACGGCACTCGATATTCCGGCACTCAGCCCGGGCTGGCGGCAATCGTTCCGGGAGTTACTGACCAGCGAGCGCCCCGCCGCGCCGACCATCGGTGTCGAACCGAGCTGGAGCGGCTTCCGTGCGATGAAGGTTGTCGATATCGTCCGCGAAAGCTCGACCATAACTTCGGTGTACCTCGCGGCAGCTGACGGAGCCGGCCTGCCCAGCGCGCTGCCCGGCCAGTACCTCACACTCCGCTTCCCCGGTGCAGGTGACCCCGCGCCCGTCCGCAGCTACTCGTTGTCTTCGGCACCCGGCAGCGGCACCTACCGCATCAGTGTCAAACGTGAGGGACTGGTCAGCACTTACGTGCACACTCGACTGCACACCGGCACCATCATTCAGGTCGCTGCCCCTCGCGGTGACTTCGTGCTCACGGCGGGCACCGAACCCGTGCTGCTGGTATCCGCGGGCATCGGCGTCACGCCGGTACTCGCGATGCTGCACCAACTCGCCGCCCACCACAGCGACCGTGACGTGTGGTGGCTGCATACCGCGCGCAACAGCGACCAGCAGGCGTTCGCCGATGAGGCACACCAGTTGCTGCGATCACTACCCACCACCCACGAGCACGTATTCCACACTGCTCCGGCCGCTGGGATTCCGCCCCACCGATTGACCGCCGAAACGCTCGCCACCCTCGATCTGCCCTCGGCCGCCACGGCTTACATATGCGGGCCGCAACGCTTCATGGCCGATATCGGCGAAGCCCTAACCAAACTGGGGATCACACGCATCCACACCGAACTATTCGGGACACGGACACCGATCAACCCGGGGGTGACCACCGTGTCGAGCACCCCACCCCATCAACCACCAGGTACGCCAGGCACCGGGCCCTCGGTCACATTCGCCCGCAGTGGCCTGTCGACGCGCTGGCAGTTCGAAACGCGATCACTGCTCGAACTCGCCGAGGCCTGTGACGTGCCCACCCGGTGGTCATGCCGCACCGGCGTATGCCACACCTGCATCACCTCGCTCCTGGCCGGAGCCACCAGCTACCTACCGGACCCGCTGGAAGCCCCCGACAACGGTCAGATACTGATCTGCTGTGCCCGCCCGGACAGCGACATCGTGCTGGATCTGTGACAGCCCGACCGACTCGCAATTCTCCGCGCACCGACCATGACCCGGTTGCGCCTGACCGCCACGGTCATCGCCGTTGTTTCGCCTTGTCACTCTCGCCCGGGATCGGCAGCCAGTAGAAGCAAATGAAGGCGGCGATTACGGCGAGGCCGAGAACAGGAAGCAGGGCACCCAGCAGGACTCCGCTGCCGATCCAGGCCAGGGCGAGACGAAATCGCCAGCCGATCGCCCGCGCTCCAGCAGTATCGATGGTTGCGACCAGCAGCCGGTGGTCTCGACGCGCGTACTCCCGGATCGCATTGAACAGAACGGCTGCCAGCCACAGCACCACCCGATCGACACGACGGATCTGATCGGACATCACCGAGATGAATCGGTCCGAACCTGGCTGGCCGCCCACCGCAGCGGGTGCAGAAGACGAATTTCCTGCAGCTGGGGGCGTCGAGGCTGTCAAACCCAGCGAAGACGACCGCTGCCGCCGAGCGGGCTGGTTGCGTGCGTTGGATCGGCATGCGCAGCCACCGCTGCCCCTACGATCCCCGCGGTGTTCTGCAACGCGGCGGCCACCACCGGCGTGCGGTTCTTCAGCAACGGAATCCATTTGTCGCCCTTGCGGCTGACCCCGCCACCTGCGATGAACAGGTCGGGCGAGATCGCGTTTTCGATGGCGACCAGCACCTTCGTCACCTCCGGGGCCCACCGCTTGTAGCTCCAGGCGTGCCTTTCCTTGACCGACACGGCGCCCCGGCACTCGGCCTCCATTCCGCCGACCTCGATGTGACCGAATTCAGTGTTGGGCAACAACACCCCGTCATGGATCACCGCCGAACCGATGCCGGTGCCGAACGTCAGCAGCACAATGACGCCGTCCTTGTCCTTGCCGGCACCGAACTGGACTTCGGCCAATCCCGCCGCGTCGGCGTCATTGAGCAAGGTCACCGGCTGTCCGCCGAGTTCGGCGCTGATCACCTCCTGGGCGTTCACTCCGATCCAAGACTTGTCGAGGTGCGCGGCGGTACGGACTACGCCGCCACTGACCACGCCCGGATAGGTGACACCGAGCGGCGCGTCCCACTGGAAGTGCTTCACCACCTCGCGGATCGTATCGGCGAGAGCCTCCGGAGTAGCCGGCCGCGGGGTCGGGAGTTTGAAGCGGTCGCCGATCAGCCGCCCGGTGCCGAGATCGACGACGCCGCCCTTCACGCCGCTACCGCCCACGTCGATGCCGAAGCCCCAGAGATGCGGCCCAGCCTGGCTCGGCGTTTCGGCGACCGAAGCAGTGGTATCGGTCATGGATACTCCAGTACGTGGCGGCGGCCCGGGGTCGGCTCGTCCCACAGATTCCGGCCTGGTCATTACTGTGGGTTTCATCGGGTCCCCTGGTCACGAATCGAATATCGAGGCAGTGTTTTCGGGAGGCTGCCCGTATTCCAACAAAGGGCGCAAAGAGTTCATTCACAACGGCACTGCCCGCTTCGGGCACCCCGCTGAACGGACACGGCGCATGTCAGGGACATACCCCCAATATTGATTGTGCACATAACATCAAGCTTCTATTCTCTCCCCCGGACCGATATTCCTGCTACCTGCAAAAGCGGGCGACCCCGGCATAGGTGCGTGCACACCCATCTGCATGCTGCTGTGCTGGTAGGCGTGCACGGTGGCCTCGATGGTCTCGGGGTCGAGATCGGCGGTGAGGCGCGTAAAGCCGGCGTATGACTGGCTGTGCCCCTGTCATGCTTGCGATATGGCGGCAGGGGCGGTCGAAATGTTCGTGCGGCATCGGGCACGATTGCTCGGTCTGGCGTATCGAATGCTCGGTTCGGCGGCTGACGCCGAAGACATTCCGATGGCCTGCCACGGAATCGCCGCGGTCGAGGAGCAGTCGTGGACACGCCTGTGAACTCTGCCGATGTCATCGTGGTGGGTGGTGGCCCCACCGGCATGACGGCCGCCGGTGATCTCGCTCGCGCCGGACGGTCGGTGACCGTGCTGGAGCGATGGCCGCAGATCAACCCGGCCAGCCGGGCATTCGCGACCATGGCTCGCACCCTGGAGGTCCTCGACGCCCGCGGTCTGGCCGAGGATCTACTCGCACAGGGCAGCACTACACCGGCGGTGAACCTGTTCGCGGGCGCGAAGGTCGATCTGACTCATCTGCCCTCGCGGTACCGCTGCGGGCTGATCACGCCGCAGATCAATGTCGACCGGGCCCTGGCCCGCTATGCCGAAGCACAGGGAGCGGATATCCGCCGCGGTGTCGAGGTCGTCGGCCTGGTGCAGAATCGCGACGGTGTCACGGTGACGACCCAGCACAGGGACGCATCGGTGGACACCGAGACAACCCGTTGGCGCGCACCGTATCTGGTGGCCGCCGACGGTGCCCACAGCACCATCCGAACCCTGCTCGGGGTGGAATTCGCGGGCAAGTCGGTGTTGTCCTCGGTGGTGCTGGCCGATGTGCTGCTCACCAATGGACCAGCCGGTGTGGCTTTGACGCTCGGCGACACTCGCGACTGCTTCGGATTCCTCGTCCCCTACGGCGACGGTTCCGGCTCCCGCTGGTACCGGTCGATGACCTGGGATCGCCGCAACCAGCTGCCGGACTCCGAGCCGGTGGACGAGCGCGAGGTGGAGGACGTGCTCACGCGGGCGATGGGACGTGATGTCGGCGTGGCCGAGATCAGCTGGCGTTCCCGCTTCCACTGCGATGAGCGCCAGATCCACGAATACCGTTCCGGACGTGTGTTTTTCGCAGGCGACGCCGCACACGTGCACTCCCCGATGGGCGGGCAGGGCATGAACACCGGCATCCAGGATGCCGCCAATCTCGCTTGGAAACTGGACGCCGTCCTCGGCGGCGCGAACGACGCGGTGCTCGACACCTACCACGCCGAACGCCACCCTATCGGCCGCCGTGTCCTGCGACAGAGCGGCGCGATGATGCGCGCGGTCACGGTGAAACCGCGCGTCGCGCGCTGGATGCGGGACCGCATCGCCCCGAAAGTGCTCGGCTTCGGCCCGATCTCGGACGCGATCGCGGGCAGCTTCGCCGGAGTTACCCTGCGCTACCCGTCCGGCCGCGGCCAGTCTCCGTTGGTCGGAACCCGCGCCACGGAGACTCCCCTGCGGGGGGACCGGCTCACCGTGCTACAGCGCACACCCGGTTTCGTCCTCATCCGGGAACGCAGCACCGCCCCCGTCGCAACGAATCTCACCCAAGCCGAACGTACCGACACCGGCCCCGCCCTGCTGGTGCGTCCCGACGGCTACATCGCCTGGGCCGGACGCACCGCCGCCGACCACGGCTGGCGCGACACCCTAGCCTTCTGGACCCAAAAGAGTTGAGCCCGTGGTCATGCTCAGACGTGCTGCCAGTCCTCGAGGCGGAGGTGGCGGCGGTCGCGGCGGAGGGTCCAGGTGCCGCCCGGGTAGGTGAGGGTGTTGGTGCCTTCGGGGTCTATGAAGTAGCTGGTGCAACCGCCGGTGGACCAGATTCGGGTGCTGAGGAGAGTGCGGGCTCGGGATACCCAGGCGCGTTCGGCGGATTGCGCAGGGGTGTAGCGGGTGACGGCGTGGGTGTGCATATGGCTGATGGTGCGCGCTATGAGGCGGGCGGTGGGTTCGATGGCCAGGAATTGGGAGGTGTGGGGCAGGGCGGTGTTGGGGCCGGTGACGGCGAAGAGGTTGGGGAGGCCGGCGAAGGCTATGCCGCGGTAGGCCGTGAAGCCGTCCTCGGTGAATTTCTTTCGAGTGGACGTGGTTTCGGTGCGGAAGTCGGGGAAGCGGGCAATGGAGTCCTGGACGTGGAAGCCGGTGGCCCACACGATGGCGTCGACTTCGTGGTGGGCGCCGTCGGCGGTGCGCAGGCCGGCGGGGGTGATCTCGATGATCTTCTCGGTGACGAGGTCGACGGTGGGCCGGGCGAAGGCGGCGTAGTACTCGTCGGACACCATCGGGCGCTTGCAGCCGAAGCGGTAGTCGGGGACCAGCTTTCGGCGCACCTCGGGATCGGGAACCTGATGCCGCAAGGCGGCCAGGCAGATTCGCTCGTAGAGTCGCACCAGGCGGGGATGGAACTCGGCGAAGTGCAGCGCCTCCAGAAAGGCGAAGACGAAGCCGCGGGCGGCGAGTCGCAGCGGTGGGATGTGGCGGAACAGGGTCCGGACCGCCGGCGGGATGGGGCGATCGCCGCGGGGCAGCACCCAGGCGGCGGTGCGCTGGAAGGACACCACCCCTCCGGCGGTGCGCGCCAGGGCGGGCACGATCTGCACGGCGCTCGCGCCCGCACCGACCACGGCGATGCGTTTGCCGGCGGGCTCGAAGTCCCGATCCCAGGCGCTCGAATGCATTTGCGCACCGGTGAATTCGGTGCGGCCCGGGATGTCGGGGATGGCGGCGGTGTGCAGTGAGAAGTACCCCATGACGACGGCACGCGCCCGCACCGTCCGGCCGTCGCTCAGGCGGATCACCCATTCCGCGGTGGCTTCGTCGAAATCCGCCTCGGCCACTTCAATGTTCAGCTGCACGTGCCGTCGCAGATCGAAGCGATCCACCACCGACTCGGTGTATGCGCGCAGCTCGGGCTGGGGCGCGTAGAGGCGCGTCCACTCCGTATTCGGTGCGAACGAATACGAATACAGCACCGAGGGCACATCGACCGCGCATCCGGGATAGACATTGTCCCGCCAGGTGCCACCGATGGCATCGGCCCGCTCCAGCAGGACGAAGTTGTCCATGCCGAGACGGCGGAGATTGATCGCCACAGCCAGACCGCTGAAACCGGTGCCGATGATAGCAACGTCGTAACGGTCGGGGCCGGAGGAGGACTCGGACATGCGGGCACCTCGGTTCGTGAATGAGAAGTAGTGATGGGCGGCGAATCGTCAGGCGGAGACGGCCGCGACTTCGGCCGGCGCGGCACCGCCTTCGCGGAGTCCGAATCGGGTGTGCAAGCGGCGCAGTGGTCGCGGAGCCCACCAGGTCCAGCGTCCGCCCAGGCGCAGCGTCGCCGGGAGCAGGAATCCGCGCACCACGGTGGCGTCGGCCAGCACCGCCAGCGGCAGCCCGATGCCGAAGGCCTTCATGAAGGTGATGTCGGAGGCGAGGAAGCCCAGGAACACGATGGAAATGAGGACCGCGGCCGCGGTGACGATGCGGCCGATCCGCTCCAGCCCGATCGCGACCGAGGCCGTTGCGTCCCCGGTGTTCTCGTACTCCTCACGGATGCGGGCCAGCAGGAAGACCTGATAGTCCATGGCCAGCCCGAAGGCGACGGCGAACAGCATGACCGGCACCACCGCCGACAGGTCGCCCGTGGGGGTGAACCCGA
The DNA here is from genome assembly GCF_042754165.1 of Nocardia sp. NPDC059229. Lineage (NCBI taxonomy): Bacteria > Bacillati > Actinomycetota > Actinomycetes > Mycobacteriales > Nocardiaceae > Nocardia > Nocardia sp. NPDC059229. The sequence goes on from NZ_JBHZAK010000019.1 coordinate 95,827, forward strand.
GCAGCCCGGACAGCCTGCCCTCCTGGAAGATCCACACCAGTGCGCCGAAGGTGGCGGTCAGGCTCAGCGCGCTCAGGATCAGCGCCAGCACCGGCACCAGCACGCTGCCGGTCAGCAGGAACAGCAGCAGCGCCATGGCGATCACCACGAAGCCGAGCGCGAAGGGCGCTCGCGCGGTCAGGGCGTGGATGGCGTCCATATTGGCCGCGTCCACCCCGCCGACCAGCGCCCGCGACGGTGCGGGGGTGGCGCGGACAGCGCGGATGACGGCGTCCACCGTCCGCGGGTCCGTGGTGGCGGGCACCACGGAAAGGTAAGCGGCATCGCCGGTTTCGAACCGGTGATGGGCGGGGGTGGCGGGTATCGCGAGCGCGCCCCTGATGTAGCTGCCCGTCGCGGTATCCACGCGTGCGACATCGTCGAGCGACGACAGCGCCACGGCGTACTCGGCGACCCCGGTCCCGCTGTCCGGCAGCACCACGAACAGTCCGCTGAGTTCTGCCGCATCGAAATCGCGCTGTACGGTCTCGGCCACCTGCCGCGCGGACGACCCCGCCGGCATGGACCGATAGTCGGGAAAGCCGGGGTGGAAACGCAGGAACGGCAGCCCCAGGGCGAGCAGCAACGCCACCGTGACGGTGGCGACCGGAATCGGCCGCCGCATGACCATTGTCGCGAGCCGATGCCAGAAGCCCTGGTCCAGCGCGCGGGAGTCGCTGCCGGACAACCGTTTCCGGCCGATCCGGAACCTGTCGATGCGATCGCCCGCCACCAGCAGAATCGCCGGCAAGACCGTCAGCGAGACCACGGCGGCGGTGAGCGCCACGGCGATCCCGGCATACCCGATCGAGCGCACCGCCAGCAGCGGGAAGATCAGCATGGACGACAGCGCGACGGCCACGGTCAGCGCGGAGAAGGCCACGGTCCGCCCCGCGGACCCCATGGTCGTGATCAGCGCCGCGCGCGGATCGGCGGCCGTGGCGAGCTCCTCGCGATACCGATTGACGATCAGCAGGCTGTAGTCGATCGCCAGGCCCAGCCCGAGCAGTGAGGCCACATTGGTTGCGGTGGAAGACAATTCGGTGAACTCGGCCAGCAGCCAGAGCACACCCATGGTGAGCATGGTGGTGACGGTTCCGGTGATGAGCGGTAGTGCCGCGCCCACCACGGTCCCGAAGACCACGAGCAGCGCGATCAGGGTCAGCGGAAACGCCACGGCCTCACCGGCGGCCACGTCCTGCTGCCCCTGCTGCACGGTTTCGTGCATCATCATGGCGTACCCGCCGACCCGGACCTCGATCCCATCGTGCGTACCGCCGAATTCCGGTGCCAGATCGGCGATCCGGTGGTCGATCCGCATCTCATCGCCCATGATCGTCGCGACGATGAGGCCCTGACGGCCGGTCTTGTCGCGCAGCGCGGGCAAGTGCCCCGAGGTCCAGTACGACATCACCCCGGAGACATCGGACTCGGCCTGCAGACGCCGCACAAGTTCCGTTGCGGCATACGTGGATTCGGCATCATCGATGGTCCGGCCGGCGTCCACGAGCAACACCAGGTTCGGCGCGCCCTGCCCGAAGTGGTCCCGCAGCGCATCGGCGGCGGTGCTGGATTCCGCACTCGGGTCGAAGTATCCGCCACCCTGCAGCTTGCCGAACAGTGTGGTGCTCGCCAGTCCGGCCAGCACCGCCAGCACCCCGGCGACGACCAGCACCGCACGATGCCTGCGCACTACGAATCGCACCACGGTCAGCGCGCCTCCGCCCGCATGAGCAGCTTCTCCGGATGCACCAGCGCGCCGATCACGGTCTCCCGCACCGGAATACCCGGCACCGGCCGCAGCCGCCAGCGGGCGCAGATGGTCGCCACCTGCAGGGCGATCTCAGTGAGCGCGAACACGTTTCCGGGGCACTGCCGGGCGCCCATGCCGAACGGGATGTGCGCGCCCTTGGACATGTCCGCCATCCGCTCGGGCAGCCACCGGTCCGGATCGAAACGCTGCGGATCGGGATGCACGACGGGATCTCGGTGCACTGCCACCGGACAGACGAAAAGCATACTGCCACCCGGGATTTCGATATCTCCGAGGGTGTACGGGGCGGGCACGTGCCGGACCGTCAGCCACGGCGAGTACTTGCGCAACGTCTCGAGCACAATGCGCTTGGTGATCTCGAGCTCGGCCAGGTCGCCGAACTCCGCGGCCCGCGGGTCCCCCTGCGTGCGCAACACGGCGTCCACCTCGGCGTGCAGCGCGGCCTCCACCTCGGGATTCTGGCCGAGCTCGTGGAACACCCAGGCCAGCGTCACCCCGATGGCCTCGGTGCCGCCGACCAGGAAGTTGATCAGCTCGTCGTGCACCTGGGAGTCGGTGAGCGCACCCCCGGATTCGTCGCGGGCCTTGAGCAGCGTGTCGAGCAGATCACCGTGATCGAGGTCCGGATCCGCGGCGAGTTCGGCGCGGTACGCGGCGATAATGGTGCCGGTGGCCGCCTTCATCTCCACCACCAGGCGGTCGAACCGGCGATTGCCGGGCAGCGGCAGCCGGTCGATCCAGGCGGGCCGGGTGACGCGCCGGGAGAGCAGGGTCATGACCGGCGGCAACAGGCGGTGGATGTGTTCGGCTGTCTCGGAACCGAGTTCGCCGTTGAACAGCGATCCGGCCACGGTGCGCAGCGCCAGGTCGTGCATCTGCTCGTTGACCGCGAGGAAATCACCGTTGCGCCAGGACGCGGCGCGCTCCGCCCCGAGCCGTGTCATGACCGCCGCGTAGCGCGCGATCCGCGATTTCGCGAAGGCGGGTGCGATCATGCGCCGTTCGCGCCGATGCCGCTGGCCCTGGAGCACGGTGACGCCCTCACCGAGCAGCGCCTCGGCGCGTTCGATCATCAGCCCCTGGTCCGACAGCGCCACGAACGCCTCGCGGACCAGCTCGGGATCGGTGACGACATAGGTGTCGTAGCCGGGAATCCGCACGCGCACAACCGGTCCCACCGACGAGAGCGTGGACAGGAATCGGTAGGGCCGGCGGCCGAACCGCGGCCAGTGGCCGAGCAGCGGGACCGCGCCGGGCGCGATGGGCGCCGCGCGATGCGCGATCGGCGTAACGGTGGCGGTGGATGTCATCGCGAAGGTGCTCCAAATCTGGCGGGCCGGATCGCGCGACGACGCGCGGACTCTTGGTAATTGCGGGCGATGGCCCGACTGTCGATTGCCGGTAGGGTGCCGGTCTCGGCCAGAGTAACCAGGAATTCCATGCTGTCGCAACCGGACTTTCGTCTTTGTCTCCGGAGCCAAAATCCATTGTCGCTATTGGTTTTCCGGGAGCAGTGGCATTCGATATGACACCGCCTCCGGGTGATGTCTGTCGCTCTCGGGACCGAGTCTCCTTGACACCGTATGGCGCTCGTCTCTAGCGTCCGTGGAATCCGAACCGAGCCACTGTTCGCCTCGTTCGATTCACATGGACGGCCCACTCGCCAGTTCCATCCATCCCATTACGATCGGGAGTCACGATTGTGAGTGCCGCGCGCCTCGGTGCGCTGGGAGCCGCTCTCCCCCAGCGCGAATACACCACCGACGAAGTACTGGCCCGAATGTCGAGCGGCGGGCAATTCGAAGTCGAGCGGATCACCGGAATTCGCACCCGGCGCATGGTCGACCGGTCCGTGGGCGAGGACAGCCTCTCGCTCGGCGCACGCGCCGCGCAGGACTGCCTGGCGCGCTCGCGGTACGAGGCCACCGACCTCGATGTGATCATCAGCGCCGGCACCACGGTGCACGACGGGTTCCACATGGTGTTCGAGCCCGCCGCCGCCCACGAGATCGCCCGCCGGATCGGCGCGGACCATGCCATGGGCTACGACGTCGTCAATGCCTGCGGTGGCACCATGACCGCGATCTACCTGCTGGAGAACATGATTCGCGCCGGTCTGGTGCGCACCGGCATGGTGGTGACGGCGGAGATCATCTCCCCGGTCACCGAGGGCGCACTCGCCGAGGCCAAGGACGCGCGCGATCTGCAGTTCCCGGCGCTCACCCTGGCCGACGCCGCCGTCGCGGTGATCGTGGACCGTGCCGAGGATGAACACGACCGCATCCACTACGTGGACATGATCACCTGCGCCGAGTTCTCACCGTTGTGTATCGCCAAGCCCAGCGACGCCTCCGAGAACATGATCATGCTGACCGACAATATGACCATGCAGGCGGCCCCACGCCGGGAAACCTGGGCGAAACTGCACCGCGATCGGCTCGTCAAGCGCGGCACCACCTTCGCCGACGAGAAGTTCGATTTCATCGTCTTCCATCAACTCGGGGTGGCCTTCACCGAGAAGCTGGCCGAATCCGGCGCCAAGATCCACGAGGCGGAAATGCCGCCGCGGCTGGCGACCGTGCACAAATACGCGAACACCGGTGCCAGCACGCATTTCCTCGCGATATACGACTACATATCGCGGGGCGAAATACCGAAGGGTTCCAAGATCTGCGTGGTGCCGACCGCCTCCGGAATGATCTTCGGCGTCATGTCGGCCACTCTCGATTCTCTGGTGGGATGAACATGTCTGTTGTCATCGAACAATCCGCGATCAGCGCCGCCCCGGTCACCGCGGGAACCATCGACCATGCCGTGGCCGCGGGCCGGGAATGCCTGGAGCGGGCCGGAATCGAGCCCGGCGATATCGACGTGCTGGTCAATGTCGGCGTCTATCGGGACAGCAATGTGGTCGAGCCCGCGAACTCCGCGCTCATCCAGCTCGGGCTGCGCATGCACCTGGACTACGAGGCGGGATCGGGCCGCTCCACCTTCTCGTTCGACCTGCGCAATGGCGCGTGCGGGGTGCTGAACGCCGTGCACGCGGCGACCGCGCTGCTGGCCAATGGCACCGCGCAACGGGTGCTGGTCGTCGGCAGTGATGCGCACCCGGGCGGAATCGCCCACCGGCCGGACGACTTCCGGTACGCGACCGTCGGCTCGGCCTGGCTGCTGAGCAAGGGGGTGGATCGGGAGACGGGCTTCGGCCCGCTACGTATTTCCCCGGTGCGCGTCCGGGCGGCGGGCGCGAATCCGGGCGTCGCCGGATATCTGGACCTGAAAGCCATGGGAAACGCTGGGCAGCAGACGATTACGGTCGAGGTCGCGCCCGACTACGACACGGTGATCACCGCGACGGCGGCCGACACGCTGCGCGGCTACCTGGCCGATCAGCCCGAAATCGACACGGGCAATAGCATTCTGGTCACCAATAACCCGGTGCCCGGACTTGCGAGCGAACTCGCGGAGGAATTCGGATTCGCCCGCGGCTACCAGGCGATGACCGGCGACCGCGACGCCGGAAGCTCGGGCCTGGCCATTGCCTACCACCAACTTCGGGAGCAGGGCGCGCTGACGCCGGGCGCCGAGCTGGTATTCCTGGCGGCGGGTTCGGGTCCGATGGCCGGATGCGTGAGCTACCGAGTGGAAGGGGCCGCGTGAATCCGGTACTCGACGATCCGGATCTGCTGCTGGCGCGCCAGATCGAGAAGTACGCCGATTTGCCCGCCGTCAGCTATCGGACCCGGCCTCTGGGCGGCGCGGGCGGCGTCGGCGTCAGCGCCGCCTTCGACGCGCTGACCTTCGCCGACCTCGGCGAGCGGATCGACGCCTACGCGCGGTCCTTCGCCGAGATCGGAATCACCCAGGGCGTCAAGACGATTGTGATGGTCCGGCCCGACCCGGATCTGTTCGCGGTGATCTTCGCGCTGTTCCGGGTGGGCGCGGTGCCGGTGGTAGTGGACCCCGGCATGGGCGTGAATCGCATGCTGCACTGCTTCCGCAGTGTCGGCGCACAGGCGTTCATCGGCGTTCCGGAGGCCCACCTGATCCGGATCGCCGCGCGTCGCACCTTCCGCTCGGTGCGCGTGCATGTCACGGCGGGCGCTCGCTCCTATTGGGGCGGTTACACACTGGCGCAGCTGGCCGAGCGCGGCCGCGTGGGCGCGCCGGTCGCGATCGCCCACGCGCCCGGGGATCTACTGATGATCGGGTTCACCACCGGCAGCACGGGCCCCGCCAAGGGGGTGGAGTTCACCCGCGCGGGCTTCGCCGCCTCGCTGCGGGTGGTCACCGATCTGCACGATCGCGCGGACGGTTTCGTCTCACTGGCGACGGTGCCGCTGTTCGGGCTGTTCGATCTGATGCAGGGCGCGCACGTGGTGCTCGGGCCGGTGGATCCGGTGAAGGTGTCGCAGGCCGATCCCGCGCTGCTGGTCGAGGTGGCCCGCGCCTTCCGGATCACCGATCTGACCGCCTCGCCCGCCCTGCTGGGCCCCCTCGGCGCCTATCTGGACCGGACCGGAAGCGAGCTGCCCAGCCTCACCACGGTCATTTCGATGGGTGCGCCCGCGAACCTGGAGGCGCTGGTCGCGGTGCGCAACGCGCTCGGACCGCGGGCCCGGGTCTTCACCACCTACGGTGCGACCGAGGCGCTTCCGCTGACCACCCTGGAGTGGTCGGAGCTCGAAACGCTGCGGGAGCGGACCCGGGACGGGGCCGGCACCTGCGTGGGACGGGCACTGCCGGAGTCCGACAGCGATACCCGAGTGCGGATCATTCGCATCACCGATGACGAAATACCGCTCTGGACAGACGATTTGGAGGTCGCGCCGGGCGAAATCGGTGAGATCGTCGCCGCCGGACCGCAGGTCAGTCAGCGCTACCACGACAATCCGGCCGCCGATGCGCGCGCCAAGATCGACGAACGGCTACCCGACGGCACGCTGCGCCGCTGGCACCGCATCGGCGACCTCGCCTGGCGGGACACCGACGACCGACTGTGGTTCTGCGGCCGCATCTCCCAGCGGGTACGCACCAGCGCCGGGGACCTGTTCACCGTGCAGTGCGAACAGATCTTCACTACCCACCCGGATGTCCACCGCACTGCGCTGGTCGGCGTCGGCCGGGCCGGCCCGCAGGTGCCGGTGCTCTGCTACGAGCCGCGCGCGGGCGTCGATCGCGGCGCGGGCCCCCGCATCGAACGGGAATTGCGGCGACTGGCCGAGTCCCACGAGATCACCGCGCCGATCCGCACCTTCCTGCGGCACGACGGCTTCCCGGTCGACATCCGGCACAACGCCAAGATCGGCCGCGAGGTGCTGTCGGAGTGGGCCGGCGCCCGCCTCGGCTACGACAGTGAAGGAAAACAGCGATGAAAGTCCTCGTCACCGGCGGCACCGGATTCCTCGGCAGCCACATCGTCGACCAGGCCCTGGCCGCGGGCGACCAGGTGCGCGTACTCGCCCGCCCCACCGCCGATCTCGGCTATCTGCGCTCGCTGCCCGAGGTCGAGATCGTGCACGGCGACCTCGGCGACCCGGAGTCGCTCACCGCGGCCTGCAAGGGCGTGGACGTGGTGCACCACAGCGCCGGCCGGGTGGCCGAGACCGGCCACCGCGACCAGTTCTGGGAGGCCAATGTCGCGGGCACCCGGCGGCTCATGGATGCCGCGCGGCGCGCCGGCACGGGCCGATTCGTCTTCGTCAGCAGCCCGAGTGTGGCCACCGAATACGATCGCGAGCGGTTCGGCATCGACGAGTCCGAACCCTATGTGCGCAACCCGAAGAGCTACTACGTCGAGACCAAGGCAATTGCCGAGCGTGAGGTGCTGGCGGCGAACGGGCCCGACTTCACCACCTGCGCGCTGCGTCCCCGGATGATCTGGGGGCCGCGCTCGGGCGGCTGGATGACGCTGCTGCTGAACAAGATTCGCTCCGGCCGCCTACCCGATCTGTCGGGCGGCAAGCCGGTGCTGGTGTCGATCACCTACTGCGAGCATGCCGCTCGCGCGTGCGTGCAGGCGTCGCGGTCCGACGGGGTGGCCGGGAAGCCCTATTTCCTGGCCGACGCCGAGGACGTCGACCTGTGGGGCTTCGCCCGCGATCTGGCGAGGGCCTTCGACCTGGCACCGCCGACCCGGACCATTCCGAAACCGGTGCTGGACGGCATCATCGCGGTCTTCGACACCGTCTGGAAGATCCCCGGACTGCAGTCGCGCGTCGCGCCCCCGCTGTCCAGCTGGACGGTCGCGGCGCTCACGGTGTCGAGCACCTACGACACCGGCGCGGCCCGGCGCGATTTCGGCTATGCCCCCATGATTTCCCTGCGCGACGGGCTGGATCGCTATGTGGCGTGGGCGGAATCGATCGGCGGACTGTCAGCACTGCCGTCCTGATTTCCCCTGCTGTCCTGGTCTGCTCACCAGGACAGCGCAACGCTCCCGGTCCGGAATGGACCGGGAGCGTTGTCGTTTCGTCTCACCCGGCAGACGGCAGCGCGCGTTCCTCCGCAGGCAACAGCAGCGCGGTCAGCTCGTCGAGAGCGGCGTCCAAACCGTCGGTCAGGTACTCCATCGCCGGCAGCTTGTCGGCCGCCCCCAGCACGCCGAAGTGCAGCGCGTCGAGGTAGCCCACACAGGTGACATTGAACGGGTTGCCGTGCATGAGCAGCGAGATCGGGTACAGCGACTCCAGCCGGGCGCCGTTCCAGTACAACGGATTTCGCGGTCCGGAAACATTGGAGATGCCCATCGGATGCGAGGCCGGAGTGTCGGTGCGGCCCCAGGTCAGTCCCATGATCCACGGCAGGGTGACGGCCAGGCCGTAGCCGATGACCGTATTGGCCGGGAGGCCCGCCATCTCCTGCTTCGCGGCGCGGATGGCCGCGCGGACCGCAGCCAGGCGCTCGGCAGGGTCGGCGATATCGGTACCCAGCGCGGTGAACATCATGCCCGCGCGGGTACCCACCCGGTCGTCGTCGCCTTCCCGCAGGTCCACGGGGACTCCGGCGGTGAGCGGGCGTGCGGGGAGCTCCGCATGTTCGGTCAGGTAGTCGCGCAAGGCCGTGCCGACCAGATACAGCACGATGTCGTTGATCGTGCAGTCGGCGGCCTTGGCCAGCCGCTTGAACCGGCCCAGATCATAGCGGCGCAGGGACAGATCCCGGCGGCCGGTGATCGGCCCGTCGAAGATGGACGCGGGCTGCTGGTAGGCCCGCTGCGCCGGGGTCCGGCCGCGGGCGCGGCGCAGGGCGTCGCGGCCCGCCGTGCCGATGCCGCGCACCAGTTCGAGCACGCCCCGCAGCGTCGCGAGCAGGGTCAGCAACCGACTCGCGGACGGAACCCGCTGCGGCGCAGCCGGATTCACGCGGCCGACGGTGAACAGGTTCGATGTGTCCCGGTCGGCCGGATCCGTCGAGAAGGTGTCGGTGAACAGCCGCATCAGCGACGCGCCGTCGAACAGGCTGTGATGCACCTTGAGAATGAGGGCGAAGCGGTCCGGCGCCAGGCCCTCGACCAGGTGAATCTCCCACTGCGGCCGGGTCGCATCGAGTTGTTCGCGGTGGATGCGGGCGGCCAGCTCGACGAGTTCGCGTCGGTCACCGGGCCGGTTCAGTTGCCAGGTCCGGATGTGGTCGGCCGGATCGACCTCGGCGGCCTCGCGCATGAGGGCCACCAGGCGGGTCAGCGGACCGCTGACCGGCACCAGATTCCACGGCTGCGGCACCGCGATCGGCGCGACGACCTGTGCGCGCCAGCGCCGGACGAAGCGGGCCGCATCCCCGTCCGGGACGGTGAACTCCAGCAGGAATGCGACATGCATGGGCATATCGGGTGATTCGAGGGACAGCCAGACGCCGTCGGTGACCGACAGCCGCTTGATCGCCATGCGTGATCCTTTCGTGCTCGGGAGTCAGTGGGCCGATCGAGGTGTGATATCCAGCCGCATTCCGGTCGGGATGACGGCGAAATGGAAACGGTCCCTGGGTGGTTCGCTATTCGCCGGCAGCGCGATGTCGAAGTTGCGGCACACCATGCCGGTGACGCTCTTGACCTCCAGCATGGCCAGGCCGCGGCCCGGGCAGAAGCGGGGGCCGGAGCCGAACGGGGTGGAGGCGTCGGGCCGGTGATTGCCGGGGCCCTCGTTCAGCCAGCGATCGGGATCGAAAGCGTGTGGCTCGCTGAAGTTCTCCGCCTGCAGGCCGGCGTGCTGGACATTGACGACGACCCAGGTTCCAGCCGGGATGTGCACCCCGGCGATGGTCCGGTCGACGATCGCCTCCATGCCGATGAGGGGCGTGGTGGGCTGCAGCCGCATGGATTCGGCCGCGACCGCCTCCAGGTAGGGCTGCCGGTCCAGCACCGATGGGATCTCGGCGATCTCCTCCCGAATCCGCTGCTGCACTTCGGGTTTCCCGGCCAGGTGGTAGAGCAGCCAGGCCATGGCATTGCTGGTGGTGTCCTGGCCCGCGATGAGGATCGTGAGCGCTTCCGCGAACAGCTCGTCATCGGTGAACGAGCCGCGGCCGTCCTGCGCCAGCAGCAACGCCTCGATGAAATTCGTGGGCCGCTCGGGGAGATTCGCGCGGGCACGGGCGATGACGGCGGTGAGATCCTGCCGCAGGGCCGCCAATGCGCGCTCGAGGGCCCGATCGTCGGGCAGCTTCACATAGCGCCAGTATGGGAACGGCGTGGCGAGCCGGCGATTCAGGATGGGGAAGATCAGCTCCAAATGGCGCTGAATGACGTCGCCGGATTCTTCGATGGTGTTGATGTCGTAGTCGAAGGTCAGTTTGGCGGTGACATCGACCGTGTAGCGGGTCAATTCGGCGCGCACATCCTCCGGGGACCGGCGTTCCCAGCGCCGGCGCAGGCGTTCGGTAATGGTCTCCAGGGTGGGCTGGAAGCCGCGTAGGTGAGCCGCGTTGAAGGCGGGCATGGCCAGCTTGCGCCGCCGCCGCCATGCCTCGCCCTCCAGGGAGAACAGGCCGTTGGAGCCCATGTCGTCCATGACCGACTCGATGGCGGACTGCCGCCGGAAGCCGCCTGGGCGGTCCCGCAGGATCTCTCGATTGAGTTCGGGATCGCTCACCACCACGATCCGCCGACCGGGCATGCCGACCCGGTACAACGCCCCGTATTCGTCGCTCCAGGAGTCGAATTGGCGATGCAGCAGGGAGGGTGTCAATTGCGGGAGATTGCCGACCAGTGGCCATCCTCTGGGCCCCGGTAGATCGTCCACTGACACCATTCGAGAAGTCGAGAGGGACACTACAGGAGCTTAACCGCGAATTGGCTCGAATGCGAAAGGTGAAGAACTGCTTTGCATTCGGAGACAAGAAATGCGGTGCAATTTGGTTTCGCGAAACTAATTGACCTGAAATCGAGTGAAAGCGACTGCGCCCCTTGCCAAGCAACTGTTTGGTGTCATGGCGACCAGGGATGATGCTGTGCCGATTGGTATTTCGCACACACTCCTTGGTGCTCGAGTCTGTTCTTGGTGACAATCGGCAGATGCTCGCCCTCGTTCCCCCACTGGGTGATGACTCGCCCGTCCTGGCCCGCCTGCTGCCGCGGCTCCCGGAGATTGCCGCCGGCATCTTCGAAGCCGCGCTGGGCGCGGTGCCCGGCCTCGAGAATCTGCCCGAGGACCACTTCGCCGATGTCATGCCCAGCTTGCTGGCCGGGACGGTGGCGTTCATCCGGGCCATCGAGGAGCGGCGCGTGATCACCGCCGAAGAGGTCGCGGAGTACGTCGTCCCGGTGGTGGAGCGGCACGCCGAGGACCGAATCCCCGTGCGCCAGCTCATGACCGGCCTGTTCGGCGGCGCCCGCTATCTCTGGGACGAGGTCGCCGCGACCGCGGAGCCGCACGAGTTGCCCGATATCATGGCGATCGGCCAGCGGGTGCTCGAGGCGCTCATGCACATCACCATCACCATCTCCGAGGTGCACTCCGACGTCGAGCAGTCCATCTACACGGTCGAACGCGAGGCGCGCCGCGCCCTGTGCTCGGCCCTGCTGCGTGGCGCGCCGGTCGAGGAACTGGCGGCCCGCGCCGACATGGCGCTGGCGGACCGCTACGACGTCCTCACCTTCCACCTGCGCCCAGACCCGCTGGTCCTGGTGGCCGACACCATGGTCACCCGCCGCCGGATCCGGCAGTTCCAGCAGGCGCTCGACGCGCTGCTCGGGACGACGGTCCTCAATACCTTCGACGGATCGAACGGAATCGCCCTGCTGCCCAGCAGATCTCGTCCGGCCCCCGGGATCGGCACAGGTCCCTTCGAACGCCTGGCGGCGAGCCTCGCCGAACAGTTCGGCGTCGACGTCTTCCTCGCCGAATGTCAGGGCATCGACCGTGCCGACCTGCCCGGCGCGGCGCGGCAGACCACCGATCTGGCCGAACTCGCCCGCCTGCTCGGCCGCCACACCGGCGCCTATCGCCTCGACGATCTACTGCTCGAATACCAGCTCACCCGCCCCGGCCCCGCCCGAGACCGCCTGGCCGAACGCATCGCCCCGATCCTGCGCCACCCCCACCTCTTCGAAACCCTCGACGCCCACATCCGGCACGGCTCCGCGGACCGCAAGGCCGCCGCCGCGGTGGTTCACGTCCACCCCAACACCTTCAGCTACCGCCTCCGCCGTGTCGCCGAACTGACCGGCCTGGATCCCAGCGACCCCAACGATTCCCGGCTCCTCGCCGCCGCCCTCACCATCCACCACCTCTACCCGGCTCCCGTCGTTCCGGATCCCGGTGACGGATCGGCTATGTGACGACATGCGCGAACCGGCTAGCGTTTGAAGCCGACGCCGCCGACGATGCAGTGCCGCACGGCGTTCAGGGGGGCCAGGCGGGGGCCGTCGGGCCACCAGTCGTCGCAGAGCACCAGGCCCGGGTCGATCATCTGCAGGTCACCGAACAGAGCCTGGATCTGGGCGCGGGTGCGGAAGCGGCCGGAGCCCATCGGGCTGTGGACGAACTTCTCCTCCATCTTGCGGGCCAGATCGCTGTACTCGTCGGCCTCCGGATCGTAGAAATGGGCGATCGCGACATAGGAACCCGAGGGCAGTGCGTCGATGTAGGTGCGCATGAGGGCGGCGGCATCGTCGGACGGATAGTGGTGCAGCGTCCCGATCTGGAACATCGCCAGCGGGCGGGTGAAGTCGAGTTCGTCGCGGACCTCGGGATGTTTCAACACCTCGAACGGCCGGAAGATGTCGGCGGTGACGATGGAGGTGTTCGGATTGCCGACCAGCAGGGCATGGGCGTGGGCCAGCACCATGGGGTCGTTGTCCACATAGACGACCGTCGAATCCGGCTTGACGCGCTGCACCACCTGATGGGTGTTCTCGGTGGTGGGCAGGCCCGAGCCCAGATCCAGATACTGGTCGATGCCCGCTTCCTTGGCCAGGAAGCGGCACACACGGATCAGGAAATCCCGGTTGGCCCAGGCCAATTCGGCGACGCCGGGGGCCACCGTGCGGACCTGATCCAATACCCGGCGATCAACCTCGAAATTGTCCTTGCCGTTCAGCGCCGCATCGTAGACGCGGGCGATGCTGGCGCGCGTGGCGTCCACTCCGACCGGTATCGCGCTCGGGTAACCAGGTGCTGGCCCGGACATCCACGCTCCCCTCGATGCATCCCCCTCGACCTCGAACATGGTAACTCCGAGCTCACCGCCCTGACCTGGGTCTGCTCGAATTACTCATTGCCGTCGCCGGGACAGTAGTCGTGCACTGGGCGCTTCCATCGTTCCCACCCGGACATCAAAGTCCAACTGCAGGTGCGGGTGTCCCCGACGCGCACCTACGCCTGCCCAGCGGATCGGCATCCGGGATGTGCCCGACACCCTTTGTCTCGACTTTCCGGTGGTCTACCGGAAAGTCGAGACAGGCCGTGCCGTGCCGTGGCGGCAGCGGCCCCTGGGCCGCGGCGCCGAGCTGGGCGGAAGAAATTGATGTCCGCTACTTACTGCTGCCCGAAGAGGAACCGCTGGGCAGCCGCGGGAATCGCAATGGGGAGTCGGGGATTCCGGCGCCGTCGGTGCCCGCGCCGTCCTTGGCGTAACTGCTCTGTCCCGGTGGGGCGGTCAGGGTATTGAGGTAATTCCATCCGCTGTACCCGCCTCCGACCAGTCCGGCCAGGATCGTGCCGGCGAGTCCACCAGCACCGGCGAATACCCCGATAATCGGCAATCCGGTCACCAGGCAGCCCACCGCAAGAACCGCGCACGTCGCCACCGCGAGTACCGCACCGACGATGGCTCCGGCGGCCGCGCCTGCGAGCGGCCCCAGCGCCAGCGCTGCGCCGAACTCACCCAGACTGTCGTTGGCAGCAAGCTGATTCTCCAGCGGAGATGCGATCGGCTGCGCGCTCGCCAGATCGGGGGCGAGGTCCAGAGTTCGACCGCCCGCAGAGATGTTGTGCCGGATGTCGTATCGGATTCCGTTGAGGGCGAAGGCAAGTGGCAGCCGGCCGACGATCTGCCCGGCATCGTCGGAAACGACGATGGATCCGCCATCGGCAGCCGGCGTGAAGGTGCCTACGTCGATCGTGGTGATGACCTGCTCTTCGGACACCTCGCTTCGGTACCCGACGACGGCTGGTTTCGCCGGGTCGGCCAACGCTGGTTGCATGGCCGCTGTTGACGCCGACAGCAACGATCCAGCCGTCACAGTGACAATGGCAGCCTTGCGGATCATCACTGTCCGGCCTCCTGCTGCTCGGGGGCCGGCTTTGCCAGCCCCGGTAGCTGGGACGCGTACTGGCTCTGCCCGGGAGCGGCCTGCATCGTGGTGTAGTAGTTCCACATGCCCTGGAACAGTCCGGGAGCGCCGCCCAACGCCAGACCGACGACTCCGCCCGCCGCGCCCATCATCGTCATCAGCGGCGCCACCGTCAGCACGCAGCCGATGCTGAGAACCAGGCACGATGCCCCGGCAACAGCGAGTCCGGCACCGACTCCGACCACAGCGCCGACGATCGTCCCGACCAGTGTGCCGGTGGACAAACCGAAGCCAACCGAGTTGATCAGGTCGTTCATCGCCAGCTGGTTTTCCAAGGGCGACGCGACCGGGCGCACCGCCGGCCCGCCAGTATTCGCCGGCAGCTGCGGAGTCAGCCGCAACGTGTGGCCATCGGCCGAGATCTGCGTGGCGATCGGGTAGCGCTGTCCGTCGAGAACGTAGGCCGTGGGCGTCGAATCAATCGTTGCCCCCGACGAGTTGTGCAGCGAGACGGTCTCGGTGTCCGCGTCCTGGACGAATTCCCCGTCCCCGACGGTCGCAACAAAACTGTCGCCGACGATCGCTCCCTGGTAATGCATCGAATCCGCGGGGGCAGCAGACCCCGGAGACGCGGTGGCGTTACCGGACGCGGCGACTCCGGCCGTTGCCATCACGGCGGCAATCACCACAGGGCTCATTCGCCTGTAGAGCTTCATCTTGATCCTCATCATTCCGATTTGATTAGGCGGTTGAGAAAATGGCGCGACTGCAGACAGAAGAAACTGGTGATGCGCAGTGCCCAATCGGCTGCACGTTCGGAGTCGCGCCGATGACCTAGATTACATAGCGGTCGGCGGATTGGGGAGATTTCGGAAAGACCGGGAGAATCATTTTTCTTCGAAAATTCGACACAAACACGTATAAGTGCCGACTGGCACCCATTTGCCAGCCGACACCAATCGTTGAACACGTAATGATTATAAGAAGACCGATTTACCTCCACTCGAACTTCGGGGCGGCCCCGTTTGATGCGTGGGGCACATGCGTGACCCGGCCAGGCTGTCGATCACCTGCTTATTTGTCCGCAATGAATTCATTCTCGACCCCTATCTTACAGGTGTCAGATAGCTGAGATTACAGAGAGCTCCCAATAATCGCAACCCACTGTTCTGCCCGTGGTCAACCGATATCGACGCAACTTCGATGATCGGTTCGCGCCCAGCTTCTGTCCCGCCCAGGTGGCGAAACGAGTGCGAAAAACCGCGGGATTTCTACAGGGTCGCTTTGCCAACCTTCACGGTTGCTCACCATGTACTTGGCTGGATCGCGAGGCCGTGTCACCGAGGTGCGCCAAGAGCACCCTGCGCACCGCGTGCCAGTCCGCGAGTCGTTCTTCGAGGGACATGCCGCGAAGAGCTTGGGCCCGAGAGCCTTCGAGGATCAGCCGGACGACCCTGAACAAGTCGTCGGGATCGCTGGACTCATCCGCCGCGTACGGTCGAATAGTTTCAACCATTCGGTCGAATCGGTCGGCGAAATACGCGTGCGCGGGGTGAAAAGGATCCTGGGCTTCCGCCTCGAGTGCATCGAAGTTGTTCGACTCCTGAGCGCGCGAGCTGTAGTAGTCGACCCCTGCGTCGAGCAGTCCGAGCAGCCCCTTGCCGCCGGCTTGGTCGAACACAGCGGCCGTATCCGTCCTGTCGCGCTCATCGAGTACTGCGCCCAGCAAGGCCTGCATGTCGGGGAAGTAGTGCATCAGTCCGGGTGCGGACATGCCACAGCGGCGCGCGAGCTCGCGGATCGACAAGGCCCGAATCCCCTGTTCGGCGATGGTCTGACGGGCAACGGCCAGAATTTCCAGACGCCGAGCTTCCGGTGTCATACGTTTGGCCACAATTGCCCTCCTCGTTGCGGTGTGGGCCCCGTCGCCCTTATGCTCACACTATCTTACATGTGTTAGATAGCGAACGGGGCAGCTTTGATCATTCCGAAGACATACGAACACCGGCCGGGCACTGGCCGGTTCGTGCTGGAGGACGGTATGGCCGTGGCGGTGGACTCGTCCGAACTCCGCGATGTCGCCGAGGGATTCGCGAACGAGCTTTGGGCCGATACCGGCATCCGACTGCGCGTGACGGTGGATCCTTCACTCTCAGCGGCGCTGCGTGTGCGGCTCGGCGACCTCGGACTCGACGATCTGCCCCGGTCACGGGGAGGCCGCGCCGACGGCTTGGTCTCTGCGGACGAAAGGCACGGGCTTCAAGTCGCCGATGACGGTGTGGTGGTCTGGGGCTCCGGCCCGGAAGCTGTTTACCGGGGGTTGACATCACTTCGCCAACTGGCCGCAGCAACATTGACCGAAGGGGCGGCCCACATCCCGACGCTGTCGATCCGCGATGTGCCCGACTACTCGTGGAGGGGGCTGGCTCTCGACGTGGCCCGGACGTTCCATGATGTGGACACGGTGAAACGGGTCATCGACATGCTGGCGCTCTACAAGTTCAACGTGCTGCACCTGCACTTGACCGACGACCAAGGTTGGCGGTTCGACGTTCCCGGGTGGCCACAACTACTCACGGTCGGCGCCGCTGGAGCTGCCGAAGGCCGTCCAGGGGGCTTCTACACGCGCGCGGACATTGCCGAGCTGGTCGAATACGCCGCGAACCGCTTCGTGACCCTGGTGCCGGAGGTCGATATGCCGGGTCACAGCGCAGCCGCGATTCGTTCGTATCCCGAGTTGGGGCCGGCACCGGAAGGTCATAGCGGCGCGGTCTACCTCGACCCGGCGGCTGACCGAACGTGGTTGTTCGTCGAGGACGCGGTGGCGGTGCTGGCCGACCAGTTCAAGACCTCGGCCTTCATTCACATTGGTGGAGACGAAGCGTTCGGCATGCGGGCAGAGGATCACATCGCGTTTCTCGAGCGGGCTGCAGCGATTGTCAGAGAGCAGGGAAAGGATGTCATCGGATGGCAGGAGATGGCTCGCGCCGAACTCTCCTCCAGAGAAACCGTGCAATATTGGATGAGCCTGACCGAACTGGACGAGATGCTCGGGTCGCAACGGCTGGAAGAACTCATTCCCCCGGAATTCGTCGATGTGGTGCGAGAAAACTTGGAGCGCGGCCGGACCGATCTTCAGCGAGCACTCGCGATGGGCGCAAATATCATTGCGTCACCGACGTCCCGTTTCTACCTGGACCGCCCCTTCGCGGAGTCGGCCCTCGACCCGAGCCACGAACACGCTCGAAGCCGCCTCGGGATGTCAGCCTATACGCCGACCTCAGTCGAGGATGGGGTGAATTGGGATATCGAAGACGAGCTTCCCGGTGTCGATCTGGACGCCCAGCTGGTTGGTTTCGAGGGCGCTGTATGGTGCGAAACAGTCACTGGGCGTGAGGATTTGGAGCTCCTTCTCCTTCCGCGACTGGCCGGTGTGGGTGAACGATCCTGGCGCGCCCTCGCCAGACCGGACTGGCCCGATTACAGGCAGCGTCTCGCCACTCATTCGAGAGTGTGGAATGCCCGGGGATGGAACTGGTTCACGGCGTCATCTATACCCTGGATCGACGCACCCGGCAGTAGCTGAGAGGCGATATTCGCGACGCCGACACGGCAGTCGGCCGTCATTGTCGTGGAGTTCTGCGGCGGACTTCTGAATTCTCCGCGACATTTGCGCGGCGTTATGATCCATTAACACAGCGCTCGGCGAGCCCGCCGCATTCTGGACTTGCGTGCCGCAACCGCCGGTCACCAACGATTGAGAAAAAGCTCGAATTCACCGATTCCATTCTCCGCTTGTGTCATAATTCACTCACTCAGCTCATCTGGTAGTTGAGTTCGTCGAGACGACATGAGCGCGGTCAATTTCGCGCTTCCGGCGCAACCATCCCGTTCGCCGCTCCCGTTGCGTGATGTCACGCGTTTGTCGTCAGTTGAATTCCCGAAAGGGGTTGGTATGTCCACAACTCCCACTGTCGAGCCGGCCGACGCCGCCGATCCGCCGGAAGCACCCGGGGCGAGCGGCCGACCCGACGACTTGTCCCGAGCCCGAGCGTTCATCGCATTGGTGCTGATCGTGTTGTTCAGCGAGATCGCGCCAATCCAGACGATGATGGCCGCAGCCGCCTTGGACAAGATCGCGGCCGCCTTCCCGGGCAGTGGCATGAATACCGCCTGGACCATCATCGTGTCCGGTCTCATCGGAGCCGCCGCCGCACCGCTGATCGGCAAGATCGGCGATAGCTGGGGCCGAAAGCAGACTTTCGTGACCTGCGGCGTGCTGTTCGCGGCGGGGTGTCTGGTCTGCGCGCTGGCCGGCGGCTGGGCGGTCTTCCTGTTCGGCCGCTGCCTGCAGTCTTTCGCGGTCGCGGGTGGAGTCGTTGCCTACGGGCTGGTCCGGGATCTGCTGCCGCACACCGACACCGCACTCGGGTTCGGTGCGATCGCCGCCGGATCCGGGTTCGCCACGGCCGTCGCCCCGCTGGCCGTCTGGCTCAATGGCACGCACGGCTGGAGCGCAGCATTCTGGCTGTCGCTGGCGTTCACGCTGGTGATGATCCCGTTGGTCGTGGTGGCCGTACCGGGTTCGAAACCCGTTGCGCGCCAGCGTCTCGGCCTCACCGGCACGGTCCTGGTCACGGTCGGTGGCGCACTGGTGATGGTCTATATCGACCGGGGACAGGACTGGGGCTGGACCAGACCCGCGAGCCTGGCCTGGCTGGTCAGCGGGCTGGCAATGCTGGCCCTGTTCGTCCTCGCGCAGCCGCGGCTGAACGCGCCGCTGATCGATCCCCGCGTGTTGCGCCGGCCTCGCTTCGGCCTGCTGCTCACGGTGGGACTGCTCGCATCGTGCACGATTGGTGTCCAGACCTACGCGATCACCTACATGGCCCGCACGCCCAGCCCGGCCGAGATCGAAAACGGTGTTGTCGCAGGCACGCTCGCGAAGGTCGCACAGGCCAGCGGAATGCTCCTACCGCCCGAAGCCGTCGAGGTGAGCCTGGTCCCAGGATTCAGTTACAGCAGTGGCTTCACCACGCACGAGTACGGCCTGCGTATCGCGCTTCTGCAGGGCATGATCACGATTGCCTTCGGCGTGATCGGCGCGGTCGTGGCGCGTCGGCTCGGCGCCCGGCTCCCGCTGTTGTCCGCCGCGGTGCTGTTCGCTGCGATCGCACTTGTCGAGGCTGCCGGATCGCATACCTGGGACATTCTCACCCTCACCAACGCGGCCTTCGGGTTGGCGCTCGGCTTCTTCTACACGGCCGCACCGGTTCTCGTCGCCGAGACGGTGCCGCGCGAGCAGACCGGTGCCGGCTTCGGTGTGTTCACCCTGGTCCAGGGTGTGGGTACCGCGATCGGTGTCGCTGTTGTCATCGCCTTCACAGCGGCGCACCCGATAGCGGGCAGTGTGCGTGTCCCCCGGAATGCCGCCCCTGCTCAGCCCGATTCCCGGGGTGTTCGCTGACCGCGGCTTCGAATTGGGATTCTGGTTCGCTACGGCGACCGCGCTCGCCGCGCTGGTCCTGTCGTTGCTCATGCGCCCCGCCCGGGCCGCGCTCGGTGAACCGGGCGCGTGAGAACGCCACTCGCTGTTGCGTGGTGGGGCTGCTGCCGGAACGAGCAGCCCCACCCCTTCTTGTTTGCGCACGATCTCGGGCGCCGCCTGCCCTGGACCTGACCGGGATACCCAAACCAAGACCTCACACCGGAGAAGAGATGAATCACCCCTTGCCCGCCGACTCGCCCGATCTGGAAGCGCATCTGACCGCGCTGCTGGACAAGCTGACGACGCAACAGAAGGTGCGGCTCCTGAGCGGCGAATCGTCCTGGTCGCTGCCCGCCGAGCCCGCCATCGGGTTGCGGTCGATCGTCATGTCGGACGGTCCCTCCGGCGTCCGGGGTGGGTCGATGGATGACCGGGACCCTTCGGCCAGCCTGCCCTCCGCCACCGCCGTCGCCTCGACCTGGGACCTGGACATCGTGGACCGGCTCGGCGGGCTGATCGCGGCCGAGGCTCGGGCGAAGAATGTCGATATCGTGCTGGGGCCGACGGTGAATCTGCACCGATCACCGCGTGGCGGACGGCATTTCGAGGCGTTCAGTGAGGATCCGTGGCTCTCGGGCCGGATCGGTGCTGCCTACGTCGAGGCGGTGCAGGCGCGCGGTGTGGGCGCCACAGCCAAGCACTATGTCGCCAACGACAGCGAGACCGAGCGGCTCACCGTGGACGCACGGGTGGACGAGCGCACCCTGCGCGAGGTGTATCTGGCGCCCTTCGAGCGGACGGTCGGCGAGGGTGGCGCGTGGCTGGTCATGTCCTCCTACAACCAGGTCAACGGCGCCACCATGAGCGCGAATCCGCTGCTGCGCAAGCCGCTCAAGGACGATTGGGGTTTCGACGGCGTGGTCGTCTCGGACTGGACCGCGGTCCGTGACACCGTCGAATCGGCCGCCTCCGGTCAGGATCTGGTCATGCCCGGCCCCGACACCATGTGGGGTGACGCTCTGGTCGAGGCCGTCCGAGCCGGAAAGGTCGACCCGGCCGCCGTCGACGACAAGGCGCTGCGGTTGCTGCGGCTCGCCGCCCGGGTCGGGGCGCTGGATTCCGTTGCGCCGGTGGCCACTCCGCCCGCGCCGTGGCAGCGCGATGACATCCGGTCGCTGCTGCGGCAGGTCGCCGCCGACGCCATGGTGCTGGTGCGCAACGACGGCGTCCTGCCGATCGCGGCGGACACCGCACCTCGACTCGCGGTCATCGGCCACCATGCTCGCCGGGGCCGCAATCAGGGCGGCGGTTCGGTCACGGTGTTCCCGGAGACGGTGGTCTCACCGCTGGAAGGCCTGCGCGAGCGCTACGGCGCCGACCGCGTCACCTACACCCCCGGTCTGGTGCCCAGCGCTGAACTGGCCCCTTTCGAACGGAGTATGGTCACCGACCCGGTCACCGGCGGACCGGGTATCCGGGTGCGCTATCTGGACCTGCAAGGCACAACGTTTGCCGAGGAGGTCTTCCCGTCCGGCCGATTCGGCTGGCTCGGCGACGAACGGCTCGCCCGAACCGCGACTCTGGAGGTCACCGCCCACTACACCCCTGCCTACACCGGACATCACCGGCTCGGCTTCGCGGGCCTGGGCCGCTACATGTTCCGGATCGACGACCGCGTGCTGAGCACCGACCCGATCGTGGCGGACGGCGACGATGTACTGCAGGCGATTCTGAATCCGCCGTCGCGAGCCTTCGATGTCGAACTCGAGGCCGGGCAGCCGGTCGAGATCACCCTCGAGTTTCAGCCCGATCTGCCCGGCGGCTTCCCCATCGCCCGGCTCGCACTCGGCACAGAAGACGAATTCGGCACGCCCGCCGAGGAATTGGCGCGGGCCGAGGCACTGGCCGCGGCCGCCGATATCGCGGTCGTGGTCGTCGGCACCACCGAGACCATCGAATCCGAGGGCTTCGACCGGCCCACCCTGGCCCTGCCCGAGGGCCAGGACGAGCTGGTGCGCCGGGTGCTCGCCGCCAACCCCCGCACGGTCGTGGTGGTCAATTCCGGTGGCCCGGTGCTGATGCCGTGGCTGCGTGACGTTCCGGCAACCCTGCTCACCTGGTTCCCGGGCCAGGAATTCGGCGCGGCGCTGGCCGATGTCCTCAGCGGCGCCAGCGAACCCGGCGGCCGCATCCCCACCACCTGGCCGGCCGCCGAGGCCGACGTGCCGGTCTGGCAGGTGGAGCCGGTCGACGGGCGACTCGAATACACCGAGGGCGTCCACGTCGGGTACCGAGAGTGGCTGCGCCGCGCTGCCGTCAGCGGTCCCGCGCCGGCCATCCCGTTCGGGCACGGGCTGGGCTACACCACCTGGGAGATCACGAAGCCGGCCGTCGCGACTGCCGGCGACGGCTGGGTCACACTCACCGTCGACGTCGCCAATACCGGATTGCGAAGCGGAAAACATGTTGTGCAGGCATATCTTTCGCGTACCGCACCGTCGGCGATCGATCGCCCTGCATGCTGGCTCGCCGGCTACGCGCTGGTGCACGCGGAACCGGGCGCGACCGTGACCGCCCGGATCGGTATCGAGCCCCGCTGCCTCGAGCACTGGTCGACCGACGAGCACACCTGGATCCGGGAACCCGGCGCGTTCAGCGTCCGAGTCGGCGCCAGCGTGGCCGACCTCGGGCCAGCAGTCGAAATCCCCGCACCGCGCGTCTGATCCGATCTCGAAGGCCAGCTAGGGACGGCCACCGCGATCCCGGCCGGTCTTCGTTCATCCGTCCCGAAGGAAACACATGACAAGAAGCGAACCCGCCACATCCATCCCCAACCTGGTCACGGGTATCGTCCCCACCCCTTACGTAGTTCGGCGCCTGACGGGTCCGGAAATGTCACTCACCCCCGACACCGCAGTCCTGGCCGACTCCGACTCTGCGATGCCGATCGCCAGACGCTTTGTCAGCGAGTACTTTTCGGACACCTCGGTCCGCCTGAACCTGATCCGCGACGCAACGGAGGCCCGCGGACCGGTGCTCGAATTCCGGCTGGACGCACCGCCCGACGATGCGGTACCGGGGGCAACCGGCATCGATCCCACCGGCGCGGACACCGATGAGCGCCACTCGATTCGGATCCAGGCAGGCGGGGCGACGCTCACCGCACCCACCCCGGCCGGGCTCTACCGCGCATCGGCCAGTTTCCGCCAACTCGCTGCCGCACACCGCATTTCCGGCACGGGCATCACCCCCATGATGGTGCTCGACGGCCCACGCTATCGATGGCGCGGACTGTCACTGGACATGGCACGGCACTTCTTCACCGTCGGCGAACTGTCCAGGGTCATCGACCTGCTCGCCTACTACAAGCTCAACGTGCTGCACCTCCGTCTGACCGACAACGAGGGCTGGCGACTGCAGGTCCCGGGCCGCCCGAAACTCACCGAGAATTCGGATGACTTCCTCTCGGTCGGCGAATACGCCGCGATCGCCGACTACGCGAAGCAGCGATTCATCACGATCGTCCCCGAAATCGACATACCCGGTCACATCGGCGCGGCCGCCGCCGCGTATCCGGAGATCGGGACGACCATTCGGGGCGAGGCGAAGCTACCGGGACTGCCCGCGACCGCGTGCACCCACCTCGATCCCGACAATGAGGACGCGCGGCGTTTCGTCAGCGATGCCCTCGGCGTCGTCGCCGAGCTCACCCGAGGGCCTTTCGTTCACATCGGCGGCGGCGAGACCGTGTTCATGCCTGCCGAAAAGTACCGCCGCTTCATCGATTTCGCCGCTACCCAGCTGGCCGAGCGAGGCAAACAGGTGATCGCCTGGCAGCAAACCGTACGGGCCGAGCCGGAACGGATCGCCATGTTCCAGTATTGGAACGACATGCTCGCCCACGCGGAATCGGCACGTGCTCGACAAGATCCATACCTTCTTGCGCGGGCCTTGACACCGGTACTGCTGTCGCCTGCTTCGCACGCGTACCTCGATCGCGCCTACGCCGAACCGCCCCGTGGTCCGGGCGCGTCACGTCCGCACCCGGGCCACCCGATCCACGAGGCGTCGACCATCCGTCGCAGCTGGGAATGGGACCCCGCGCGGATTCTCGGCGATCTCGAGGTCGAGATCGCAGGCGTCGAGGCGGCCATCTGGTGCGAGACCGTCGAGGGCTTCGCCGACCTCGGGCGGCTCGTGCTGCCACGCCTGGTCGGCACGGCCGATCGGGCCTGGTCGCTCTCGACCGACCACACGTGGGACGAGTACCGCGACGGCCTGGCCTCGCACGCGCGCTGGTGGCGACAGCGCGGATGGGAGTACTTCGACTCCTCGCTGGTCGAGTGGGCGTGAACCGCGCACAGATCTGTGCGGCGACCCTCGAGCTGCTCGGCGTCGCGGCGCTGTCGATTTCAGGCATACGGGAGAGGTACGCAGCCGACCACTGGGCAGAATGAATTTCAGTTTTGCCTTCCTGTGCGGTCAGGGCGCTGCTAACGTGGAGCCCGTCACTAGAATTAATTTCAGTTACATTTCCGGAGGTCCCGTGGCTGCCTCAGTCCTCGAAGCTTCACACCCCCAGAGCTCGCAGCTCCCGCCCTCGATGATCGAGAGGATGAGCCTGATCCTTGACACGTTTCCCTACCGCACCAGCCGCCTGACACTCGACGACGTCGCCCGAGCTACCCGGCTGCCCCGCTCCACCGCCCACCGGATCATCGAACAGATGATCAGAGTCCGGTGGCTCGATCGCACCAGCTTGGGCTACAGCCTGGGACCACGGGCACTGCAGGTCGGCAGCAACGACGACTCCAACGCCCTCAGATCAGCAGCCGCGCCGTTGCTGCACGCATTGATGCTGCGCACGGGTATGACAGTGCACCTGGCAACCATCGACAAAGGGCAGGTGTATTTCCTCGACAAGATGGGTGGCCACTTCGCCAAAAGCGTGCCGTCACGTGTCGGTGCAACAGCACCCGCGCACGCGACGGCGCTGGGGAAAGCAATGTTGGCCTGGCTCACGCCCGAAGACGTGGACCGACGCGTTGCCGGCGCGATGACCCGGTCGACTGCGAGCACCATCACCGATATCAACCTGCTTCACAAGCAACTCAGCGCCATACGCGACCGAAACGGCATCGCGTTCGCGCGCGGAGAATGCTTCGCTGACATCGCCTGCACCGCTGTCGCTATCCGCACCCCCCTCGACAGCACGATCGGTGCAATCTCGTTGACCGGTAAAAGCGACGCGCAACTCGAGCGAGTCGCGCCACTGGTGCTCGACGCTGCCCGACAGGTGACCGCCGCGATTTTTCACCAACCTTGATTCGCGCACCTTCCGCACTGCAGGAGTAGTTCGAGCGAGGCAGAAACTCGACACCACCGCCCGTTTCTGCGCCACCGCCGAATACTGCGACGCTGTGCTCGACGCCATCGAGGCCAATAGGCGCTGGGCGCCCGGCCGGCCCTCTGAGCGTCGCCAAATCTGTTCAGGACCCCGCCTCCCCTGGAAATGAGGCCTCACTGATGCCCAGCCAGTTCGGTCGGCGGTTGAACGCCCTGTTCGACCAGTGGGCGCAGCAGCACCCTGAGCGCTTGAGCAATCATCGGCTGGTTGCTGAGCTCGACCGTCGTGGCTTCTCGGTATCCGAACCGTATCTGTCCCAACTCCGCCGCGGTCGCCGCTCTCATCCTTCATCCGCGCCGGCAGCCGCTCTGGTCGACTTTTTCGGCGTCGACCCGGACTACTTCGGCGACGGCACCACGCACTGCGATGCAACGAACAACAACACCATCATCGCCGATATCCACGACGATGCGCTGCGGCAGCTATTGAGCACGGCCGCCGAGCTGTCGGCTGACTCCCTCGACTACTTGATCATGCTCGCCGTCCAGTTGCGCCGCGTCGAGAACCTCCCCATCGAGCCCTGGGCTATTTCCCGATAGTGGCCGCATCGGGCCGCGCACGCTGAATGCCGTGGCTGGCAGTGAGGCGAAGCCGGGTCTGCGTGAGCTGCGTTACGAGTATTGTAAAGCCTTCCGCAGCAAGAGCTTTCGCTCGGCTGCGGCCGAGGTAGCGGCGCATATCGCGGTGGGTGGCCGACATCGCGTGGTCGATGAAGATTGCGCCGGCTCGGCCGCTCATCCCTGAGGCGCCGCCCGCGGGCGATGCGGAACCGGTGTCGCCGTTCCCGCTGCGCTCGACCCTGCGCAGGGGTCAGTCGAATGATGTTGGCCAGCGCTGTATCTCCGGTTGGCAGCAGGTGTTGGGTGCCCAGATGGCGGGGTCATCGGGTTTTGACCGGAAGGATAGCGAGGGCGCCGAGTCCAGCGACAAATGCCACAACCGGGTACAGCGTGCCGTATCCGTGGGACGCTGTGACGATCGCCGCGGCCGCCATTGGCGCGAAGGTGCTCGGCAGGGTGGATGCGATATTGATGATGCCGAGATCCTTTGCGGCGCTGTCGGCGTCGGGGAGTACCTGGGTGACCAATGCTTGATCGACGGCGAGGAAGGTGCCGAATCCGATCGTCAGCACAACAGTGGATCCGATCAACCCACCTACGGTCGGAGCCCATATCGGGAGCAGCGCCGAGGCCGCGATGATGATGCCGCCGGCGAGAACGATGGGTTTGCGTCGTCCGATTCTGTCCGAGAGCGGTCCTGCGATGCCGAGGGCCAGGAGAAATCCGGGCAAGCTGACCAGACTCAGGATCGGGGTGAGCTGCGTGGCTTCCGTGAGCGTCAGGCCGACGTAGTCTTGGGCGATATATAGCTGGTAGGTCAGCACCATGTAGTAGCCGCCGCAGATCAGAAACCGGCCGAGAAACACCCAGAAGAAGTCGGGATGGCGTCTGGGGTTGATCCAGAACATCTGCAGAACAGTGGTGACCGAAAGAGGGGGTCGGCTGCTGTTTCGATTGTCGGCGTCCGGGTTCGCTATCAGGAATCCGAGCGAGAAGACGAGGGTTATGGTGGCGATGACGGTGTATCCCAAGGGGATTCGAGTGGCGAAGATTGCCCCGATCACCGGACCGAGGATCGCTGCGATCACTGTTCCCAGGCCGGCCAGGGTTGAATAGCGGCCGCGGTGATCCACCGGCACCCGGTCCGGCTGGATTGCGGTGAGGGGGCCACCGAATGTGTTGAAGCCCAGGTAGGCGATGCTCGCGGTCATCAGCAGCGTCGCGACCGACGTGGACAACCCTGCCGTGATCAGGCCCAGGAATCCGAGCAGTGCGCCGGCCAGCATCCACGGCGTTCGCGCTCCGAACCGTGTCCGCGTGCGGTCGGACAAGACGCCCACGACCGGTTGAGTGAGAACTGAGACGGTCGCGACGACGGCGTTGACCAGCGCAAGCTGCTGCACTTTGTGAGCGGGGTCCATCGACTGGACCTGCAGCGCAGCGAAGTATCCGACGGACCCGAAGCACAATTGTGGGCAGACATGCGCGAAGGGCGCGCTCAGGAACAGGCGCCGCAGGGAACGGTCGGCGATCGGGCGCCCTGCAGCCGAGGGTACCTGGGACGGCGGAGGGCTGGCGTCGGTCGAGGTGGCTGGGGCCATCGGGGTGTCCTTGGGGCGCGAGGCGATAGCGGGTGGGAGGTTGCGGCGTTGCGACTCGAGGTCTGGCCCAGTGCGACGATGCGGGCTCGGCGATGGCGGCGCCGGTGCGAAGCCCGATCGTCGTTCGATTCCTAGGTCGAGATCTGGTGGCAGCCGTCTGCTGTCGCTGGTTGGGCTGGTGAGGAGGTTGTTCGGCCGCTACGCCATGAAGGCGGCGCCGCCGTCCACGCTGAGGGTGGTCCCGGTGACGTAGCTCGCGTCCGGTCCGGCCAGGTAGACCGCGGCTCGGCCGATGTCATTCTCGGCATGGCCGACGCGGGGGATCGACAGGTTGGCGAGGATGTTGTCGAGCTGTCCTGGGTGTTTGTCGAATTCGGCTGCTGCGGCGTCGGACAGGACGAACGGGCAGATGGCGTTCACGGTGATGCCGGATCGGCCCCACTCGCGCGCGGCGGCGCGGGTGATTCCCGCGATCGCGGATTTGGCCGCGATGTATGTGACGAAGTTGGGAATTGCGGTCACTTCGGAGCCGGATCGGAGGTTGATAATTCTGCCTCCGTCGACAAGATGCGGATAGCAGGCGCGCATGAAATACAGGGTGGCCATCGGGCCGGTACTCATCGCCAGTTCGATATCCTCGTCGCTGGTTTCGGTCAGCGGCAGAAGTGCGGATGCCATGGCATTGTTGACGAGAATGTCGACGGTCCCGAACCTGGTGACAACCTCGTCGACGAAGGCGTTGACCTGGGAACTGTCGCGGATGTCGCAGATCTTGGCGAGTGCGGTGTCGTCGCCGAGCTGGGCAACGAGGTCGTCGGCCGGTTTGATATCGGGTATTGCCACGCGGGCTCCGGCATGTGCGAGGGCGAGTGCGATACCGCGACCCACTCCCCCGGCTGCGCCGGTGACGATTGCGACTTTGCCCTTTAGTGTCTGCATACCTGTTTTCTCATTTCTTGTTGAGGCCGTGTATTTCCAGAGTTGTGCGGTGGGTCATGGGCAGATGTTGCCGAGGACGAGACCGCTGGTCGGCACGCCTGTGCCCGCGGTGACCAGGACGTTGGTGAGGTCGGGCGGCTGGTTTGCCGCCGTTCCCCGGACCAGGCGTACCGCCTCCGCGATGCCGTTCATTCCATGCAGGTATGCCTCGCCCAGCTGGCCGCCGTGGGTGTTCAAGGGATGTGGGCCGCCGGGGTCGAGGTGGCCGTCGAGGAGGAGATGGCGTGCTTCGCCGCGGGCGCAGAAGCCGAGTTCCTCGAGTTGCGGTAGCACCAGGGGCGTGAAGTGGTCGTAGAGAATGACCGCTCCCATGTCGCGCGGCCTGAGCCCGCTTTGTTTCCACAGCTGCCGCCCGACCACTCCCATCTCGGGAATGCCGGAGATCGAGGGCCGGTAGTAGGAGGTCATCATGAGCTGGTCCTCGCCGGCACCTTGGGCTGCACCGAGCACGTAGGCCGGCGGATGCCGCAGGTCACGTGCTCGTTCTGCTGACACGACAACCACGGCCTGTGCCCCGTCGGTTTCCTGACAGCAGTCCAGCAAGTGCAAAGGTTCGGCGATCCACCGGGAGTTCTGGTGTTCCTCGAGCGTGATCGGGCGACCGTGAAACCATGCCTGTGGGTTCGTTGCCGCGTGCGCGCGATCGATGACGGCGACGCGCGATGGCGGCCGTGACCGCCTCGCAGGCCAGGTGCAGCTCACTTCGCCCGGATGCCTTGGAGAATTCGGTGGCCCCGATGCCGGCGATCGCCGCCGCACCGGTGATGGATGGGCTCATCGTTCGCTCCTACTGTCCGGCCCCGACGGCACGGGCGTGACCGTGCCGGTGATGTGGGTGCCGAGCGTGTTGTGGTCACGGATCTCGACGACGGTGGCAACGTCGATGGAGCTGCCGGATCCGGCCGATATCACCACGACTCGCGGGGGTCTGACGTCACGTGACTTATCTATGTGAGTGGCCTCGGACGAGCTCGGGTGCAGTGCCTGATCAGCACAGTTCCGGTCCTGACGTTCGTGGCGGCGTCGTGCGAACCGCGTTCGGCGGTGAGTGCCGGGTCGGTCGGGACGTGCGGCCGCGATCAACATGCACAGGGCGGGCGTTGCCAGCGCGGGCAGGACATGGGTGATGTGCAGTGCTGTCATCGGCGTGAGTCCTCGGTGACGAGCAGTTCGCCGAGTTCCTGCAGAACGGCTTCGGGTCCGCCGAAGGTGGCGGCGAGTTGTTTGCCCCATAGGAAGTGGCGGTGGACGGGGTAATCGGTGTCGACTCCGATGCCGCCGTGGACATGCTGGACGCGGTGCACGACATCGAGTCCGGCCTGACCGCACCACCATGCGGCGACCAATGCCGCCCTGTCCGGGTGTTGTCCGTCGGTGTCGCAGGTGAGGGCCTGCCACAGGGTCAGGCGCATGGCGTCGACGTCGGTCCAGCAGTCGGCCAGCTGGTGCTGCACGGATTGAAACGAGCCGATGGAGCGGCCGAACTGGCGGCGGTCGCGGACATAGTCGGCGGCCAGGCGCAGCGCGCCGTCGGCAACTCCCACCTGCAGTGCGGCCACCGCCAGCCGCGACCAGCGCACTACCTCGGTCAACGTCTGCCTACCACCGACCCGCAGAGCCGGTGTCGACTCGAGCACCAGATCCTGCGCGTGGTCGAGATTGGTCGTCGGCGCGGGTTCCCAGGCCAGCTTGTGGTTCGTCACCAGATACAGGCCCGGCCCGTCGTCGTCGGCGGCGGAGACGAGCACGAAGTCGACGCCCTCGGGTGTCGGGACCGCAGCCTTGACACCCGACAGTCGCCACGTGCCCGAGCCACTTCCGCACTCCGCGGGGGTGGCTCGGCACGTCGGTGCAGCCGCGGCGGCGCTCCCGTATTCCTCGAGCGCTACCGTCAGCCGGACGGCGCCGTCGGCCACGCCGGTGAGCACGTCGCCGCGTGCGTGGCGTGCCAGCGCCAAGGCGGCGACGATGTGTGGCCAGACCGGGGCGGCCGAGACGGTCCGGCCCTGTTCTTCGAGCAGCACGCAGACAGCGTCCATGCCAAGTCCGGCGCCGCCGTGCTCGTCGGGGAGGGCCAGCCCGAGCAGTCCGGTACGGCCGAGTTCGGTCCACATGGTGTCGGAATCGCCGAGCGCCGAGAACAGGCGGGCGGCCAGCGCTTGGACCTCGAGCAGTTCATTGGTGAGTCGGAAGTCCATCAGCGTTCCTCGATAGTGGCCGGTGCGAAGACCGGCAGGCTCAGCTCGGAGTCGGCGTCGAACCAGCCGAGGGTCAGTGGCAAGCCGATTTCGAGGTCGGCGATGGCGACGTCGGTGAGATTGGTGATCAGCCGGGTTCCTTCTTCGAGCTCGACGAGCCCCACGATCAGCGGGTTGTCGAAGGCGTAATGGCGGGGATGGTGTGCCACGACCCAGGAGTAGAGGGTGGCCCGGCCGGTTGCCTGCACGGCGTCCCAGTCGAAGGACTGACACCGCGGGCATTGGGGACCAGGCGGGTGCCGAAGTGTTCGACACGCTGCACAGCGTTGCACCATGAGCCGATGCCGGCGTGCGGCTTCGAACCAGAACTGGTTGTCGAGGTTGATCGCCGGCCGCGGACGGAGCTCGCGGATTTCTGCTCCGGTGCCGTCGGAGGATTCGTGGTTCATCGCGCACCTCGGGGCAGCCCCAGGGCGCCGGTGGCGACCATGTCGCGCAGTACATCGTTGACTCCGCCGCCGAAGGTGTTGACGATGCCCTGCCGGGACAGCTGCTCGACCTGTCCGTGCAACGCGGCCCGGGCCGCCTCGGGGCGGAGCCGTCCACCGGCGCCGAGCACGAAGCTCATCGAGCGCTGCAGGTCGATATGGGTTTCGGTGCCGTAAACCTTTGCGGCGGCGGCCTTCTCGGGGCTCAGGGTTCCGTCACCGACCTCGGCGGCGAGCCGGTGGTTCATCAGCCGCATCGCTTCCAGCCGCGCGTGTGTGCGCGCGAATTCGCGCCGCACCCAGGGTTGTTCGGCGGCGCCGGTGTCCTCGGCCCAGGCGAGCGTCTCCTCCCACAGCTGGATCATCCGGCCGCCGAGGGCGGCCAGCGCCACCCGTTCGTGGTTGAGCTGGGTGGTGATCAGCCGCCAGCCGCCGTTGACCTCACCGACGACGTCGGTCGCGGGGACACGGATGCCGGAGTAGTAGGTGGCGGTCACGGTCATGCCGCCGACGGTGGTGATCGGGGTCCAGGAGTAGCCGGGGTCATCGCAGGGCACGATCAGGATCGAGATGCCCTGATGCTTCGGGGCTTCGGGGTCGGTCCGGCAGGCCAGCCACACGTAGTCGGCGGTGTTGCCGCCGGTGGTGAAGATCTTGGCTCCGTCGACGACGAACCCGTCACCGTCAGCGACAGCGCGAGTCCGCAGGGACGCGAGGTCTGTCCCCGCCTCGGGTTCGGTGTAGCCGATCGCGAACACGATCTCACCGCTGAGCATGCCCGGCAGGAACCTGGCCTTCTGTTCCTCGGTGCCGTACTGCATGAGTGCCGGGCCCACGGTATTGATGGTGACCAGGGGGAACGGCACTCCCGCCCGCTGAATTTCGTCGTAGAAGATGAACTGCTCCTCGGCGGTCAACCCGCGGCCTCCGTACTCCGGCGGCCACCCGACGCCGAGCCATCCGTCCCGGCCGAGCATGCGGGTCACCTCGCGGAATCGCGGCCCGCCGGCGCCGGCCTCGGCCACCTCTCGACGTTGCGCCGGGGGCAGGAGTCGGGCGAAGTACTCGCGCAGCTCTCTGCGTAGGGCCCTTTGCTGGGTTGTCTCTCGCAGATCCATGGGTCGTCATTCTGCTGTCGCAGAGAAAACGTGCAACCGGCCCTTCTGCTCACCGGGACAAGGCATTTGGGGCCGGCATTTGCGCGAACAGAGCCGTTGATGGGCAGTCGTGGACCATCAGCACAGCAGGCGGAGCGGCGCCGTCGATGGTCGATCGATGACGCCGCCCCAGGCGGTTTGTTGAGGAATTTGTCGGCAGGGAACCTACCGTGGCGTGTGCGTGGCCAAGGATCTGGCGACGCGGGGGGCGTTGATCAGGGTTCCCAGGAGTGGGTCGGTTTCGGTGTGCGGCGCCGAGGCCAGCCATGCGATCACTCGGCCCGACGCATCCGAGGGTGCCCCTGTGAAGCCGCTGGCCTTGATGTCGGCTGTGCCTCCTCGGGCGGCGCCCGATTCGGTGATGACGAATCCGGGCTCTATGTTGAATGCGCGGATCCCGTCGCCGCGGTGTTCGGCGTTGATGGCGCCGGCCAGGCGCCCGAAAGCCGCCTTTGCCGCCGAATAGCCCAGCCCCCAGCCTCCTTCGCCGGGCGGGGCCGGGGGATCGACGACGGCTGAGCCCGAACACAGGTTGACGATCGTGCCGCCGCCGGAGTCGATCATCGCCGGCAGGAGTGCCTGGGTCAGGCGAATCTGCTCGATGAGATTGGCTTCCAGCGATTCGCGCAGGTCATCGAGATCCAGTTCGAGGAACCGCGCGTGCGGCTTGTGCAGGATGGCGTTGTTGACCACCAGGTTCGGGGCTCCCCAGCGGTGCAGCAACTCCTCTGCCGCCGCGGTCACCGAGGCCGGATCGGCCAGGTCCATCCGCAGCGGTAACGCGCGCGCTTCCAGTACCTCGATCTCAGCGCGGGTGGTGGCCAGACTGCCCGGCACCCCGAAGCTGATTTCCCCTTCCCGCGTAGTGCGGGCCGGCACGGTACCTTCGCCTTCCAGCACGGTGCGCGCGGTGAATGCGACGTCGAATCCGGAGCCTGCCAGCACCAGCGCTGTGGCGCGGCCGATACCTCGGCTGGCGCCGGTCACGAGTGCTGTGGGACGAGACGAAGACATTGTGTGAAGCTCCTCGAGACAGATGGTCCCTCGGCGCGGTGGACGGGCCTGCGGACCGCGGATATGACCAGGGAATCGGGGTGGAGACGGGCGGCAGCTGATCACCGGTTCTGCCGCGGAGCAGGTTCGGCGACGCCTACCCTGTCGGGCCTGGTGCTCGCATCGCCGCCACCGCCCGGGACTCGATGAATGCCACATGCAGGCTGCGTCGTGCGATCAACCAGCCTGCATGGGTGCTGCGGTAGTGGTCGCGGTAGATGATGTGCCAGACCAGGTCGGCGTCGCGGTCGTGGCGGCGGGTGAGGTGATGTGCGGTGCACGAGACCCTCCCGATGGCCGTTGCCGCGGTGGGCCCGGGATCGAAGACGGTGCCCACGATCGCGTGGAATGTCACCGGCACGGCGGCCACGGCGGCCAGTGCCGCGGTCACCGCGTCGATCCCGGTGTGGGAGACGACCGGGTCGAGAGTGGCCGGCGGATTCGGCAGCTCCAGCACCCCGTCACCGGTGAAAAGTGCTGCGGCCCTGGGAAAATCGCGCTCGTCGACCGCTTCTGCGTAGCGGTGGACGAGGTCCTGTAGGGCGATTCGGTCGTGAATGGTCAGCCCGGTCATGACAGGCCCAGCCGTTGCGCGCAGGCCGACAGCTCGTCCATCGCCTGTTGCAGATCCGCTGTCGGGGTCGGGGCCAGCAAGAGCCGATCGGCGCCCTGTTCGGCAAGGCGGCCGGAGCGGTCGAGGTCGATACGGGAGACCAGGTGGCCCAGCGACAGCTCCAGCTCCGCAGGGTCGCGGGCGGCTCGGGTTGCTTCTTCGCGCATCAGCTCGACCAGCGCGGCCAACTGGTCACCCGTGACTCCCAGTGGTTGCAGCCCGGCACCGTATCGTCCCGCGCGGCGCGCCGCGGCCTTGGTGTGGCCGCCTACGTGAATCGGCACCCCACCGGCCCGGACGGGCTTCGGGTAGCACATCGCCGACTGGAAGCTGAAGAATTCACCCTTGTGGTCGACACCGGTCACGCCTGTATCGGCCCACAATTTGGCGAGTACTTCCAGTTGCTCGTCGGCCCGTCGCCCGCGGGCATCGAAGGGGGCTCCGCATGCCTCGATCTCTTCCTTCATCCATCCCATGCCGATGCCGACCCGCAGCCGCCCGTTCGACAACCGATCGAGGGTGGCCAGCCGCTTGGCCAGCACCACGGGATGGTGATTGGGCAGCACGAGTACGCCGGTCGCCAAGCCGAGCCGCGTGGTCTGCCCTGCCAGAAAAGCCAGAAGTTCGAGGGGATCGGGAATATCGCAGTCGTCGGGGAGCTCCATTTTTCCCGACGACGCATAGGGATAGACGCTGGCGTAGTGGCTCATCACGACGGCGTGCTCGATGGCGACCAGAGACTCGAAGCCACACGCTTCCACATGCCTGGCGAAGCCGGATATCCAAGCAGGATCGGCGCTGGTGCCCGCGGCAGCAGGGGCGATGATCGCGTATTTCATGGACGGCGATGCTACGGAGCTGTGCGGCACCACAGGTGGGAGGTTTTCGGTGAGCGAGACATCGCCGGTAGGGCGACAGGTCGACACCGGGCCGCCCGTGGCGCGATCATCACGCCAGTTCCTCGATACCGCTGAGCAGCTTCCGGCACGCTACTCGGGTGTCCTCCTCGGCCTGCTCGGCGGTGATGTGGTGGTTCAGCGCCGCATTGAGCACCCCGTACCAGGCCGCCTCGGTGATGCGCACCAGGCGGGCTTGGGCGTCGCTGGCGTGTTCGACCCCCAGCAGCTGGGTGATCAAGTCGCTGAAGCGGTTGGTCACCACACCGCCGGCCTGGGCGACGGCAGCGAGATTCGACTGCAGCATCGCGTGCGCGAGCAACGGTCGCGACAGTAGCTCGCGGCCGCCCTCGACGAGCAGATCGCTGACCGCTTGCACCCGGTCGACGCCGGG
Organism: Nocardia sp. NPDC059229; assembly: GCF_042754165.1. Lineage (NCBI taxonomy): Bacteria > Bacillati > Actinomycetota > Actinomycetes > Mycobacteriales > Nocardiaceae > Nocardia > Nocardia sp. NPDC059229. Next base: position 131,227 of record NZ_JBHZAK010000019.1, read on the forward strand.
GCGAGTGAGTGGGGTTGTCTCGGCGAGATGCTTCACGCGGTCGGACAGCAGTGCGTTGAACAGGTGCGTCTTGGACGGGAAATAGCGGTACAGCGTGGCGATCGCCACCCCGGCGTCCTTGGCGACATCGTGCATCTGAACCCGTTCCAAGCCCTTTTCGGCCCCGTGGTGCGCCGCGGCACGCAGGATGCGCTGACGACGCGACTCCTGTTCGGGTGAACTCGGCTGGGCCGGAAGCCGATCCTCGGCGATGCGTGGCACAGCGTCCCTCCGTGTGTGATGTCTGGCTGTCGTTGTCGTCTCCGCCAAAATTACCCGCCGCTGAGCCCGACCGACTGTGCCATCGTGACCCCTACCTCTCATCTGCCCAGGTGGCGATTCCGGTCAGCGGAAGCGCAGAGAAAGCCGCCGGCCGCCTTCCCGCGCCCCGAACCGCTTCTCGAACTGGGCAGTGCCGCCGCCATCCGCACCAGCGTCTCGAGCGGCGTCGGCCCCGCCGTGGTCAGCACCCATGCGGTCGCGGATCAACTCGACCGTGGCGAACTCGTCACCATCCCTGTCGAGGGCCTCGACCTCCCCCGCACCCTGCGCGCCGTCTGGCGGCCACCCCGCAAACTCTCCGGACCCGCGGGCCGATTGGTCTCCGAGATCATCCGGATGCCGATCGAACGGCGGAATGGGTTGCACACCAACGGATCCCCTACTGGGCGACGGCGAGGACGAGGGAGGTCCCGGCGAAGGCTATCAGAGCGTGGCTGCCATCTTCTGCGCCGTGGCCGCGTGCCCGTACTGATTCGGATGGAATTGCGCGCCTTCGCCATTGTCGACCGAGGTGCCGTTGACCCAGCGGTCCGGGATCGCCTCGCAGACGTCGTGACCGTTGTAGATCTCGTAGGTGCTGAAGTACTCGGTGCCGGCCTGGGAACGCAGCATGGTGTTCAATCCACCGACGACGGTGTCACGCGCCCAGTCGACATCGGCGGGCAGCACCGGCTGCCGCCCGGCGCACAGGGCCGCGTTGTCGGGCAGGATGTGCGGGTAACCGACCAGGACGACCCGCGCCTGCGGGGCTCGGGTCTTGATGTCGGACACCAGTTTCGCGACCTTGGCCGAGGCCTGCGACAGCCGGCTCGGCATCGCGGCGTCGTACTTGTTCTTGCACCCCAGCAGCGCCTCGGCACTACCGCTGGCGATTCCCGTTCCGAGACTTTGGAGTACGGCACTGCCCGTCCCGGAACCCGCGCCGAGGGTTCCCGCCGTCACACAGTCCTTCACGATGCCGGTGAAGCCGATGTCGTTGCCGCCGACACCCAGGGTGACCAGATTGGTGTCGGCGGTGACGGCGGAGAGCTGGGTGCTGGTCACCGAGTCGGTCGTCGCGCCGCCACACGTGACATCGGTGAGGCTGTAACCGCGTGCCGCCGCGAACAGGTGGGCGTAGTTGCGATCGGAGCGTGAACAGGTCTTGTCGAGGATGTTGGAGATCCCGACTCCCGCCGCGTACGAATCCCCCAGCGCCACATACTTCGTGCCGGCGTCGGCGGTAGCGGGGGCGATACCGAGAAGAGGGTCCCGGCGGCGACGATCGCAATAGTGGACAGGCAGTACTTCAGATTCACGATATAGGTCCTCGCAGTCGGGCTCGGGCGAATAGCCACAGACGGTACGAGATGACCTGGCAGCCAATAGGTCAAGCGACCGAATCGTTATCCCCTGTTTCAGTTTGCGGAGGCGCGGAAGGCCAGCGCCCTCGATGGCAGCGCTGCCGTAATGATGGCCACATCGGCTGGGTCCGATCGATTCCGCTCATTCCCAGGCGAAACGGGGCTGGTCCGTATGGTCGACGCGGGTGGGGCGGCGGTGCATGGCAACCTCACGGAACTGGTGGAGGATCGCGGCAGCGGGGGCGTGCAGGTGGCCGCCCAGCAGGGGTAGCTGGATGGTGGGGCGGTCGGAACCGGGGACCGGGGCGAAGCGAGGGGTGACATCGAGTTCGGACAGTGGAATCCAGTGCACCGCAGCCACTTCGGCGGGGTTGGGGGTGAGAACCGATGCGTCGCCGACCCACGCGACCACGGGGGTCATCACATAGCCGGAACGGGTCGGGTAATCGTCGAGCAGCCCGAGCACCGCCGATCGGGGCAGAGCGATTCCCAATTCCTCGTGCAGCTCACGCAACGCCGCCGTTTCCGGGTCCTCCCCCGGATCCAGCCTGCCACCGGGCAAGGCCAATTGCCCGGCGTGAGCCCGCAGCCCCGACGACCGCTCGGTCAGCCAAAATCCTTGTTCCCCACCGCGATCGACTATCGCGATCACCACCGCGGCGGGCTTGCGGCCGTCAGGATCGACGGCTCGACGAGGAAACACACCCAACGCCTCGGTTACTTCCTGCCGTAACCGGTCCGCGGGCACATCGCTCCAGCGGTACCCGCTGCTGTCCTCGTCGACCGGCATCTGCCGAACCTAGATCGCTCCGCCGCCCACCGTCAACGCCCGTTCAGGGACTCGCGATCGGGTCCACGAGGCGATCGGCAGGAGCTCGGCGCGAACCGGGCTCAGCCGACCACGACGATTTCGTGGACGGTCGCGAGCACCGGCCGACATCGCGATCGCCGACCCGGATTCGTGGTGGCAGCGGGTCGCCGATCGGCCTCGTGGCCGACGGGAACTGCCGAGCGCCCCGCCTCGAAATCCGCGACGAAGCGTCTCCAATCCAAGCGGTCGGCAAGCTCGTCGTAATAAAGCTTCGCCACGACTCGTGCCGCTTCGCCGGACCGGTACTGGTTCGGGTCCTCCCCCTGGTCGGCGTCCGCTGGACGGCCGAGGTCGATGGTGAAAGCGTGTGTGCGCCCGTCGGCGTCGATCTGCCCCACCTCGCCGCCCGCAATCATCGGGCCGTCCGTGTCACGGCGACCCCGGCGGGCGACGGCCACGACGCAGGCGACCAGCAGCCGGCCGGGTGTTCCAGCGGGACAGCGATAGGTGCCGGTGATCCGCACCAGATAGGGCGTGACCAATGTCGCCCGGGCATCGACGGTGACCCTCGCCGGGCTCACGACACCCGTGCGGGAACCGAGCAGATCTTCGGACATGGAAACCTCTCGAATGCGATACATAGCTTGCACGACAAGCGATTTCGGTTCGCTATACCGCATACACCCATGTACGGGATCCGATCCGGCCGCCGCATGTTCGGAATGATCCGACTACCCGCATCGATGCGATCCGCGAGAGGCCCGGCGTACGGTCGAGCCTACCCCTCCACCTCGCCGCCGGGCGCTATTGCCGGAAGTTCCGGGCGGGACGAATCTCCCACTGCGGAAGGGATATTCGCGTACCGACGCTGTCATCACACCTCGCCCCGGGAGTAGCTGCGCGTCCCGCTCGCGCCGCTCCGACACCGGCGGCGACGGGTCCGTTCCGCGAGTGCGGTGCGAAGCCCGCGGCGGCCCGGGGACGAATCGACACCGTTCTCGGGGAGCGAGCCGAATCTTCTTTCCGAGCAGGTCTCGGGAGCGTCATCGGAGGTGGCGGTCAGGAAGGCGTCCGGAAGGGCGAGCTTGCTGATCGTGCGCAGCGCGAGCAGGTACTGCCGCGGCAGTGGCCCGGTGGTGTAGGGCAGGTCGTATTTGTCGCAGAGGGCGCGGACCCGCTGAGCGATCTCGGGATAGCGGTTGCTGGGCAGGTCGGGAAACAGGTGGTGTTCGATCTGGTGGGACAGGTGCCCGCTCAGAAAGGCCAGCACCGGTCCGGCATCGAAGTTCGCGGTGCCCAGCATCTGCCGCAGATACCATTCCGGCTTGGTCTCGTGCTCGATCGCGGCGGACGTGAATTTCTCTGCGCCATCGGGGAAATGACCGCAGAAGATCACCACGTAGGCCCACAGATTGCGCAGCGTATTGGCGGCCGTGTTCGCGGCGAGAGTGCGACGCCAGCGCCGTCCGCTCAGCGCCGGAAAAAGCAGATAGTCCTTCCCCGTCTGCCGGCCGATCTTGCGGATCAACGCCCTGGTGTGCGTAGCCTTCTCAGCTCCGGTCGCCGCGCGATCACGTTCGGAGTACAGGCCATGCAGGGCGATCCCCCACTCGAAAGTTACTGCCAGAAAAAAGTTTTGCAGGGGTTGCACCAGCAGTCGCGCCCGCCACGGCTGGTCGCGAGTCACCCGCATCACGCCGAAGCCGATGTCGTCGTCGACGCCGAGCACATTCGTGAACACGTGATGGCGGTAGTTGTGCGAATACCGCCACTGCGACGACACACCGGCCATGTCCCACTCCCATGTGCTGGAATGGATTTCCGGATCGTTCATCCAGTCCCATTGGCCGTGGCACACATTGTGGCCGATCTCCATGTTCTCGATACTCTTCGCGCCCGCCAGTGCCACGACACCCAGCGCCACGCCGAGATTCGTTCTGCTACAGGCGATGACGAGACGCGATCCCAGGTCGAGGATGCGTTGAAACGCGATGGTCCGACGGATGTAGGCCGCGTCTCGGGCACCGAGCCGCTCCTCGATGTCACGGCGGATCGCGTCGAGCTCCTGGCTGAGCGCCTGGACATCCGCCGCGGTCAAGTGCGCGTAGACCGCGACCTGCGTAATCGCCATTCGCCATGTCCTCTGTTCGCCGGGGCAGCTGCCTCGGACAAGCCATCAACCTTGCGACGATGCCGGTCTTCTTCCCAGCTTAGATTGTTACTACAGATTATGTCTACGGCGTAGACTGACAGTGTAGCAATTCCACTCCGATGCAGAGGCGCTGAAGCGATGAATCGAACCAGAGCCGGCCCGACCGGCGCCCACGCCCACCCGGCGAATCGGACGAACACCGGGAACGACCCCCTGACCCGAGACGCGATGCTGACCGCCGCGCTCGAGATCATCGACCGCGACAGCGTCGAGCGGCTCTCGATGCGACGTCTCGGGCAGGCGCTCGGCCGGGACCCGATGGTCCTCTACCGACATGCCGCGAACAAGGCCGCACTTCTCGACGGGGTCGCCGAACTCGTGCTCGCACAGTTGACCGTCGACCCCACCGACTCCGACTGGCGCCACCAATTACGCAGTGTCGCACGCGATTTCCGCAAGCTTGCCGTCGCTCACCCGAACACGGTGTCGCTGCTGGTCACCCTTCCCCTGGCCACACCACTGGCACTACGGCCCCTGGGCACCCTGCGGCCGCTGGAACACATCCTCGAATTGCTCACCCGAGCCGACTTCAGCGGCGCCGATGCGCTGCACATCTATCGCGCGCTGTTCGGATTCCTGAACGGGCACATCCTCAACGAACTCCAGGAACTCGTCGAACACCCCGAGGAGACCGACGATCTGCTGCGCCTGGGTCTGTATCACCTCCCGATCGGCGAATTCCCCCTGCTGCGCGGTCTCGCCTCGGACCTGGCCGGCTACGACGGCGCGACCGAACTCGAACGCGGCCTCGACATCCTGCTCACCGGCCTCACCACCACCATGTCCGCGGCCGCGGCCCGGCCGGGAAGGAAGCGTGGAGGATGACACCGCAACACAACGCAGATCGACCGGCAGGGCCGGCCCACCAGCTGCGGCTCGCGCTCGACGCCGGCGGCACCGGGGCCGTCGACGGATTCTGGTGGCCGCACAGTCGCGACCTCGCCATCGAGCTTCCGGACCTGCTCACAGCGCTCACCGGTCGGCTCGGTCCGATCCATCGAGTGATCCACCACCGCTACGAATGGGCCGCCGCACCGAGCACACTCGACTTCGACGGGCGTCAGGTACGGCTCGATGGCTACCGGCGCATGCCCGTCCGTATCCTTGAGGTTTACGGTGCCGACATCGGCACCCGACTCATCCTTCGTGTCATCACTCCGGTCGAGGACATCGACATGGTCGCCGTACAGCAGCGTTGGGAATCCGAGGGCGGAGAGCAGGCGGGTGTCAGCGCCTGGGATCGGGCAGCGTCGCAGTGAGACCGGTCAGCAGGATATCGAGGCCGCGTTCGAGCTCGGCGGCGCCGTCGTAGGCGGCCAGGACCGGCGCGAGTCCCCGCACCAGCGGGAACTCCGCGATCGGGAGGCGATACAGTCCCAGGCGCAGCAGATCGTCGGTCTCCTCGGGTCGCTCCACGATCTCCTGCAGCTCGTTGAGCACATGCCCATAGAGAAATCCGAACAGGGCGCGGTAGACATGCAGCGCGTCGGCGCCGGAAAACCCTGCGCGGGTGAGCAGTTCGAGTATGTCCTCCAGGGGACGAACCACCGACGCCGGGCGCAGGCCCAGCGGGGTGGCCAGTGGCCGGGTCACCAGCAGCGGAACCACCCGCGGATGAGCCAACGCAAGCTGACGGAAATCCCTTGCGACGACCCGTAATTGGCCGGTCCAATCGGTGTCCTCGGTATCGACCGACAGCTGTGCGAACACGATCTCGGCGACGCCGTCGAGCACCGCGGCCTTGTTCGCCACGTGCCGGTATATGACCATCGGATCACGCCCCACAGCTTCGGCCAGGCGTCGCATCGACAACCCGTCGACGCCGTCACGATCGATCAGCTCGAGCGCTGCGGTCAACACCACAGCCCGGGTGACCGTGCCGTCACCGCGGGCGACGATGCTCGGATCCGACTGCCGGCTCGCGGATCGGGCGGGCTTGCGATCGGCAGGGCGTTCGACCATGCGGGAGATCCTCCATTCCCATCGGAGTATCCGATCGCTCGATCGTAGACAGACACCGTTGACGTTGCGACGCAAACCGCGCCTCCGAGCGGCGTGCGCGCGCTTCGGTCCAGGTCGGCGGTATCTCCGCGGATTACCGGCGCGGGGGTGCTCTACGCCCGCGCCGCCTGCCGCATCTGCTCGTCGGCGCGATGGATCGGGGTGTCGAACGGGATGACGAGCAGGGTCAGTTGGCTGCCGTCCGTTCCGATCAGTCGCATGACGGCGGGCGGCTGGTCGATACCGGGGCCGCGCAGCTCGACGCCGTCGTCGTGATCGATGCGGCGTTGGGCCAGACTCCGTGCATTCCAGTCGAATCCGATGCGAGCTATCGACCCCATGCGCGGAGTGACGGCGCTGATCAGATCGTGCAGTTCGGCAGTGAGGTTGGCGGTCCAGGGCCACCATGCGCCGTCGACGTCGCCGGTGGCGGCGCCGCGCTCCTGCAACAGCAGCCGAGGAGTGCGGGTCGGCGTCGGGAAAGGCTGGGCGCGGTCGGGAACAACACCGACGAACGGGCGTATCGCACCTACAAAGGGGATCATGAGCTAGTACCTGCTTCCGAAGTGGCGGCCGTCGAAGTGGTGGCCGTCGAGCCGTTCACGGGACGGGGCTCGGCGGCGAAGGCGCCGTTGGGCGCCGGCACCGAGCCGAGCGGAGCCATCGACTGCTGAACCGCGGCGTACGGTGCCGCGGACGCGGTTTCGCGGGCCAGGAAGGCGCTGATCTCACCGATCGCGCTCATCAGCGGCGCCGGGAAGACCACGGTCGTGTTCTTGTCGACTCCCAGTTCGATGAGGGTCTGCAGATTGCGCAGTTGCAGCGCCAGCGGGTGCGCCATCATCGTGTCGGACGCGTCGCCGAGCGCCGCTGCCGCCAGCGATTCGCCCTCGGCGGCAATGATTTTCGCTCGCTTCTCCCGCTCGGCCTCGGCCTGGCGGGCCATCGCCCGCTGCATCGTCTGGGGCAGCTGGATGTCCTTGAGCTCGACCAGGGTGACTTCGACACCCCATTCCAGGGTGGTGATGTCGAGGATCTGGCGGATGTCGACATTGATGGTGTCGGTCTCGGCCAGCGCCTGATCGAGCGTATGCCGGCCGACCACCTTACGCAGCGTGGTCTGGGCGATCTGATCGATTGCCGCATAAACGTTTTCGATCGCGACGACCGACTTCTCGACGTCGACGACCCGGAAGTACGCGACGGCGGAGATGTCGACGCTGACGTTGTCACGGGTGATGATGCCCTGCGACTGGATCGGCATGGTGATGATGCGCAACGACACCTTCCGCAGCCGATCGATCACCGGGACGATGAAGTTCAGCCCAGGTTCACGGACGGCGATCACCCGCCCGAGCCGGAACAGCACACCCTTCTCGTACTGGGTCACCACTCGAATCGACAGGGCCAGCACGATCAGGACCGCCACGAGTACGACGATCGCGGCACCGAGTACGTTCACGACTCCTCCTCGCGTGGGCGGCGATCACTCGATGTCGTGCACGCTCGGCCGGGGAGGCCGGGCGACGGCCGCCCTCAGCATGGTGTGCGCGATATCCGGATCGGCGGTCGATGCGATCACTTGCAGGACGAGCATGTCGTCAGCGCCGCTGAGGACGTACATGGTGTTGCCCAGCTCGAAGGGATAGGCGTCGAGTTGGATCTGCACGCCGTCGATGGCGATGCGCCCGGGCGCGGGCAGCCAGCTCTGCTGGTCGTAGACAATGCGGTGTACCGGGCCCAGCCGGACCGAGAGCACCGCCAGCAGATCGGGCAGTTCGGTGACGAGGTCGGTGGATCGGGGCCACCACGCACCGTCGAGGTATTCGGCGGGCCGGTCCTTCGGCCTCAGTTTGAGGCGCGGCGTGTAGACGGGCCCGGCGCGATGGTGGGCGGGATGGCGGTGGATGCGCATTTGTTTCATGGCAGAACTCCTGATTCAGCGCCCGGGAGCCGGCCCCCGGCCACGCCGTATTCGTACCTCCAGTAGACGCCGGTCACGCGATGGTGTCAACGATGTAGGTCTACGAATCAGACTAACAGTGTTAGGCGTAGGCTGATCACATCGGCGGTGTATCGCATCCGGTCGTATCCAGACCGTTTCGGCAGCTGATTCTCGAAGAACCGGCCCGATCGAGGCCGAGACAGGATGACGTCACACCATGACGATGCAATTGACCCGCACGCCACAGCCGACTCGCGCCGATATCGACGCCCGACCCGGGCTGGGTGAACCCACTCCACGCGTGTTGCTGAAACCCACAGCCCCGAAAACCGGATACGTCGACGGAGCCTGGTGGCCGTACACCGGCGATCTCGTCACCGAGCTCCCCGGCCTGATCACCATCCTCGCGGCGCGCCTCGGCTCGGTCCTGCGAGTGGAGTACTACCTGATCGACTGGGACACACCGACCGGCCCGCTCACCGTCGCCGGGCAGCCGGTACGGCTGGACTGGCACGGCTACACCCCGGCGCACACGGTCGAACTGACCGGCACGCCGCATCATCGCAGGCTCGTGCTGCTGGTGGTGCCACCCGAGACCGCTCTGAGCGACGCGTGCTCGGCGATGGCCTCCGCGGCCGCGGCGAACAGCAACCCGACCGTGGACGGACTACTCCGACTCGGCATTCGCCGCCGCCGGGAACGCGCCGGAAGGAAGTTCGCGGCCCTCCACTGGGCCGATCGCACCACATCACCGAACTGATACTCGCCCGACGGCGATGCGAAGAGCCGCCGCTTCGCCGTGTCCGGCCAGTGCAGGTACGAGTCGGCCGGTAGGCTCGAGCCGTCCACTCGTCCGATGTGAAGGGGCCGGCCAATGGCAACAGGCACTGTGAAATTCTTCAACGCCGACAAGGGATTCGGGTTCATTACGCAGGACGCGGGTGGACCGGACGTATTCGTCCACTTCAGCGCGATCCAGTCCACTGGGTACAAGTCGCTACAGGAGAACGACCGGGTCGAGTACGACGTGGTGCAGGGGGCGAAAGGACCACAGGCAGAAAACGTCGTCGTCGTGACGGGGTAGTAGTTCCCGGCCGCGGGCGTGGCCGGCAACGCCATGTTCGCGGCATTCCAGCGGTTTGGGTTGCCGATCACTCACGACCGAACCGACGGGCACACTGGAGAGAAGATCTGCCGGGGCTCCGCAACTGCGGAACGCAGCCCTTCATCGGTTGTGCCCGCACATGAATCAAGCCCCCGACCTGTGCGATCGAAGGCTTGCCGAGTATTTGGACGACGCGGAGGAACTCAACTCGGCCCCCAGCTATAGATCCAGGAACTTCCCCACGTCGCAGGAACACCATAACGGTGCGCGCAGCCGGCCGCCATCAATTATGTCCAGCCCCACACCCGGGTCGGCGGGGCGCAGCCGCTGGGGTCCGCGGCGAGGGCCACTATCGGCTTGGTGAATCCCTCGCGCTGCAGTCCGAGCACCACGGCCCAGGCACCGGGTATGACGGGGCGCTACTTCGGCGGTTTGAGGGTCGACCAAGTGATCGCGGCCCCGATCATGGAGATGATTCCCAGGCCGCCGAAGACCTCGGCGGCGGCGGTGTACGCCAGCGAGAAGGTCGCGACCCCGAGAATCAAGAGCAGAAATCCGACCACCGCCAGTGATTGGACGGCAGACAGCTGGTTTCGCGTCATTTCGATCCTGCCGAAGTCTGGGTCATATCGATCCTGTCGAAGTCATTGAGCGCCAAGCCGTCTGTGATCCTCGCACGGGACGGCAGGCGACGTCGCCGGATTCGCCGCGGCTGAATGGATGGAAACCAACGGCGGTGGTTCAGTCGTTTGCCGCGGCAGGCGGGCAGGAATCGAGGGTAGCGCCAGTATCGTTCGGGGATGCGCGATTTCGGGGTTGGGTTCACATATTTTGTGCGGGGGCAGCGGTGGGTGGCTCGGCGGCCGCGGGAGTTCGGGTTCGGGATCGTGCCGGCGCTGGTGACGTTGACGTTGTACGTGGGGGCGTTGATCGCGGTGATGGCGTGGGGTGGAGATCTGACCGCGACAGTGACGCCGTTTGCGGATCACTGGCCGAGTCCGTGGGCGGGGTTGTTTCGCGGGGCGTTGAGCATCGCGCTGGTCGCGCTTGCGGTGTTGGCTGCCGTGCTCACCTTCACCGCTGTGACCTTGGTGATCGGGGCGCCCTTCTATGACGTGATTTCGCAGCGGGTTGATCGGTCGGTCTCGCCGGATGGGATTGCGCCGGAGTCCGGGCTTTCCTGGTGGCGGGAGTTGTGGGTGTCGGTTCGGGACAGTGTTCGGATTCTGGTGCGGGCCATGGTGTGGGCTGTGCTGCTGTTCGTGCTGGGGTTCGTCCCCGTCGTCGGTCAGACTGTGATTCCGGTTGTCGCGGTGTTCGTCACCGGGTTCTTCCTCACGCAGGAGCTCACCTCGGTTGCACTCCAGCGACGCACGGTTCACCTGCGCGAGCAGCTGGCTCTGCTGCGCGCCCGCAAAGGCCTGGCATGGGGCTTCGGCGTGCCCGTCGGGCTGGCGTTTCTGGTGCCGCTGGTCGCGGTATTCCTCATGCCGGGTGCCGTCGCGGGCGCCACTCTCCTGACCCGTGAACTACTGCACGAACCGAACCGCCTCGCCGAAAACCACGCTGACGTCTGAGCGAACCGACTCGCCGCGACCGCGCGGGCGTTCGAACCTGCTTCGGAAGCCGGCTGCGCGCGACGCTGAAGTCGAGATGGCGTTATCGGGCGAGGGCGAAGGTCAGGGATGCTGCGGCGAAGGCGAAGTACATTGCGGGAAAAGCGATGTTGTGGAGCACCCGGGCGCGGATGTGAACGACGATTGCGGCGATGAAGTAGAGGACCAGGCCGAGGGCGGCGGCGATGCCGAGGGGGCGGGCGCCGAAGAGGCCGAGTAGGAGGCCAAGGGCGCCGGCGGCCTTCGCGGTGCCGGCTACGGGGATCCAGGACGAGGGGAAGTTCACCTCGGCCGAGTTGGCCAGGACGAACTTTGCCCGGGCGAAGTCGGCGATGGCCATTCCACCGTTGAGTGCGATCGTGACGAGAGTGATTACCAGGTAGGCGATGGACACCCAACGATGCTGGCCGACCGCGCCTTTCCACGTCCAATACCTGCATCTATAACTTGATGGCATGGATGTGGACACGCGGTTGCTGAGGTATTTCGCGGCGGTGGCCCGGGAAGGGAATCTGACCCGCGCGGCGGAGGGGTTGTTCGTGTCGCAGCCGGCGCTGACCAAACAGATCAAGCAGTTGGAGAACCAGCTCGGGGTGCGGCTGTTCACGCGGTCGAAATCCGGTATGGCACTGACGGAACCGGGGCGGGCGCTCGCGCAATGGGTGCCGGAGGTACTGACCAGCTGGGATCGGGCGCTGACCGAGACGATGAGCGCCGCGAGCACGGCGGCGCGCGTACTGCGAGTCGGGTTCATCGCGGGCGGGGCCAATGAGGCCACCCAGCTCGTCATCGCGGATTTCGTCCGCCGCCGTCCGGAATGGCGTATCGAGATGCGGCAGGCGGCCTGGTCGAACCCGACCGCGGGGCTGGCCGCCGGGGAGGTCGATGTCGCGTTGCTGCGGTTGCCTTTTCCCGGTCAGGAGCGGTTCCGGGTGGAGTTGCTGCTGACCGAACCGCGCTGGGTCGCGCTACCCGCCTCGCACCCGCTCGCCACCTGCGAAGTGATCCCGTTCAGTGACCTGTGGGACGAGCCGTTCGTGGCGGCCCCGCCGGAAACCGGTGCGTGGCGCGACTATTGGCTGGCGGCCGACGAGCGCGACGGGCACCCGGTGCGGATCGGCGCGGTCACCGAACACCCCGACGATTGGCTGATCTGCATCGCCAACGGTGACGGGATCGCCCTCGCGCCCGAATCCGCGGCACGCTTCTACACGCGTCCCGGCATCGTCTACCGCCCGGTCAGCGGCGTGAGCCCGAGCCAGGCCGGCGTGGCCTGGCGGCCCGGGGCCGACGCCGATCCGGTCGTGCAGGACTTCGTCCGCAGCTGCCTCGATCACCGGCAGACGCCGCCCGCGAGCACCACGTGAAAACCGTTTCAGGCCCAGCGGATTGCCGGGCCCGAACCGTATTCCCTTGGAGCCGAGTCGGATCGGACCCGGTCGCTCGTTCAGGCGCTGATGTGCGCCAACGCACCCGGACCGTCAGTTGGCGGAGGCGGGGAAGGCCTGAGCTTCGGCGAAGGCGGCCATATCGACCTGACGGCGGGCATTGGACAGTGCGGTGATGGTGCAGACGCCCAGTTCGCCACTGCGGTCGTACAGAGTCGCCGTGGAGACGGCAATGCCGTTCGAGGAGACGTGGTCTCGGGCCTGAAGCCCCAGTTCCACACCCGTGGGAAGGCGGGACAGCGTCATGGTGACATCGGTGTTGATGTAGCCGACGCCCTCGGTGCCCCAGTTACAGACGAGGTTGGTGGAGTCGCTCACGAAGGCCGCGCGCTCGAACGGGGTGATGGGCACGCCCTCGATGAGGGACGGGACGTTGTTCCAGGCCGCCTTCCGGTGCGGATTGACGCCGGAGGCGAAATCGTGGGTCCAGTCGAAGGATCCGGACTTGAACAGCGGCGGGCTGCCCTCGGGGCCGTCGAGCTGGGTCGCGGGGGCGGGGAGGTCCCGGGCGGGCTGCCAGATCCGGCCCGGCGGCTCGGCGGTGGCGACCAGGAATTGCACGGTGGCGCGGGCGCGCACGCGATCGTGCTGGACGATGGCGGCGTCGGCCACCCGGATTCGATTGCCGTCGCGGACGATCGAGCTGCGCAGTTCGATGGGCTCGTTCAGGACCGGACTGAACAGGTCGACGGTGAAGCGGGCGGGCACGAAATCGGGTCCGGGGCGGTGCGTTTCGAGTTCATGGGCCAGCAGGCCACAGACCGCGGTGCCCGCGAGTTGCCCCGAGGACCAGGCGCTGACCGCCATCCGGGTCGCCGTGAAGCGACCGTTCTCGTGGGTGAAGAACGCGGCCATGGTGCCTCCCCTACCGGTTGATGAGCTCCCGAATTAGAACACGTTTCAGAAACGGGAGGGAAGGCCCAGGTCCCAATCAGTGGGTGATCAGTTCACCCACGGCGGGTTGACGACGGTGCCGTCGAGCAGCTCGCCGGTGAAACCGACGGGCGCGTTGACGAGCACCTCGGCGGTCCGGTCATCCGGATTGTCCAGGCGGATGGTGGATCCGGCCGGAGCCACCGCCGCGTCACCGGGCGCCAGCCGCGCGGCCTCGCCATCGATGGTCAGCGTGATCGATCCCGCTAGCAGGACGAACGCCTCCTCGCGGTGCACGCGGTGCGGGACACCCTGGGTGCCGGGCGCGACCTCCAGCCGCCACAGGCACAGTTCGCTACTACCGGAGCTGGGGCGGACCAGCGGGGTGAAGCGGGAGCCGTGCATTTCGTGGGACTGGGCGTCGGCGGCGTGGATTACGGGCATTGCCATCTCCTTTAGTCAAGCTGGTTGACTATATAGTCAAGCTTGTTGACTTCTTTGTCAAGTGCCAAGATTCCAGACATGCCTGGATACGCACAGGACCTGCCGCTGCTACTGCTCGCGGCCGCCGCGGAGGTCACCGACGCCATCAATGACGGGTGCGTCGCGGCCGGATTCACCGACATCCGGCCCACCCACGGCTTCGCCTTCGTACGCATGGCGCCGAACGGCGCGACGGTCGGCGAGATCGCCGACCATCTGGGGGTCACCAAGCAGGCCGCCAGCCAGCTGGTCGAGGAACTCGTCAAAAAGGGCTACGCAGAACGCAATCCGCATCCGCACGACGCGCGCGCCAAGCTCGTCACGCTCACCGAGCGCGGGTGGGCGTGCACCCGCGCCGCCGACGCCGCCGCGGCCCGCTTCACCGAGCGGTGGGCCGCCACGCTGGGACCGGCGGCCACGGTCGAACTGCGCAATGCCCTCACGCGAGTGGTCACGCCCGGCCGGGTGCGCCCGTCGGCCTGGTGACGAATTCCACTACCGCTCAGCCGAGCTCGAGGGAGGTCGCCCCGTAGACCCGCTCCCGGTGATACGCCCGGACGGGCCCGGTGTACATGCGCGCGGTCTCGAAGCTCGGGGTCAACCCGGCCGCCTCCATCAGCCGCACCGCGGGCTCGTTGTCGAGCGGAACATCCACCGCCAGCGGCATACCCGCCGCGTGGGCGGCGAGCGCGGCCAGCAACTGATGCGCGTCGCCGGGAGTATCGGCGAACAGCGGGCCCACCCGCAGCGAATCCCGGGCCGGACGCAAGGTGGCGTAGCCGGTGATCGTGCCGTCGACAATGCGAGCGAAGGTCCGATGCCCCGGCTCGGCGAGCCAGGCGCTGAGGAATACCGGCCGATCCGCGGGATAGCACGCGGAATCGTACGGTTGCAGCGCCGCGAAATCCGCCGGCGCGAGCGCGGTGACCGTGTCATCCGGCAGCGGCAGACGCGGCACGCCCACGAATCGCGCACTGCTGTAGGCGAGTTCGAACCCGCTGCGCCGATAGTTGTCCTGCTGCGCGGGAACTCCGTCGAGCCCGACGACCCGCTCCCCCGCGTGCTTCAGCCCAGCTTCCCAGGTGGCCAGGCCGAACCCACGCCCGCGCAGGTCCGGGCGCACCAGATAGAAACCCAGGAACGCGTAGTCGTCGCCATAGTTGACGACCGAGACCGCGGTTGCGGGTTCCCTGTTCACCCGCCCGAGCAGGAACCCGTCGGGATCCTGCGCGAAGAACGCTGTGACATCACGCAGCCCCGGGTTCCACCCCTCGGCGGCGGCCCACTCCACCACGGTGGCCCATTCCGCCGGGGTGGCGCGGGCAATGACCAGACTATCGATACGCACGGCATCCGGCATGCGACCACGGTAACCGCAAAAGCTCTGCGACTCGCGGAGATTCGAGGACACGGCGGGCATGCCCTCTGTCCCGGCGGAGCGCCCGGCGAGCCGGCCCCGGCGCTCCGGTAGGGTCGAGGAGACATGGCCCGCGACCTGCGGGGTTGCGCGGAGTTCGAGGAAGATATGGCCGACTACGCACACTCCGATCACGCCAGCCGCAGCCGGGAGGAGAAGGCCCGGCGGCTGGCGGCCTATCTCTGGGCACGCGGCATCAGCGGACCCGAACTGCTGGAACTGCCCGCAGCACAACGGCGCAAGCTGGCGCGGGCAGCCGACACCAATCCGCCCAGCACCGATGAGACCTGGCAGGTGGTGGCCGGGCTGCTCGGCGAGAAGGACGCCTGGGCCGAGCGCAATCCCGGGCATCCGCAGGCCCGCCGGGAGCGGCTGGACGAGAAGATCCTCTGGGTGAAACCGCCGGTCAAACCCTGGGAGTAGGAACGCCCGGAAACCCTTGACAGCAAGAAATGAACCGGGGTTCACTGCTTGAGTGTCCCCCGACTACGAGAACCACTCCGGCACCCGCCCGGCTGCCTGGCGCGACGATCTGACCGGCGGTGACGACTCGCTGTTCGCGGGCCGCCCCGAACCGGTGAACGAATACACCGGCCGCACGCTGACCTACGAGGTGACCGGCCGCATCGCCCGCATCACCTTCAACCGGCCCGAACGCGGCAATGCCATCACCGCCGACACCCCGATCGAGCTGGCCGCCGCCGTCGAGCGGGCCGATCTGGATCCGCGCGTGCACGTCATCGTGGTGAGCGGGCGCGGCAAGGGCTTCTGCGGCGGCTACGACCTGTCGATCTTCGCCGAGAACAATCACGAGGCCGGCACCGTTGCCCCGGCCGAGGGCGCCCAGCCGACCGAGGGCACCGTGCTCGACCCGGTCGTGCAGGCGCGCAATCACAATCCCTGGGGCACTTGGGATCCCATGGTCGACTACGCCATGATGTCGCGTTTCAACCGCGGCTTCGCCAGCCTGCTGCACGCCGACAAGCCGACCGTCGCCAAGGTGCACGGCTTCGCCATCGCCGGCGGCACCGATATCGCGCTGTTCGCCGACCAGATCATCTGCGCCGAGGACGCCCGCTTCGGCTACCCGCCCACCCGGACCTGGGGCATCCCGGCCGCTGGCATGTGGGCGCACCGGGTCGGCGACCAGCGCGCCAAGCGACTGCTGTTCACCGGCGACAGCCTCAGCGGCAAGCAGGCGCTGGAGTGGGGCCTGGCCATCGAGGCCCCGCCGGCCACCGAGCTGGACGAACGCACCGAGGAACTGCTGGAACGCATTTCGCGGGTGCCGATCAATCAGCTGGTGATGGCGAAGCTGGCGCTCAACAGCGCGCTGCTCAATCAGGGCGTGGCCAACTCCGGCATGGTCAGCACCGTGTTCGACGGCATCTCGCGGCACACCCGCGAGGGTTACGCCTTCCAATTGCGTTCGGCCACCGCCGGTTTCCGCGAGGCCGTCCGCGAGCGCGACGAACCGTTCGGCGACTGGAAGCGCGCCCAGTTCGAGCGGCCCGAGGACTAGGCGATCCCCTCCACGTCAGTGCGCTCGACCTCGGCGACGACCCGTTCGGCCAGCGAGCGCAGGGCGGCCGCCTCCTCGGCGGTCATCTCGTCGATGAACAGCCGCCGCACCAGCTCCACGTGATTGGGGGCGGCGGCCTCGAGCGCCCGGCGTCCGGCATCGGTGAGCCGCACCTCCCGGCCGCGGGCGTCGTCGACGGCCTGGCAGCGATCGACCAGGCCGCGGGTCGCCATTCGCGACAGGTGCTTGGACAGGCGGCTCTTGTCCCAGCAGATCTCCGCGCCGAGCTCCTTGGCGCGCAGCTGGCCACCGGCCGCGGACAGCGCGACCAGCACCTCGTAGTCGGAGGTCGACAGTCCGTCCTGGGCCAGCCCGGCAGCGAGAGCGGCATCCAGGCGTTGCCGCATGCGAATGTAGGACTGCCAGGTCGTCTGTTCCGCATCGGTCAGCCAGCGCGTCATGGCATCCATAGTATCGGCGAATAGTTGACACGGACACCAAGAAGATACTCAGGAACTTCACGGCGAATCCGCGCGGCCATCGAGCATCGTTCTGCCGTACAGTACTGACCGTCCAATTTGCGTAGTTCTGGCGGAAATCGTCAATGCGCGAGCGCATTTCCGACCGGGGCGAATGAGACACCCACCGGCAGAAGAGGTTCCGGCATTCGGGGCAAATCCCCTAATTCACCTGGATGAATAGCCCATCCGGTTGACAATGCAACGTTGCGCCAGAAAACTCGACGCCGAGCCCGGACCGGTCACCGCGCCGCAAGCGCTTGCGGCGGCGGTGGCACATCCGCGCCGAACCGGGCCAGTTGCCACCCCTATTGCGCCGACATTGAGGAATACATGAACGTTCGCCGGCTTCTCGTCACCGCCAGCGTCGCAGGACTGACGACCATCGCAGCCCAGACCGTCGCCCTCGCCGACGTCCCCACCGGTTCCTCCGGCACCGGTTCCTCCGCCATCGACACCGGCTCCGCCGCCACCGGCTCGGCGGGCCTGTCCCAGACCGGTTCGGCCGGCGGACCCGTCTACGAGAACTGCGACCAGGCCCGCGCGGCCGGCGTGGCGCCGCTGTTCCGCGGCCAGCCCGGCTACAGCCCGCACCTGGACCCGGACGGCACCGGAATGGCTTGCCCCACCGTCTGACAACTCTCGGGCTCTCGGGGACACACCCCTGAAACCCCAAAAGCCAATGCGGCCCGGTCCTTTCGGACCGGGCCGCATGGCATTGGGGACCCAGCGATACGAATATGGCCCGGTCCTGTTGGACCGGGCCATATTCGGGTTCGGGATTCAGGGGCGACCCCTGAGTTTCCGAGAGTCGGCGCTGCTCAGCGGCGGAAGATCTTGACCACGACGAGGGTCGCGACCAGGGCGCCGGCGCCGATGAGGCTGTACTTGATCTTGGGCTCGTTCAGCTTCGCCAGGACCGACCGCTTGGCATTGTCGGCCAGCCGCTGGGGATCGGCGCGGACCGCGAGTTCATCGAGGGTACTCGCGAGCCGGTTGCGTGCTGCCTCGATCTCCCGCTCGATCGCCTCGGTATCTCTCGCCACGTCACACTCCTGTCTGGAAACCGCGCTGGAAGGCGGCATTGTCGTCTCGGGGCCGCTCGCGCGACACAGGCGCATGCGAGCCGACCTGTTCAGGAGTGTATCGCCAACACCGGCTCGAGCCCGTCGACTAGCGTGGCGGCATGACCGAGAATCACCGACTCAGTCCCGGCGACACCGCGCCCGCCTTCACCCTGCCCGACGCCGACGGCAAGGACGTCTCGCTGTCGGACTACCGCGGGCGCAAGGTGATCGTCTACTTCTACCCGGCCGCGAGCACGCCCGGCTGCACCAAGCAGGCCTGCGATTTCCGCGACAACCTGGCCGATCTCGAAGGCGCCGGCCTCGAGGTCGTCGGCATCTCCCCCGACAAGCCGGCCAAGCTCGCCAAGTTCCGCGACACCGAACAGCTCACCTTCCCGCTGCTGTCCGACCCGGACAAGGAGGTGCTGTCCGCCTACGGCGCGTTCGGCGAGAAGATGATGTACGGCAAGAAGGTCACCGGCGTTATCCGGTCCACCTTCCTGGTCGACGAGAACGGGAAGATCGAGGTCGCGCAGTACAACGTGAAGGCCACCGGGCACGTGGCCAAGTTGCGCCGCGACCTGTCTGTCTGACCGCGAAAACCCGGAATCCCGGCCCTGATTCGGGCCGGGATTCCGAGCGCGAGTCTCGGGGAAAGAGAAGCCACTACGCCTTCGGCAGCGCCTGTGCGGCCCACTGGAGCATCATGCGCCAGTGGTTGTCCCACCAGGAAGAGAACTCGGTCGTGTCCAACGGCGGAGGCGCGAGTTCGCCCGGGAACAGCCCGGATTCGGTGGGTGCGCCGACCGTGTGGGTCGGGGCCGGGATGATCGACCCCGAATTCGAGGCGACCTCCGGCTCCGGGCGGGCCTTGATCAGCGGCCTGGGTTTTCCGCCGGTCCGCCGGTTGTCGCCGCGCGGACCCCAGTTGAGCGTGGCCGGATCGATGGTCACCATATCGCTGGGCTGCAGTTCGGGAGTGGGCTGACCGTACGCGGGCTGACCGTAGTTGTTCGGCGTAACCCCATCCGTCGGATCGACCGGGCCGACCGGCAGCCCGTCGACGAAGGGACCGCCGGATCCGATGTCGGTTGTGGCGGGCGCCGGTGCCTCGCCGGCCGGATGCTCGGCACCGTTGCGCGGGTCGGCGGAGACCCGGGAATCGATGAGCATCGGGGCCGGAACCTTCTTGGAATCACTGCCCGAGGTATAGATCCCGCCCGCCACCAGACCGCCCGCCAGCACGCTGGCCGCCGCGAACAGGGCCGCGGTACCGCGGGCGCGGCGGATGCGGTCGGCGGCCTCGCCCGCGAACTCGGCCTCGGGCAGGGCGGCCAGGGCCGCGCCGATGGCCGGTGCGGACGCCGCCACCGAGCACGGGATAACCGGTGCGCCGAAGCCCGACTCCAGGGCGGCCACCACCGCGGGTTCGGTTGCGGCCGAACCGATCAGCACCACCGCGTCCGGCTTCACACCCGCCGCGTCGAACTGGTCCCAGGCGGCGGTGACGGCTGTGCGCATGGCCTCCTCGGTGGCCGCGCCGCCGGTGAGCGTCACCGCGGCGAGCACCCGGCTGCGCTCGGGCGAGATGAGCGAGAAGGCCTGGAAGCCGGGCACCACCTCGCAGATGGCGAGATCCTCGAATTCATCCACCCAGGTCATGGCGCGCGCCATCGCGAGATGCGCGGCCTTGGCCGACACCAGGGAGGCGTCGCGCCAGGAGCCGGCGGCCAGCTTGGTGACGATCGCGCGGCGCTCGGCGGCATCCCGGTAGGCGACCGCCGCGCCGAGAATCTCACGGCCCGTACCGATCCGGTCGGCGATGTCCTCCAGCGCCACTTCCACCGCGACCGCCAAGTCGGCCTTCGTATCTCCGGTGATCGGTTCGACACGCTCGAGCACCACGCGCTCGGACACCTTGTCGCCGTCTTCGGTGAGGGCCACCGCGCGCACCGTGCCGCGCTCGGTGGCGACGCCGATGGTCACCGCGGAACGAACAGGGGTAGAAGCAACCACAATCAGCCTTCCAACGTCGACGTACTGGCGGACGGACAGTCGATATGCGCCGGCAGAGATCCGCAGCTGGGAGGCAGCTGCGATGGGTCTTCGGAGCCGAACGCGGCGTGGATGGGTGGGATGCGATGACACACGAAGTACCGCAGCGTGTCATGCGCGTGTCGCTACCCGTAGGCTGTTCATCGTGGAAGCACGCACGGGAACCGGGTCGACGCGACGACCGGACCCTGCGTTGGAGCTGCAGGACGATCCACAGGAGCTGATGCCCCGTCGCCGCCCGACGCAGGAACGATCAAAACGCAAGTTCGACGCCCTGCTGCAGGCATCCCGGGAATTACTCGTCGAGGTCGGCTTCGAATCGTTCACCTGCGAAGAGGTCGCGGCCCGCGCCGAAGTGCCGATCGGCACCCTCTACCAGTTCTTCGCCAACAAGTACGTCATCGTCTGCGAGCTGAATCGCCAAGACCTGGTGGCGGTTTCGCAGGAACTTGCCGATTTCCACGGCGAGATCCCGTCCATGGACTGGCTGCGGCACATGACGCAGCTGGTCGATCACCTGGCCGATCTGTGGATGACCGACCCGTCGCGGCGCGAGGTGTGGCTGGCCATGCAGTCCACCCCGTCCACGCGTGCGACCGGCGCGATCCACGAAAAGGAGTTCGCCGAAGCGGTTTCGCAGATGCTGCGCCCGCTCATGCCACGCACCCCGCGCGGCCGCCGCTCCATGATGGCGCAGGTGCTGGTGCACGTCGTGTACTCGATGCTGAACTTCTCGGTGCAGGACGGGCTCAGCCATGAGGACGCCGTCGCCGAGCTCAAGCGCCTCATGGTGGCGTATCTGCTGATCGCGGAAAAGGAATCGCGCTCCGGCGGGCAGCGCACCACCTTCGATCCGGAGTAACCGCGACCCTCCCCCTGCGGATCAGTCGCGCATCAGATCGGCCAGTTCGCCCGGATCCTCCAGCACCACCATGGCGGCCGCGGTGTCGCCATCGTGGGTGAGCGACAGGTGAACTCGCACCCGGGGCAGGAATTCCGCTGCCAGTCCGTGCAATTTGATGCTGGGCCGTCCCCAGGCGTCGTTCACGACCTCGATCAGCGGGTACGGGTTGTCCCCGATCTGCGGGCTGCGGGCGAAGCGAGAGGTCGCCCACGCCTTGATGACCGCCTCCTTGGCGGCCCACCGGATGGCGTAACTCCGGGCCGGGTCGGTGCCCTTGCTTTGGCAGTAGCGCCGTTCCCCAGCGGTGAAACTCTCCCGGAGCATGGTGGTTCCGGTGCGTTCCAGTTGTTCGGCGAACTCGGAGATGGTGACCAAGTCCAGGCCGATACCCAGGATCGTCACAGTGCGGGACTCCTAGATTCCTTGTGCGTGCAGTCGAATTGGCTGCGAACATACCAGCGGACCTACGGCACCGTAGGCTCCCTCGAACACATGTCCCAGTCGTCGCAGTGCCATTTGGTCCGCTCGCGGACGTGGAAACAGCGGGCTCGCGCCGACACTCGGAGGAGCGCCGGCGCGAGCCCGCTGTGTCAGACCTGCCGGGGGCTACTTACCGACAGGCCGGTCTCTGTGGCCTACTGGCAGGCCGGTCCCTTCGGCACCGCCACGTAGACGGCGTCGGCGCCGAGCCGGGCCTGCTGCGACAGCAGCATGTCGGCTTCCAGCTGCCGGGACTGCTTGGCCGGGGTGCCGTCGCCGCCGAGGCGCCGGTCGGCGGGCCGCTCGTACAGCGGGGCGCCGCCGCACATGGCCTCGGCGAAGCGCTGACGGCCTGCCAGCTGCCGCTCCTCGGCCTTGCGCTGGTACGCCTCCCGCTGCTCGGCGTCGGCGATGGCCTCGACGAACGCCTGCGGGTGCACGATGGCCAGCAGGCCGGACACGTGCCCGAAGCCGAGCGAGGTGACCAGACCGGCCTTGAGCGGGAAGCGATCTCCCACCGCGAGCGGCTCGCGCAGCCACACCAGGTGCGGGTACTGGGCCATCTTCTCGTCCACGCAGTCGAGGCTGCGGTTGGGCGGGATGACGCCCTGTTCGAGCACCTGGCACAGGCCGATCATCTGGAACGCCGCCGCGCCGCCCTTCGCGTGACCGGTGAGGGTCTTCTGCGAAATCACGAACAGCGGAGCGCCTTCCGAGCGGCCGATGGCGGTGGCCAGACGCTCGTGCAGCTCGGACTCGTTGGGATCGTTTGCCGCGGTGGAGGTGTCGTGCTTGGAGATCACGGCGATCTCGTCCGGGGTGACGCCGAGCTTGGCGAGTTCCTTGGCCAGCTTGGACTCCGGGCCACCGCGACCCGCGCCCAGGGCGCCCAGGCCCGGAGCCGGAATCGAGGTGTGCACGCCGTCGGCGAAGGACTGCGCGTAGGCGACGACGCCCAGCACCGGCAGACCCATCTCCAGCGCCACCGAGCCGCGGGCCAGCAATACCGTTCCGCCACCTTGCGATTCGACGAAGCCGCCGCGGCGGCGGTCGTTGGCGCGGGAGAAGTAACGGTCGCTGATGCCCTTGGCGGACATGACGGCCGAGTCGGCGGTGGCGGACATGTCGCCGAAGCCCACGATGCCCTCGATGCCGAGGTCGTCGTAGCCGCCCGCGACCACCAGGTCGGCCTTGCCGAGCCGGATCTTGTCCACGCCCTCCTCGACGGAGACCGCCGCGGTCGCGCAGGCCGCGACCGGATGGATCATGCCGCCGTAGGAGCCGACGTAGCTCTGAACCACGTGCGCCAGAGCGACGTTGGGCAACGCCTCCTGCAGGATGTCGTTGGCCCGCGGCTCACCGAGCAGGTTGTCGATGTAGAGCGAGCGCATGGACGACATGCCGCCCATACCGGTGCCCTGGGTGTTGGCGACCATGGCCGGGTGCACCCAGCTCATGAGTTCCGCCGGGCTGAAGCCCGAGCCCAGGAAGGCGTCCACGGTGCAGACGATGTTCCACAGCGCCACCCGGTCGATGGAGCCGGCCATATCGGCGGAGATGCCCCACTTGGTGGGATCCCAGCCGGTCGGGATCTGACCGCCGACGGTGCGCGACAGCTTGGCCTTGCGCGGCACGCGAATCTCGGTGCCCGCCTTGCGGGTCACCTGCCAGTCGTCCGTGCCCGCGACCGGGGTGACGACCGTCTGCTCCGGGTTGGCGGCGAAGAAGGCCCGCGCCTCGGCCTCGCTGTTGACCACGAAGGTGAGGTCCTTGTCCAGGAACACCGAGGTGAGCAGCGGGGCGGCATTGTCGATCATGGCGCCGTCGTCGCCGTAGCGGCGCACGCCGCAACGCTCCACCACGGTGTCGTGGTAGCGGTCGGCCAGCTCGGATTCCTCGACGTACTCACCGGATTCGGTGTCGTACCAGCCGGGCTTGGGGTCGTTCTCCCAGGTGACCAGGCCGGTGGTCCAGGCCAGCTCCAGCACGCCCGCGGCGGAGAGCTGGTCGGAGACCTCGATCTCGAAGCGGGTGCGCGCCGAACCGTAGGGGCCGAGCTCGCCGGCGCCAACGATGACGACCATGTCGTCGAGATCGGCTGTGACCGAACCCCATTCGGGGGTGGGCAGCTTGGAGCTCAGGGTCGGCGGGGCGGGCAGGGCCGAGATGGTCACGCCGTCACTGTCTTCCGACTCGTCGGCGGCGGCCTCGGCCTGCTCGCGGGCTTCCCGGGCCAGCTCCGGCAGATCCAGCTTCGCTCCGGCGAGACCGCCGGTCAGATCGATCTGCTGCGGCCCGGCCGCGGTCACCACACGGGCCCGCGAGCTGCACCACTTGAGCAGTTCGTCGGCCATCTGCAGCGTGGACCAGGTGTGCACGCCCGCCTTCTCGACGGCCGTGACCAGCGGGTCGTTGCCGCCCATGAGGCCGGTGCCGCGCACCCAGCCGATCAGCGCGTGCACCAGGGTGACCCGCTCCGACCAGGACTTCTCCGCGCGCCACTTGGCGACGATGGCGTCCAGGGCGGCCTTGGACTCACCGTAGGCGCCGTCCCCGCCGAACATGCCGCGGTTGGGCGAACCCGGCAGCACCACATGCAGTTTCGCGTCCACGTCGTGGTCGGCGCCCAGCTTGGACAGGCCGCCGATGAGACGCTCCACCGACCACAGCAGCACCCGCATCTCCATTTCGGCGCGAGCGCCGGCGTCGGAGAGGTCACCGGCCACGCGCGGCGCGGCGAAGGGCAGCAGCAAGGTGGGGGTCATCGCCTCCTTGACGAGAACCTTGGCGCCACCGGCATTGTCGACCTGCTCATTGCCGACCCAGTCGATGAGCGCGTCGATATCGGTGTAGGAGGCCATGTTCGCCGGGACCACCCACAGGGCGGCACCCTTGCGGGCGTTCTCGCGGTAGAGCTGCTTGTAGAAGCCCAGGCGCTCGTCGTCCAGCTTGGAGGTGGTGACCACGACCGTGGCGCCACCCGCGAGCAGCCGGCCGGTGGCCGCCGCCGCGATGGAACCCTTACTGGCACCGGTGATCACGGCGATGTCGGAGGACCAGACGCCGGGATCCGCGCTGCTGAGGGCGGCTTCGGCGATCGCGCCGTAGACACCGGCCAGCACCGAGCGGGCCTCCTTCATGGCCCGGTTGCGCCACCAGGTGGCCTGCGCGGCAACGGCTTCACCGGCGCCGACGTAGCCGTCCACCACCGGTTCGGCCGGCAGCGAGCCGTCGTTGCCGAACCACAGGCGGGCGAGATCCTCACGGGCGCTGGCCCACCGGTCGTCGATGAGCACGGCCTTGCGGGCGTCGAAGGCGGGCGCGACCAGTCGCGGCCAGTCCGAACCCAGTTCGGCCGAGACCAGATCCACCAGGGTGTCCGCAGTGGCCTCCGGCGCGGACGCCTGCTCGGCGTGGCCCAGGGACTCCAGGATCACCCGGGCGGCCTGCGCCAGCACGCCATCGCGGCCGGTGATCTGCTCGGTGAACTCGCCCAGCGCGGCTGCGTCGACGGTCGCGCCGCCACCGCCACCGGCGGACGGCTTGGAGACCGCGACTCCGCGGCGCAGGGCCACGGCCTGCACGGCGGCGTCGATGGCGGAGTCCACGGACGCGCCATCGGAGAGGCCGCCGGAGACCAGGCCGCCCAGGTCGCCACCGCGGACCGACTGGCCCTCACGGGTGCCGAGCGAAACCTCGGCGGTGACGTGGCTGGCCCAGCCGTCGCCCAGACCCCAGACCTTCTTGACGCGGTCGCCGATGGCGGCGGGCCGCTTGCCGGAGGGGCCGAAGACCTTGCGCAGGTGGTCGCCGATGGCGTCGGAGAGCACCGAGCCGAACGGCTTGTAGGTGCGGGCCAGGCGGTCGACCGTGCCGGACAGCGCGCCCATGTCGGCGTCGGCGGCACCGTCGATGGCGCCGAGCGAGAGCTCCGCGCCGAGGTCGACGAGCAGCTGATTGCGGCGCGAGGACACGCCGTCGCACAGGCCCTCGATGGTGTCCACCGGGCCGATCTGGTCCATGCGCAGCTTGGTCCACAGCGCGATGAGCACGCGGGTGGCGTCGGCGGCGGAGAACGCGATGTCGTCCGGGGTGGGGCCACCGGTCGGCACGGCCACCGGGGCCGGGGCGGCGGCAGCCGCGGGAGCCGGTGCGGCAGAGGCGGAGTCCTTCAATGTCTCAGTGGCGGGGGTCTCCTCGGACTCCTCCACCGGCGCGGGGTCGGTGTCGGTCGAGTAGACGACGCCGCGCTCGCGCTCGATGTTCAGCACCTCGACCACGGCGCTGCCGAACTGCGGCAGCTTCAGCGTGTTGGACGCCAGGTTCGCGACGGTCGGCGTTGCGGCCAAACCGATTTCGACGAATCGCTCGATGCCGACGCCACCGTGCTCGACATCGGTGAACAGCAGGTCCTGGGTCTCGATCCAGCGGACCGGGCTGGCGAACTGCCAGGCCAGCAGCTCGACCAGAACCACGCGGCACAGCTCGACCTGCTTGGCGGACCACTCGTCCCAGTTCGCCAGCACCTCCGCGAGAGGCTCGGACGGCACCAGATCGGCGATCTCCTGGACGTATTCGCGCTCCAGGTTGAACACGCGCGGCACCAGGTTCGGGATGTAGCGGCCGATGAGCAGGCTCGGGTCCAGGTCCTGCGGCAGCAGCTCCAGCAGCTTGCCGCGGAACTCCGGCACACCGGCGCGCAACACGGTGGAGTGGAACGGCACGTCGATACCCGGGATGAGCACGAACGCCCGCTTGCCGCCGGTCTCGGCGCGCAGCCGCTCGATCTCGCTCTCGAGCGCCTCCATGCCCTTCACGGTGCCCGCGATGGCGTACTGCGCGCCGCGCAGGTTCAGGTTGACGACCTCGAGGAATTCCCCGGCCCGCTCGCCGAGGGCCTTCACCCAGCCGATGACCTGGTCGTCGGCAATGCCGATCTGCGAGGGCCGGATGGCCGCCATGCGGTAGTTGCTGCGGCCCTGGGCATCCCGGGGCACCAGCTCGTGCATGGCCGAGCCGCGCTGGAAGACCACCTCGAGGACCGCGTTCAGCGGCAGCACGCCCGCGGCGGCGGCGAGGGCGTTGTACTCACCGACCGAGTGCCCGGCGAGCATGGCGCCCTCGATGAAGGCACCGGCCTCGCGCAGCTCCGCGACCTGCGCGACACCGAGCGTGGCCATGGCCACCTGGGTGAACTGGGTCAGGTGCAGCACGCCCTGCGGGTGGCGGTACTCGACGCCACGCGCCTTGAGGTAGGTCGGATTGTCGCGCACCACGGCCAGAATCGAGAAGCCCAGCGCCTCACGGGTGTGCTTGTCGGCGCGATCCCAGATGTCCTTGGCGGCCTTGGACCGCGTCCGGGCTTCCAGACCCATCCCCTTGGCCTGAATGCCCTGTCCCGGGAAGGCGTAGACCGTCTTCGGCGGCGCGATGCGGCCGGTGGCGGTCATCACCAGGTTGCCGTCGATGCGGCAGGAGACCTCGACGATCTCCGAACCCCGGTCCACCGCAACGCGTTCCACGCGGACATCGATCTTGGCGCCGAGCCGGACCATGCCCAGGAAGCGGGTGGTCCAGGCGGTGATGGTGCGCGGCGGCACCTTGTCGCTCAGATCGACGGCCGACACGGCGTGCTGTGCGGCGGCCGACAGCCACATGCCGTGCACGATCGGGTTGCCCAGACCGGCCAGCTTCGCGGCGTTGTCGGAGGTGTGGATCGGGTTGAAGTCGCCCGAGACCTGTGCGAAGGCGCCCATGGCGCGCGGCGCGACCAGGGCCACGTCGCGCCGGCGGCGGCGCGAGGTGTCGGAGGCGTCCTCGGACAGCGAGCCCGCGGCGCGGGGCGGGTCGGCCAGCTCGGCCCGGCCGGTGCGGCCGCGAATGGCGAAGCGCTCCACCAGTTTCGCGACGGCCGGGGTCTCCAGGCCGTGGTCGCGCATGACACCGACGGTGACCTTGACCTCGACCACGCGGCCCAGGTCGGTGTCGAGCACCTCGGCGGATTCGGCGCGGACGGCGAGCACGGCGTGCTCGGCGGGCAGCTCGCCCAGCAGCTCGATCTGGTGGTCCAGGTGGACCAGGTCCAGCATGCCCTCGATGACGCTCTGCGCGTCCGCGGTGCGGGTGGCGCCCAGGACCGCGAAAACGGCGGGCCAGCAGGCGCCGACGAGCACGTCGGGGGCGGTGCGGCCGATGGTGCTCAGGTTGTCGGGCAGGCCCGCGCCGGTGACACCGGCGTGGTCGGCGATCAGGTCCGGGCTCCAGGCCAGGTTGACGTGCGCCACCTGGGCGCCGTCGACGGCCTTGACCTCGGGCAGCGACTGGCCGGCGGCGACGGCCAGCAGCGCCGACATGGCGGCCTCGGCGTCGGTGTCCGTGATGACCGGCGCGCCACCGTTGTACACCGAGGCCGGGACGGTGATGCGAATGCGGACGGCATCCTTGCCCAGCAGCGGGACGGTCAATTCCACGTAGGCGGAATCGGATTCGGGGCCCTCGGTGGCGGACAGGGTGGAGCCGGTGCGCGGGTGCTTGGCGCCCTTGCCGTTCATCTCCCACTCGTCCAGGTCGCCCAGGCGGTGGATGGGGTTGACGGTGGTGCGGCCGGCCCACTGCACGTCGGGGGCGGCGAGCACGATGTCGAGCAGGCCGTTGGCGACCTCGGCGCGGCGGCGGCCGTCCACGGCGGCCGGGACGACGCCCGCGCGCACCAGGGAGTAGGCGGTGTTCTGCTCGAAGCGGTCCAGCAGCTCACCGACCGGCTCGTCGACGCGGGTGATGCCCGCGACGGCGACGGTGCCGGGGATGATGCAGACCTGGTCGGCGGTGTAGCGCGGATCGTGGGCCTGCCACAGCGAATCCGAGCGCCACCAGCGGCGCACGTCCTGATCGACGACCGGGACGAAGTTGACCGGCTTGCCGGGGGTCTTGCACAGCGCGACGAAGAACGGGACGTCGGCCGGGTGCAGCACGGTGCCGGCGGCGGCCGGGTACTGCTCCTTCAGGGCGCAGATGGCCTGGACCGGGGTCTCGAAGGCGGAGTCGTCGGCGAAAAGGGTTGCGATTTCACCGCGGTCGGCCGGGTTGAGGCGGGATTCGGTGCGGCGCACCATCTCCGCGAACCGGTCGCGCCAGGTGATGTCCAGCCACACCGAGCGGGTGGCGTCGACGATGGCGTCGGAGAAGTCGGCGCCGCAGTCGAAGTCCTTGCGGCGGTCCAGGCCGACGGCCAGCTCGACGTAGCGCTCCAGCCACTCCAGGTAGGTCATGGTGGCGACGTCGCCGAAGTACGGCTTGGCGGTGGCGTCGAGGGCCGCGATGATCTCGGCGCGGCGGGCGGCCACGGCCTCGGCGTCACCGGCGACCTCGTCCAGCAGGCGGCCGGTACGGGAGGCGGCATTGTCGATCTCGTGGATGTCCGCGCCCAATTGGCTACGGCCGGAAGCCATGCCGCCGACCGCGGTGCCCGCGCCGACCCAGTCGGGGGTGCCGGGGGTGTCGACCAGCAGCTGCTTCACCTCGGGGGCGGTGGTGGCCTCGAGGGTGGCCATGGCGGCGGTGCCGACCAGGACGCCGTCCAGCGGCATGGCCGGGTAGCCGTGCTGCTGCGACCATTCGCCGGTGAGGTATTCGGTGGCGCGCTCGGGGGTGCCGATGCCGCCGCCGACGCAGACGATCACGTTCTCGCGGCCACGCAGTTCGGCGTAGGTCGCGAGCAGCAGCTCGTCGAGGTCTTCCCAGGAGTGGTGGCCACCGGCGCGGCCGCCCTCGATGTGCATGATCACCGGATACGACGGCACGGCGTCGGCGATGCGCAGCACGGCGCGGATCTGGGCCACGGTGCCGGGCTTGAAGGCCACGTGGGTGATGCCGACCTCGGACAGCTCCTCGATGAGGGCAACGGCCTCTTCGAGTTCCGGGATGCCGGCGGTGACGATGACGCCGTCCAGCGGGGCGCCGGCGCTGCGGGCGCGCTGCACCAGACGCTTGCCGCCCAGCTGCAGCTTCCACAGGTACGGGTCCAGGAACAGCGAGTTGAACTGCACCGCGCGGCCGGGCTGCAGCAGCTGCTTCAGCTCCTCGACCCGGTCGGCGAAGATCTGCTCGGTGACCTGACCGCCACCGGCCAGCTCGGCCCAGTGGCCCGCATTGGCCGCGGCCGCAACGATTTTCGCGTCGACGGTGGTGGGGGTCATGCCCGCCAGCAGGATGGGCGAGCGGCCGGTGAGGCGGGTGAACGCGGTCTCGACCACGATGCGGCCGTTGGGCAGGCGGATCGGCTTGGGCGCGAATTCGCTCCAGGCCGCGGCGACCTCGGGGGCCGCGCCGGGGGTGAACAGGCTGCGCTGGCCCGGGCGGGTGGAGGCGGCGAGCACGCCGACGCCGGTGCCCTTGAGCGAGCCGGCGGTGAGGCGGGTCAGCAGGTCGCCGGGACCGAGGTCCAGGATCCACTGCGCGCCACGGGAGACGGTGTCGTCGACGGTGCCGACCCAGTCGATCGGGTCGACGAGCACTTCCCGGGCGAGGCGCGCGGCCAGCTCGGTGTCCAGGCCACACTGCTGAGCCCAGCCCTCGACCAGGTCGACGGTCTCGGCCAGCGCCGGGTGGTGGAAGGCCACCTCGACCGGAATGTCCTCGAAGACGGGGGCGAAGACCGAGCCGCCACGCTTCTTGGCGTCGCGCTCGCCGGCCTGCTCGGCATTGATCTCGGCGGCGCGCTGGCGCACGCGGTCGAGCTGGCCGACCGGACCGCTCAGCACGGCGCGGCGGCAGCCGTTGCGAATGGACAGCACGGCGGCCTTCTCCGGCGCGACACCGGCCATGACCTCGGCGACAACGGCTTCCAAAACCTCGGGGTCGACATTGGAGACGGCGACCATGGGGGACTTCTCCCCCACCGGCAGCAGACCGCGGCGGCGGGCGACCAGGCCGGCCGCGGCGCCGATCATCTGAGCGATGGCCAGCAGTTCGGCGTCACGCTGCCCGTGCGCCTCGGCGGCGGCTGCTGCGATGCGGCCCTGCGAGTGGCCGATGACGGCGGTGGGCGCGTGCGCGACGATGTCGAGGCCCTGCAGGCGCAGCGCGCGCAGCGCGGCGACCTGGGTCAGGAACACACCCGGCATCGAGACGGCGGCGGAGCGCAACACCTGCGCTGACGGCGCTCCCGACACCTCCCCCTGTTCCGGGTCAGCGATCTCTTCTTCCAGCATCCATGCGATGGGGTCGAAACCGACCGGCCGGACCACGAGCAGCTGTGCCGCGATCGGTTCCAGCGTGGTGGCGGCCTCGTTGACCAGCGCCGTCAGCTCGAGCTCCAGGGCGGAATCCCGCCCGATCTCCTCGAGCTCGGTGAGCCACTGCGCGCCCTGCCCACCGAATGCGAGAGCGTACGGCGCGCCCCCCAGCAACCGGTCCAGCAGTGACGACCTGACACCACTCTCCCGTGACTTCCCCGCCGCCCTGGCCTTCGATCCGGTTCCGGTGCTCTCGTTGATCGTCAAGACGTTCGACTTCCTTCTCCTGGCGGCCAGCCCCCAAGGACTGGGCCGCGCTCACGGTGCGCAGGTATCCCTCCGGCCCGCAGGCCCTGGTAGAAGCCGAGGATGGCACAAAATCATGAGGATCTCCTCATGTTTGGTCACCAACCGGATACTTACCGGGCAGTTTTTCCGTACGGCCGTACCAGAATGATGCGAAACATGACCCTCCCTCATGTTTGAAGCCGCTGGTTGGCTCGGTTACGTTCGTGTAGGAAATGTGAGGCTCCCTCACATTGAGGTTTATCAAATCGTTATAATCCCTGGTGAGGTTACCGACCAGTACGCCACACCCGCCCGGTGCTTCGCGATCCCCGTTAGACCCGGTAAAGTTTGGACGGTCGTACCGTTAGCGCGAGTGGCGAAATTGGCATACGCGCCAGATTTAGGTTCTGGTGTCCTAGGACGTGCGGGTTCAAGTCCCGCCTCGCGCACAGAAGCGTGGCATCCGTGCCACGTATGACGAACCCGGTGTTCGAGTGCCCCCACACACCGGAAGGCTAACCAGTGGCTATCGCTGAACCGCGCCAAAGACTTTGGCGCGCTTGCCATTTTTCACCGACCACGTCGCCCGCCCGGGCCAGGGTCGCAGATGACGATGTTCCTACGGGATGGTCAGGGCTTCTTCCGTATGCCCTATCGACTGCGGCGCCGGGTGAGCCTTTTCATCGTCGATCGAGTGTTGTCGGTAGACAGCAGGTCTCGCCATCGCCTCGCGGTCCATTCAGGGGCCGGCACATCGGACCGATGAAGATCCGGGCTAAAGGGTGCTGTCGAGGTCATCGGCGGCATTCAGAAGCGCTGCCGCGATGCGGCGGGCCTCAGGGCCGGTAAGCTCCGTTGTTTCGCCTTCGCGCACCGTCAGGGCCACCGCCAGTCGGCGATCGAAACGGGTGTCTTTGGCGCACAACCGTACTCGGACTCTGCTGCCGGACAGTTGCGGTCCTATCACCGGCACCGTCCACGGCCGACTGCTGTGCCACTGTTCGGCCTTTGGATCCATCGCCTCGTCGTGTTGTCTACACCACGGAGGGCAGGGATGGGCCTGCAGCAGGCCATCGGCCAGAATTCGGGAATCCCATAAATCCCCGCCGGCTACGAGAGCTTCGGCAAGCTGCCGTGCCTGTGCCGCCGTCATTTCGGAATGGACGCGGCTCGGCGCAACCAAATCGATCCAGCTGTATCGCAGCCCATGACAGTCGTGAGCGTTCAACTGCACGAACAACATTGGAAGCCCGGACCGCTCCGGTATCTCAACCAGCACCGGCCGCTCGCGGCCACAATGGTGACAGCCATCGTCCGGTGCGAACGGATCCGGGTCGTCGTGCTCTACGCACCACGCCGGACACGGCAAAACGGTGGACATCTCTTACCAATCCCTGTGCACGCCCTGCTGCGAGGGCTACGCCCCCTTCGCGCAGCCCTCGCAGCGGGGTCCCCGTCCTCCTCCTGCGAGGCGGGAAACTGTCGGGCTCCACACCATTCAGGGTGCTTCCGATATACGCGGAGCCGAATGCAACTACTCACCGACTCTGAGGTTGGTGTCCGAGGAGCCGGTGCGAGGAAAATAAGAACATGCCTGGATTGCGCCGGTAAAGACGCCGGGCGCACGCTGGCCAGAGGTACCTCTGGCCAGTGGTCGATTCGACATAGGCGGGACCCACGCTCCCACTTGGGTTTCCGGTGTGCATGGGCTCAAACTCATTCGGGCTGTATCGCTTCCCGGAGAGTATCCTGCTCGCCGTGAACGCTGGCTACACCGCACTGGGGGAAACCGAGGTTGACCAGTTGCTTGCCCCCAACCTCGCCGACTTTGTCCGGACCCACCGCACGACTCCGAGGCACCCGGACCACCCCCGCGGCTTCAGCCGTCCGGCCCTGGCCGGTCTCTGTGACGTCAGCGCCAGTTATATAGCTCAGATCGAGCAGCGCGAGAAGACCTCACCAAGTCCCGAAGTGGTGGACGCGATTGCCCGCGCACTGCGGCTGACGCCCGCCGAACGGCAGCATATGCACAATCTCGCTGCACCCAAGACTCCGGGCCCGCGTACCCACACACCGATGCCGGTCGCCGAGATGCGTGAACTGATCTCCGACGATCTACGCGCTGCCGCCGACGGCCTGATCCCACATCTGTCGGGGTATATCGACGAGCGATGGAATGTGTTGTGGACCAACGAAGCCTACGACCGCGCGTATCCACGGCTGTCGGAAGTGGAGAACATTCTGGTCTGGTTCTTCCTGGTCCCGGAGTCGCACCAGGTAATGATCGAATGGGAGGACGAAGCCCGGCTGACCGTGAACTGGTTCAGATGGCACATGGGCAGGTACCAGAATCCACAGTGGGCTCTGGATCTGCTCGGCAGGCTCAGCTCATGCACGGCCTTCCGGGCAATGTATCTGGCCGAGCACGTCGACTTCGAACGCCACCAGCCCTTGATGCACTTGCGTGACCCGGCTACCGGAGAGCCCTACAGTGTGCGGGTCCGGATTACCGATGTGCCCAGCGTAGATGCACCGTTTCAGTGGTTCATCGGCATGCGCCAGTCGTTCAGCGGGCCGCCGAATCTGCTAACCGACTGAGAAATCCGCCGATCGCATCGTTGACCAGATCCGGGGCCGTCCAATTGGCTGCGTGGCCGGCACCGGGAACCGTCATCACGGGACCGGACCCGGCCAGTCCGGCAGCCAGAGCACCGGACTTGCCGGCGGTGCTCGAGGCGTCGAATTCGCCGCGCAAAACCATTGCGGGACAGGTGATCTCGCCCAACCGGTCAAGGAGAGACTCCCGTTCGGTCAAGCAGGCGGCCGCCTGAATGATCGCTGAACGGTCACTGGCCGCCCATTTGGCGCGCCACGGCGCCTGATCGGCAGCCGTGCCGCCGATCAGCTGTGGCGCCAAACCGTCTGCCAGACTTACCAGTGGCACTTCAGGATTCGTCCAGGCGTCGAACAGCTCGCGATACTCGGCCTTCTGCTCGTCGGGCGAGTCACCGGCCTCCGTGTCGAGCAGGATCAGTGCCTCCACGCGCTCCGGTGCGAGCAGCGCGGCTCGCAGAGCCGTGTAACCGCCCTGCGACATTCCGCCCAGGACCGCGCGGTCCACGCCGGCCGCGTCCATCACGGCCAGCAGGTCGCGCGCCGAATCCCAATAGCTGAAAGACCGATGCGGCTCTGTAGCAGTGCCACCGTGCCCCCGGGCATCCCAGCACAGCACCCGAAAACCCTTCGCTTCCAGATACTCCACCTGCGGTGCGAACATCGACAGGTCCATGAAGAACCCATGGCTCAACACAACGGCGGAGCTGCTGTGACCACCGGAGTCGGTGTAGAAGATGCGGGCCCCATCGGTACTGACGTACGGCATTGGCGTAGCGTAACCGCGCTTTCTGCCTACTGTCGCGGCCCGAGCACACTCTGTCCAGAGGTGGGTCCGACCGGACAGCATGGCGAAATCCGCAATAGCGCAGGTCAGCTCAGAAGTACCAGGGGTAGGGCTTCCAGTCCGGTTCGCGCTTTTCGAGGAAGGCGTCGCGGCCCTCGACCGCTTCGTCGGTCATGTAGGCCAGGC
>NZ_JBHZAK010000020.1:0-148560 GCF_042754165.1 Nocardia sp. NPDC059229
CGCGCGACGTGCCGGTCCGCACCGCCATCGGTGCCATGGCCATCGCGTTCTACATGGTGCTGACGCTGGCGTGTGTGAACGACATCCTGTCGCTCAAGTTCGACATCTCGCTGAACGCGACGACCTGGTTCTTCCGCATCGCGCTGCTGCTGGCCCCGCCGCTCGCGTACTTCGTCGCGTACCGGTTCTGCATCGGCCTGCAGCGCAGTGACCGTGCGGTGCTCGAGCACGGCATCGAAACCGGTGTCATCAAGCGGCTTCCGCACGGTGAGTACATCGAGGTGCACCAGCCGCTGGGTCCGGTCGACTCGCACGGCCACCCGATCCCGCTGGAGTACCAGGGCGCCCCGGTGCCCAAGAAGATGGCCAAGCTGGGCTCCGCGGGCAAGCCCGGCACCGGCTCCTTCCTGCGCGCCGACCCCGCGTCGGAGCAGGCGGACCTGGTCGCCGTCGCCCACGAGGAAGAGCACAAGATGCTCGAGGTGCTGGAGGAGGCGCAGAACGCCGCCGCCGGCAAGCACGAGCACTGATCGTCGCCGTCACACGGGAAGGCCCCGAGTCGAATTCGACTCGGGGCCTTCCCCGTTCCCGGGACTCGGCCGATCGGATGACAAGGTGACCGGGACCTGTTAGCTTCCGGACTATGGCTGTCCAGCCGGATCGACGGGCGGTCGCCCGGCCCGCGGTGGCGACCCGCTATGCGGTGGAGACCGGTCGGGCACAGGGGATTCCGGCCTCGGCGTGCCTGGCCGGGACCGGGCTGCGCGGCAGTGACCTGGAAGAACCCGGCGCACAGGTGCGGTCGGGCCAGGAACTGCGGGTCATCCGGAATCTGATCGCGCACGGGGGAGACCCGGCCGAACTGGGGGCCGCGACCGGGCGGCGCTACGCGCTCCCCGGCGCGGGGATCGTGGGCTACGCCATGATGACGAGTCCGACCGTGCGGGAGGCGATCCGGCTGCTGCCCGGGTACTTCGCGGTGACCTCCGTCCGATTCGGGCCGTCGTTCACCGAGACCCAGGCGGGGCTGGCGGTCACGGCCGGGGACGGGGAGGTGCGCGGCGAAGTGCGGGCGTTCCTGCTGGCCCGCGATCTGACGGCCGCCTGCACGCTGGTCTCGGCGCTGGTCTCGGACACCGATGTGCTGCTCGGCCTCGTATTCGAGCCCGGCCGAGGCGGGTTCACCGTGCCGCCCGAAGTGCTCGATCAGCCCGCCCGACCGCCGGACGCGCACACCGGTGCGCTGTGCATCCAGCAGTGCGAGCTGGCACTGGACCGCGGGCATCGACACACCGGTCCGGCAGCGCAGGTGCGCCGGGTGCTGCTGCGGACGCCCGCGACCGCGCCCTCACTCGCCGAGGTCGCCCGGGAACTCTCACTGTCCGAACGCGGCCTGCACCGCCGACTCGCCGACCAGCACATCAGCTTTCGTGGCCTGGTCGATCAGATCCGGCAGCAGCTCGCTGCCGAACTCCTAGAGCTCGGACTCACCGGCGAGACCGTCGCCCGCATGGTCGGTGCGCCTGCCCAGCCCGTCTTCGGCCCCGGTTACCGAGGGCGCCCGGGCGCCCAACCAGGCCGCACCCACGACATCCCGCGTTAGCGATGGCGCCAACAGTGCACGGTTGCGTTCCCACCGACGTGCCGCACTCGCGGTCGGCGCTGACCTGCCACTTCGGCGGCTAACCCTGCGGCGCAGCCGGATTCGGCCTGGTCCACACCAGTGAGAACCGCCACAGTACGTGCCGTCGGTAGCGCACGCCCGGCAGGATTTCCGCCGCTGTTCGCCGCGTCTCGGCATAGGTTTGCGGCGGCGGCCACACCACTGGTGAGGGGTGTGCCCACTGGGCCCGGAACAGTCGATCCTTGAAACTGGTGAGAAGGGCAGCCGCCTCCCACGGCAGATCGGCCGGAAAGTCGTTGCGCGCCATCCCCACCACGGCCAGGGTCCCGCCGGGCCGGAGCAGCTCCCGCATCCGGGTGAGGGCCTTGACGGTGTCCATGTGGTGTAGGGCCGCGATGGACACGATGCCATCGAACGACTCCGGCTCGAAGGGGTACTCGAGGAAATCCGCCTGGAGATAGGTGATGTCGTCCGCCCCGGACTGGTCCCGGGCCAGCTCGATACTCCGCGCATCGGGATCGATCCCGGTCACCGTGGCCCCGCCCCGCCGAATCCGCCTGGCCAGCATGCCTTCCCCGCACCCGACGTCCAGCACATCCCGTGCCCCCGCGACCGCCGCCGCCAGCAGTGGATGATACTCGATGTTGTGATTCCAGCGCTCCGGATCTGGCACATACATCCCGCCATTCTGGCAGCGCGCCGCTCCCGCCGCCTGCACGTTCCGGTACTCGCATCCGCACCTACTCCGGAATGGCCTCGAAGCCGCGCGTTTTCACCGCGCTGGTCATCAGCCCGGTGGGGACTGATCCGGGGTGGTGATCTGGGCGGCGGCTTCGGCGCGCGCGACCCAGTCGAGCCAGGCGCCCGCACCGCGGCGGGGTTCGCCGTAGCCGTCGGTGGTGCGGACGATGCGGGTGCCGGGCTGTTCGAGCCAGCGGACCAGCAGGCCCGCCTCCTCCGGAAGTGCCCCGCGAAGTGGGGGATAGGCGGGGTCGTCGTCCGGGCCGGAGAGGCGGGGCGGGATGACGGTTTCGGCGGCGGCCGACAGGCGGTCCACCACCGCCATGGGGGAGATACCGCGCACGGCGGTACCCGCGGCGGCGAGGCGGGCGTGGCGGATGATCGCGAACTCCCAGCCACCCGCACCGTCTGGGCGGGCAGCTATCAGTTCCGGGATGGCCGCCAGGGCGGCCAGACGCTGGGTGCGGCGCAGGGCGCGGATCACCGTCACGGTGCGATCCCGCAGCCGGGCTGCGGCCTCGAAATGTTCTGCGGTGGAAAGGCTTTCGAGCCTCTCGGCAATCGCGTGCAGCAGGGCGTCGTCGGCGCCCGCGAACAGGGCGCGGACCACGGCCGGAGCTCGCTCGTACTCCTCTATATATAGGGGGCTGCCGTGGGCGCTCGCGGGGCAACCGCCGACCACCGCCGGCGGGCAATCATGGCGGCCGGTGCGCGGGATGCGGGTGGTGCAGGTGCGCAGGCCCGCCTGCTCGGCGACGGTGGCGGCGATCTCGAGCGCGTCGGCGCGAGAGGTGAACGGGCCCAGCGCGTCCCGGGCCGGGGTGCGCGAGACCGCGAACCGCGGGAACGGCTCGTCGGTCAGCGTCAGCCACCAGGCGCGCTGCGGGAACTTCGATCGCCGGTTGTAGGGCGGGGTGTGGGCGAGCAGCAATCGCAGCTCCCGCACACCTGCCTCCAGGCCGTGCGAGCACTCGACATGGTCGACCCGGGTGGCCAGCTGCACCATCTCGCGCATGCGCGGGCGGGTGTCGGACCCGGTGAAGTAGGTGCGGACACGACGGCGCAGATTCACCGCCGTCCCTATATAGAGGACTTCGTCCGACGGCCCGCGGAACAGATACACCCCCGGCGTGGCCGGAAGATCCGCCGCCATCACACGTTTCGCGCGTTGGCGGCGTGTCACCTCGGGCAGATAGTCCAGCAGTTCGGTGAGACTCTGCACCCCCTGATTGCCCACCCGGGCGATGAGTGCGTGCAGCACGTCCACTGTGGCGCGGGCGTCGTCGAGGGCGCGGTGCGTGGGCCGGGTCTCGGCGCCCAGCAGCTGGGCCAGGTACCACAGCTTGGCCGAGGGCGCTTCGTCCTTGCCGAGCACCCGCCGCGCCAGCTGGACCGTGCACAGCGTTTGGAAAGCGGGCCAGGGCAATTCGCACCGGGCCGCCGCGGCCTTCAGGAATCCGGTATCGAAGCGGGCATTGTGGGCGACCAGCACCGCACCGCGCGCGAACTCCAGAAACCCGGGCAGCACCTGCTCGATGCGCGGCGCGTCCACCACCATGGCGGTCGTGATCCCGGTGATCTGCACGATCTGCGGCGGAATCGCGCAGCCGGGATTCACCAGGGTCGCGAACTCGCCGAGCACCTCGCCGCCGCGCACCTTCACCGCGCCGATCTCGGTGATCGAGTCGCCCTCGGGGCTGGTGCCGGTCGTCTCCAGGTCCACCACCACGAACGTCGTGTCATAGAGCGGGGTTTCGAGCTCGTCGAAGGCCAGCTGTCCGGACACGGACGGGAAGCCTAGGCGCAGGGTCCGACAACCTTTCCCCGCCAAGGCATTCACCACAGCTCCGGAGGGTCGTGACCGTCTCCGGGAACGCGGGATCCGGCACTTTCCGCAGGTCGGGCCGGGAACTCGGGCCGGGCCCTGGGAGTTGCTCCGCGCGACCTGGGGAAAGCTCTGAATATGTGGTGGAGATTCTCGAGATGAAATCCCCGAATTGCGGAAATATGCGAGATTGTGATCAGGGTCACAGTTATTCAGAAAGTGAATCAATCATCGGCGTGGGGGTGGTCGGTTCGCGCCAGCCTCCGGGTGTGCCGCCCCGCTGTCCTGCGGTCGGGCGTGTCGCGTGGGCGTGTCGAACTCGCCCAGGTCGGCGGTCATGGCTCCGACCTTGTGTTATGCGTAATTTGTCGAGGTCGGGAGGGCTCCTGGCGGGCGGTGGCTACTCGCCGGTAGCTATTGATTCGCTCTCCGGAAAATGACCGCTGTTATCGTTTCGTGATTGCTGTGACGTTTATCGCACCGAAATAGGGACGCGTAACAATTTCGAGTGACGGGCCGGCCGTCTCGGCTTTACAAAGCACCGTTATGCACTCGTAATCTTCCTGAGACCTCGCGGAGTCCGACGCACCACCCGGTGCGGCGTCGCGGGGGAGATTGGAAGTACCTCATCATGGCGACCACCACCGTCAAGCGACAGGTCCGGGGCATGCAGCGCACTGCGCGTCGTGCCGCTGCGGCCGGTGCCGTCGGCGCCGCCGCGGTGAGCGCGCTGCTGCTGCCCGCGACCCCCGCGTCGGCCCAGCCGGTCAACACTCCGGTCGGCACCATCGACGTGCCCGATCAGATCCAGCTCCCTGCCGGCATTCCGGGCCTCCCGGTGAACATCCCAGCCATCCCCGGCATCATCACCCCGTGGGGCCCGGCCGCCCCCGGACCCCAGAGCGGCCCGCGTCAGGCCGCGGTCAACGCCGCCCTGAGCCGCGTCGGCGACCCCTACGTCTACGGCGCCGCCGGTCCGGACGCCTTCGACTGCTCCGGTCTGGTGCAGTGGTCCTATGCGCAGGCCGGAGTCAGCCTGCCGCGCACCAGCTATGAGCAGCTCAATACCGGCAGCCCGGTGTCGTTCGACGATCTGGAGCCCGGAGACGTGGTGTCGTTCTACGGCGGCAGCCACTCCGGCATCTACGTCGGCGACGGCAATGTGGTGCACGCGTCGACCTCCGGTCAGCCGGTGAAGGTCGCGCCGATCTCCTCGATGCCGTTCGCGGGCGCGCGCCGCATCTGATCCGCTGCTCGACCGGGGAGTCTTCCCCGTAGCCGACCGCAGGCGGCCGACCTGCGGAAGGGGCGGCGACCGTGATGATTCCGTGGCCTGCTGGACACAAGCGGTCGCCGTTTCGTAATCTTATCGAGACCTTCTGAACCGGCTCGGGGTAAGAGAACGGGACGACACCAACGGTGGCAGCGCAGCAGCGACATCATCGGACACACAGTCAGCGAACCAGGCGACTGGTGGGTGAAGCCCTCACGGTAGGCGCACTCATGGTCGGCACCTACGGCACCCTGGGCCTTGGATCCGCGACAGCCGATCCGGTCTCCGCACCGGCATCTGCTGGGGAAGCAGTGCAGCGGCTCATCGATCTGTCGCGGCAATCCGAACAGCTCAATCAGCAGGCGCTCGACGCGCAGTCCGATCTGGACACCAAGGCCGCAGCCGCCGGCGTCGCCGACCAGCGGGCCGCCGACGCGGCCGCCACCCTGGACGCGGCCAAGGCGGAAACCCGTCGCTACCAACCGGTCATCGATCGGGCCGCGACCTCCGCGCTGCTTGGCAGCCGCACCAACCGGCTGACTTCGCTACTGGTCAGCAATTCGCCACAGCAGCTGCTCGACCAGATGTCCATCGTGGACTTCGTGGGCGCGCGCACGAATGATCAACTGGGCCAGTACGAGCAGGCCACCGACGCGGCCTCGGTCGCCGAGGCCGCCGCCCGCTCCGCCGCCGACACGGCGCGCGCCGCCAGCGCCGCCGCCGACGCGGTCCGCAAGGACCTGGAATCCAAACGTGCTGCGCTGCAAGGATCCATGGCTCAGGTGATCGCCGCCTGGGGTCAGCTCTCCGCCGGTGACAAGTCCGCGCTCGCGGGCTCCATGTTCCC
Organism: Nocardia sp. NPDC059229; assembly: GCF_042754165.1. Lineage (NCBI taxonomy): Bacteria > Bacillati > Actinomycetota > Actinomycetes > Mycobacteriales > Nocardiaceae > Nocardia > Nocardia sp. NPDC059229. The sequence continues at coordinate 6,311 of NZ_JBHZAK010000020.1, forward strand.
GCCCGGCTTCGATCGCGACAGCCTGCTCCGGGGCCTGGTGCCCGGTTCCGGCACCAGCGCGCTGGCCGCGGGACTCACCCGCGTCGGCGATCCCTATGTCTGGGGCGCCACCGGTCCCGACCAGTTCGACTGCTCCGGCCTGGTGCAGTGGGCCTTCCACCAGGTCGGCAAGAGCGTGCCGCGCACGAGCCAGCAGCAGTCCAGCTACGGCACGCCGGTCGACGAGAAGGACCTCCAGCCCGGCGACGTCGTCTTCTTCTACTCTGATATCTCGCATGTGGGCATCTACGCCGGCAACGGATTGATGCTGCACGCTTCCACTTTCGGCATACCGGTTCAGGTCGCGCCGATGAGCTCCACACCGTTCCATTCGGCGCGCCGGTTCTGAGCTCTCGCGGACCCGGCATCAGTGGTCAGGACCCGGAGGAGGCAGCTTGCGTAACCACGTAGGGTCCCCACCCATGCCCGATGTGCAGAGCATGATCACGACGAGGTGGCGATGAGCGCTCTGCGGCAGATGCGCGGCTGGCTGGCGGCGCGGCGGCGGTTCCAGTTCGTCGCCACCCTGGTCATGGTCAGCGCGCTGACCGCGGCCTGTGGGGCGCTGCTCATGCTGCCGAACTCGGTGCTGCCCAAGCTGCGTGCGGTGGCGCCCGGGCAGGACTCGGGTCGGGTGACAGCCTCCGATCCGCAGGTGCCGCTGGTGAAGCGGACCATGGAGGGCTACGGCAAGGTGGTCGCCGAGACCGAGGCGACCGGGTCGGGGCGGATCGGTGTCGTGCTCGGTCATTCCGGGCAGCGCGCCGATATCGATGTGCTGGCAGGCGAACTCGCGGCAAGCACCGCCGCGGTCACCGCGCTCTGGGGTTCGGACTGGAATCAGGCCCCCGTCGTCGTGGTGGCGTCCAGCGTCTCCGAATTCGCCGCCCTCACCCACGCCGCCGGTGACGTGCCCGCCGAGGTCGCGGCCTCGACCGTCGCCGACCCCTTTCGCCCCGGCGCCCAACTGACCGGCCAGCGCGTGGTTTTCGGACCCGACGCCGGACGCCGCCTCGGCGCCGATGGCCTCCGCTCGGTGCTGCGGCACGAACTCACCCACATGGCCTCGCGCGCGGTCACCGTCGACGGTTCCCCGATGTGGACGCTCGAGGGCTTCGCCGAATATTCGGCCCATCGCAACCTGCACCAGCCCATCACCGAGATCGCCCCCACCCTCACCACCCGTGCCCGCGCCGGCGACCTCCCCGGCGACCTCCCGCCCGATGCCATGTTCGAGCCCACCAGCGGCCAAGCCTCCCTGGCCTACGAACAGGGCTGGTCCGTCTGCGCTTTCATCGCCGACCGCTACGGCGACCCGAAGCTCGTCGCCCTCTACCGCCAACTGGCGTCGGGCCCGAAGGACCGCGCCGCCGTCGACACCGCCCTGCGCGCCACGCTCGGCACCGGTTACCAGGACCTCGTCACCGATTGGCGCGCCTGGCTCACCACCCGCACCGCCGAGGGCGCGTAGCACTCGGAGGCCCAGGGGTGCGAGGTTTCGGGGTGGGAGGAGTGCGGGCCCCGGGTGCAGTAGGTTTGAGGCATGGGGCGAACTCTGCTGGTTACCAATGATTTCCCGCCGCGACCGGGTGGGATTCAGTCGTATCTGCATGCGCTCGCCCGGCAGCTGCCCGCCGACGAGCTGGTGGTGTACGCGCCGCGGTGGCGGGGCGACAGTCACTGGAAGTTCGATGCGCAGCAGCCCTTTCAGGTGGTGCGGCATCCGACGACGCTGATGCTGCCGACGCCGCTGGTGGCGCGACGGGCCAAGAAGCTCTTGCGCGACGAGAAGTGCGATCGGGTGTGGTTCGGGGCGGCGGCGCCGCTGGCGCTGCTGTCGCCGGTGCTGCGCCAGGCGGGCGCGGAGCGGATCCTGGCGTCCACGCACGGGCACGAGGTGGGCTGGTCGATGCTGCCGGCGGCGCGGCAGGCGCTGCGGGTCATCGGCGATCACACCGATGTCGTCACCTATGTCAGCAAATACACGCGGCGGCGGTTCTCGTCCGCGTTCGGGGCGCAGGCCGCGCTCGAATACCTGCCCCCCGCCGTGGATTCGGAGGTGTTCAAGCCGGATCCGGCCGCCCGCGCCGAACTGCGGGCCCGCTACGGGCTGGGGGACCGGCCGACCATTCTGTGTCTGTCGCGGCTGGTGCCGCGCAAGGGCCAGGACATGCTGATCACGGCCATGCTCGAGATCCGCAGGCGGGTCGACGGGGCGGTGCTGGTCATCGCCGGTGGCGGGCCGTACGAGCAGAAGTTACGGCAGTTCGCCGAGGTCATGGGCCTCGGCAATGACGTGGTCTTCACCGGACGCGTCCCGTCGGGCGAGCTCGCCGCCCACCACACCATCGCCGACGTGTTCGCCATGCCCTGCCGCACCCGTGGTTTCGGCCTGGACGTCGAGGGCCTGGGCATCGTGTTCCTGGAGGCCTCCGCCACGGGAGTGCCGGTGGTGGCGGGCAATTCCGGTGGCGCGCCGGAAACCGTGCGCGAGGGTGAGACCGGACGGGTGGTGAACGGCCGCTCCGCCGAAGAGCTCACCGACGCCATCGTCGACATCCTCTCCGACCGGGACGCCGCCGCCCGCATGGGCGCGGCCGGGCGCGCCTGGGTGCAGCAGCAGTGGCGCTGGGACCTGATGGGCGCGCGACTACACCATCTGCTGGATCCCACGGCTCCCCGGTCGGCGCGGGTCTGAGACGATTCCCAACCTGCGCTAGGCTCAGCGCCGTGAGCAGTATCCAGGTTGCCGACCAGACATTCGTCGCCGCACCGGGCACGGCCGTGGCCGAGGTGCTGGCCGATCGTGCCCGCTGGCGCCGCTGGTGGCCCGACCTGCAGTTGGAGGTCCGGGAAGACCGGGGTGACAAGGGAATTCGCTGGACCGTCAGCGGTGGTGCGGACGGCACCATGGAGGTCTGGCTGGAGCCCATGCTGGACGGCGTCATCATGCACTACTTCATGCACGCCGAACCCCGCGGCGGCATCGGCGGTATGTCCGGACGTGAGCTGCTGGCCCTGAACCGGACTCGCCGCGTCGCGGGCAAGGCCATGTCCTTCGAGATCAAGGCCCGCCTCGAGGCGGGGCGCAAGGCCGGGGTCGCTCCCGCGGCCGCTCACTAGAAAGGAAGCGTTGCCGCCCATGGCCGATCGAACTCAGAGGTCGATCGTGATCGACGCCCCCTCGGATCGAGTGATGGCGGTCATCGCCGACCTGGAGTCGTATCCGGAATGGGTCTCCGCGGCCCGCTCGGTCGAGGTGCTGGACAAATTGCCGGACGGCCGCGCCCGCACCGCCCGCTTCGTGCTGGACGCCGGCGTCGTGAAGGATACCTACACCCTGTCCTACACCTGGCGGCCCGACGGTCGCGCGGTGAGCTGGAGCCTGGTCTCGGGTGACCTGCAGAAGGCGCAGGACGGCACCTACGAGTTGATCGCGCTGCCCGACGGCACCACCCAGGTGGTCTACGAACTGACCGTGGATCTGAATATCCCCATGATCGGCATGTTCAAACGCAAAGCGGAGAAGGTCATCACCGACACCGCCCTCAAGGAACTCAAGAAACGGGTCGAAGGCTGACCGCCGGCGGTACCGAACGTTCGCCGCACCCCGCCACTCGCGTCGAGCTGTTCATCGGCAAGGGCGGTGTCGGAAAAACAACCCTGGCCTGCGCCACCGCACTCGCCTACGCCCGCAACGGCCGCCGCGTCCTGCTGGCCTCCCTGGACCAGGCCCACTCCCTCGGCGATGCCCTGGGCTACCGCCTGCGCCACGGCGCGACCCCCGCGGTCGCCACCCTGCCGCTCCCCATGTTCCACAGCCCGGCACCGGCTTTCGCGGACGTCCGTGACCCCGACGCCGAGCCGGCGCTGGATGTCATCGAGGTGGATTCGCTTGCGCTGCTGGAGGATCGGTTCCGGCAGGTGCTGGTCATGGCGTCCGGGGCCGGGCACGAGCACGGATTCGACCTGGGGGCACTGGATCCCGCGGAGCTGACCGGGCTGCCGGGGGTGCAGGAACTGCTGGCCATGCTGGAGATCACGCGGTTCGCCAACGACGCGCGGTGGGATGTGATCGTGGTGGACTGCCCGCCGTCGGCGGACATGCTGCGCATCGTCACCATGCCGGACACCGTGCTCGGTTACCTGGAGCGGGTATGGCCCGCGCACGCCAGGACGATGGAGGCGATCGGCGCGGACTTCCGCAAGGCGGTGCTCGCGGTGACCGTCGAGCAGATCGTGCAGGCGGTGACGGAAGCCCGTGACCTGCTGGCGGATCAGGCCCGCACCGGCGCCCGCCTGGTGACCGCCGCGGAACTGGTCGCGGTGGCCGAGTCGGCGCGGGTGCGCTCGGCGGCGGCGCTGCTGGGTATCCGGCTGGACGCGGTGCTGGTGAACAAGGTGCTCCCCGAGCTGCCCGCCCCGCATCCGGTCGAGCCGCCGCATCCGGCGGTGCAGTGGTACTTCAACCGGCGCGGCGAGCAACTCGATGTCGCGGGGGAGCTGCGCAAGCGGTTGCACGGGGTTCCGGTGCAGGTCGTGGCGCATGCGGGAGCCGAACCGGTGGGGATCGGCTCGCTGGCGGCGCTGTCCTACGCGGTGGACGCGAGTGGTAACTGGGTGGGAGGGCGTCCGGTCCCTATGCTTGGCACAGATGCGGACGGTGTGCTGCCCGGCCCCGAGACAAGTACCGCCGCCGAGCCGGTGGTGCGGCTCGAGTCCGGGGCGGGCGTGCACTCGGTGTTCGCGATGCGCATGCATCTGCCGGTGGTCGATTCGTCGACCCTGCGGCTGGGACGAGTGGAGGACGATTTGATCGTGGGAGCGGACGGGGTCCGGCGGCGGTTGCGGCTGGCCCCGGTATTGCGGCGGTGCACGGTCGAGACCGCCGAGCTCGACGGCGACCACCTGGTGATCCGTTTCCGGCCCGATCCTCAGGTCTGGCCGAAATGACCACCACGCACCACCCGCGTCCCGGCCACCCCGACGAGAATCTCGGCGAATTCGCCGAGGAGCTACGGCTGTTGGCCGAGGCCGTCCTCGAGCGCGTCGAACCGGTGCTGCGCCGCACCGCCGCCGACGGCCGCACCGAATGGTCCAGCTGCAGCTGGTGTCCCGTGTGCGCGGCCGCGGCCATCGTGCGCGGCGAGCACCACGATGTGGTGGCGGCCATCGCCGAACACGGCACCGCCATCGTGACCGTGCTGCGCGAGGCGCTCGCCGGTGTGCCGGTGGATCCGGTGATCCCGCCGGACCTGGATCCGGAATCGCCGGAATATCAAGCCTGGCATCACTTTTCGCACGTCGCCGAAACCGGCTCCGGTGCAGGTGATCTGCCGTTCGCCGACGCGCGCGGGGATGTCGGCCCGGACGATGAGAGCGAATTCCCCCGTGCCGGCGGGCAATCCGGCGACCTGCACGGTGCGGCCGGCCTGGCCGCGGTGTTCGCGCGTTTCCTCGCCAGTGCGCAGGGCCGTACGGCGGCCCGGAGTCGGTCCCACGCCCACCCGGCCGCCGAGGCGTCGGACGACCCCTTCGGTCCCGGCCCGGGCGCGGCACGCCGCCCGGGAGACAGTGCCCCGGATGACTCGGACGCGGTGCCGCACAACGATGTCCGTACAGAGCCCGCCGGTGGACGAGTGACCGGTGACCAGCCCGCCCCCGACCGTCCCTTCGGCCCGCCGGTCGCGCACCCGGACGCCGAGCCCGGTCCTGCCGGATCCACGGGACAGCACGCACCCGCCCGAGATTCGGGCCCGGCCGCTGGTCGCGGCAGTACGCAGCCTGGTGGCGGCAGGAGGTCCAAGCGAGCCAAGTACGTGCCCATCGACGTGACGATCAAGGCATGACGGGCGGTGAGGACGTGCCGTTGACCGTGGGTATCGATGTGGGCGGCACGAATATTCGGGCGTCGGTGGTGGATGGTGCTGGCGAGGTGCTCGACACCGTGACCGCGCCGACCCCGCATTCCGCCCGCGCCCTCGAGGACGGTCTGGCCCGGGCGGTGCGTGACCTGTGCTCCCGCCATGCCATCGGCGCGGTCGGTCTCGCGGTGGCGGGTTTCGTCGACGAGGATCGCGCCACCGTGCGTTTCGCCCCGCACCTGCCGTGGGAGGACGCCCCGGTCGCGCAGCGGCTCACCGACCGCCTCGGCCTGCCGGTGATCCTCGAGCACGACGCGAATGCCGCGCTGTGGGCGGAGTACCGCTTCGGTGCGGCGGCGGGCGGGCGCAATGTGGTGCTGGTGGCCATCGGCACCGGTATCGGCGCGGCGCTGCTCAGCAACGGCCAGCTGTATCGCGGAAGCTTCGGTGTCGCACCGGAACTCGGGCATCTGCAGGTGGTGCCCAATGGCCGCGCCTGCGCCTGCGGCAAGCGCGGCTGCTGGGAAAGGTATTGCAGCGGAACGGCTCTGGTGGACACCGCGATCGAACTGCTGGCCACCGATCCACAGCGCTCCACGGTGCTGGCCCGGGAGTCCGGGCGCGATCCCGGCTCGCTGACCGGTCGCCGGGTGGCCGGCGCGGCGCAGGACGGCGACCCGGTCGCCCTCGACGTGATGGCCGATTTCGCGCGCTGGCTCGGCCTGGGCCTGGCCTTCGTGAGCGACATCTTCGACCCGGACCTGATCGTGGTGGCGGGCGGCGTGAGCAGTTCGGCCCCACTGTTCCTCGACGATGCCCGTGAGCACTACGCGGCCTCCATCACCGGCGCCCGGCACCGCCATTTGGCCCGCATCCGCACCGCTCAGCTGGGTGAGGCCGCAGGCATGATCGGCGCGGCCGAACTGGCACGCGCTGCGGTACTAGCCCCGCAGGACGCGGTACCGGCCCACCGCTGATCACCGCCCGACCGATTCCGCTTGTCGTCCCGTTGCTGGAACTGGCAACTGATTTAGTGCCGGTTGGGGTAACTCGTCGGGTACGTCCAAAATTGGTTCGGCACTTGACCGCCGGCACGGATGCATGACGGTCAACGGCTCCCGGCTGCCCGCTGAAATCTCGGGGAGGCGGGGGAGCTTGGTTACCGTGCGGACTCAGCGGTAGGGTAGGCAAGCGAGTGGTGGTGCCCGCAACGAGGCCGGTCCCGGGTATCGAAAACAGGGGAAAGGACGCAATGTTCTACTGGCTGCTGAAGTATGTGTTCCCGGGTCCATGGATGCATCTCGTCAACCGGCCCCAGGTCGAGGGCGTCGAGAACATTCCCGCCAAGGGCGCAGCGATTCTGGCCGGCAATCACTTGTCGTTCACCGACTGGCTCTTCACCCCGCTGATGAGCCCGCGCCGCATCACCTATCTGGCCAAGGCCGAATACTTCACCACGCCCGGTCTCAAGGGCCGGTTGCAGAAATGGTTCTTCTCCGGTGCCGGTCAGTACCCGATCGACCGCTCCGGTGCGGACGCCGCCGAGAGCGCTCTCAATACCGCGCGCAAGCTGCTGGACGAGGGTCGCCTGGTCGGCCTGTACCCCGAAGGCACCCGCTCCCCGGACGGCCGCCTCTACAAAGGCAAGACCGGTGTGGCACGCCTCGCCCTGGAGACCGGAGTGCCGGTGATCCCGGTCGCCCTGATCGGTACCGACGAGGTGTGCCCGCCCGGTCCTTTCCGCTGGCGGCCGCGCAAGGTCACCGTGAAATTCGGTGAGCCGATCGACTTCTCGCGCTACGAGGGCATGGGCGGCAACCGCTTCGTCGAGCGCGCCGTCACCGACGAGATCATGTACGAGCTCATGCGGATGGGCGATCAGGAGTACGTCGACGTGTACGCCGCGAGCCTGAAGAAGGGCGTGCCGTCGGGCAGCCGCCCCGACGCGGACCGCATTCCGGAGACCATGGCGGGCTAGCCTGCCGGACCATCGAGAAGGCCCCGGGAGACCAAGTCTCCCGGGGCCTTTCGTATGTGGATCTCAGACCGCGCGCAGGCGCCGTGCCGCTTCGATGGCCTCGAATTTGGCGAGGTTGTGGCGGGCGTCGGCGAGCGCGTCGTGCGCGTCCTTCGGTACCGGCGGCAGTGGCGGCCGCCCGTGTTGCTCCCAATGCTGGCGCAGCTCATTGGTGTAGCGGGGCAGCGCGTTGGGGAGATCGACCATGGAGCCCCACAGCTGGCACAGCGCTACGTGGTCATAGGCGCCGACCCAGGCCCACAGTTCGGGTTCCACGCCGGGGCGGGGGACCAGGAACTTGTAGAGGTCATCGCGGATGCGCTCGCGCGAACGCCACAGCGGCGAGGACGGCGGCGGTAGCTTGGGCAGGACATTGCGGCGGACGAACGGCCCGGCCTTCTCGGGATCGAATTCGGTGGAGACCGCGTAGAACTCGCGTCCGTCCTCGCACACCACCGCGATGGACACGAGGTCGATGACGGTCCCGTCCTCGATGAATTCCGAATCGTAAAAGTACCGCAGTGAGATGGGTCTCTCCTCAGCTCAGGTCCGGGTCGGATGGGCAGATCATCGGGTCCCAGCGTAGGCGGCGACCCGGTGTGAGGAACTCGAGCCCTGGGGGTGATCCGGTTCACCGAGAGCAATCCGTATTCTGAACTGGTGAACTGGACCGTCGACGTACCGATCGATCGCTTGCCGGAACTTCCTCCGCTGCCCGCCGAGCTCCGTCGGCGTCTCGACGACGCGCTGGCCCGCCCGGCGCTGCAGCAGCCGTCCTGGGATCCAGAGCAGGCCGCCAAGATGCGCACCGTGCTGGAGAGCGTGCCGCCCATCTGCGTGCCCGCCGAGGTCGAGGAGCTGCGCCTGCGCCTGGCCGAGGTGGCCCGCGGCGAGGCGTTCCTCATGCAGGGCGGTGACTGCGCGGAGACCTTCGCCGACAACACCGAGCCGCACATCCGCGGCAATATCCGCACCCTGCTGCAGATGGCCGTGGTGCTCACCTACGGCGCCAGCCTGCCGGTGGTGAAGGTGGCCCGCATCGCGGGTCAGTACGCCAAACCCCGTTCCGCCGACATCGATTCACTGGGCCTGCGGTCCTACCGCGGTGACATGGTGAACTCGCTGGTCGCGGATGCGGCGCTGCGCGAACACGATCCGTCGCGACTGGTCCGCGCCTACGCCAATGCCTCGGCGGCCATGAACCTGGTGCGGGCGCTCACCTCCGCCGGCATGGCCGACCTGCACAAGGTGCACGACTGGAACCGCGAGTTCGTGAGCCAGTCCCCGGCCGGCGCCCGCTACGAGCAGATGGCCACCGAGATCGATCGCGCGCTGGCCTTCATGAAGGCGTGTCGCGTCAACGATCCCAACCTGTCCAGCGCCCGGCTCTACGCCAGCCACGAGGCGCTGGTGCTCGACTACGAGCGGGCCATGCTGCGCCTGAGCGAGCACCCGGTCTCGGGTGAGCCGGTGCTCTACGACCTGTCGGCGCACTTCCTGTGGATCGGTGAGCGCACCCGTCAGCTCGACGGCGCGCACGTCGCCTTCGCGGAACTGGTGGCCAACCCGATCGGCCTCAAGATCGGCCCGACCACCACGCCCGATCAGGCCGTGGAGTACGTCGAGCGGCTGGACCCCAACAACGAGCCCGGCCGCCTGACCCTGGTCGCGCGCATGGGCAATCAGAAGGTCCGCGACGTGCTGCCCCCGATCATCGAGAAGGTGCAGGCCACCGGCCACCAGGTGATCTGGCAGTGCGACCCCATGCACGGCAACACCCATGAGTCCTCCACCGGCTACAAGACCCGGCACTTCGACCGCATCGTCGACGAGGTGCAGGGCTTCTTCGAGGTGCACCACGCGCTGGGCACCCACCCGGGCGGCCTGCACATCGAGCTCACCGGTGAGAACGTCACCGAGTGCCTCGGCGGCGCGCAGGACATCTCGGACCTCAACCTGGAAGAGCGCTACGAGACCGCCTGCGACCCGCGCCTGAACACCCAGCAGTCGCTGGAGCTGGCCTTCCTCGTCGCAGAGATGCTGCGCTAATTGCCTAGAAGCGCTCCGTAACAGCCAAGAGCCTGGGCCACGTAAGCGGCCCGGGCTCTCGGCTTTTTGGTCAACGGCTCTCGGCTGTCCGCTGAAGTCCCGGGGAGGCGGCTACGGAATCGCTACCAGGGTGATGGTGGCGCCGGGCTGGACGGCGTCGCCGGGTGCGGTGCTCTGCGAGATGACGATCGAGCTGTCGTTGTTGGCCAGCTGCCGGACGGTGACCGAGAGGCCGAGGGCCTGCAGTTTGCTGCGGGCGGTGGAGACGTTGGCGCCGAGCAGGTTCGGCATGTCGATCGCGCTGTTGACGATGAGGACCACGCCACTGCCGGATTCGGTGCTGGTGCCCGTGGCCGGATCGGTGCCGATCACCTGCCCGGATTTGATCTTCGCGTCGTACTGGTCGCGGGTGGAGCTGACGGTGAGCCCGGCCTTCTGCAGGGCCGTCCTGGCCTCGTCCTCGGTCTTGCCCCGCACATCCGGCACCTTGACCGGCTGGGAACCCTTGCTGCGGTAGACCTTCACCTGGGCATTGGCCGGGAGTACGGTGCCGGGCCCCGGATCCACCTTGGCGACCGTGCCTTTCGGCGCGGTACTGCCCATCTCACCGGCGTCCACCGGCGTCAGTCCGGCGTCTCTGATGGCCTTGTCGACCGAGGTGACGTCCTGTCCGGGCTGGATGTCGGGGACCTTCGGCTTGCCGCTGGAGACCAGCACCGCGACCAATGATCCGTTGGTGACCCGGGTTCCCGCGGGCGGATCGGTACCGACCACATTGCCCACCGGAATCATGTCCGAGGCCTTCTGCCGGGTCTCGGTCTTGAAGCCCGCGCCCTGCAGCGTGGAAACGGCCTTCTGGGTGTCCATGCCGGCGATCGACGGCACCGCCGAATATCTGCCGACGCCGAGCCACCAGCCGCCGAGGCCCAGCAGCACCGCCAGCGCGACCACGATGCTCAACCAGATGACGACCTTGCGCCGCGACTTGCCACGATTTTCGATCAGGTCCGAGCCGTAGCCGTGGCCGTGGCCGCCCGGCGCTCCGGGCGGCGCGTACTCGGGCTGCGGCTGGTACTCCGGCGGGAGTTCCCGCGCCGCGGTCATCACCCGGGTCTGCTGCGCCTGCGGCTGCATGTGCACGGTCGGCGGGTCCGCGGGTAGCCGGGTGGTGAGATCGGCCGCGCCCGGCAGGGGCCGGGACGGCGGCGAGACCGGTCCCCGCGGTGCGGGGGTGGGCCCGACCCGGTGCTTGGCGCTGAGATGCTCGGCCGATTCGGTGGGCGCGGGCACCCGGTAGTCGGGCAGCTGCAGTTCGCGGGCGATGCGGCGCAGATCGTTCGCCATCTCGGTGGCGTCGGTGTAGCGGTGCATCGGTTCGCGCGCGGTGGCGTGCGCGACCAGCTCGTCGATTTCCGGTGGGACGCCGTTGATCAGGCGGCCCGGGCTGGGCACGTCCTTCTCGACCCGCTGCAGCGCGATGGACAGCGAGTTGTCACCGGTGAACGGTGTTCGGCCGGTGAGCATTTCGAAGATCAGGATGCCCGCGGAGTAGACGTCGCTGCGGGCGTCGGCGGTGCCGCTGGTGACCTGCTCGGGCGAGAGGTAGGCGGCGGTGCCGAGGATCACGCTGTCGGAGGTGATCTTGGCTTCGGCGACCGCCCGCACCAGTCCGAAGTCGGCGATCTTCACCTCGCCGGAGTCGGAGATGAGCACGTTCTCCGGTTTGATGTCGCGGTGCACCAGCCCGGCCGCGTGGGCCACGCCGATGGCGTAGAGCACGGGCTCGGCGACGGCGCGCACCGCGTGCGGGGGCATGGGCCCGCGTTCGCGCAGCAGTTCGCGCAGCGTGCCGCCCTCGACCAGTTCCATGATGAGGAACGGATGGTCGCCGTCCACGCCCTGGTCGTAGACCGCGACCAGCGACGGATGCTTGAGTTTGGCCACGGCCCGCGCCTCGAGCTCGAAGCGGGTGAGGAACTGCGGGTCGCCGGCGAACTTCGGGTCCATCACCTTGATGGCGACCGGTCGATCCAATCTCGTGTCCACCCCCCGGAACACCATGGACATGCCACCACGCGCGATCGGCGCGTCGATGCGGTAGCGCCCTTCCAGCATCTGGCCGATCAAACTGCAACCCTTCCGATATTCCCGAGTCCGCCCGGTGCGGCTCACCCGATGGTAGTCGCGTCGGGGTGTGATGCGACGGTCGCGACGCGAGAGACTACCGTGGTCGGCGTGAGTGCCTTTCCATGCAGCGAAGACGTCCTGCCGGATTCGGTGACCCTGATCCCGCTGCCCGACGTGGCCGACCAGTTGGGCATGGTGGTCACGCGGGTTCACCAGATGCTGCGCGACCACCAGATCCTCGCCGTCCGCCGGGACGGCGTGGCCGGCATCCCGAAGGAGTTCTTCGACTCCACGGGCGCCGTCGCCAAGCATCTGACCGGTCTGATCACGGTGATGCGCGACGGCAAGTACACCGACGAGGAAATCCTCGAGTGGATCTACACCGAGGACGACAGCCTCCCCGGCCGTCCCATCGACGCCATCCACGGCCCGCTGGCCCGTGAGGTCCTGCGCCGCGCCGCGGCCGACCCCTTCTGAGCCGCCTCCCGCCTCCCCGCGGCTCGTTCGCCTCTCCGCGCCTTTTGCCGGTCGTGGGGAGCCCCTCACCGTCGGTCGCCGGGCCGACGGTAGGGAGAGGGTTGGCTTCTGGGCGTACCCGACGAGTTACCCGGACGGTGCCAAATCAGTTGGCACGTAGGGATCGGGACACCTGCGGGTCGTGTCGTGTTTCGATGCGGCCCGCGGTCAGTTCTGGTTGATGCGCCGGGTAGTGGCGAGTTCCCGGGCCGCGACGCGTAGGCGGCGGTGCTGGGGAACGACTGCGCGGCGGGTGAAGACGGCGTAGTCGGCGCGTTCGATCTCGTCGAGGATGCTGCCGTACAGCGTGGCCGCGGCGCGGATGGCCGGGCGCACGCGGGGGCTGAGCAGTTCGATACCGGGGGTGGCGCGGCGGTAGACGCCGCGGTTGATGGCGATCAGGTGGGCCAGCGCGCGTCGTACCCGTGGGTCCGTGCGGCCGGATTCCCGGCAGTGGTGCAGCAGTTCGGCGTCCACGCCGAAGGCCGCCAGTTCGTCGGCGGGCAGATACACCCGCCCGCGATCGAGGTCCTCGCCGATATCGCGCAGGAAGTTGGTGAGCTGGAAGGCTTCTCCCAGCGCCGCCGCCGCGGGTTCTGCATCGGCCACCGGGACGACCGTGCCCAGCACCGGCAGCAGTTGCAGTCCGATGGCGGCCGCCGAGCCGCGCATGTAGTCGCGCAGGTCGGCCATGGTGGGGTAGCGGTCGCGGTACTGCGGCCCGCCGGGGATGTCCATGCGCATGGAGTCCAGGAACACCCAGAAGTGTTCGGCGGCAATCGAATACCGGCGGATGGTGTCGGACACCGCGAGCAGCGCCGGGTCCTCGGGCCCGTCGCCCGCGTCGATGGGCGCGTCCACCAGGCGGGCCCGCAGCTCGTGTTCGATCCGATCCAGCCGCGCGGCGGATTCCGCTGTGCGACTGGGCGCGTCGCTCGCGTCGACGATGTCGTCGACCGTCCGGGCGAAGGCGTACAGCGCGTGCACGGCCGGTCTTCGCTCCGGTTCCAGCAGCCGGGTGGCCAGGAAGTAGGTGCGGCCGTGGGCGGCCGCGATCCGGCGGCAGTCGCGGTAGGCGCGGTCGAGTCGTCCGGACTGATCCGGCAGTACGGTCTGGTCGGGCACGGCGGGCTGGTTCACGCCGGGCCGGGCGCGGGCGCGACGCCGAGCTGATCGGTCTGCGGGCGGGCGGCCCGCAGTTTCAGCGGATCCATCGTGCACAGCGACAGCGCCGCCACCACGGCCGCGAGGATGGCCAGCGTGCCGTGCACGGAATTGGTCACGGGCGAACCGTCCGGCTGGAACACCAGCATGAGCCAGGTGCACAACCCCACCAGCACCTGCAGGGTCCGGGTGGACAGTGCGAATCCGGCGGCCAGCGCCAGCGGCCACGAGTAGTACCAGGGCAGTGCCGCGGGCGAGAGGATCACGATGGCCACGAACGCGACGAGAATGCCGAGCACGGCCTCCCGCTCACTGTTCCTGAACCGCCACCAGGCCCACACCAAGCCGGCCACCATCACCACCGCGCACAGGGTGCGGGTCCACGGCAGCACCGACTCCAGCGGCAGCGGGGTCACCCAGCTGACCACGTGCGCCATGATGGTCGGCAGCGACAGCCAGTTGATGATCTTCTTGGACCCGGACAGCGCGGTGAGCCAGCCGATCTGGTGGTCCCGCAGGCCGGTGGCCCAGGTGGCCAGCGCGAACACGGCCGCGAAGATGGCCACGCCCAGCGCGGTGATCTTGGCGAAGGTCCGGATCGGATGCGGCAGATCGCCCTCGTCCTGCGCCGCGCGTCGCTCGCGTTCGTGAATCATCCAGATCCACACCAGGAACGGCAGTGCCACCCCGGCGGTCGCCTTCACCGCCACCCCGATCGCGACCACCACGATGCCCGCCACGTGATGATGCTCGAGCACCAGCGCGATGCCCGCGGCCATCAGGCCCACCATCAGCATCTCGTTGTGCACGCCGCCGATCAGGTGGATCAGCACCAGCGGATTCAGCACCGCCAGCCACAGCGCGATGGTCGGCTTGCCGCCCAGGTGCTTGGTCAGATGCGGGATCGCCCACACCATCAGCACCAGGCCCGGCAGCATCACCAGCCGCAGCGCGATGGTGCCCGCCACCACATTGTCGCCGGTGATGGTGGTGATGGCCCGCCCGATCAGCAGGAAGACCGGACCGTACGGCGCGGTCGTATTGAGCCAGACGGGGCTCACATTGTCCAGTACCGCAGCGGCATTCGCCTTCAACTCCGACGGACCGAACACGTACGGGTTGATGTGGTCGCGGAGCATCGCGCCCTGGGCCAGATACGAGTAGGCGTCGCGGCTGAACAGGGGGACCGAGAACAGCAGCGGGAAGATCCAGATGCCGACGATCGCGCGCAGCTCGTTGAGTGACACGGTGGCGCCCGGTTGCTTGCCGATCACGATGCGCCCCAGCCGGACCCACGCGGTGATCATGGCGATGACGCCGAGCCACACGAACACCGACGACAGCACCAGCCCGTGCCCGAACCGCAGCCACGACAGGTGCATGACCTCCAGCAGCGGGTCGCTGCGCCGCACACTGCCCGCGCCGAACCCGCCGAAGGTGATCAGCAGGGCGCCGAAGAATCCGAGCGTGGCCGCGTGTCCCTCGGGGCTGCGGGTGAAGTCGGAGGCGTGGCGCAGCCAGCGCTGCGTGGCGGCGCCGTCGGTGGCGGGGGCGCTCGGGATGGCCGGTTCGGCCGGTGCGAGGCGCGTGGCGCCCGCGGCCTCCGGGATGGCGGCGTCCATGGAGGGGGTCGGCATAGGCGGTCGTTCCCCCCGGAAAGGTAGGCGGCGGCAGCCGCGTTGGTTCAGGACGCGGTCAGTCTAGTGTGTGGGCGCGGGAGCCACAGCCCCGGAGTCGGCGGATCCGACACTGGCATGTCGTGGATCACCCGTCAGGCGCGCCGCTGCCAGTTTCCCGGACAACAGCACGGTCGGCACGCCGACACCGGGCACGGTGCCCGAGCCTGCGAGAACCACATTCGCGCGGCCCCGCACCAGGTTCCGGGTGCGGAACGGTCCGGTCTGCCGGAACAGGTGCGCGGCCGAGAACGGGGTGCCGGCGATCATGCCCTTGTCCCGCCAGGTGCGCGGGGTGTCGAGGTGGTCGATCCGGAAGTATCGCGAAATGCCTTGATAGCCGCGCTCTTCCAGAGTCGCGAGCAGTTCGCGCAGGTAGTGGGGGCCGAGCTGTTCCCAGGCCAGGGGCGCGGCGTCGAGATTCGGGCACGGGGCCAGCAGCGAGAGCGGCTCGTAGCGCACGGTGTCGCGCAGGTGCCCGTCCCGGTCGATGTGCTGTTCGGCGCGCTCGATGTAGAGGGTCGGATCGGTGAGCGCGGGCCGGGTGAGCAGCAGCGAGGGATCGCTCATCAGCCGCCCGCGGCCGCGCCGGGCGGCGATCTCGCGGAAGGTCCGGTCCCATTCCTGGCCGAAGTCGATGGTGTGATGTGCCTGCACGGGCCAACTCTGGGCGACGGCGGCGGGAATCGTGCCGTGCGCCACCACCGCCGACGGTGAGGCCCGCAGTCCGATCCGGCGCCGCAGCCCGAGGCGCGGCAGCGATCCGAGGTCGGCGGTCACCACGACGGCGTCGCAGTCGAAGACACGTCCGTCTGCGGTGCGCACGGCGGTGGCCCGCCGGCCCGCGTAGTCGATGCCGATCACCTCGGCGTTCAGTTCGAGCGTCCCGCCCGCGGCGGTGAACGCGCGGCCGAGCGCCGCGGCGATGGCCCGCATCCCGCCCTCGGGGTAGGTGACGCCCAGGCAGGTGTCCATGTATGGGATCGCGCCGTACACCCCGAGTGCCCGATTCGGCGCCATCCCGGCGAACAGGGCCTGGAAGCTGAACAGCCGGGCCACCTCCGGGTCCCGCACGAGTCGCCGGACCTTGGGCCCGAGCCGCCCGAACGCGCCGAGCCGCACCAGTTTCGCCAGCGCCACCCGCTTCTCCGGAACCCGCACCATGTCCAGCGGGGAATCGAAGTTGGTGTCCATGAACTGCCGGAACTCGGCCTCGTACACGTCTTTCAGCCAGCCGCGCAGCCGCCGGTAGCGGCGCGCCGTGCCCGGCCCGCGCACCTGCGCGACCTCGGCCGCCATCTGCTCCTCGTCGGAGTAGACGGCGATCTCGGCGCCGTCCGCGAACCGGGCCCGATACGCCGGGGCGAGGTCGAGGATCCGCAGGCCGACCGACTCGCGCGTCTGCCCGACCACCGCGAGCGTCTCGTCGATGAGCTCGGGCAGGGTGAGAATCGTTGCCCCGGAGTCGATCTCGTAGTCCGGTCCGCGATACGCGCCGACCCGCCCGCCCGGGCGATCATCGCGTTCCAGGATGGTCACCTGCCGTCCGGCCGCCACCAGGTGCAGCGCGGCGGCCAGCCCGGACAGTCCGGCACCGATCACCACGACCCGATCGGCCGGTCCCCCAACAGTTCTCATGCCCCGCACCTCGCGCCCGGCCGGTCAGTAGGAGCGCGCGGTGGCGGCCAGGGCCATGGCGCGCAGCTGCCGTTTGGCGTCCGGGGTGGCGGTGCTGGCGTCCAGGGCGGTGAGCGCCTGGTCGGTGAGCGAGCCGATCCGCTGCTCCACGGCGTCGACCGCGCCGAGTTCGGTGAGGACCGTACGCAATTCGGCGACCTGCTCGGGGGTGACGTCGGTGCCGAGGCTGGAGCGGATGAGGTCCGCGGCGGCCGGGGCGGTGGCGTCGGCGCGCTGCAGGGCCTCGGCGATGAGGACGGTGCGCTTGCCCTCGCGCAGGTCGTCGCCGGAGGGCTTGCCGGTGACGGCGGGATCGCCGAAGACGCCGAGCAGGTCGTCGCGCAGCTGGAAGGCGATGCCGATATCGGTGCCGAATTCGCGGTAGGCGGCGACCAGGTCGGGCGAGGCCCCGGCCAGCGCCGCGCCCATGTGCAACGGGCGCTCGATGGTGTACGCCGCGGTCTTGTACCGGTTGATCCGCAGCGCGGCCTCCACGGTCTCGTCGCCGGCAGACTCGCCGTGGATGTCGAGCAGCTGCCCGCCCAGCACCTCGGTGCGCATGGCCGCCCACACCGGGGCGAAACGCGCGGCGGCGTCGGCGGGCAGGCCGGCGTCGCGGGTCATGTCGTCGGCCCAGGCCAGGGCCAGATCGCCGATGAGGATGGCGACGCTCACGCCGTAGTGGTCGCTGTCACCCGCCCAGCGCTGATCCCGGTGCCGCTGTTCGTAATCCACGTGCACGGTCGGGAAGCCACGCCGGGTACGCGAGGAGTCGATGATGTCGTCGTGGATGAGCGCGCACGCCTGCACCAGTTCCAGCGCGGAGCACGCGGTGAGCACGGCGTCGGCGTCGGGGTCGTCGGCGCTGCGGCCCGCGCCCAGCCAGCCGGTCCACGCGAAGGAGGGCCGGGTCCGCTTGCCGCCGCGAATGACGAAGTCCTCCAGGGCCGCCGCCGCGTCCACGAACACCCGTCCGAGCGGCGCGACGATCGGTTCCCGGGTGCGGAAGAAGGCGGCGAGACGGTCCTCCACGGCGGCGACGAGTGATCCCGCGCCGACCGGGTGGCGGGTCGGGGTACCGGGTCCGGCGGACAGGGGGGCCTCCTTGGTGAGAGCCGCGGCGCGGCGCGTGCGCAGCCAGCGGGGTTGTGTCCGACTCTACCGACCACCGTGTCGCCGACGGGAATCGGTCGGGTCCGAATCGGTCTCACCTGCTGGGATAAGCGCAGGTCGCGGTCCAGCACCCGGTACGGGCCCGTAAAATGTCTGCGTGAGTTTCGACAATGTACGGGGATATTCGACCCCAGGCCGAGTTTCCCGCACGCCTCGGGTGTCCGGAACTCGCTCCATAGTTCAGCAGCTGGGCCCGCGCCCGGACGGGTCGATCCCGTTCTCGGTCGAGTTCAATCCGCCGCGCGACGCCGCCGGTGAGGCGCGGCTGTGGCGGGCCGCACGCGAGTTCGAGCGGCTGCATCCGGCCTTCGTGTCCATGACATACGGCGCGGGCGGCTCCACCCGCGATCGCACCATCCGGGTCACCGGCCAGCTGGCGCGTGAGACCACACTGCTCACGGTCGCGCACCTGACCGCGGTGGATCACTCGGTCGCCGAGCTGCGGTCGATCGTCGGCGCGTACGCCGACGCCGGCATCCGGAATCTGCTGGTGCTGCGCGGCGATCCGCCCGGCGACGTGCTGGGGGAGTGGATCAAGCACCCCGAGGGCGTCGAGTACGCCGACGAACTCGTGCGCATCGTCCGCAACCTGGGCGACTTCCACGTGGGTGTGGCCTCGTTCCCGCAGGGCCACCCGCGCTCCACCGACCTCGACCAGGACACCCACTTCCTGGTGTCGAAACTCCGTGCGGGCGCGGAGTATTCGATCACCCAGATGTTCTTCGACGTGGAGCACTATCTGCGCCTGCGGGATCGGGCCATCGCCTGCGATCCGGTCGAGGGCGCCAAGCCGATCATTCCCGAGCTCATGCCGGTCACCTCACTGCGCACCGTGCAGCGCGCGGAGGAGCTGTCGGGCCGTCCGCTGCCGGCCACGGTGATGGAGCGGCTGCGGAAGGCCGCGGGCGACGGGCCGGAGGAGGATCGCGCCGCGGTCCGCGAGGTCGGCATCGAGATCGCCACGGAGATGGCCCAGCGCCTCATCGCCGAGGGCGCGCCCTGCCTGCATTTCATCACCCTGAATTTCGCCAAGACCACAAGCGAAGTTCTGGCAAACCTCGGCTACACCATGTCGGCGACTCCGGCGAACGCCTGATCCACCACCCGGCATGCCGGATCAAATCCCCGGTACGCGCTGGTCAGCGGAGTAGCGTCGCCCTCGACTCGTGACCTCGAGGGGAGCTACCTTGTCCGTGTTCCACAGCCTTGTCCGTGTCGCAGGCGCTGTCGGCGCCTGCGCCGTCCTGACTGCCGCCGGTCCGGCAACCCTGGTCGGCCCGGCCGCCGCGGCCCCCGCCGATTCGCCCGCGGCGGCCGTGACCCAGGAGGCGGCCGCCGCCCTTGCAGCCATCACCGCCGCGGGCAATACCGCCGGGTTCGATCCATCGGCCAGGTCCAATACCGCCGGCCCATCCGACTGGCTCTCGGCCTACGATCAAGCCGTCGACGGCTTGAAGGCCCTGGGCATCCAGCCCTTCCTCTACCCGACCGCCGCCCCCTTCTGCCTCGGCGGCACCACCCTCGGCATCGCCCCCGGCGTGGCGGGCGCCATCCCCGGCCCGTGGCCCAAGTACACGGTTTCCATTCCCGGCCTTGATCTTTCGGCCGTCAAGGCGGGCCAGACCATGTTCGCCTTCGTCCCCTACGGCATCAGCCCCGACGGCGCCGACACCTCCGGCATGCAGGTCGCCTGGTTCAACCTGTCCACCGGCCGCGGCGGCCTCGTCCCCATGGGCCCCCTGAGCCAGGTCCTCAACGCCATGATCCCGCCCCAGGTCCCCGCCGAACTCCGCCCCACGGTCGAACAGGCCGTTCACGACTACTTCACCGCCGCCCTCCCTGTCGGCGGCGTCCGCGCGGTCCCCGTCACCACCGGCTCCGGCACCGTCCTCGCCGCGGTCTTCGGCACCGTCCGCAACGGCACCTCCACCTGCTTCTTCCTCCCGACCATCGGCATGACCCCCGTCCCCTGACCGGCACGGTCAGCGGGTGGCGAGTGGGCGGTCCTTCCAGCGCAGCCCGCCCGCCCGGTACGTGCGATGGGAGCGAAGCGACAGCGTCAGGTAGGCCGCGACCGACAACGGGTGTGCCAGCGCGGCAACGAGATCCGCGCCGCGCGGGGTACCCCCGCTCTCGGTCGAGCGGGCCAGCAGCCGGGCGGTGACCGCTGCGCCGTAACCCAGCAGTCCCATCCGGCGCAGTCGTCCCCGCCCATATATTGCCGCCAGTGGCGGGGCCCAGAACGCCAGGGCCGCAATCGAACCGACCGCGAGGCTGCCGGCCGGGCCGCCGTAGGCAGACCACAGCCAGCGGGTGAATCCCTCGGTGAGTTCGGTGGTGTTGCGGTACATCCGGGTTTCGGCGAGGGGGCCGGCCGTGACCAGGGCGGTGTGGCGTCCGCTGCGGCGGAGGCGGCGGGCGATCGCCAGGTCTTCGGTCATGCTGCCGGCCACGGCCGCGTGACCACCGAGGGCGGCGTAGGCCGCGGCGTCGAAGACCAGGAACTGGCCGCAGGCTACGGCCATCGAGGGGCGTAGGGTGCGGTTGGCCAGGGCGATGGGCAAGGTCGAGGCCCAGGACCAGCACAGGAGCGGCTGGACCAGGCGCTCCACGGGCGATTCGGCGCGCTGCCGGGGCCACGGGCACACCAGGTCGGCTGGGGCCGAACGCAATTCGCGCACGGCTGCCGCCAGCGCGGCGGGCGCGAGCCGGATGTCGGCGTCGAGGAAGATCAGCGCGCCGGCGGGGGATCCGGGTGCGGGCGGCTCGAGGGCGAGGTCGGCCAGGCGGGCGCAGGCGGCGGTCTTGCCGGTCCAGCCGGGTGCGGGGTCGATGTCGTTGCGGGAGAGCAGGAATCGGTTGTCGTCGCCGATGGCGGTGCGGGCGGCGGCGGTGGTGCCGTCGGTGGAGCCGTCGTCGAGGATGAGGATCCGGAGCCGTGGAATGCCCTGCTGGGCGCGCAGATCGGCGATGAGGGCGGGGAGGCGGGCGGCCTCGTTGCGGGCGGGGACGCAGACGGTGACCGGTTCGGTGACGGCCCGGTCGGCGGGCCGGAGGCGGCGGGTGCCGAGGCGGTTCGCCAGGGCGGTGGCGGCGCCGAGGGCGGCGACGGCACTACCGGCCGTCACCGCCCTGGCGGCGAGGGTCATCGAGTCTTGGTGCGATCGGGGCGCAGCCAGCGGGCCGCGCGGACGTACGCGGGCGGGTCGGGGTTGCGGGTCATGAACGCGAGGACCGCGACCACGGCCGCCACCGCGAGGGTGATGCCGCCGACGATGCCCGCCCAGCCGGCGAAGGAGCGCGTATTCGGGTCCGCGTAGCCGACTTCCGCGCGCAGCGTGCTGACATCGCCGGCGGGGAGCTTCCAGGACACCACGGAGTCGCCCTCGCGGGTGCCGTTGGTGGTGGCGACGCGGGCCGGGAAGGCCACGGTCAGCTGCACGTCGGAACCCTGGGGCGGCAGGCTCTTCAGGTCCACCCGGCCGGTCAGGGTGACCAGGTCGCCGGTGCGGCTGAAGATCAGGTTGAACATGCCGGAGGTCTGGTCGGACATGCCGCCCAGCTGCTGCACCTCACCGAAGGTGAGGTCGTCGAAGTACACCTGGCTGCCGACGTATCCGTCCTGCGTGTAGGAATCGACCCGCACCTTGCCCTGCAACCCGTCGGGCGCCTTCAGCTGCGGCCCCTTGTCCTTGTCGTTCTGGGGCACGGCCGCCGCGACGATGCGGCCCGACACCCGGTCATTGGAGGACACACCCATCGACACCTGCACCCGCAGGCATCCGGTCAGCATGACGGCGAGCCCCGCGAACAGGACCACGGCCAGCATCCGCACCCACCGGCGCGGTCGCCGCGCTCCCGATGCGCTGGGATCCGACGGTGTCATGGATTCGGGCGTTTCCTCTGCTGTCGACATGTTGGGACTCGGCTGCACGGGTCACATCGTGCCATGCGCCCCGGGCCACAGGGTGATTCGACGGGCGCTCAGCGTCCGAACCAGCGGAATCCCCAGCAAACCGAGCCCACAGAACCCGTAACCGGCCGACACCGGCAGCCCCAGGAACACCGCGTGCGCCAGCGTCGAGCCCAGCCAGGTCCACAGGAACACCGCCACCGGAACCATCCGCGCCGCGCCGGTATCCGGAGCGGTCCGATCCCACCACTCCAGCAATCCCGCCATCACCACCGCGACAACGAACCAGCCGGCGTAGTTGGTGACCGGAATCTGGCCCAGCCCCGGCAGTCCGGCTACCGTCGAGCGCCACGTCCACTGCCCGTCCGCGACCATCTGCGGATCCAGGAACAGATCCCACCCGACGGCCCCGAGCGCCGTCAGCGAAATCCGTCCGACCGCACCATGACCCAGCATCCCGGCCACCACCCACACCGGATACAGCCCACCGGTCCAGGCCAGCGGCACGATCAACGGCACCCCGAGCAGCGCGGGCCCCAGCCGCCCACTCGCATAGTCGTAGCTACCGAACGGGAGCCCCGTCGCGATCCCCAGCACCTCCGCACCGAACCCGATCCCGGACACGATCGCCAGCAAACCCACAGCCCACCGCACCCCGCGCGTCACCCCGGCATGCACCAGAGCGGTCCCCAGCGAGAGCAGTACGACCATCACGGTCACCCGATCCCGCCCCAGCCCGTGCGCCAGCGGATACGTGATCTGCACCAGCACCAGCAGCACCGCCGGCGTAGACGCGATCGCCACGGCCCGGCCGGGGAATCCGGTCTCCGCTCGCGCCGCGCCGTTCGGTGTCGGACGACCGGGGCGCCGAGACGATGGCTCCTGCGCCGGCCACCGCGGCCACCACGCCGGTTTGGGCGCGGCCGCAGTGGGATTCGTGGTGGGCTCGGGTAGGCCCGGAGAGGTCATCGGCGCCGCGGAAACAGGCGGCGCGGTCGCAGGTCGTGTTCGACCAGGCGGGCCGCGCTGCGTCCGCTCGCACCGGAGACTCCGCCGCCGGGATGCGTGGACGCGCCCGTCAGATACAGCCCAGGCGCCCCCGGAACCCGCTGCCCCGAGAGCTCGGGCAGCGGCCGCCACATGAACATCTGGTCGATGGACATCTCGACGTGCATGACATTGCCGCCCAGCAGGCCCATCTCGCGTTCCAGGTCGGCGGGCGTCTGGACGAAGCGCTGCGTCACCGACCCGGCGAATCCCGGTGCGTGCGCGTCGACTTCGGCGATGATGCGGTCGGCCTCGCGGTCGGCGTGCGCGGACCAGGCGGTGCCGTCTGCCAGGTGATAGGGATGCCACTGCGACCACAGCGTGACCTGATGCTCGCCCACGGGCGCGATGCTCGGATCCAGGGCGCTGAAACTCATGGCCAGCACGACCGGTCGCGGCGGCAGATCCCCGGCCAGCGCGGCGCCGTGCGCGCGGCGCAGGTCGCGGCGATCGGTGACGAGAAGCTGCAGGCCGTGGGCGGACTCGGCGGTCTCCGCGCCCGGATACCGGGGCAGGTCGCTGAGCGCGGCCCGCACCACCATGCCGATGCCCGGCCCCACTCGAATGCGCCGCCGCCACCCGGCGAGCACCCCG
Source organism: Nocardia sp. NPDC059229 (assembly GCF_042754165.1). Classification (NCBI taxonomy): domain Bacteria; kingdom Bacillati; phylum Actinomycetota; class Actinomycetes; order Mycobacteriales; family Nocardiaceae; genus Nocardia; species Nocardia sp. NPDC059229. The sequence goes on from NZ_JBHZAK010000020.1 coordinate 30,167, forward strand.
GCGTCGAATCCGCCCTGCTCCAACAGGTTCAGCGTGGTGAGGATGTGGGTGCCCGCGATCACGGTGTCCGCCGGCACGTTTCGCCCGTCCGCGGTGCGCACCTCCCAGGTGTCCCCGGTCCGGACGATGGCGGTGACCGCGTCCCCGGCGCTCACGATGCCGCCGTCGGACTCCAGCCGCGCCACCAGCGCCGCGGTCAGCGCCCCGCTGCCGCCGACCGCGCGGCCCGGCGGCAGCGTGTGCATGAGCGCCGCGAATCCCACCATGGGCGCGGATCCGGGTTCGGACATGGGTGGCCCGGACTGCGCGCCGAACCAGGCCAGCGCGGCCTTGAGCCGTTCACTGTCGAAGAGGCTGTCCAGCAGCGCGTCTCCGGTCTGCATCATCTCCCGCGACAGGGCCCCGGCACTGGTGCGGCCGGTCGCCCCGGCGGCCTCGCGAGGGTCCATGCCCCAGAACGCCTTCAGCAGGTTCCCGCCCGTCGGCGTCGCCGAGAACGCCCGCATCACCCGGGCGCTGCGCGGCCCCCACACGGTCACGAATCGCCGATACGCCTCGGCATCCCGTTCCCCGCACGCCGCCGCGATGGACGCGCACGTGCGGTCCACATCGCGATGGAACACGATCGGCGGCAGCCTGCTCCCGGGCGGTGCGGGCGCGAAAGCCCATGGGTCGCAGTCGATGTACCGCAGCCCGAACCGGGCCAGTTCCAGCTCCTCGATGATCCCGGTGTGCCGGATCATGATGTGCGCCGACGAGCCCCGATCGACCAGGTGACCCGGGAACCGCTCCACCGTCGACACCGCCCCGCCCAGCACGGTGTCGCGCTCGAGCACCTCGACCCGATGCCCGGCCCGCGCCAGATAGCAGGCCGCGACCAGCGCATTGTGCCCGGAACCGACGATGACGACGCGGCGGGCGCCGAGATCGCCGCGGCTCACAGGGGCAGCCGCCGGCCGAGCACCGCGAACCGCCGGGTGTCGCCGGAGAAGATGAAGTGCCGCACCACATCTCCGAACCCCTGCCGCCGGTACAACCGCCAGGCCCGATTGGATTCCCGATCCACCTCGGGTGTGGACAGCAGCACGGTCGGCTCGGGCCGGTTCTGCAGCAGCCGGGTGAGCAGGATCTCGCCGAGCCCGCGGCCCTGCGCCGCCGGGTGCACGTGCAGCTCGGTGAGTTCGAAGTAGTCCGAAAGCAGTTCTCGCGCGGCGTGTTCGGGCCATCCGGTGCGCCGCATGCCGCTGTACACCTGCTGGTGCCACCACTGGTGCGGCGCGCCGTGATACCCGTAGGCGATGGCCACGATGGGCGCGGTGCGCAGGTCGAGCCGTCCGTCGTCGTCGGGCAGCACCGCCGCCACGGCCTGCCAGCCGGGCCGGGTGGTGTGCTCGGTCCACATGGGCGCGCGCTGGTGTTCGGTGCCGCGCGGGTAGTCCATCGCCGCCACATAGACCGAGAGGGCGTCGTGCAGCCGGTGCCGCAGGGTGGCGGCCGACAGATCGACCACCACGGGCGCGGGCGTCGGTTTGGGGGTGACTGCGGTCATCGGCTGGACGCAACTCTCGTTGGCGCGGACGGATGGGGTCGACAGTAGCGCCACGTCGGGGCGTCAACTTGTCGGTGGGTCTCTCTATATTCAAACGCACGAGAAACCTTCGAATATCTGTTCGATCTTTCCAGCGGGCGAAATGCCTGATCGGGACCGGATGTCCTCATGGAAGGCGAATCAGGTGTACGAGTGGGGAGGTACCCGAAATGAGCGGGAAAACTGAACGACCGGGCCATCCCGGCCGCGCCGGCGATCTACTGCGCAAGGCGGACGGTCTATTGCTGGCAGCCCAGGGGGAAACCGACCCGGCGGAGCGCTTCCGTACGGCCTACCTCGCCGCCCTCCGCGGTGCGGGCGCCGTGCTGGCCCTCACGGGGGCAGACCGCGCGCCTCGCGCGCGTTCTCGCAACGCCTGGGTCCTGATGCAGCGCGCGGCACCGGAATTCGTGATGTGGGCCGACTATTTCACCGGTCAATCCGAGACCAGGGCGGCCCTGGAGGCCGGGTTGCCGCGGCCCATCGATGATCGCCGCGCGGACGAGTTCGCTTCGCGGGTAAACGCATTCCTGCACGACGTGGCGGACCTGCTGGCCGCCGCCGCCCGCCTGCGCCCCAGTTCAGGGTGGGTAACCGGAATGCTGGCGTGAGTATCGGCGAGTAGGTGGTCGCGGTCTGATCGAACTCGTATTATTGGTGACAGACAGCCGCCAAGGTCGGCTATCCGTCGTCTACCCGGAGACGACAGCCACCACCTAGTGCCGGGGGAGGTACCGTGCCACTCTCCGAGCACGAGCAGCGCATGCTCGAACAGATCGAGAGCGCGCTCTATGCTGAGGATCCGAAGTTCGCCTCGACTGTTCGGGGTGGACGGTTACGTTCTGCCACTGGTCGACGCAGACTTCAGGCGGCCGCCCTGTTCGTCCTCGGTCTGTTCCTATTGGTGGCCGGTATTGCCGCACCGTTCAAGCCGGGCGGCTTCCCGATCATCAGTCTGGTCGGATTCATCATCATGTTCAGTGCGGGTGTGCTGTTGCTGATCGGTGGCCCTCGGATGGGTACACCGAGCAGTCGCGGCACCGATGCGCATCCCAGCGCGGGTGGCGCTCCCGGCGCCGGCCGCGGGAAGCCCCGGAAGCAGGGCGGGTTCTCCGCGCGGATGGAGGACCGGTTCCGCAAGAGGTTCGAACAGGACAGTTGACCGGGCTGCCGTGCCGCCGAAGGCTTTCGGCGCCGCGCGGCAGCGGATGATCGGCTAACTGAAGATTCAGCGACACGCCGTGGCGCCACACCGATTTGGGGTGTGGCGTCACGGCGTTTCTCGTTGGTGCCGATTCGGCGTGTCGGGAGCGGTCCAGGATTCTCCACACCTCCCCACGGAGCTTCCCCACCGCGCCCCACGAATGCCGGAAATGCACGCTATCTGCGGGTTTGCTGGCGGTTGTCGGATGCCCGCCGGCGCGCGTCGCGCGTGTCGGGGGAACTGCACGAAATCTTCCCCACCCCGGTGATAGCTGGTGTGACCTGCGAAGTTCGCCAAGCGGGGACAGAGATCACCGACGCTTTCGATTGAAAGTGGGGGAAAGTGGGGTAATGTGGAGCCCGCACTACAGGAGGCCGAACAGTCGAGAGGGTGATCCGGCAGGAGGTGTCGAGGCTTGTTTCTCGGGACCTATACCCCTCGGTTGGACGACAAAGGGCGACTGACGTTGCCTGCGAAGTTCCGGGACGAGCTGGCGGGAGGGTTGATGGTCACGAAGGGACAGGACCACAGCCTTGCCGTGTATCCCAAGGACGAGTTCACCGCGCTGGCGCGGAGAGCCGCGGCGGCATCCCGGTCCAATCCGCAGGCCCGCGCATTCGTCCGGGCCTTGGCGGCTTCCAGTGATGAGCAGCGTCCGGACGCACAGGGCCGGATCATGCTGTCGGCCGAGCATCGCCGCTACGCCAATCTGTCCAAGGATTGCGTGGTGATCGGTTCGGTCGACTTCCTCGAAATATGGGACAAGACGGCGTGGGATTCCTACCTCGCCGAACACGAGGAGGATTACTCGCAGGCCAGAGACGAGTCGCTGGGCGAGATCTTCTAGCCCGCAACGAGGCGAGTGCCCTGCGGCCTCTGCCCGACACCGACCCTGACGTACTTCCCCAACGCCAGGTGCGGTGCTTCGGTCAGAGACCACGGGGCATTCGCCCAATTCGAAGGTCCTTTTCGCTAGCGACCCCAGGTGGCCGTGCGAATGAAACGTGAGGCAGGAATTCCGGGAGGTCGAGGTGCACCGAGGCAGTGACGGCCCCCGCCATGTTCCGGTTCTCCTGCATCGCGCCGACGAAATTCTCGGTCCCGCACTGCATTCCGAGGGCGCGGTCTACCTGGACTGCACGCTGGGGCTCGGCGGTCATGCCGAGTACTTCCTGCAGACGTATCCGAACATCCGCCTGGTCGGGCTGGATCGCGACACCGCGGCGCTGAAGCTGGCGGGCGAGCGACTATCCCCGTTCCGGGACCGGATCACCCTGGTGCACACCAGGTATGACGGCATCGCGCCCGCGCTGGAGCAGGCCGGGCTACCGGACAAGGGTTCGGTCAGCGCGATTCTGATGGACCTGGGTGTGTCCTCCATGCAGCTGGACGAGGCCGACCGCGGCTTCGCCTACTCCATCGACGCACCGCTGGACATGCGGATGGACTCCAGCACCGGCCCCACGGCCGCCGACGTGCTCAACACCTACAGCCACGGCGAGCTGGCCCGGGTGCTGAAAACCTATGGCGAGGAACGGTTCGCGGGCAAGATCGCCGCCGAGATCGTGCGGCGTCGTCAGCGCACCCCGTTCACCACCAGCGCGCAGCTGGTGGAGCTGCTCTACGACGCCATCCCGGCCGCGGCCCGGCGCACGGGCGGGCATCCGGCCAAGCGCACCTTCCAGGCATTGCGGGTGGAGGTCAACCGCGAACTGGAGTCCCTGGAGGCCGCGCTGCCCGCGGCGCTGGACGCGCTGGCCCCGGGCGGCCGCATCGTGGTCATGAGCTACCAGTCCCTGGAGGACCGGGTGGTGAAGGCGGCGCTGGCCAAGCGGTCGGTGTCGCGTACCCCCTTGGACCTGCCGGTCGAATTGCCGGGTATGGGACCGGAATTCAGGATTCTGACCCGCGGCGCGGAGAAGGCCACCGAGCAGGAGATCGAGGACAACCCGCGAGCCGCCCCGGTGCGCATGCGGGCGGCCGAACGGATCGTAGGGGAGGAGCAATCGTGAGGTTCCGGGGTAGAACGGCACATCGAGCGGGCGTCCGCTGGATCGGAGCCGCACTATGACGATCAGGACGCAGGCGACGGGCCGGGGGGCCCGCCGGGTGCAGGCCGCCGAACGGGTGAAATCGGGTGCGGCGCAACGGGCCTACGCGCGCCGGCGCAATCGTGAGGGCGGGAGCGACCTGCCGGGTATGCGCCGCGGTCGGCGCAGCGATCCGATGCCGCGCGGCCGCATGTCCTTCGTGGCCACCATCATCGCGCTGCTGGGCTGCGGCCTGGCGCTGACGCTGCTGCTCACCACCCGCGCCACCGAGGACAGCTATCAGCTCGGCGATCAGCGCCGCGCCAACCAGAAGCTGTCCGACGAGCGGGACGCGCTGCAGCGTGAGGTGGCCTCCGCCGATTCGGCTCCCGAATTGGCCAAGCGCGCAGCCGAACTGGGCATGATCCCGGCCAAGGATCCGGCCCGGCTGGTGATCGGCCCGGACGGTCAGGTCACGGTGGTCGGCAATCCGCAGCCCGCTCAGGGCGCGCCCGCGCCGCCGCTCAACACGACGCCGTCGCCCGCCCCGCCGCCGTCGAAGCTGCAGCAGGCCCAGGGTGAGCGGGTGGTCCCGGTGACCACGACGCCCGCCCCGCCGGCCGCGGCCCCGCCGACCACCACCGCCGCGAATCCCGTTCCGGCGGCGCCGATCACGACTCCGCAGAACCCACAGGTGCAGGCGAACGGAGCGCCCCGATGAGCCGCACCGCGGCGCCGGCGAACGGGGCTGGTCGATGAGCCCAACCCGCGCGGGGCGCGGGCGTGATTCCGGCCGGGGCCGGTCCGATTCCGGTCGAGGGCGGGTCGCCGCCGCCGGCCGGAGCCGGTCGGGTTCCGGCCGTGCCGGTTCGGGGCCGGGCCGGCAGTCCAGACCGCGGCCCGCTGCGGGATTGGACTCGAGCGCGCGCTTCCGGTTCGGGGTGGGCCGGCTGGTCATGCTGGTGGCGCTCGCGGTGGCGGCCATCCAATTGCTGTGGGTGCAGAGTATTTCCGCGCCGAAGCTGTCGGCGGAGGCGGCCAGCCAGCGCACCGTGAAGGTGGCCGATCCGGCCAACCGGGGGCCGATCACGGATCGGTACGGGAAGTCGCTGGCATTCACCATCGCGGCGAAGGAGCTGAGCTTCCAGCCGGTGCGGGTGCGCAAGGATTTGGCGGACGCGCACGACAAGACGCCCAAGACCGCGCCCGATCCGGATGATCGGCTGGCGGCCATCGCCAAATACATTCACGAGAAGCTGGGCAATGACGCGCCCGAGAAGGACATCCTGGCCAAGCTGAAGAGCGACGAGCCGTTCGTGTACCTCGCGCGGAATGTGGATCCCCGGGTCGCCTCGGACATCACTCTGCAGTTCCCCGAGGTCGGGATGGATCGGCAGGATATGCGCGAGTACCCGGGTGGATCCCTGGCCGCCAATGTGATCGGCGCGACCGGCTGGGACGGGCACGGCCAGATCGGCCTGGAGTCCTCGATGGACGCGCTGCTGGCCGGCTCCGACGGCTCGGAGACCTACGACCGCGGCTCCGACGGCGCGGTGATCCCGGGTTCGTGGCGCGATCGTCAGCCCGCGGTGAACGGCTACGGCCTCGAGCTCACCCTGGATTCGGATCTGCAGTACTACGTGCAGCAGCAGGTGCAGCAGGCCAAGGACCTCTCGGGCGCGAGCGCGGCCTCGGCGGTGGTGCTCGACGTGCATACCGGCCAGGTGCTGGCGATGGCCAATGACAACACCTTCAATCCCGCCATGGGACCGCAGTATTGGTCCACCACCGATCTGGGCAATCCGTCGGTGCAGGAGGTGTTCGAGCCGGGCTCGGTGAACAAGATCGTCACCGCGGCCGCGGCCATCGAGTACGGCCTCACCACTCCCGATGAGGTGCATCAGGTTCCGGGCAGCATCTTCATGGGCGGCGTCACCGTGCACGACGCCTGGGACCACGGTGTCGCCCCCTACACGACCACCGGCATCTTCGGTAAGTCCTCGAACGTGGGCACCCTCATGCTGGCGCAGCGCGTCGGCGAGGACCGCTATTTCGACATGCTCAAGAAGTTCGGCCTGGGCCAGCGCACCGGCGTCGGCCTGCCGGGTGAGAGCGCGGGCGTGGTGCCCGCCCGGGACCAGTGGTCCGGCTCCACCTTCGCCAACCTGCCCATCGGCCAGGGTCTTTCGATGACGACCCTGCAGATGACCAGCATGTACCAGGCCATCGCCAATGACGGCGTGCGGATGCCGCCGCGCATCGTGAAGGCCAAGATCGCCCCGGACGGCACCCGCACCGAGGAGGAGCCGCCGGAGGGCGTCAAGGTGGTCACCCCGCAGACCGCGCAGACGCTGCGCCAGATGTTCCAGGCCATCGTGCAAAAGGATCCGCGCGGTATCCAGAGCGGCACCGGCAGCCCGGCCGCCGTGGAGGGCTATCAGATCGCGGGCAAGACCGGCACCGCCCAGCAGATCGACCCGAAGTGCCGCTGCTATTCCAGCGACCGCTACTGGATCACCTTCGCGGGTATGGCCCCCGCCGACAATCCCCGCTATGTGATCGGCATGATGCTGGATGCGCCGGTGCGCAGCTCCGACGGCAGTGGCGGCGGTTCGGCCGCGCCCCTGTTCCACAGCATCGCGTCGTGGCTGTTGCAGCGCGACCGCATCCCGCCGTCGCCGCCTGCCAAACAGCTGATTCTGCAGGCGAGTTAGAGCAGGGAACGGATGGTTGTGACGCCCACCGCCGCCGGTGCGCGCACCGGCGGGTGACCGAACTCCGCCGTGCCGATCGCGCGGCGATCGAACACAGGTAACCTGACACGTCGATCCGGTCATCCGGACCGATTCATGCATATGACCGCCCCTTGGAGAGGAGCTTCGTGCCCGCGCAGTCGGTTCCGTACAGCGGTGATCGAGCAGAGCCGCCGAGCGGAAGAACGGCGGAGCCGCAGGTGCTTCGGCCCGCCGCGCCGCCGGCGACCACCCTGCGCGCGGTGGCGGAGCTGACGGGCGCGCGGCCCGCGGAATTCGCGGCAGCTCCCGAGGACATCCAGGTCACCGGCATCGAGCAGCGCTCGAACGCGGTGCTGCCGGGTGACCTGTTCGCCGGTCTGGCCGGGGCCCACGCGCACGGCGCTCGCTTCGCCCATGACGCGGTCGAGCGCGGCGCAGTCGCGGTGTTCACCGATCCGGCGGGCGCGGAACTGATCGGCGAGATCGCCGTCCCGGTGCTCGTGCACGATGCGCCGCGCGCGGTGCTCGGCGAGTTGTCCTCGGCCCTTTACGGTGATCCGTCTCGCAAACTCCGCATCGTCGGTATCACCGGTACCTCCGGCAAGACGACCACGTCGTATCTGGTGGAGGCCGGGCTCGCCGCGGCCGGGCTGCGCACCGCCCTCATCGGCACCATCGAGACCCGCATCGGCGGCGTCCGGGTGCCCTCGGCGCTCACCACGCCCGAGGCTCCGCAGCTGCACGCCATGTTCGCGCTCATGGTCGAGCGGGGTGTGGACGCGGTGGTCATGGAGGTCTCCAGCCATGCCTTGGCGCTGGGCCGGGTGGACGGGGTGAGCTTCGCGGTCGGCGCGTTCACCAACCTGTCCCAGGACCACCTCGACTTCCACGCCGGTTTCGAGGACTATTTCGCGGCCAAGCGCCGCCTGTTCATTCCGGACGGCCCGGACTCGGCCGCCGCGGCACGCCCGTCGGTGGCGGCGCGCACGGCCGTGATCTGCGTCGACGACACGTGGGGCCGGCGCCTGGCAGACGACGTATCCGACTGTCTCGCAGCCGGATCCGGTGATACCACCGGCCGCCTGCGCACCGTGGCGACCCGGCCGGGCGTGCCCGCGGACTGGACCGCCGGCGCGGCCACCGCCGGACTCGGCGGCACCCAGGAGTTCACCGCTTCGGGGCCGGGTGTCAATGTGGATGTGCGGCTGCGGCTTCCGGGTGCGTACAACATCGCCAATGGAATCCTGGCCGTCGCGGTGTGCGCGGCAGCCGGGGTCGAGGCGGAGACTGCCGCTGCGGCGCTCGGCACGGTCGATGTGCCGGGCCGCATGCAGCGGGTGGATAAGGGTCAGGAGTTTCTGGCCGTGGTCGATTACGCGCACAAGCCCGCCGCGATCGAATCGGTCGTGGCGACCCTGCGCACGTGGTTGTCCGAACAGGGGGAGGGCCGTCTGGCCGTAGTGGTGGGCGCGGGCGGTGATCGCGATGCCGGCAAGCGGCCCCTGATGGGTGCGGCGGCGGCGCGCGGCAGCGACCTGGCCATCATTACCGACGACAATCCGCGCAGCGAGGACCCGGCCGCCATCCGTGCCGCGGTGCTCGCCGGTGCCGAACAGGTACCGGTCGCGGAACGCGGTGAGGTCCGGGAGGTTGGGGACCGGGCGGCCGCGATCAAGACCGCCGTCGACTGGGCGCAGCCCGGCGACGTGGTGCTGGTCGCGGGCAAGGGACATGAGACAGGGCAGGAGATTTCAGGCGTGAAGCATCCGTTCGACGACCGCGAGGTACTCGCGGCCGCCCTGTCGGAAAAGACGAGGGACCTGACGCTTTCATGATCGAGATGACTTTGCGGGAGATCGCGGAGGTCGTCGGCGGCACGCTGCACGACGCCCCCGATCCCGAGGCGAAGGTCACCGGCTCGGCCGAATTCGATTCGCGCCGTATCGGTTCCGGTGACCTGTTCCTGGCGCTGCCCGGTGAGCGCGCCGACGGCCACGACTTCGCGGCGCAGGCCGTCGCGCAGGGCGCGGTCGCGGTGCTGGCCGCCCGGCCCGTCGGGGTGCCCGCCATCGTGGTGACGCCCCGTCCCGGGAACACGCGCGCCATCGCGCTGGCCCACGACACCGACGGCTCCGGCGCGGCGGTGCTGGACGCGCTGGCCGCCCTGGCCCGCGTCAGCGTGGACCGGCTGGTCCGGGCCGGGAGCCTGACGGTGGTCGGGGTGACCGGTTCCTCGGGCAAGACCTCCACCAAGGATCTGCTGGCGGCGGTGCTCGCCCCGCTGGGACCCGTTGTGGCCCCGCCCGGTTCGTTCAACAACGAGCTCGGCCACCCGTGGACCGCGCTGCGCGCCGACGCCGGCACCCGCTTCCTGGTGCTCGAGCTGTCCGCCCGCGGACCCGGGCATATCAAGGCCCTCACCGAGATCGCCCCGCCGAGCGTGGGTGTGGTGCTCAATGTCGGCACCGCGCACCTGGGCGAGTTCGGCAGCCGCGAGGTCATCGCACAGACCAAAGGCGAACTCGTCGAGGCCCTTCCGGCCTCCGGCCTGGCCGTCCTGAACGCCGACGACCACCTGGTCGCCAAGATGGCCGAACGGACCGCCGCCCGCGTGGTGACCGTCGGCCACGCCGCGCAGGCCGATGTCCGCGCCTCCGACGTGGTGCTCGACGATCGGGCCCGCGCCCGATTCACCTTGCACGCCAACGGCGAATCGATCGAGGTCCAGCTGGCCGTGCACGGTGAGCACCAGGTCGGCAATGCGCTGTCCGCGGCGGCCGTCGCCCTGGACCAGGGCGCGGACCTCGCGACCGTCGCGCGGGCGCTGTCCGGCGCGACCCCCGTCTCGGCCCGCCGCATGGACGTGCGCACCCGCGCCGACGGCGTCACCGTCGTCAACGACTCCTACAACGCCAACCCGGATTCGGTGCGCGCCGCCCTCAAGGCGCTGGTCACCATGTCCAAGGCCGGGACCGAGCCGCGCCCCAGCTGGGCGGTGCTCGGCGAAATGGGTGAACTGGGCGAGGAATCCGTCCTCGAACACGACCGGATCGGCCGCCTGGTCGTGCGGCTGGACGTGGACCGCCTGATCGTGGTCGGCCAGGGCCGTCCGGTGCGCGCCCTGTTCCAGGGCGCGGTGCAGGAGGGCTCCTGGGGTGAGGAGGCCATCCACGTGCCCGATATCGAGTCCGCCATCGCCCTGCTCGACGAGGAATTGGAGCCGGGTGCGGTGGTGCTGGTGAAGGCCTCGAAGTCGGTCGGCCTGTGGACGGTCGCCGAACACCTGATCGGTGCGGAGCAGGAGGCCGCGCGATGACCCAGATTCTGCTGTCGGCGGCCATCGCGCTGACCGTCTCCATCCTGCTGACCCCCGTGGTGATCCGCTACTTCGCCAAACAGGGCTTCGGACAGGAGATCCGGGTCGACGGCCCGGAGAGCCACAAGGCCAAGCGCGGCACCCCCACCATGGGCGGCGTCGCCATCATGATCGGCATGTGGGCCGGCTACCTCGGCTCGCACCTCATCTCCATGACCTACGGCGAGCCGGGCCCCTCGGCCTCGGGCCTGCTGGTCATGGGCCTGGCCACCGCGCTGGGCTTCGTCGGCTTCACCGACGACCTGATCAAGCTGCGCAAGCAGCGCAACCTGGGCCTGACCGCCGCCGGCAAGTACATCGGCCAGCTCACCGCGGCCGTCGTCTTCGGCGTCCTGGCCCTGCAGTTCAAGAACATTCACGGCCTGACCCCCGGCGACAAGCGCCTGTCCTACACCCGCGACATCAACACGCTGTCGATGAGCGTGGTGGTCTTCCTGGCATTCGTCTGCCTGCTGGTGGTGGCCTGGTCCAACGCGGTGAACCTGACCGACGGCCTGGACGGCCTGGCCGCCGGCTCGATGAGCCTGGTGCTGGGCGCGTACATGATCATCACCTTCTGGCAGTGGCGTAACTCCTGCTCCGCGCACGCGGTCGCGGGCTGCTACCAGGTTCGGGATCCGCTCGATCTGGCGCTGGTCTGCGCCGCGGGCGGCGCGGCCTGTATCGGCTTCCTATGGTGGAATGCCGCGCCCGCCAAGATCTTCATGGGCGACACCGGCTCGCTGATGCTGGGCGGTCTGCTCGCGGGCCTGTCCATCACCACCCGCACCGAGCTGCTGATGGTCGTCATCGGCGCGCTGTTCGTGGCCGAGGCCGCGTCGGTGGTGCTGCAGGTGGCGGTCTTCCGCGCCACGCGCAATCGCCTGTTCAAGATGGCACCGTTCCATCACCACTTCGAGCTGAGCGGGTGGGCCGAGACCTCGGTCATCATCCGGTTCTGGTTGCTGGCCGGTATGGCCTCGGCGATCGGACTGGGCCTGTTCTACAGCGAATACCTCTCTGCGGCAGGGTGAGTGAGCAATGTCCGAACATTCTCCGAGGGTCCTGCGGTCGCCGGGGCCCATGCTCGAATTCCTGCGTGGCCGTGATGTGCTGGTGGCCGGTTGGGGCGTCTCCGGACGCTCGCTGATCGAGCCGCTGCAGGACATCGGCGCGCGCCCGGTGGTCACCGACAGCGGCGAGAAGGCGCTCACCGAGGCCGCCGAACTGGGCCTGGGCACCGCCACCAGTGCCGACCTGCTCAAACCCGATGCGCTGCAACGCTTCGCGCTGGTGATCACCAGCCCGGGCTGGCGGCCGGACTCCCCGGTGCTGGTCTCGGCCGTCACCGAGGGCATTCCGGTGTGGGGCGATGTCGAGTTCGCCTGGTGGGTCGATCAGGCCCGGATCTACGGTCCGGTCCGCAAGTGGCTGGTGGTGACCGGCACCAACGGCAAGACCACCACCACCCAGATGACGCACTCCATCCTGCGCGCCGCCGGGATTCCCTCGGTGGCCTGCGGCAATATCGGCCTGCCCATCCTGGACGCGCTGCGCCGCACCCCGGGCCCGCAGATCCTGGCGGTGGAACTGTCCTCGTTCCAGCTGCACTGGGCGCCGTCGGTGCGCCCGGAGGCCGGCGTGGTGCTGAACGTGGCCGAGGATCACCTGGATTGGCACGGCGGCCTGGACGCCTACGCTGCCGCCAAGGCGCGCGCGCTGACCGGACGGGTCGGCGTGGTCGGCCTGGACGACGCCGTCGCCGCGGCGCTGGCGCGAAAGTCCAAGGCGCGCCGCACCGTCGGCTTCCGCATCGGCGTTCCCGCCGACGGCGAGCTGGGCGTGGTGGACGGCAAGCTGCTCGACCGCGCCTTCACCAAGGCCGCCATCCTGGCCGAGGTCGGCGACATCAGCCCGCAGGGCCCGGCCGGTGTGGCCGACGCCCTGGCCGCCGCCGCCCTGACCCGATCCATCGACGTGGCACCGCAGTTCGTGAAGGAGGGCCTGCAGGAGCACAAGGTCGGCCCGCACCGGGCGGCCTTCGTGCGGGAGCTGTCCGGCGTGGAATTCGTCGACGACTCCAAGGCCACCAACCCGCACGCCGCGCGCTCCTCGATCCTGGCCCACCCCAGCGTGATCTGGGTGGCCGGCGGTCAGCTCAAGGGCGCCAGCGTCGAGGACCTCATCGAGGAATGCCGCGAACATCTCGTCGCGGCCGTGCTGTTCGGCCAGGACGCGGCGGCGATCGCGGCCGCACTCGCGCGACACGCGCCCGATGTGCCGGTCGTGGAGCTGAATTCGGGGGACGATGCTCGGATGGGTGACCCCTTCACCGAGATCGAGCCCGAAGCGGTGATGGCGCGCGCGGTGCGCGTGGCGGCCGGCTTCGCCCACCGCGGCGATACCGTGCTGCTGGCCCCGGCCGCGGCGTCCCTGGACATGTTCGCCGACTACACGCACCGCGGCCGCAGCTTCGCGGCCGCTGTGCAGGCCCTGGACGAGAAGGACATCGGGAGAACCGAATGACGACGGCGACGCCGCGGCGGGCCGGGAACCAGACCCAGCGACCGAGAATCGGATGGTTCGGGGCCTGGCTGGCCCGCCCGCTGGCGTCGTTCCATCTCGTGGTGGCGATCGCGGTGCTGCTCACCGTGCTGGGCCTGGTCATGGTGCTCTCGGCGTCCAGCGTGGAGTCCTACGCCGACGGCGGCTCGGCCTACCGGCTGTTCATCCAGCAGGCCGTGCTGGCCGTCTTCGGCGCGGTGCTGTTCTATATCGCGCTGCGGGTTCCGATGCGGGTGATGCGCCGGCTGTCGTTCCCGGTCTTCGCGCTGTCGGTGGTGCTGCTGGTGCTGGTGCTCATCCCCGGCATCGGCAGCGAGGTGCAGGGTTCGCGGCGCTGGTTCGACCTCGGCGTGGTGTCGGTGCAGCCCTCGGAGATCGTGAAAGTCACGCTGGTGGTGTGGGGTTCGCACCTGCTGGCCTCCCGGCAGACCGAAAAGGCCGGGTACAAGGACATTCTCATGCCGCTGGTGCCCGCGGGCCTGCTGGTGTGCTTCCTGGTCGTGCTGGAACCCAACCTGTCCACCACCATCGCGCTGGGCATCGTGCTGACCTCGCTGCTGTGGTTCGGCGGGCTGCCGCTGCGCATGTTCGTGACCATCGCGGTCTCGGGCGGTGTCGCGGCGGCGATCCTGGCGCTCTCGGCCGGCTACCGGTCCGACCGCATGCGCGCCTTCTTCAGCCCCGGCGACGACCCGCAGGGCATCGGCTACCAGGCCCGGCAGGCCATGTACTCGCTGGCCGACGGCGGCATCTGGGGTCGCGGCCTGGGCCAGTCCCGGGCCAAATGGAGTTATCTGCCCAACGCGCACAACGACTTCATCTTCGCCATCATCGGCGAGGAGCTCGGGTTCCTCGGATGTGCGCTGGTGCTGGGGCTTTTCGCACTCTTCGTCTACGCCGGGTTGCGGATCGCGACCCGCTCGGTGGATCCGTTCATCCGGCTGCTCACTGCCTCGGCCACCACCTGGATCACCGGTCAGGCGCTGATCAATGTCGGCTATGTCGTCGGTTTGCTGCCGGTGACCGGCCTGCAGCTGCCGCTGGTGTCGGCGGGTGGTTCCTCGCTGGCCATCACGCTGCTCATGTTCGGCATCATCGCCAATGCCGCCCGGCACGAGCCCGAGGCGGTGGCGGCCCTGCACGCGGGCCAGGACGGCCGCTTCAGCCGGCTGCTGCGCCTGCCGAAGCCCGAGCTGTACTCGCCCGCGCGGGCGCAGGCCTCCCGGGCCCGCACCAAGGCCAAGGCGAAGGCCAAGGTGAAGTCCGCCCCGCAGCGGCGCGCGCTACCCTCGGGTCGGAGCCGGGGCGGCTCGGAGTCGTCGGCGCGGCGGTCGATAGATTCGGATTCGGCCCGGCGCACCAGCCGCTCCACGGAGTCGTGGCGCAGCACCCGGGCCTGGGAGCCCAACTATCCGATGAAACACGCCAGGGAACGGGGTAATTCGAGGTGACAGTGGAGCGGCCGGACAGTGATGTGGGAACCGCCGAGGCTCACACCGACCTACCCGACCATCTGCAACGCGTGCACATGATCGGCATCGGTGGTGCCGGTATGTCCGGGATCGCCCGAATTCTCCTGTCGCGTGGCGGCATGGTCTCCGGCTCCGACGCCAAGGAGAGCCGCGGCGTGCTGGCCCTGCGGGCGCGCGGCGCGCAGGTGCGCATCGGCCACGACGCCGGCGCCCTGGACCTGCTGCCCGGCGGGCCCACCGCCGTGGTGACCACCTACGCCGCCATTCCCAAGACCAATCCTGAGCTGGTGGAGGCGCATCGGCGCGGCGTGCCGGTGCTGCTGCGCCCGGCCGTGCTGGCCTCGCTCATGCAGGGTCACAAGACGCTGCTGGTGTCGGGCACGCACGGCAAGACCTCGACCACCTCGATGCTGGTGGTGGCCCTGCAGCACTGCGGGTACGACCCGTCCTTCGCCGTCGGCGGCGAACTCAACGAGGCGGGCACCAACGCCCACCACGGCACCGGCGGCATCTTCGTGGCCGAGGCCGACGAGAGCGACGGATCGCTGCTGCAGTACGCGCCCGACGTCGCGGTGGTCACCAATATCGAGTCCGACCACCTGGACTACTTCGGCACGGACGAGGCCTACGTCCAGGTCTTCGACGACTTCGTGGACCGGCTCGAACCGGGCGGCCGCCTGGTGGTGTGCGTGGACGATCCGGGCTCGCTGGGCCTGGCGCAGCGGTCGGTGGCCCGGCTGGCCGAGGATCCGCGCGGTATCCAGGTGATCGGTTACGGCTCCGGCGATTTCGCCACGTCCGGTGTCCCGGTCGGCGCGCAGCTGCTGTCCTGGGAGCCGCGCGATGTCGGCGGCGTGGTCGTCTTCCAGCTCGCCGACGAGCATGCCCCGCGCACCCTGCGCCTGTCGGTGCCCGGCCGGCACATGGCCCTCAATGCGCTGGGCGCGCTGCTGGCCGCCCGCGCGACCGGCGCCGATATGGGCGAGATCATCCAGGGCCTGGAGGGTTTCGGCGGCGTGCACCGCCGCTTCCAGCTCACCGGACGCGAGAACGGCGTGCGCGTCTTCGACGACTACGCCCACCACCCGACCGAGGTGCGCGCGGTGCTCTCCGCTGCCGCCGAACTGGTCGCGCAGGAGGCGCGCGACGGCGCGCGCTCGCGGCCGGGCCGGGTGATCGTGGTGTTCCAGCCCCACTTGTACAGCCGCACCGCCACTTTCGCGACCGAGTTCGGCGCGGCGCTGTCGCTGGCCGACGAGGTGGTGGTGCTCGATGTGTACGGCGCGCGGGAAGAACCGCTGCCGGGTGTGAACGGCGCGCTGGTGGCCAACGCGGTCACCAAACCCGTGCACTACCAGCCGGATATGTCCCGGGTCGGCAAGCAGGTGGGCGCGCTGGCGCGGCCCGGCGACGTGGTGATCACGATGGGCGCGGGCGATGTGACCATGCTGGGCAGCCAGATTCTGGACGGGCTGCGCGCACGACCCTCACACGGACGGTGAGCCACCGTGGGCTCGGGTGGGGGAGCGGCGGATCGGCCGGATCCGGCCGCCGGCGATAGCTACGACGCGGACGATTACGACACCGGATCCGCTGCGGCAGCGGACAACAGCGCCGAATTCGCGGGCGAGAGCCCGGCGGCCCGGCGGGCCCGGCTGCGCCGTGGGCGGGTTCGCCGCGAATTGCGGATCGTGACGGCGTGGCAGTCGCGCCGGGTGCGGTGGGGCGGCCTGGCCGGCGTCGTGGTGCTGATCGCGTTCGGACTGGTCGCCTGGTTCACGCCACTGCTGTCGGTGCGCACGGTGCAGATGGAAGGGCTGAGTGCCGTTCCGGAACAACAGGTTCAGGACGCGCTGGAGGTACCGGACGGTCTGTCCATGATGCGGCTGGACACCAATGCCATGGCCGAACGGGTATCGCAGCTGCCCAAGGTCCGTTCCGTGCGCGTGCAGCGGGTGTTCCCGTCCACCGTCCGGGTGACGGTGGTGGAGCGCACGCCCGTGCTGTACTTCGACAGTCCCGACGGCGCCCATCTGCTCGATTGCGACAGCGTGGAATTCGCGATCGAGCCGCCTGGACCGGGGATACCCAAACTGGTGACCGATCATCCGGGCGGATCGGACCCGGTGACCAAGGCCGCGGTGGCCGTCATGGCCGCGATTCCTGTTCCGCTGCGCGACGAGGTCGGCGTGGGAGCGGTTGTGGCCCGCTCGGTTTCGGATATTGCCCTGGAGTTGCGTGACGGCCGCACCGTGCTCTGGGGCGGAACCGCGGACTCCGGGCGCAAGGCCGCGGTGGTCGGACCCCTGCTTTCCCAGCCGGGCAAGGTATTCGATGTTTCGAGTCCGAATCTGGTCACGGTAAAGTGAGCGATACCCATTGGGCTGCCGAAATTTTCGGTGGTTTGCCGGAAGGGCACCGTCGGTTCCGATCCAGGACCGGAGGGCAACCGTCCACGATACGATGCTCGGGTGGGTCGGACGAGTCGAATCACACAAGATTCTGATGCTCGGTTCGGCGCGCCTGCGCCCGTAACGCGGTGGCTGCGAATACCGTTCGGCACCAGTCGGATACTTGACATAACACTGAACCTATGGTTGAGGGTTTATCGGACCGAGACCATAGTGCCGGTATTTTGCGAGTAGCCGAAGACGACAAGCTGTTTCAGATCGAAGGAAGGCGAGAGCCCATGACGCCCCCGCACAACTACCTTGCTGTGATCAAGGTCGTCGGTATCGGCGGCGGCGGCGTGAACGCCGTCAACCGGATGATCGAACAGGGACTCAAGGGAGTCGAGTTCATCGCCGTCAACACCGACGCGCAGGCGTTGTTGATGTCGGATGCGGACGTGAAGCTCGATGTCGGCCGGGAACTCACCCGCGGTCTGGGCGCCGGCGCCGATCCGGAGGTCGGCCGCAAGGCCGCCGAGGATCACAAGGACGAGATCGAGGAAGTCCTCAAGGGCGCCGACATGGTCTTCGTGACCGCCGGCGAGGGTGGCGGCACCGGCACCGGCGGCGCGCCGGTCGTGGCCTCCATCGCGCGCAAGCTCGGCGCGCTCACCATCGGTGTTGTGACGCGGCCGTTCTCGTTCGAGGGCAAGCGCCGCAGCAACCAGGCCGAGGCCGGCATCCAGGCGCTGCGCGAGTCCTGCGACACCCTCATCGTCATTCCGAACGACCGGCTGCTGCAGCTCGGCGACGCGGCCGTGAGTCTGATGGACGCCTTCCGCTCCGCGGACGAGGTGCTGCTCAACGGTGTTCAGGGCATCACCGACCTGATCACCACCCCGGGTCTGATCAATGTCGACTTCGCCGACGTCAAGTCGGTCATGTCCGGTGCGGGCTCGGCCCTCATGGGCATCGGTTCGGCCCGCGGCGAGGGCCGGTCGGTGAAGGCCGCTGAGGCAGCGATCAATTCGCCGCTGCTGGAAGCATCCATGGACGGCGCGCACGGCGTGCTGCTGTCCATCGCGGGCGGCTCCGACCTCGGCCTGTTCGAGATCAACGAGGCTGCCTCGCTGGTGCAGGAGGCCGCGCACATCGAGGCCAACATCATCTTCGGTACGGTCATCGACGATTCCCTCGGCGATGAGGTCCGCGTCACCGTGATCGCCGCCGGCTTCGACGGCAGCGGCCCCTCCCGGCGCATCGAACCCGCCGTCAGCCGGTTCACCAATACCAGCAGCACCGCGAGCGCCAGCGCCGGAAGCGTCGGCCGCTCACACGAATACACCTCGGCCCGCACCTCCGAGCCCGCTCCCGCCCCGCGCCCCGACCCCGCGCCGGCCCCGCCGCCGCAGCCGGCCGAGCGCGGCCCGGCCCCGTCCTACAGTGCGCCCCGGCCGGCCGTCGACCCGACGGTCGCGAGCAACACTCGCGGCCACATCCAGCCCCCGGACGCCGATGACGACGACGTCGACGTCCCCTCCTTCATGCAGCGCCGCTGACGTGTCTTTCGGGGGCCGTTGACCTTGCGCCCCTGACGGATTCACTCCATCGCGCCCGCTCCGGCTCCCGGAGCGGGCGCGATCGCGTTCCGGGCCGGAGCTGAGTTCGGGGTTGCCCGCCGGTGACTACTACCCTCGAAGACATGACAGCAGCGGCACGGATATTTCGGACCAGACGGGTTGTGACGACGCGGGCGGGCGGGTTCTCGGCCGCGCCGTACGACTCGTTCAACCTGGGCGATCACGTGGGTGATGATCCGGAGGCGGTGCGGCGCAATCGGGTTCGGCTCGCGGAGAACATCGGGCTCGCGCCGGACCACCTGGTGTGGATGGAGCAGATCCACGGGCGGAACGTGGAGATCGTGGACGGACCGCGGACCGAGCCGGTGCCCGCCACCGATGCGCTGGTGACCACCCGGCGCGATCTCGCGCTGGTGGTGCTGACCGCCGACTGCGTGCCGATCCTGCTGTCCGACGACGAGGCCGGCGTCATCGCCGCCGTGCACGCGGGGCGGATCGGGGCCCGGATCGGGATCGTGCCGCGGGTGCTGGAGGCCATGGTGTCGGTGGGCGCGCAGCCCGAGCGCATCGGCGCGTTCCTCGGCCCGGCGGCCAGCGGTCGCCAGTACGAGGTGCCCGCCGCCATGCGCGCCGATGTCGAGGCGCATCTGCCCGGCAGTGCGACGACCACGGTCAAGGGCACGCCCGGCCTGGATCTGCGCGCGGGCATCCGCCGGCAACTGGAGGCGGCCGGCGTGGGCGCGGTCGCGGTGGATCCGCGGTGCACCATCGAGGACCGGACGCTGTTCTCGCACCGCCGCGACGCGCCGACCGGACGACTCGCCGGTGTGATTTGGATGTCATCCGAGGGAGTTTCAGAATGACCGAAAGCTTCACCGCCGCAGAGGGATCCGATGCGGCGCAGGTCACGTCCGCCGGTGGTCGCGCCGGCGAGCTCGCCACCGCCCTGTCGGCACTCAACGAGCGAATCGACGCAGCGTGTGCGGCCGCGGGCCGGGCGCCGGGTTCGGTGCGCTTGCTGCCGGTCACCAAGTTCTTCCCCGCCTCGGATATCGAGATCCTCTATGGATTGGGCTGCCGCGAGTTCGGCGAGTCCCGTGAGCAGGAGGCGGCGGGCAAGGTGGCGCAGCTGCGACACCTGTCCCAGATACGCTGGGACTTCATCGGACGGCTGCAGCGGAACAAGGCGAAATCCGTTGCACGCTGGGCCGATACCGTCTACTCGGTGGACAGCGACCGGCTCGCGAGCGCCCTCGACGCCGCCGCGGAGGCCGCACTGGACGACGGATCCCGCACCACCCCCTTGCGCGTGCTGCTCCAGGTGTCCCTGGACGCGGACCCGTCCCGCGGCGGCGCCCGCGACGCGGCCCTGCACGCGCTCGCCGATCAGGTCGCCGCCTCGCGATCCCTGCAGCTCGCGGGCCTGATGGCCATCCCGCCACTGGACGTGGAACCGGATGCCGCCTTCGAGCAACTGGCCCGCATCCACGCCGCATTAACGACTGTCCACCCCGATGCGAAAGAACTGTCGGCGGGCATGTCCGGCGACTTGGAGTCGGCCATCCGCCATGGATCCACCTGCGTGCGTGTCGGTACAGCCCTGATGGGCGCGCGACCGATAACCTCGGCGTAGCAAAGAAACCTCACCAGTCACATTTGAAACATATGCTTGGTGACAGACGAGGACTGAGCAGGACAACACCCCAGGCCAACCGGGGCCGAAGGAAGGTCGACCAGATGAGCACGCTGCACAAGTTCAAGGCGTACTTCGGGATGGTTCCGCTCGAGGATTACGAAGACGATTACGTCGACGACCGCGGAGCCGCCCGGAGCGCCGATGAGCGTGGCCAGCGTCGTCCCCGGCCCTACGCCGAACGCGAGCGTGATTACGACCGATACGGCGAGGACCGCTACGACGACGAGCCCGCCTATGAGCCGTCCTACAAGGCGCCCTACAAGCCCGGGTACAGCGTGTCCCGCCGGGACGACTACGCCGACGATCACCGCGAGCGCGACCACCGCGACCGCTACGACGCCGACGACCGCTACGACGCGGCCCGTCGTCCCACCCGCATCGACACCGCCCCGTCCAGCCGCACCCGTGCCATGGGCGGCAGCGCGCCCTCGGTGCGCGGCAGCACCCGCGGCGCGCTCGCGATGGATACCGAGGCGGAGCGGCGCATCGAGGAGCTGCGGGAGCAGGAGCGCCGGATCGAGGCGGCCCGCCGTCCCCAGATCTTCGAGGACGGAGGCACCTTGTCCAAGATCACCACGCTGCGCCCGCGCACCTACGCGGAGGCCGCCATCATCGGTGAGCGCTTCCGCGACGGCACCCCGGTGATCATGGACCTGGTCGAGATGAGCAACTCCGACGCCCGCCGCCTGGTGGACTTCGCCGCCGGCCTGGCCTTCGCCCTGCGTGGTTCGTTCGACAAGGTCGCCACCAAGGTGTTCCTGCTCTCACCGGCCGACGTGGACGTCTCCGCCGAGGAGCGCCGCCGGATCGCGGAAAACGGCTTCTACAACCAGAAGTGACGAGCTGCCGCAGCCACGAGTACGCGGAGGCGGCAGCCGGGGTTCGACCGTTGCGCCAAAACTGAACGGCGGCAACGAATTGCGTTCGTCAACGGGGGTTGCGAAATAGTCGCGGGGGATTCGCGGGGGAGTCTTGCACCCGAGTTGTCGGGTATCGCACGCTCATTCAGATGGGCATGTCATGAATCACATGCCTGGATTCGGGCTCTACATGTGGTCCTTTGCTGCTCTTAATGCGGTCCCGCGCTGCGGTCCCACTCGAAGTTCGCGGCCCGCCTCGGTCTGGACTGCGCTCCGCCTCCCCGCGCTTGGAGCGGAGGAGGGAAGGCCGAGGTGACGGGGCCGTGAACCCGCCCGGAGCGAAGCGGAGGGCAATCGGGCCCAGTGTTTCTATTTTGCCGATCATGGAATCTAGGGCACAGTGGTGCGGTGGCCCTGTTCCAGGTGTTGAACCTACTGCTGTTCCTCTTCTGGCTGCTGCTGATCAGCCGAGTCATCGTCGAGTTCATCCGCAGCTTCGCGCGAGACTGGCGGCCGACGGGCTTCGTGGTGATCATCCTGGAGGTGATCTTCACGGTCACCGACCCTCCGGTGAAACTTCTGAGGCGTTTGATACCCCCAGTGAATCTTGGGGGAATTCGGCTCGATCTGTCGATTATGGTCCTGCTTTTCATCGTGTTCATCTTGATGACGATCACGGGCCAGGCAGGGCAGTCGATAGCTCAGGTGTGACAGAATGGCCGGAAAGAAAGCTTGCCCAGATCTACCGCTAGATCTCCATACGAAGCGTGAAGGGATCGTTCCATGCCGCTGACCCCCGCCGATGTTCATAACGTCGCGTTCAGCAAACCGCCGATCGGGAAGCGCGGCTACAACGAGGATGAAGTCGATGCCTTCCTCGACCTGGTCGAGCAGGAGCTCTCACGCCTCATCGAAGAGAACGCTGATCTTCGCCAGCGAGTTGCCGAGTTGGACGCGGAACTGGCCGACGCCAAGAAGAATCGGGGTCCCGCGGTTCAGCCGGTGAAGGCGCCCGTCGCGCCGGAGCCCATCAAGGCCGCTCCGCCGCCGCCCCCGGCCCCCATGCCGGCTCCGGTCCCGGTGGCCGCCGTCAAGCAGGAGGCGCCCTCCGCGGACGCGAATCTGCAGGCCGCCAAGGTGCTTTCGCTGGCCCAGGAGATGGCCGACCGCCTCACCTCCGATGCCAAGACCGAGGCCGAGCAGCTGCTGGCCAACGCCCGGGCCAACTCGGAGCGCCTGGTCAGCGACGCGCGTACGCGTTCCGAGGCGATGATCGCCGATGCCCGCCAGAAGGCCGAGGCCATGCTGTCCGACGCGCAGACCCGCTCGGATTCCCAGCTGCGCCAGGCGAAGGAGAAGGCCGACGCCCTGCAGGCCGACGCCGAGCGCAAGCACACCGAGATCATGGCCACCATCACCCAGCAGCGCAGCGTGCTGGAGAGCCGGATCGAGCAGCTCAAGACCTTCGAGCGCGAATACCGCGTGCGCCTGAAGTCCTACCTGGAATCGCAGCTGGAGGAGCTGGAGAACCGTGGTTCGGCGGTCCCGGTCGACGGCGGCGAGTTCGGCCAGGATGGGTCCGGCAACGGCGCACTTCTCAAGGGCAGCAAGTAAAGTCGTAGATACGGCCAGCGATGCCAGGTCGCGCGGGACGAACTCCCGGGTGGCGCGGTATCGCCGCCAACCTTTCGAGTCCTCCGATAGCCGTCGCTGTCGAAGCCCAACGAGGGGGTGGTGCACTTGCTCGTGGTGACGCTCGCGCTCGCAGCCGTGGGTTTCGGCCTGCTGGTGACCGCACTGACCACCGGTTCGGTGATCTGGGCATGGGGCTGCATCATCGTGTGCGTGATAGGCGCGGTGCTGCTGCTCGTCAGTGCGTTGTCGCTGCGGACCGATGACGAGGACACCTCGTCACGGCCGAGCGGAAGACATGCGAAGCACTAGTGGGCGGGTCCGCGGAATATCCGCTGGACCGGCCTCGCTAGACTGTAGAGAGCTATACGGCGTTGATCCGGCCATCACCGGGGAGCTTTCGGAAGAACGGCGGGCGTCTGTGTTCAGCAGTGAACGACAGGGCCTCGCTCACTAGACCCGAACGGGTGAGCCCGTCACAGCTCACAACGAGAGGCTCGGTCCTGTAAGGGTTTTCGTGATCCTGGACCGGGCAAGCGGGGTGGTACCGCGGTTACGGCGCACCGAGCGCCGGCATCGTCCCCGTGTCCACAGTGCTGGCACGAGGAGCTGAGAGGCCGCGATGGCGGACGAGACCACCACCCGAAGCGCATATCCGCGCGTTGACCTGAGCCGGACGTCCGGTCAGGTGTCGTTCCCCGAGCTGGAGCAGCGGGTCCTGGACTACTGGGCCGCCGACGACACCTTCCGCGCCAGCATCGAGAACCGTTCCGATGCAGAGGAATTCGTCTTCTACGACGGCCCGCCCTTCGCCAATGGGTTGCCGCACTACGGCCATCTGCTCACCGGATACGTCAAGGATTTGATCCCGCGATTCCAAACCATGCGCGGGAAGAAGGTGGAACGACGATTCGGTTGGGATACTCACGGCCTCCCCGCGGAAATCGAAGCGGAGAAGCAGCTCGGTATCACGGACAAATCACAGATCGATGCCATGGGTCTCGCGGAATTCAATGCCGCGTGCAAATCCTCGGTACTTCGCTACACGAACGAGTGGCGTAACTATGTGACACGCCAGGCCCGGTGGGTCGACTTCGACAACGACTACAAAACCCTCGACCTCGACTTCATGGAATCGGTCATGTGGGCGTTCAAGTCGCTGTACGACAAGGGCCTGATCTATCAGGGCTTCCGGGTGCTGCCCTACAGCTGGTACGAGCAGACCCCGCTGTCCAATCAGGAGGCGCGGCTCGACGACTCCTACCGGATGCGCCAGGATCCGGCGGTCACCGTCGACATGGTGCTGCGGGTTCCCGCCGAGCACCCGCTGCACGCCCTGGACGGCGCCAACGCCCTCATCTGGACCACCACGCCGTGGACGCTGCCGTCCAACCTGGCGATCGCGGTGCACCCCGACATCACCTATGCCCACGTCCAGGGCAAGGACGGCAAGCGGTATGTGCTTGCCGCCGAGCGGGTCTCGCACTACGCGCGCGAGCTGGGCGAGGAACCGACTGTGCTGTCCGAGTATTCGGGCGCGGCGCTGGAGGGCCTGCACTACCTGCCGCCCTTCGACTTCTTCCTCGGCCACCCCAATGCGCACCGGGTGCTCAACGCCGACTACGTGACCACCGACTCCGGTACCGGCGTGGTGCATCTGGCGCCCGCGTTCGGTGAGGAGGACATGGATGTGGCCTCCGCCAATGGAATCGAGGTCGTGCAGCCCCTCGACCCGGGCGGCAAGTTCACCTCCATGGTGCCGCCCTACGAGGGCCTCATGGTCTTCGACGCCAACCCGGTCATTATCAAGGACCTCAAGGCCGCCGGAAAGCTGTTGCGGCACGAGACCATCGAGCACTCCTACCCGCACAGCTGGCGCTCGGGCCAGCCGCTGATCTACATGGCGGTGCCGTCCTGGTTCGTGGCGGTCACCACCTTCCGCGACCGCATGGTGGAGCTCAACAAGGAGATCACCTGGGTTCCCGAGCACATCCGCGACGGCCAGTTCGGCAAGTGGCTGCAGAACGCCCACGACTGGAACATCAGCCGCAACCGCTACTGGGGTGCGCCCATCCCGGTGTGGATCTCCGACGACCCGGCCTACCCGCGCGTGGACGTCTACGGCTCGCTGGATCAGCTGGAGCAGGACTTCGGCGTGCGGCCGAGCGATCTGCACCGGCCCGGCATCGACGAGCTGGTGCGCCCGAATCCCGATGACCCGACCGGGAAGTCGATGATGCGGCGCACGCCCGAGGTGCTGGACTGCTGGTTCGAGTCCGGCTCCATGCCGTACGCGCAGGTGCACTACCCGTTCGAGAACAAGGAATGGTTCGAGGGCACCCCCGACGCTGCCGCGCACAGCCCCGGCGACTTCATCGTCGAGTACAACGGCCAGACCCGGGGCTGGTTCTACAACCTGCACATCCTCTCGACCGCGCTGTTCGATCGCCCGGCCTTCAAATCGGTGGTGGCGCACGGCATCGTGCTCGGCGACGACGGCCTCAAGATGTCCAAGTCCAAGGGCAACTACCCGGACGTCAACGAGGTCTTCGACCGCGACGGCTCCGATGCCATGCGGTGGTTCCTCATGGCGTCCCCGGTGCTGCGCGGCGGCAACCTCATCGTCACCGAGCGCGGCATCCGCGAGGGTGTCGGCCAGGCCCTGCGCCCGCTCTGGAACGCATGGACCTTCCTGCAGCTCTACGCCTCCAAGCCGGGTACCTGGCGCACGGACTCGCCGAACGTTCTGGACCGCTACATCCTGGCCAAGCTGGCGCAGACCCGCGACGTCATGACCGGCGCCCTCGAGATCTACGACATCGCGACGGCCTGCGACGAGCTGCGCACCTTCGCCGACGCGCTCACCAATTGGTATGTGCGCCGGTCGCGTTCGCGCTTCTGGGAAGAGGACCGCGACGCCATCGACACCCTGCACACGGTGCTCGAGGTGACCACCCGGCTGGCGGCCCCGCTGCTGCCGCTGCTGACCGAGGTGATCTGGCGCGGCCTCACCGGCGAGCGCTCGGTGCACCTGGCCGACTGGCCGAGCGACACCGACCTGCCGCACGATGCCGAACTGGTGTCGGCCATGGACGAGGTCCGCACGGTCTGCTCCACGGTGCTGAGCCTGCGCAAGGCCCAGAACCTGCGCGTGCGCCTGCCGCTCTCGGAGGTCACCGTGGCCGCCGCCGACGCGGAACGCCTGCGGCCCTTCGTGGATCTGATCGCCGACGAGGTGAACGTCAAGAAGGTCGACCTCACCACCGATGTGGCCGCGCACGGCCGCTTCGAGCTCGTGGTGAACGCCCGCGCCGCCGGACCGCGCCTGGGCAAGGAGGTCCAGACGGTCATCAAGGCCGTCAAGGCGGGGGAGTGGAGCGAGGCCGCCGACGGCACCGTCTCCGCCGCCGGCATCGCCCTGCTGCCGGAGGAGTACACCCAGCGCCTGGTCGCCGCCGAACCCGAATCCACCGCCGCCCTGCCCGGCAATATCGGTCTGGTGGTGCTGAATTCGGCGGTCACCGAGGAGCTGGAGGCCGAGGGCTGGGCCCGCGACCTCATTCGCGACCTGCAGGAGACCCGCAAGTCCCTGGGCCTGGACGTCTCCGACCGCATCACGGTCGTGCTCGACGTCCCGGCCGAGCGCCTGGGCTGGGCGGAGACCCACCGCGAGCTGATCGCGGGCGAAATCCTCGCCACCACACTGTCTCTCGGTGAGGTGGGTGCCGGTGCCCCCGAGGTCGTCGGCGGCGTGAAGGTCTCGATCGTCAAGGCGTAGCCGAAGAGACAAGGGGCGGAACCGAACTCGGTTCCGCCCCTTCCCTTTTGCGTCAGGAGCGGGGACGCAGTCCGTCGAGGATGGGGTCCACCAGTTCGGGGGCGTCGAGGACGTCGCCGACGCCGAGCAGGAACCGCAGGTAGACCGGGCCGTAGAGCATATTGGTCATGGCGAGCACTGGCAGATCGTCACGGATCTGCCCGGCGCGGATGGCGGATTCGAGCCGGAGCCCACCCTTCCGGGCCCGGGGTTCGACGAAGGTCTCGCGGACCATCTGCATGAGCTTCGGGTCGTTCTGGGCCTCGGCGATGACGCCGCGGTAGACGCAGCCGACATCGCCGGCCAGCATTCGGGCGAGGCCGCCGATCTGCGCCTTCAGATCGGCGGCGATGTCACCGGTGTCGGGAAAGTCGGTGGCCGAACCGATCTGGTCATTGATGGCCTCGAGGGCGATCGCGCCCTTGGAGGGCCACCAGCGGTAGATGGTCTGCTTGCCGACGCCGGCTTTGGCGGCGATGGCCTCGATGGTGAGTTTGCCGTAGCCATTGCGCACGGCGAGTTCGAAGGTCGCGTCGAGGATCGCCTGGTGGGACTTGGCGCTGCGCAGTTCGGGATTGGGCGGCTGGGGCATGGGCTCATCATACCGTTGAACGAGACGGAACGTCTCGTCTTGACAGGTGTCACGGCAGGGGTTAACTTACCCATGAGACGAGACGGACCGTCTCGCCGAAAACGGGAACACTGTCGCTAGGAGCGCACAATGACCACCCTCACCATCACCCCCGCCACTGTCGCTGCCGCGAATGCCGCTGCGCCCATGGTGGTTCCGTCGGTGCATCGGCGCGCGCTCATCACCTGGCTGGCCGTGTACCCGACCATCACCATCGCTCTGGCCCTGCTCGGCCCCGAGATGGCGAGCCTGCCGGTGTTCGTGCGGACCCTTGTCCTGACCGCGATCGTGGTGCCCACTTCGGCCTACGTCTTGATCCCGATGCTGATGAAGGCCAACCACCACCTGACCCTGCGGCTGCGCCGCTGATCGCCGGCGAACGCTGCGTCACTGGCCTTCGGCAAACGTTGAGCGCCCTCCCGGAGTCCGGGCGGGCGCTCTCGGCTTTTCTGGTTCAAATCGCTTGAACAGGCGTTTTTTGGTGTGAGCGACGGAGGTTGGAGACACGCCGACCCGGGTTCTCTTGTGACGCATGTTGCACGTGCGATAGAACAGCTATCAGTTAGCTAATTGTCTTGGTCGAGATGTTGCTGCGGTATCGCCGATGAAGGGGCACGCATATGGCTCGAAGGCAGGTTCACCGTTTCGCATCATTCGTCACGACGGCCTCGGCGCTGGTGCTGAGCGCCGCGCTCTGGGCAGGTCTGGCGCACGCGGATACCGGCTCGGCGTCGGGGTCCGCCTCCGGCAGCGCCAGCGGGTCGGCCTCGGGCAGCGCGAGCGGTTCCGCGCAGCTGCCGGTGGCCAGTCCGCGGGCCATGGTCGCGCTCGCGCTCGCGACCACTCAGACCGGCAAGCCCTATCGCTGGGGCGGCACCGGCCCGGACGCCTGGGACTGCTCGGGCCTGGTGCAGTGGGCCTTTCGCAGCGTCGGCATCGATATGCCGCGCACCACCTGGCAGCAGGCCGGCGCCGGACTCGAGGTGCCGATCGGCTCCATGGAGGTCGGTGACGTCGTCGTCCTCAACGACGACGCCTCCCACGTAGGCATCTACGCGGGAGGCGGCAATGTGCTGAACGCGTACGACTGGGGTGTGCCCGTCGGCCTGACTCCGCTGAGCCAGTTCGACATCTACACCATTCGCCGCTTCTACTGAATCGTCTTACTCGACAACCAGTTCCACGGGGATGTTGCCGCGGGTGGCCTTGGAGTAGGGGCACACCTGGTGGGCGGCCTCGACCAGCTCGCGGCCCTTGTCGTTCTGCAGCTCCTCCGGCAGCTCGACGCGCAGCACGACGGAGATGCCGAATCCGGTCTCCTCGTCCTTGTTCAGGCTGACGTCGGCGGTCACCGAGGTGTCGCCCAGCTCGATGCCCTGGTTGCGGGCGACCACCTGCAGCGCGCCGGCGAAGCAGGCCGAGTAGCCCACCGCGAACAGCTGCTCCGGGTTGGTGCCGTCACCGCTGCCGCCGGCCTCCTTGGGTTGGGCCAGCTTCAGGTCGAGGTAACCGTCGGAGCTGACCGAGCGGCCCTCGCGGCCGACGGAGGTAGCGGACGAGGTGAAGAGCTTAGCCATTTCGAATCTCCCTAGACAGACTTGTCTGTTCAGACGCGACTCAGAGTAGACAGACCTGTCTGCTATCGTCAATACCGAAGCCCGATGAGGGGAAGGAGTGCAGGTCAGCTATGAGCGAAGCCCGTGATCGCCTGCTGGACACCGCGACCCGGCTGTTCTACGCCGAGGGCATCCACACCGTCGGCATCGACCGCATCATCGCCGAGGCGGGCATCGCGAAGGCCACCTTCTACCGGCACTTCAAGACCAAGGAAGACCTGGTCGTCGCCTACCTGGTGCGCGAATACGGCCGTCAGCGCGAGGTATTGGAGGCCATCCCCGGCGCCGGCACCGACTCCATCGTCGGCATCTTCGAGCGGCTGGGCGAGCTCAGCTGCGGACCGGGCTTCCGGGGCTGCCCGTTTCTCAATGCGGCCGTGGAGTTCCCGAATCCGGAGCATGCCGTGCGCAAGGTCGTCGACGACTATCGCGGCTGGTTCCGGGATCTGATGGCCGACCGGCTACGCGCGGCGGGGCACACCGACATCGACGATGCCGCCCGGGCGTTGCTGCTGACCCGCGACGGCGTGGCCGTCAGCGGGGGCATGGGAGACGACGAGACGGTCCGGGTGGGCATCCGGACCGCCTTGTCGCAGTTGGGTATTCGGTAGACCGGCCTCAGACGCCGACCACCTCCTCCATCTCCTCCTCGGCCGCCACCGCGGTCTCGGCGGACGGGGCCTGCCCGGCAGGCTCGGGGGCGGCGTGGCGCGGCGCCGATTGCGCTGCGGCCTGCCGCTTTTCGGTCAGGCCCCCCACGATCATGATCAGCACGCCCGCCGCGAACCAGAGCGCGAGGCTCGCCATCCGGCCACCCAGTCCGGTGCTGTCGAAGTAGAGCAGGCTGCGTGCGCCCTCGACGAAGCCCGCGCCGTTCCAGAAGTGGTGCAGCGTGCCGAAGAAATCGTTCTGCAGCCACGGGCTGTAGACGCCGCCGGAGCTGGTGAAGTTCAGCATGACGAACAGCACCATCAGGGCCAGCGTGGTCCAGCGCTTCAGGAAGGTGTGCAGGCCGATGCCGATGGTCAGGATGCCCGCGGAGTACAGCCACGACATGCCCCAGATCGCGCCCAGGTCGTGGTCGACCACGTGGAAGGCCGGGCCGGCGAGGGCCAGGCCGATCAGGCTCACCAGCAGCGAGGTGACCAGGCCGATCGCGCCGCGCAGCCACATGGACAGGCCCGCGCCCGCCGCGCCGATGGCGGCGACGCTGCCGTAGGAGCCGATGCTCAGGGCGACCAGGAGGAAGAAGATGCCCTGCGCGGTGGGGTCGCCGGAGCTGGGGGTGGTGACGTCGGTGACGGTCAGCGGCGCGTTCTGCAGCCCGGCAACCTGGCCGAAGACGGCCTCGGCGGCCATGGCGGTGGTGTCGGATCCGGCCTTCGCGACCAGCAGTTCGGGCTTCTCGGTGTCGGGGACGTACGCGCCGGCCAGGTCACGGTGGCGCAGCTGGCTCACCGCGTCGTCGCGGGTGGGCACGGTGATCACGTCGAGCGCATTGCCGCCCTTGTCCTTCAGGGTCTGCGCGAGCACCTTGACCTGCGGGCTGTCGCCGACGATGGCCACCGCCAGGTGGTTGGGCTCGGGCTGATGGAACGCGCCCAGGTACGCCAGCCCCATGCCGAGGCACATGAGCAGCGGGGTGAGCAGGTGCACGGCGACATGCCGGATCTGATGCGGGGCCATGGGTTCTTCTCCAATAGTTGGTAAATACAACCAATTGAGGTTGTAGTCTACAACTATGAAGAGTGCTGACGCATTCCCCGGCCGATCCGATGCGATCGAGGTCATACAGCGCGAGCTCACCGCCTTCGCCCGGCGCGCCCGCGGGCGCGCCGCCGAACTGCATCCGGAGCTGTCGCTGGTGGCCTCCAGCATTCTCGACCTGGTGATCGAGCGGAACGGGTGCCTGGCCTCGGATCTGGCCGGGCACTTCCACCTCGACAAGTCCACGGTCAGCCGCCAGGTGGCCGCGCTGGAACGCGACGGCTACCTGGCCCGCGAGGTCGACCCGGCCAACCGCCGCAACCTGGTGCTGCACGCCACCGCCGAGGGCAGACGGGTGGCCCGCGCCGCGGCGCGCAACCGCAGCGCGGCGTTCACCGAACGGTTCGCCGACTGGGACGACGCGGATGTCGAGCGGCTCGCGGCCTATCTCGTGCGCTACAACGCCGCCGACGAGGGCTAGCGGCGTCGCCGGACGGACACCGAGGGCCGGAACCGGCCGCGGCTCAGTTCGTTTCGGGCAGCTCCAGGCCCTTGGCCAGCACCGGCCACGAGGCGCGCAGCGCGTCCTGCCAGTAGCCCCACGAGTGCGTGCCCGGCTTGGCGATATCGAAGGTCGCGGGAATGTCCAACTGGTGCAGGCGGGTCTTGAGATTGCGGGCGCACCAGTCGCTGGCCGCCTCCAGGATGCCGCCGACCAGGATCTGCTGCGGCAGACCGCCGTCCGCCGGACCGAGGCTGCGCACATCAGCCACATTGTCGTGGCGGCCGGGCAGGCCGGAGCCGTTGGAGACATAGATCCCCAGGCCGCGCAGCGCCTCGGCGTGCACGTAGGGGTCGTTGGCGGCCCACTCCGGATCGTCCATCGGCCCGTACATGTTCACCGGATTGCCGCCGCCGATGGAGACCACCAGGTCGGTGAACTTCTGGCCGACCGGATCACTGATCTGGGCGCACCCGCTGTAGGCGGCGACGGCCCGGTACAGGCCGGGCGCGGCGATCGGAAGCTGCAATACCGAGGTGCCCGACATGGACATGCCCGCGATGGCTTGAATCCCATTGGTGGCCAGGGCCGCGTCGACCAGCGGGGGTAGCTCCTCGGTGAGGAAGGTCTTCCACATGGGCTGGCCCAGCCGGGGATCGGGGCTGCGCCAGTCGGTGTAGTAGGTGAACGCGCCGCCGATCGGCATCACCACGTTCACGTCCTTGTCCATGAAGAACTGGGTGGAATCGGTATTGCGCTTCCAGGTCGCCGTGTCCTGGCCGCCGCCCGCGCCATTGAGCAGATACAGCACCGGGCGCGGCTCGGAGGTGTCGGCGGGACGCTGCACCTCGACCGCGATATCGGAGTTCATGACCGCTGAGTGCACATGCAGCGTCAGGTTGCGGGAATCGTGCACCTCGAAGGAGGTGATGGCGGACCCGTCGTCGGACACCGCGGTGCCCCCGAGGCTCGCCGTGCTGGTTATCGGGTCGGGTGGGGCACCGACGGCCGGACCAGCGGGTACGACCATGGTGAACGTAGTGACAAGAGAACAACTTGCCGCCGCGAGCAGTGCCGCCCGGGTGCCCAATCCGCCTAGCAAAACCGACCTTCGATCCAGAGGGGTATCCCGACCCACCGGCATGATCGTCGAAACATGCCCCCATGTTTCGGGTTTCGACAAATTCGGTCTGGCGTGGTCGGATGCACGGGGGCCGAACCTGGCGGCCTGTGGGGCGGCGGCGGACTACTCGGCGACGAGCTGCCGCAACAGCGGACCGTACTCCGGATGCGCCAGCGCCGAGGCGAATTGCGCGGTCAGATAGTCGGCCGGGTTGCCGGTGTCGTACCAGCGCCCGCGGATCACCTGGCCGTACACCGGATTCTCGGCGGCGAAGACATTGATGGCATCGGTCAGATACACCTCGCCGGTGCGGTGGGTGTACCAGTTGTCGACCTGCTTGCGGAGTTCGGCGATGATGCCCGGGGTGACCACGTAGCCGCCGATGGCAGCGAAGGAGGACGGGGCGTCTTCCGGCTTGGGCTTCTCCTTCAGGCCGCTGATCCGCATCAGACCCTCACCGACCGTCTCCTCGACCACCGGGACGCCGTAGCGCTGCGACTCGGACGGATCCATCGGCATGAGCGCCAGCACCGGCGCGTTGGTCTTCTCGTAGGCGTCGATGAGCTGCTGGGCGCGCGGCACCTCGGCGACGAAGACGTCGTCGGGCCACAGCACCAGCATGGGCTCGTTGCCCAGGTGGCGGGCCGCGTTCAGCACCGGGGTGCCGTTGCCGTAGGGGCCGTGCTGGTCCAGGTAGGTGATGTGGCCCTGCCGGCTCAGCTCACCGACCTCCTCGACCGCGTCGGCGAAGGCGGTCTTGCCGTCGGCGCGCAGCTGGGCGACCAGGGCGGGGTTGGGCCGGAAGTGATCCTGGATCAGAGACTTTCCGCCGCTGACCACGATGGTGATGTCGGTGATGCCGGAGGCCACGAGCTCGCGGACGGTGTGTTCGATGACGGGCTTGTCACCCACCGCGAGCATTTCCTTCGGGATCGCCTTGGTCAGCGGCAGCAGGCGCGAGCCGATACCCGCTGCGGGAATCACGGCCTTGCGAATCGTCATGGACGAATCATCACACATCCGGCGGGTCGTACCTGTCGGTAGTCGCTTGTAGATTTCCCGGTGTGAACACGTCTGCCGACCCCGCGAACCGGGACATCGTGCCTGGTGGAGTCGGTTGTGCAGGGCCGGAGGGCAGGGGCCGCGGGCCGGCCGGGGCGGGCGCGGACACACAGCAAATCGACAGCGGGTCCCGAGGTACGGGACAGCGGCGGTGGGTGCTTCATATAGATATGGACGCGTTCTTCGCCTCGGTCGAGCAACTGACCCGCCCGACCCTGCGCGGGCGGCCGGTGCTCGTGGGCGGCATGGGCGGGCGCGGCGTGGTGGCGGGCGCCAGCTACGAGGCGCGGGTGTTCGGAGCGCGCTCGGCCATGCCCATGCATCAGGCGCGGCGGCTGGTCGGCGGGGCGGCGGTGGTGATCCCGCCGCGCGGGGCGGTGTACGGCGAACTCAGCGGGCAGGTCTTCGACACCCTGCGGACCCGGATCCCGGTGCTGGAGACGCTGTCGTTCGACGAGGCGTTCGGGGAACCCGCGGAACTGTCCGGGGCCACTCCGGCGCGGGTGCTCGAATTCTGCGAGGAGTTGCGGGCGGCGGTGCGGGAACGCACCGGCCTGGTGGCCTCGGTCGGGGCGGGCAGCGGCAAGCAGCTCGCCAAGATCGCCTCCGGGCTGGCCAAACCCGATGGGGTACGGGTGATTCCGGCGGCCGAGCAGGACGGGTTCCTCTCCGCGCTGCCGGTGCGCAAACTGTGGGGGATCGGGCCGGTGGCCGAAAGCCGGTTGCGCTCACTGGGAATCGAGACCGTGGGGGCGCTGGCGGCGCTGCCGGAGTCGGAGGCGTCCTCGATTCTCGGCGGCAGCATCGGGGTGGCGCTGCACCGGCTGGCCCGCGGTATCGACGACCGGCCGGTGGCCGAGCGTGCCGAGGCCAAGCAGATCAGCGCCGAAACCACCTATGAGACCGACATTCTCACCCTTGCCCAGCTGCGCCCGGCCATCGACGCCATGGCCGCCTCCGCCCATCGGCGGCTCACCACCGACGGCCGCGCGGCGCGCACCGTGGTGCTCAAGCTCAAGAAGACCGACATGAGCATCGTGACCCGCTCCTCCACCCTGCCGTACGCCACCGAGGATCTCGCCACCCTCACCGCCGCCGCGCAGCGGTCCGCCCTGGACCCGGCCGAGATCGGGCCGATTCGCCTGGTGGGAGTGGGTTTCGCCGGACTCTCGGAGATCCGGCAGGAATCGCTGTTCCCCGAGTTGGATCAGACGGTCGACACCGATGGCGCGGTCTCCGAGGAACCCACCTTTGCGGTGCCCGAGGGCCCGGATCCGGTGGTGCCGCCCGCGACTCGCTCCTTTGCCGTCGGAACCTGGTACCCGGGACTCGATGTCGAACACCCCGAATTCGGGCACGGCTGGGTACAGGGCGCGGGCCACGGGGTCGTGACCATCAGGTTCGAAACCCGTTCCACGGGGCCGGGTCCTGCCCGTA
Source organism: Nocardia sp. NPDC059229 (assembly GCF_042754165.1). Taxonomy (NCBI): domain Bacteria; kingdom Bacillati; phylum Actinomycetota; class Actinomycetes; order Mycobacteriales; family Nocardiaceae; genus Nocardia; species Nocardia sp. NPDC059229. The sequence continues at coordinate 65,169 of NZ_JBHZAK010000020.1, forward strand.
CGTTCCCCGCCGAGGACCCCGACCTCACCCGTGCCGACCCACTGGGCAGCCTGCGCTGAGCCGGTTCCGGCGCCACCCGGGGGTCTGGGAGCTGGCCCGTCTTCCTTACTTTTCGGGGGTCTCGGGGCTTGTCCGACCGTTAAGGCCCGAATGCGTGAATTATGAGGATTCAGCCTGAAAATGCCGCGCCGTCCGCCGCGAAAGCGGCTTCTGAGACGCCGCGTTGGTAGTGTCGCGTGTCGTGCAGCGCCGCCGGTCGGGTGTAGCTGGCACGTTGTCGAACGGACCTACTCGAACGCAAAGGACGAGCAGTTGAAGCTTCAGAAGACTGGACGCATCGCGGTCGCCGCACTGGCTGTCGTGACCGTACTCGGGCTGTCGGCGTGTGGGAGCGGTGACAAGAAGGAGAGCAAGCCCGCCAAGGTCACCACCTCCAAGACCACCGCGGCGCAGACGAACTACCCGCCGGCCCCGACCGCGGCGGACCTGAACACCGAACTGCAGAAAGCACTGGACCCGAGCATCCCCGACTCGGAGAAGCTCGACATGTTGCAGGGCGTCTCGGCCGACCCGAGCCTGCCCACCCGGCTGGCGGAGGCCTACAAGCAGAACAACGCCACCATCACCGTCACCAACGTGACCGATCTCGGCAACGGCACCATCACCGCCGACGCCCAGGTCGCGATCAACGGCGGCGCGCCGCAGCAGGCCGTCGTGCCCTTCGTGGCCGAGGACGGCAAGTGGAAGGTCCAGAAGGAATGGATCTGCAACGCACTCTCGCTGGCCAACCAGACCTCTCCGGCCTGCAGCTAGTCCCGTGTGACCGGTCCGGCATCGAACGGCGGATGCCGGACCGGGTTTTGCCTGTCCCACACGGAGTTTCGTCAAGAAGACCGCGAAACCTGTCAGGGCGGCGTTAATTCGGGGTCGCCGGCCTGTTGCGCGGCCCGCACCCGTTGCCATCGTTGATCTTCCGTCCATCGGCGAAAGGGCAACAGTGGCAACGAAAGTCGGCGTTACTCCTGGTCAGTTGCGTGGTGCCGCAGGGCAGATGCAGGACCTCGAAAGCCGCGTCAACAGCATTCTCGCCACCCTGGAACAGGCGCTGTCCGCCAAGGGCGCGGCCTGGGGCGACGACAGCTACGGCAGCACCTTCGCCGCCGGCGGACAGGGGTACACCGCGGCCCACGCCAATCTGCGGGACGGACTCCGCAAGATGGCAACGACCCTGGGGTCGTACGCGTCCGGGCAGAACGAGGCCGCGGACACTCTGGAGCGGATGGACCACGGCAACGCTGTCCACTACCGGTAGACCGGCCGCCATTGTCCATCGATATTCCGGGCGAACTGCAGTGGCTGGGCTGGGTCGCCGGTTCGGCCTGGCCGCAGGGCGACGAAGACGCGATGTGGGACATCGCCTCCGACTGGAGCACCGCCGCGCGCCATTTGCGTGACCTGATACCCGAACTGGAGGCCGCCAAGAAGGCCACCATCGCGGCCTACCCGTGGGGCGACGGTCTCGAGGCCATGGTCACGGCCCTGAACAACCTCGATTCGGGCCCGCAGTCCTTCCAGGCGCTGGCCGATATCCTCGATCAGGTGTCCGAGGCGGCCGACGGCCTCGGCACCGAGATCGAGTACACGAAGATCATGATCCTCTCCTCCCTCGGCATGCTCGCCGTGGAGATCGCACTGGCGTGGTGCTTCCCGCCCACCGCGCCCGCGGAGGAGGCCGCGGCCACCCTGATCACGCGCACCGCCGTGCGGCTGCTGGGCGAACGCGCGGTCTCCGCCATCGCCCGCTACGCGGAGAAACTGGGCGTCGCCGCGCTGGCCCGCTTCCTCGCGAAACATGTCGTCATCAGCACCGTTCTGGGCGCTGGTCAGGACGTCGCCATCCAGGGCCTCCAGATCGCCGAGGGCCACCGCAAGGGCATGGACTGGGAACGGGTCGGCATGACCGCCCTCACGGCGGCCGCCGCGGGCGCGGTCGGCGGACCCGCCGGTGAGATCTTCGGCAAGGCCGTCACCCGACTTCCGTTCACGGGCAATCCCTTCGGCAATGCGGTTCGCGGCGCTCTCGTCGGCACCGGCGCGGGCATCGCCGGAGCCTTTGCCTCGTGGGGCGTGGGCGGCCTCCCCACCCTCATCACCAAGGGCACCACGGACGGCTGGACCTGGGACCCCCGGCTGCTCACCAGCGCCACCTCCTACGGCGTCCTGACCGGCGGCACCAAGGGCTTCCGCCTGCCGACCGGGGGCGGCGTCCACCCGGGTTCCTTCGAGGCGCCCTCCGGCGCGCGCATGAACATCCCTACCGGGGGCGACGGCAGCGCCCCGGCCCCCCATCCGGAACCGGCGACGACTTCCCACCCGACGGCCACGCCCGATCCGTCGGGCGCGCCCTCGGGGACCCCGCACCCCCAATCCACGGCCGCGGGCCTGTCCGCCGGCGACCCCGGCGCGCAAACCCACACGTCCGCAACCAGTTTCACCACGGAATCGCCCCGACCCCTCACCAATCTGTTCGGCGACCCCGGCACACGCACCGAACCCTCGTCCGCTCCGGACCCGGGTACGCGCGGAACGAGTTCGCCTGTCGCCGAGCCGGGTTCGCGTGGCGGCACCCCGCCCGCCTCGGAGTCCGGCACTCGCGGGACCACGCCCAGCGGCGAGTCCGGCCCGCGCACCGGCACTTCACCCGCGGCCGAGTTCAATTCGCGTCCTGGCGGTTCGACTGCGCCCGAGCCCAACTCGCGTGCCGGGAATCCGGCCGCGTCGGAGCCGAACCCGCGTGCCGGAAACCCCTCGGGCGGCGATACGACCGGGCGCGGCGCGAATCCCGCGACCAGCGAACCTGGTTCGCGCGCGGGCTCTCCCTCGACGACCGAACCCGGTACCCGGGCGGGTAACGATCCCGCCAACCCGTCGCGCCCGGCAACCGGCGGGCCTGCCGCCGAGTCGCGCACGGGTACGCCGGCCCATGGCGACGGCTCCGCACCGGTCCCGACCCGGTCCGAACCGGTGGCCGTGCACGAGTCCGGGACCGAGCCGAAGGGCGGGTCCGCAACGGAAGCCCGGACCGAGTCCGCCGGCACGGGTGGGCCGGAACCGCGCCCGCACGAACGGGAACCGGTCTCGGGCGGCGAGCCCAAGCCGCACCCGCAAACCAGTCGTGGACCGGAGTCGGCGTCGGAGTCTGGGGAGAAAGCAGGCCCGGAGCCGCAGTCCGAGCGGCCGCGCACGGCCGCCGAAGCGCTGGATTCGGCTCGCGCACTGCTGCGTTCGCTGGGCATCGATCCGGAAGGAATGAGCCCGGAGCACATGGGCCGGGCCGGTATGGACGCGGTCATGCGCCGCACGGCCGAGCTGTCGGATGCGCAGGCCCGCCTCGACGAGGCGAACCTGCGCCCGGACAAGTACTTCGAGGAGCGCGAAGGCATCCAGCAGCGCATGCGCGATCTGGGAGACATCCGCAGGCAACTACGCGCCGACCTCGACGACTACCGTCGAGCCGGCCAGGCCGAAAACCCCGCCACCCCAGCCCGTCCCGCTCCGGATCCCCGCTCGGCCACCGAGCCTCGGCAGACCCCGGCACCGGAAGCCGGGCCCAAGCCCGACACAGGGACCAAGCCCACGCCCGAAGCCGAGCCGGGACAGCAACCCGAGCCGAGGTCTGGCGTGAAGCCGGAACCCGAATCTGGCGTGAAGCCGGAGTCCGACGGGTCGGCCGGGCCTGAGCCGAAGACCGCATCCGAGTCGGCGCTGGAATCGCTTCGGGAGCAGGTGCGTTCGCTCGGCGTGGACCCCCACGGGTTGAGCCCGGAGCAGCTGCGGCGGGCCGGGCTGGAGGCCGTTGTGCGTCGGCTGTCGGAGTTGGATGGCGATTACGGGCGGCTCATTGACGACTTCGGGCATTTCACCGAGAAATTCGGAGGTGAGGTCGGCGACGACCCAGCGCATGCGGCGCCCGAGCCGAAGCCGTCCGGCGACACCGAGCCGGGCCCGGCCCAACCCCCGCACGGCGAGGAATCCGCCCCTGCGAAACAGCCCGCGAAAGGCGGAAACCCCGAATCCCCCCGACCTGGCGAAGCCCAGGACCCGCGCTTGGCGTGGCGCTTGCCGGCCGAAGATGCGGGCTCGGCTCCGGAGTCCGGCGGTCCTGTGCGGGGTCAGGATCCGCGCTTGGCGTGGCGTCTGCCTGCTGAAGGCGACGATTCAGCCCCGGCGCCGAGCAATCCTGCGCCGGGACAGGATCCGAGACTGACATGGAGGTTGCCTCAGGAAGGTGAAGGCTCGATGCCGGAGCCGCAGCAGCAGAGGCCGGTTGAGGACCCCAGGTTGACTTGGCGTCTGCCGGTGGAGGGTGAGGGCTCGGCTCCGGAGTCGGGCGGTCCTGTGCGGGGTCAGGATCCGCGCTTGGCATGGCGTCTGACTGCGGAAGGCGAGGGCTCGGTCCCAGCGCCGAGCAATCCTGTGCGGGGACAGGATCCGAGACTGACATGGAGGTTGTCCGAGGAAGGTGAGGGTTCGACGCCGGAGTCGGGCGCTCGTGCCCCGGGGCAGGATCCGACGGTTGAGCTGCCGCGGCCGCCTCACGATGACGATGTGCCGGATACGACGTCACTGATTCCTTATACGCCGCGGTACTTCTCGATTCCGCCGATTCCGGAGTACACCGCGCCCGCGCCTCCGCCCGAGAGCGTGTGGGAACCCGAGCAACCGCCGAAGTCGGCCCCGCCGCCGCACCCCGGGCCCGAGCCGAAGCCAGTGCATCCCCACCCGCCGACCCCGGTCCCGCCGCACCCTCCGCATAGGCCGGGACATGGGTACAGCCACGAGCCGGAGTAACGGCATGGCCACAGACCTGGAAATGGCCATAGGCCCGGAACAGCGGGCATGGAAAAAACCCGGGCGTGGGCAAGGACACGGAGACGATCTCGGCCAAGGCAAGGGCCTGGTGATGGTGGTGGCCCAGGACACGGTCATAAGCCACCGCGAGGGCCGGGGCCAGGGGTGGGCCGGAGGGGAGTCATGGGTCGGGCCGCGGTCATGCTCAATAGACCCGAGAGCCGAGCGCAAGGTCACGATCCTGCCCCTGGGCCTCGGCGTGGGCCCTGGGCACCGGACTGTGTCTCGGCTCCGGGGGCCGGACTGTGCCTCGGATGCGGGCTATACCTCGGCTCCGGCCCGGACCGGGGCCTCAACTCTGCTCTGGTGGCAGGTAGCGGCTCGGTGTGGATCCTGGGTAGGTGATTGTGCTGGGACTGCGGGTGGGGGCGGTAGCGCGGTCTGGATCGGGCCTGGAAATGTGAGGTGGCGCACAGTAAATGGTGCGGGAGCATGGATATTCGACCGGGTGGGCTGGTGTCCCGGGGGGTTGGGGGGTCGATCGTGGAGAGGGGGGAGCGGGGGAAGATGAGTTCCGCTTAGGATCGGCGGTCGTGACCGACGTGTTGGAGAAGGCGGGGCAGGATGCCGCCGGGAGTGCTGGTGCTGAACCCGAGAGAAGGATTCGAGGGGGCTGGGCGCGGCCGACCGCTCTGATCGCCGGTGTGATCGCGGTGCTGGCGGCGCTGGCGGTGCCGTTCCTGCCGGTCCGGGTGGACCACACGACTTTGACTTGGCCGCAGGGGAATTCGGCGCAGAGCATCGAGGCTCCGCTGGTGACCTACGCGCCGTTGAACTTCGACGCCACCATTCCATGTTCGGCTGTGACGCAGCTGGGTTCGAAGGGCGGCACGCTCGCCGCCACCGCGCCCAATGGTGCGCCGGACCTCGAGAAGTACGGCTTCGTGGCCCGGGTCACAGCGGCATCCACCACCGATGGTGTGACCACGCCGGGCAAACTGGAAGTGATCCTGCATCACAAGACGCTGGTGAGCGTGCCCGTCGACCAGCTCGGCGCTGGTTGCGCGCTCACCGTGCACTCGGACTTCACCTCCTCCACCGCGATCCTGAGCGGATCCACGGCCGCCCCGGTCACCCTGAACGGTGACTACCGGCCGCAGCTGGTCGGCATCTTCAGCGACCTGACCGTCTCCGACGGCGCCAAGGTCAGCGCGCAGGTGGACAGCCGCTTCACCTCGACGCCGAGCACGATCAAGCGGATCGCCATCTGGACCGCCATCCTCGGCACCCTCGTCGCCCTGTTCGCGCTGTTCCGCCTGGACCGTCTCGACGGCCGTCGCGCGCGCCGCTTCCTGCCGCAGCACTGGTGGACCTTCAAGCCCGTCGACGCCGTGGTGCTGGGCACCCTGATCCTCTGGCATTTCATCGGTGCGACCACCTCCGACGACGGCTACCAGTACGGCATGGGCCGGGCCTCGATCCACGCCGGGTACATGGCCAACTACTTCGGCTACTTCGGTGTCCCCGAAACCCCGGTCGGTACTCCGTATTACGACCTCATCGGCCACATGGCACAGGTCAGCCCGGCCAGCGTGTGGATGCGCCTGCCCGCCCTGCTGGCCGGCATCGTGATCTGGCTGGTGCTCAGCCGCGAGGTGATTCCCCGCCTGGGCGCGCGGATCCGCCGCGACCGTGTCGCGGTGTGGACCGGCGCGCTGGGTTTCCTCGCCGTCTGGCTGCCGTACAACAACGGCCTGCGCCCGGAACCGCTGGTGGCGCTGGGCGTCCTGCTCACCTGGGTCTCGGTGGAGCGGGCCATCGCGACGGGCCGGCTGCTGCCCTACGGCGTGGCCATCATGATCGGCGCGTTCACCTGCACCGTCGGCCCGTCCGGCATCATCTGTTTCGCGCCGCTGCTGGCCGGTATCCGGCCGGCCTGGCGGATCCTCAACAAGCACGCGACCGTGCTCGGCAAGCCGACCGCCCCCGGCGCGAGCGCCTTCACGATCCTGAAGGCCCGCTTCGGCGCGTACCTCACCCTCGCCGCCCCGCTGGCGGCGGCCGGTGCGGTGGTGCTGGCGATCATGTTCTGCGATCAGCCGCTGTCGTCGATGTTCGAGATGAGCCGGGTGCACACCGCGGTCGGCCCGGATGTGCACTGGGACGGCGAATACATTCGCTACCAATACCTTTTCATGCCCACCATCGATGGTTCGCTGGCGCGGCGCTTCGGCATGTTCGCGTTCTGGATCGGCCTGCTGGTGTGCGCGTTCGTGTTGCTGCGCAAGGGCGGCCGGATACCGTTCACCGCGCCGGGCCCGGTACGCCGGGTGCTCGGCACCGGTGTGGGCGTCATCGCGCTGATGATGTTCACCCCCACCAAGTGGACCCACCACAACGGCATCTACGCCGGATTGGCCGGAGTCATCGCGGTTTTGACCGCGGTGGCGGTCGGTCCGCGGGTGATGCGCTCCCCACGTAACCGCGCGCTGTTCGCGGCGGTGGTCGCGTTCGCGCTCGCGGTCGCCTTCTCCAGTATCAACGGCTGGTGGTACGTCTCGAACTGGAATGTGCCCTGGCACGACAAGTCGGCGGTGCTGGCCGGGATCGAGGTCGACAAGATCTTCCTGGCGCTCACGGTGGCGCTGCTCGCCCTGGCCGGCTGGTTCCATGTGCGCGCGCCGGAACAGCCCGGCCCGCACCGGATCTCGAAGCTGGGCTGGCGCTTCGTGGCGATTCCGCCGCTGACCGTGGCAGCTGCGTTCATGGTGCTGTTCGAGGTGGGCTCGCTCGCCAAGGGCGCGGTCGCGCAGTACCCCGCCTACTCGCTGGCGCGCTCGAACGTGGATGCGGTGCTGGGCAAGCCGTGCGGCCTGGCCCGCGACGTGCTGGTCGAGACGGACCCGAACCAGGGCATGCTGAAGCCGCTCAACGGCGATGCGCTCAGCACCTTCACCGTAGACGCGGTCGGCTTCTCGCCCAAGGGCGTGTCCACCGACCTACGCCCCGACGATGACGTCGATACCGGCGGCAGCGTCTCCAGTGCGGTCAGCAACCGCGGCAGCACTACCGTGGACGGAACAACCACCGCGCCACTGCCTTTCGGGCTCGCCGCCGATACCCCGGTGCTGGGCAGTTACAACAGCTCCGAGGCGGTCTCCACCCTGACCACCGGCTGGTACGCCCTGCCCGGGCAGCAGGACCGCTCCGGCATCATCGCGATGACGGCCGCCGGGCGGATCCGCTCGGTGAGCAAGGACGGCATCGTGACGCCGGGCCAATCGGTCGAGATCGAGTACGGTGTGCCGGGCGCTGACGGTTCGGTCGAACCGCAGGGCCGCGTCACGCCCATCGATATCGGCCCCGCGCCGACGTGGCGCAATCTGCGAGTACCGCTGAGCGATATTCCGGCGCAGGCCACCGCGATTCGCGTGGTGGCCGAGGACCGTGACAGCGATCCCAAGCAGTGGGTGGCGCTCACCCCGCCGCGCATTCCGCAGACGGTGACGCTGGAGGACTACGTCGGCCGGGACAAGCCGGTGCTGCTGGATTGGGAAGTGGGCCTGCAGTTCCCGTGCCAGCGGCCGTTCGATCACCTCGACGGTGTCGCCGAGGTGCCCGACTACCGCATCATGCCCGACCGCGGCGGCGCGGCCATGACCACGCTGTGGCAGAGCCATGACGGTGGCGGCGCCCTGGGCTGGAGCTCGATGCTGCTGCGCCCGGTCACCCTGGCGACGTACCTCGACCACGACCCGCGCATGGATTGGGGTGAGCTGCAGCGGCTCGAGCGGATCGACGGTTCCGCACAGACCGCCAAGCCCGTGGTGACCACGGACCCGCACAGTGGTCTCTGGAATCCCGGCCCGATCAAAGTGACCGGCTGGCAGTGATCACCGTGGCCGGGCGGCAATAGCCGCCCAGTCGGCGACCGCGACCCGCACCCGTTTCCTTGCCGAAACGGGTGCGGCGGCGTTTTCAGACCGTGGTACCGGGCCTCAGCCCTGCATATCGGCCATGCGCTTGGCCATCTCCTCCGGCTCGACGTCCTCGACGTGCAGGGCGAGGGTCCAGCGGTGACCCCACGGATCCTCGATGCCCGAGGTGCGGTCACCGTAGAACTGGTCGGCGGGCGGCTGTAGCTCCTGCGCCCCGCCCGACAGGGCCGCGGCGTGGGCGGCGTCGACATCGTCGACATAGACGTACAGATTGACCGGCGTGCCGCCGATCGCCTTGGGATCCAGGAACCCCATGGACGGCGCCGGGTCGCTGAGCATGATCACCGAAGTGCCGAACTGCATTTCGCAGTGTGCGACCGTGCCGTCGGGCCCGGGCATGCGGAAACGTTCGTCGGCGCCGAAAACACGTTTGTAGAAGTCGATCGCCTGCGCGGCGCCATTGCAGGCGAGCGAGGGGCAGACGGTCGGGTAGCCCTCGGGAATGGGTTTGACATCGGACATCGAAAACCTCCGTTCGAGGTTGTTGCCGGACGCGTCGAGCTTATGCCCCGGTGCCGACAAGAATTACTCGAATTTCCGAATGATCACCCGAATTGCCGCATATGCGGGAAAAGTTCCGTGACTACGGACCCGCAGCCCCCTGCAGCTTGCGCACCTGCGCTGCGGTCATGGCGCTGAGCTGCTGTGGATCGGGTTCCTTCGCATCCGAGTAGGCGATCTGCACCACCGTCGAACCGACCAGCGTGATGCTCACATCGGTGTACAGCGTGAGCCCATCGCTGGTGGTGCGCACCTGGAATGCGGTCGAGCCGTCACCGGCCTGCGGCTGATTCAAACCGCCCAGCCGGAATTCCACTTTCGTATTGTCGGCATCCTTACCGGAATACTTGGTGCAGCCCGGCAGAATGGACTGGACGGTGGAAAAAGCCTGCGCCGCTCCGCCATTCGCATACGACGCCGCATCGATATCCACACTGGCGAAATTCGGCCCGCCGAACTGGGCCGCGGCCTGCGCCGCCGACCCCGGAGCCTGAACGGCCATGGCCGCCAGCACATTCGCGCACGGCGCCGGATCGGTCTTGGCGCCCGCCCCACCGGAACTCCCCGGCGGCGGATCGTCGAGCGCGGTGAACCCCGCGGGCATCACTGACACGTCCAGCAGCTCCGAACGCAGCGTGAACTGGTCGAGAACCGGTGCGCCCCCGGGCGTTCCGGACGGTTGCACGGCCGGCCCCAGACTCGGCAGCCCGGGCGCGGAATCCTTGTGGCTGCCGCAGGCGGTGGCGGCCAGCGCCAGGACCCCCGCCAGCAGCGTGAGCCGCGTCAGGCGCCCCACTGCACCTCCGTGCGCAGGGTCTGCCGCAGCGTCACCGAGCTGCGCGGGTCGCGGTAGGTCTGGTTGCCGCCCACCTCGACCGAACCGGAAACCGGTAGCGGCAGACCGAGATCCACCGCGATGGTGCCGGTGCCGTGCATGAGGTAGTCGACGATCTCCAGCTGGCCCGCCTCGTTGGGCAGATGCCACACAGTGGATTTCGGCGTCTGCACCACATTCAGTTCGATGGTGAGCTGGTTACCGTCCCGCGAGGTGAGGGTGCAGGTGGTCACCTGCTCCAGCGGCACGCTGCCGGAAACCTGTTGCCGCACCGTCCACACCGCGCCCACGCCGACGGCGTCGGGCGGGAACGCGATGGACTGGTACACGGCCTGATAGAACGCCTGCTCCAGCGCGGCCCGCGCGGAGTCGGAGGTGGCGGGGTTGGGCGCCAGCTTGAGTGCGGTGATCGCCCCCAGTTCACTGACGTCGAAGCCGACGTGGGAACCGTCCGCGGGCAGCAGCGCCTTGGCCAGGGTCGGGTCGGGGGAGGTGACATTGCCGACGGTCAGTTCCACCCCATCGGTGCCGGACTCCGCGGTGAGCGGAATGGTCATCGCGGGCGGGGAGATGTCGCGCAGCGCCTGCTGATTGATCTGCTGCTCGATGTGATGTTCGGTACTCAGCGTGACCTGCTGGGTGGCGCCCGCCTCGAGAGTGCGGCGCAGCGGCGAGCGGGGCTCGGCGCCCGGTTCGACGACGGTGGCGGTCACGGCCTCGATGGGCATGGTGACCTCTTTGTTGATGCCCACCGGTTCGGTGCCGTCGGCCTCGGCCGTGGTCTCCGTACGATCGCTGCAGCCGACGCCGAAGGCGGTCAGGGTCACCGCGAGAACCAGGAGCAGGACCCCCGAGCGCGTGGTGCGCGTGCCCGCGCCTCGCCGCGGCGGGCGCGGGGTGCCGGAACAGCGTGCGGTGGCTTTCGCCGAGCTGGGGGAGGAAGACAACACCGTCACGTCGAACAGGTTACGGCGCGTTCCTGAAAAACAGCTGGGATCCCGTGGGGCCGTGGTTTCGGGGCGTTCAGAGGCGCCCGGCATGAATAGGGAATGATGTCAGGGTGAGTACCGATCGGCCGCGCGAATCCGGCGCAGAGGAACCAGACACATCGCCAGGGGAGATCAGCCCCGCGGCCGATGCCGGGACTTCCCCCGCGCAGCCGTTGCGTCTGCCGGTGCTCCTGCTCATCGCGGTGGTGCTGCTGGGCCTGGATCTGCTGACCAAGACCATCGTGGTCGCGACCATGACGCCCGGTAAGCCGATCTATCTCATCGGCGACAGCGTGCGCCTGACCCTGGTCCGCAATCCGGGCGCCGCCTTCTCCATGGCCACCGGTATGACCTGGCTGCTGACCCTGGTCGCCGCGGCCGTGGTGATCGGTGTCATACGCATCGGCCGGACCCTGCGCTCGCTGCCGTGGGCCATCGGCCTGGGCATGGTGCTGGGCGGCGCGCTCGGCAATCTCATCGACCGTCTGTTCCGCGCGCCCGGCCCGCTGCAGGGTCATGTGGTGGATTTCGTGGCGGTCGGCTGGTGGCCGGTGTTCAATGTGGCCGATTCGTCGATCGTGTGCGGGGCCATTCTGCTCGTGGCGCTGACGGTGTTCGGTTTCGAACCCGACGGCACCCGCATGCATCGGCAGCAGGCGGCGTCGAGCGCGGAGGGGAAGGCAGCATGAGGGAGACCCGCAGCATGCCGGTGCCCGACGGGCTGGACGGTATGAGAGTCGATGCCGGGCTGTCGCGCCTGCTCGGGCTGTCGCGCACCGCGGTGGCCTCGATGGCCGAGGACGGCGGCGTCCAGCTGGACGGCATCGCGGCCGGCAAGTCGGACCGGCTGACCGCCGGGGCCTGGCTGGAGGTCGAATTCCCAGAGCCCAAGCGGGAACTCACGGTGGAGGCGACCCCGGTGGAGGGGATGAAGATCCTCTACGCCGATGACGACATCGTGGCCGTCGACAAACCCGTTGGGGTGGCGGCGCACACGGGTGTCGGCTGGACCGGCCCGACCGTGGTGGGTGGCCTGGCGGCCATGGGCTACCGCATCTCGACCTCGGGAGCCCATGAGCGGCAGGGCATCGTGCACCGGCTGGATGTCGGCACCTCGGGTGTGATGGTGGTCGCACAGTCCGAGCACGCCTACACCCAGCTCAAGCGGGCGTTCAAGTACCGGACCGTGGAGAAGCGGTATCACGCGCTGGTGCAGGGTCATCCGGATCCGAGCAGCGGCACCATCGACGCGCCCATCGGACGCGCGCGTGGCAACGACTGGAAGTTCGCGGTCACCGCGGACGGCCGCCCGTCGATCACCCATTACGACACCGTCGAGGCCTTCCAGTCGGCGAGCCTGCTCGACATCCACCTGGAAACCGGTCGAACCCACCAGATTCGCGTGCACTTCTCGGCGGTGCGGCATCCCTGCTGCGGCGACCTCACCTACGGCGCGGACCCGCGTCTGGCCGAGCGGCTGGGGCTGGAACGGCAGTGGCTGCATGCGCGCCAGCTGGGCTTCAACCATCCCGCTGACGGCCGCTGGATCGAGATCACCAGCGAGTACCCCGCCGATCTGGAACACGCCCTCGACGTCCTGCGCGCGCACTGATCCGGGGTCTCGAGTGGATGCGCTGACGCCGCGCCGCGCCGGGATCGCTGCGGCCGCGGCGCTTTTCGCGATCCTGATCGTGGCGCTGGGCTGGGCGATCCCGCCCCGGTCGGCGATCATCTCCACCGACCGGCTGGGGCCGGAGAGCGGTGAGCCGGTGACGCACTACCTGGAGCGGGCCCAGAAGTCGTTGCAGGGCACCGACTCCGAGGGGCACTGGGCGTTGCTGTCGTTCACCGAGGGCGTCACCGCCGACCGCATCCCGGAATTCAGTGGCGGCCTGCGGATCTCGGAGATCGACTATCACGTGGCCGTCGACCGGGTGGCGACGCCGATCATCTCCATCGGTGTCCCCGCGGGTGATGACGTGGCCGTGGCGTCGGTGAAATCCGCTGCCGCCCAGATAGAGTCGACGCCCACCTACGACGACCGCTCCACCCGGGTGAAGAACCTCGTGGCGAGCCGCTTGGGTGCCGACTGCCCGTGCGTCGTCGCCATCGTCTTGCACGGCACGCTGGCGCAACTCGGCACCCTGGCCGCGCACCCGGGAGTTCGCGCCGTCGAGGCACTCCCCGCCGACGCATCCGCCGCCGTCTTCGCGGTATCCCCGCTCCTGCCCGAACAACTCGAATCCGCCAGTCCGCCCCTCGACGATGGGCCGGTTCCCGACAACTGACCTCAGTCAGCGCCCGGTCCTCGACGACCAGCCCAAGCCGAGGAGCTCCGTTTGGACCTTCTCGAGGCGGGCCGAAGGGTCATCCGAGGGCGGCATGATCGGCGCGCGGCAAGTTGTCGCAAAGGGCGGTGACATCCCGCCGCTCGTGACGGGGTGCCGGGGAATGAGTCCCGTATGTTCGGTGGGGTTATGGTGATCTTTCTGCTGGCGCTCGCGGGCTTCGCCTTCCTGGACTCGCTCGATGTGCTGCTGGTCGGCGTCACAACCGCAGTGGTCTATGACAGTCGGTTGAGCCGTCGCTCGCCGCTGCCCGGTGCGCTGAGCTTCCTCGCCGGAGTGTTCGCCGTCACAACCGCTTTCGGCATCACCTTCGTGCTCGGTCTTCGATTCCTCACCGACCTGGTCAGTTTCGACATCACCCCGACGGTTCGCTACTGGGCCGAGTTGGGTGTCGGCCTGGTGCTGCTGGTGCTCGGCAGCCTGCGCATGTCCAAGGAGGGTGGGGCGGCAGTGCCCGCGTGGGCGTTGGAGGCGCGGCGCAGACCCTTGCTGCTGGGTTTCGTGGGCGTCGCCATCGGACTGGGGCAGGCGCCCACCGCGGTTCCGTACCTGGCGGCACTGGCCATGATCTCGGCGCGGGATCCGCATCCGCCGATGTGGCCGCTGATCATCATCGGATACTGCCTGATCGCGCTCCTGCCGCCGCTACTGGTTCTGGTCACCTCGACCTTTGAATCGACCCGGGCCCGGCGCTTCTATCGCGGATTGGTCCGCGGGCTGAAACGCTTCGGCCCCCGGTCGGTTCGCATTCTGCTGCTGCTGGCCGGTGCGGCGCTGGTCGCCGACGCTCTCGTGCACCATGCCTCGCTCTAGCGGGTCCCGGCGATGATGTCGAGCAACCGGCCGTGGGTGACGGGGTCGGCGGCGGCCAGCAGGCCGTGCGGTGGAGTGTGGAGGGCTTGCCCGGTAAGGCCGGTGACCGTGCAACCGGCTGCCCGGCACACAGCGATGCGGCGGTGAAATGGACGTCGTCGCGGAGATCGCGGTCCACCAGGTAGGCGGCGCGACGGCCCGCTGCCACCCAGACCAGGGCCAGTGAGGTGGACAGAACGCGGGGATAGAACGCGGCAGTGAAGGACTCGTCGGCCATGAGTCGGCCACAGGAGAACCAGTCCGTGTAGGGCGACGGGTTGTCGGCGTCGATTTCGACCAGCCGGCTCGCGGATTGAGGGAGCAGAGGGTGGTCGTTTCCGTCGCGGCGAACGGCGGCAGTGGTCCCGTCGGTCCAGAAGATCTCCCCGGAGAAGGGATCCGCCACCGCGGCCGCTGTAACGGTATCCCCGGCGCGCAGCGCGATATTCACCGCGACAAGCGGTGTCCCCGCAGCGAAATTCCGCGTGCCGCACAGCGGATCGATCAACCAGGTGCGGTCCGAACGGTCCCCGATGGTACCGGACTCCTCGGCGAGGAAACGATCGCCGGGACAGGCGGCCCGGAGGATATCGAGAATGGTCCGCTCGGCGGCAAGATCAGCCTGGGTGGCGAAGTCATCATCCTCTTTGTCATAGCGGGTGACCGGGCCACGGAACTGATCCCGGATTACACCGGACGCGGCTTCCGCCGCTCGAATGGCAAGGGCGACATCGGATTCCTCCATACTTGGCACCTTACTGGGGCTGAGTTGGAAATGGTTCGACTCTGAAAACTGTTGTATCACAACCAAATTAGACTTCTACTGCGGTGCGCCAGACATTGGGAGTATCGAAGTATGACGCGTCGGTGCGAGCGAAGATCACCCGCCAGTGCGGGGAGTTCTTCGAGCCCACCGGACACCTGCGTCCGGCCGCGTTGGAGAAAACCGCCGAAGGCTGTGTGACAGGCCAGATCTCGCGCGATCATGTCCGCAACATCATCGATGTCATGAACCACCTGCCCACCGATGTCCCCGCCGAGACTCGTATGAAGGTCGAGGACATCCTGGTCGGCCACTCCCGGGTCGGCTGGCCCGATGACCGGCCCAAGATCGGCCGCACATCCTCGGCGCGTCGCGGTGTAGGGCCCGCAGTTCAGACGCTACTTCGATCATGGGCGTCCCCTACGAACGCAGGATCCTGCCGATGCGCGAAGGCCGACTTGCCGAGGAGCGCGGTCGAGGTCTGCTGATTGGTTGTGGAACGCGGCCGGCGCGCGACCCACAAGGTTTCGCGAGGCGCCTCTGCGAGAGAGGCTCGAGTCCAAGCGGTGCGTCCAGGGGTATCCGCGGCCGATCAGTAGCAGTTCGTCGCGGCGAGGGCCGGTGCTGCGACCGGAGACCTCCAGAGTTACCCGGAGCGTCTGCACCCGCCCCACGCCGCGGCCTATGCCGTCTTGATTCCTCCCCGAATACCGTTGCCTATTTGAGGAATACCGGCAGGTGGTTGTGCCCGTTGGCGATGAAACCGGGTACCGTGCCGAGTTCGCAGGGGGAGACGGCGAGTTTCATGTGCGGGAACCGCTGGAAGAGCGTGGGAAGGGCCACCTGTGCCTCGAGCCGTGCCAGCGGTGCGCCCGGGCAGCGGTGGGCGCCGTATCCGAACGCCATGTGGTCTTTGTTCGTCCGGTTCGGGTCGAACTTGTCCGCGCTGTCGCCGTAGATCTTGGGGTCCCGGTTGGCGCCGGCGGGGCACGAGAGTATCGGATCGCCTTCGGTGATCGTCACGTCGCCGAGGACGAAATCCCTCACCGCATAGCGCAGCGGGGCGTGCGCGATCGATGGCTCGAACCGCAGCGCTTCCTCGATCACATCCGCCCAGGGCAGACTGCCGGCGAGCGCAGCAGCCAGGTGGTCCGGGTTGGTGAGCAACAGGTATATCGACTGGTCGATCAGGTCCACCGTCGTCTCGTGCCCGGCGTTGATCGTCAGATAGAGCGTCCCGACGAGTTCCTCGACGCTGAAATCCTTTGCGGGATCGTCCGCGTAGGCGATGAGGGTGCTGGTCATGTCCTCAGCGGGATTCTCGCGACGATACGCGACGAGTTCGTGCAGGAGCCCGATCATTGCCTTGTAGTTGGCTACGGCTTCCTCTTCGCTCAAAGCGATGTCGAAGATGCCGTCCACGCATTTCCGTAGTGGCCCGATCAGGCGCTCGGGAACTCCCACCAGCTCGTTGATCACACGCAGAGGCAGCGGGTAAGCGAAATGCTCGCGAATGTCGACAGGGTCGCTCTGCGGCGCGGCATCCAGACCCGTCACCAGTTCATCGGCGATCGCCTGGATGCGGGGCTTCAGCGCTGCGGTGCGCCTGTCGGTGAACGCCGGTGCCACGAACTTGCGGAGCCGACGGTGTTCCGCGCCGTAAGCGGTGAACATTGAACGCGTATTCACCCAGTTGAGGAGCGGGAAATCCTTGCCGATCTCGCCGTTCCGGAACGCCGGCCAGTGCTGGCGTGGGTCCTTGGAAACCTCTGAGCTGGAGAGAATCTCCTTGAGCATGGCCGCGTCGGTCACCGACCAGGCGGGCACTCCACCCGGGAGCACGACCTTGGTGATCGGTCCCCGCTCGCGGATGCGGGCGATCTCACCCTGAATATCGGGACCTTCGGGATCGATGACGATGGGGTCGGTGTGGTTGTCCATGGCGAACTCCATTCTGACCGTAGACCGGCAGGCCGGGGCTTGCGTTGAGCCCCCATTGACCTGTCAGGCCCTGACAAACGTAGCTGTCAATACCGTTGTGTATCAACCATTTTCGGCAAAGTTGCTGCGTATCAGCATGAATCGACACTCTCTTTGCCGAACGTCAGCCGCCTTGATGAAAGCAGGCAAGTGTTGGCGGGCATCCTTGGATATGCATGGATCGAGCAGCAGTGTCCGTAGTATCTCCTGGCTGGTGACCGACCAGGCCTGAACTCCTCCGGGCAGCTCGGCCAGGGTGACCGGGCCGCGGTCGTTGATCCGCTTCCGCTGCCACCCGGACCAGGGCCGGTGAGGTGGACAGAACGCGGGGATAGCAGGCGGCCATGAAGGTTTCGTCGGCCATGAGCCGGCCGGTGAGAACCAGTCCGTGTAGGGCGACGGGTTGTCGGCGTCGATTTCGACCAGGCCGCTCGCGGATCGGGGAGCAGCGCGGAGCGCGCTATTCACCGCGACAAGCGGTGTTCCCGCAGCGAAATTCCGTGTGCCGCACAGCGGATCGATCAACCAGGTGCGGTCCGAGGGGTCCCCGGTGGTGCCTGACTCCCCGGCGAGGAAACGGTCGCCGGGACGGGCGGCCCGAAGAATGTCGAGAATGGTCAGCTCGGCGGCGAGATCGGCCTGGGTGGCGAAGTTATCGTCCTTTGTCATAGCGGGTGACAGGGCCACGGAACTGATCCCGGATTACTCTGGACGCGGCTTCCGCAGCTCGAACGGCAAGGGCGACATCGAATTCCTCCATGCCTCGTACCCTGCTGGGCTCGAATTTGAAATGGTTCAATGTATGAAAACTGTTGTATCACACTGAAATTCGGCTTCACTCGCGATCATGCGAGCGGTAGAATTAGCACATGGATTCGAAGGGAGAAACACTCGACACGTGCGGCATCGCCGACCTGGCAGCCGCCGTCGAAACCCTGTCGAATTCCGTCCTGCACGGAAACCTGAACCCGTTCTCCGACAGTGATGTCGTGGAGTTGATGCAGCGCCTGGAAACCTGCAAACGTCAACTGTCGGCGCTGGATTCACGCCTGATCATCGAGGCCTGCAACCGCTCACTGCCCGAAGGCAGCGGGGCGAAGGACGTGGTGCCGTTCCTGCGGCAGACGTTGGGATTGTCGAGGTACGACGCATCGGTGCGGGCGAAGATCACCCGCCAGTGCGGAGAATTCTTCGAACCCACCGGACACCTGCGCCCAGCTGCCCTCGCTGAAACCGCCGAAGCTTTTGAGGCGGGCGGTATCTCGCGTGATCATGTCCGCAACATCATCGACGTCATGAACCACCTGCCCGCCGACATCCCGGCCGAGGCTCGTACGGAGGCCGAACACATCCTGGTCGGCCATTCCCGCACTGGTTGGCCCGATGACCTGCCCAAGATCGGTCGCGACATCCTCGCCCGTGTCGACCCCGATGGCAAGGTCGTCTCCGACGCCGACCGCCGCCGCAAGCGCGGAATCATGCTGTGCCGCCCCGGCATCGATGGCATGTCCTGGATCGAAGGCTGGATCACCCCCGAACTGCGGGCCCTGCTCGATGTGGTGTTCGCGAAGCTGGCGCGTCCGGGCATGTGCAACCTCGAAGACCCCGAAAGCCCCACCGCCACCGCCGGTGTCATCGATTCGAAGGTCCTCGAGGCCGCCGCCCGCCGCGACCGCCGTGATGCCGGGCAGCGCACCCACGACGCGCTGTTCGCGCTGCTGCAGCCCGGTGTCGACCCCGCCAAGCTCGGTTCGCACCGGGGTTTGCCGGTGCAGGCCATCCTGACCATGTCCGTCGCCGATCTCGAGCGTGGTTCCGGGGTCGCGACCACCGCTTCCGGTGGCCACGTGAGCATCAACGAGGCCCTCAAGCTGGCCGAGGGTACCCGGCCGGTGCTGGCGGTCCTCGACGCCGACGGGTTGCCGTTGTACCTGGGTCGCTGCGAACGCCTGGCCACCCCGGCCCAGCGGTTGGCGTTGATCGCCCGCGACAGGGGCTGTACTCGCCCGGGATGCGATGCGCCAGCGTCGATGTGCGCGGTGCACCACATCACCGACTGGGCCAAGGGCGGCCCCACGGATCTGACCAATCTGACCTTGGTGTGCGATCACTGCCACGCGCTCGTCAACGACAGTCCCGAGGGTTGGAAAACCGTTGTCATGGGCAAGGATTCCCCGTATCGGGGCCGTACCGGTTGGATTGCCCCGAAACGTCTTGACCCGACCGGCACGGCGCGGGTGAACGATCGGCATCACGTCGGGCAATGGGTCGCCACTGCCATCGATTCCAGTTGCCGGAGGTGGGGTGCACGGGTGGCGTGATTCCCGGCTGCTCGTGTTCTGCTGGCGTGCGCAGGGACGGGGAAGTGCGCCCCGAAGGACATCCGCGCTGCAGGAAAACGCAAACTTGCCGCCATCGCAATCAAGCATGCACCCCGCATGGGCGCCCGCCTGGTCGGGGTGATCCTGGCCGCGCTGCCCGGGCAGCAAGGCTGCCGAGGTCGTGCTCCCGAAACTTGCCGATCCACTGAAATCGGTTCTGCTGCAACGACAAATCATCGCGACCGACATCGAGAGGACGCTCGATGCGCACCCTCTCGCCAAGGTCCCGACCTCGA
Organism: Nocardia sp. NPDC059229; assembly: GCF_042754165.1. Lineage (NCBI taxonomy): Bacteria > Bacillati > Actinomycetota > Actinomycetes > Mycobacteriales > Nocardiaceae > Nocardia > Nocardia sp. NPDC059229. The sequence goes on from NZ_JBHZAK010000020.1 coordinate 84,903, forward strand.
TGTCCGGCGTCGGAGTCAGGACCCGCGCCCGCACTCTGCCCCGAAGGCAAATGGCACAACGCCGCCCTCATCTGCCTGGCCCGTCGCCGCTGCGACGTTCTCTGCGCCGTACTGAAAACCCAACAGCCCTACCGCAACCCCGCAGCCGCCTGAACTGCCACGCCACCGGCCGGATCAGGCGTCCGGATCCTCTGCACTGCGGGCGTTGGCCGACGCGCCGCGCTGCCACCAATCGATGGGGTCGTCGTCATCAGCCATGCACTGAATCAAGTGCGCGGTCGATTCCATCTGCCTGCCGGACAGGGCGCAGAACGACCACAACTGCCGGGCCGCCCGATGGAACTGATGGATCACCGCGTCGACCTCGAACGCATCCCGCTCACCAGTCCGAAAACGGTCCACCGCCCGGCCGACATGCTCGATCAGCACACCGAGCTGCGCCTCGTGATACGCAGCCACCACGCCGCGGGCAGCCTGCCGTTCAGCCTTCGTCGACACCCAAATCACGCTACCGGCAACCAGCTTCGTCCAACACCCTCACCAGCCAGAACGCCCGACCCGCGACTTGACAACGAACATAGGACCCCTCCCTTTTCCTGCATTTTTTCGAGTCAGGACGACCGTCGCGGGGTTCACCCCCATCATTACTGCGTCTTTTGTCTTTTGGCTCTTTGTCTTTCGGGCTTGTGGCTGCGGCGGTCACGTTCGGAGGAGTCGGACGCCACTGCTGAGCGTCAAACCGTCCGAATTCAATGTTGGCCTGCGGCCGGGACCGGCGGTCTGGGTGAAGGGGTGGGGCTATGCGATGGGTCGGATTGTCGAATCCTGGGCTCGCCCTGACGGGTTGATGGAGGTCAGTGGGCGAAGTGCCAGCGGGTGGCGCCGTGGGGGTCGGTCAGGGCCACGCCTACTGCGGTGTGGATGGTGAGGCGGTAGAGGTGCCAAGGGGCGGGTCCGGCGCTCTGGGCGCTGTAGGGTGCGGTGATCGCGTCGCCGGATCGTTCTGCGGGCCAACCGCCGGCGCGGTAGACGGCGGTGACGCGATCGAGTTCGGTGGGGTCGATGATCCGGTGCGCTGCTCCGGACAGTACGAGGTCGACGTCCGGGAATCGGATGGATAGTGTGCAGAACGGGTTGGTGGCCAGGTTGTGTGACTTCTTGCTGGCGGGCCCGCTGGTGAAGTAGATGTGGCCGTCGGCTTCGATGCCGCCGATCCCTGCTGAGCTCGGCTTGCCGGATGGGCTGACGGTGCCGAGGAATTGGGGGGTCTCGGGCAGCCCGATCCATGCGTCGATCGCCTTCTGGACGCGGTCCCAGGGCAACTCGGCCTTGCCGTAGATGTTCAGGTCCTCTGCCGATACCGGATCTGCGAGCATCGTTCCTCCTCGGTGGGCTGATACGAGTCGAGACGGGCCGAGACCGTCGCAATCATCGGCCCGGGGCGATCAGGATGCGACGGGGCGGAGTTGAGCGATGGCCCGGATGCCGTGGTCGACGGAGAACCAGAGGGTGAGGGCGTCCGGCGTGCGGGCGGTATGGATGTCCAAGGTTTCGCCGTAGCGGATGGGCTTGTTGTATTCGAGGATGAAACGGTGCGGTCCCTGAACGAGATCCGTTGCGTCGGCGGTGAATTCGTGGACCGCGTGCCAGTAGGCCGTGTTGGTGATGTGCTGGAAGTGGTCGGTGTCGGTGCGGCGCAGGGGGAAACGGGTTGCGGGCGTGGGTGGCTGGGGTTCGTCGAGCCATTGCCGCCAGCGCAGCCGGTGCTCGCCGGTGGTGGTGCTCATGAGCTCGAAGAATTCGTCGGCCACCCGGGAGGGGCTCATCGTCTCCTTGTTCATGTGGATCCAGAAGCCTTCGGTCTCGATCAGGCCGCCGGTGTCGGAGTCGATGCGGACCCGCATGGTGCACCAGCGCGGGGAGATGCCCGAGCACCAGCGGCGGATGCGCAGCTGGGTGGGCCAGGTGACGGGGCGCAGTACGTCGATGACGGTGCGGCGCACGATCCAGTGCGGATGCGATTCGAGGGCGCCGATGTGCGCGAGGTGATCGACGCCGGCGTCCTGCAGGTGGCGGGCGGTGCCGTCGATGCGCAGGTACTGGTTCTCGTCCATGTCGACGGTGCCCAGGCGGCGGGTGACCTCGAAGATGTGGCCGGAGCCGGGAACGGGGGCGAGTGGCGTGGCCGACGGGTGTGCCGCGGTCAGGGTGGGGTCGGCGACCTGGTTCATCGGCAGAACCTCCGGATCTTCCATCCGAGTTACGGAGCGGGAGTGCACGGAACAACTGCGGCGGCGATGCTGCACGGGAGTGTCCCCGAGCCTAGTGCAGAACCCGTAAAGACGGCGGCTGCCCCGGTTCGGCGTGCCCACGCGGTGGGTAACGTCGTGATAGATCGATGTGGACGCATCGGAGCGGAAGAGGCGAGCGCACATGGAATTGACGCCGGAGCAGGCCGACCGGGCCGCCGGGGTACTGCTGGGGACCGCGGCCGGAGACGCGCTGGGGGCGGGCTACGAGTTCACCGTGCCCGGTCCGGCCGCCGATATCCGAATGCGAGGCGGTGGCGCGTTCGGGTGGGCGCCGGGTGAGTGGACCGACGACACGGCCATGGCGGTCGCGGTGGCGCGGGCGGCCGCGCGGGTCGGGGACCTCTGCAGCCCGGAGGGGCTGGACGCGGTCGCGGCCGAATTCGTGGCGTGGTGGGATTCCGGACCCAAGGACATCGGCAATCAGACCCGTGAGGTGCTGGAGTGGCGTGACCGGACCGGGCGCGCCATGCAGATGCGCGCCCACGATCTGACCGGCCTGACGGCGGGCAATGGTTCGCTCATGCGTACCGCCCCGGTCGCTCTCGCCTATCTCGACGATGCCGAGAAGTGCGGCAAGGCAGCCAAACTCGTCAGTTCACTGACCCACTACGACATGCAGGCCATGCAGGCGTGCAAGCTCTGGACCCTGGCCATCCGCCACGCCATCCTGTTCGGCACCTACGACGGCCTGCGTGAGGCGCTGTCCCAGGTGGACACCGGCTTCTGGGAACCGTTGCTGGACAAGGCCGAAACCGGCAGCCCCGTCGACTTCCCCAAGAACGGCTGGGTGGTGCACGCCCTGCAGACGGCCTGGTGGGCCATCACCCACGCCGAAACCCTGCCCGCCGCACTGGAACTCGCGGTGCGCGCGGGCGGCGACACCGACACCACGGCGGCCATCGCGGGCGGCCTGCTCGGCGCTCGCTGGGGCGCCTCGGCCGTCCCCGCCGAATGGCTGGACCTGCTGCACGGCTACCCGGGCTACCGCACCACGGACCTGAACGCCCTCACCCGGCAGGTGACCGAGCGCTGAATTGCTCAGTCCGGCAGGCGGACTACGCCGTCGAGATAGCGGCGGCAGCGGCCGGTGAGCCGCACCCGGTCGCCGGTGAGGACGCAGCGCAGGGCCCCGCCGCGCCGGGACAGCTGGCGGGCGGTGAGGCTGGTGCGTCCGAGTTCGCGACTCCACAGCGGGGTGAGCTGGGCGTGCGCCGACCCGGTGACCGGGTCCTCGGGAATGCCCTGGCCGGGTGCGAAGACCCGGGACACGAAGTCGACCTCGTCGCCGGTCGCGGTGAGAATGGCGGCGCGGTTCAATTCGGGAAAGGCCGAGAAGTTCGGACGGGATTCGCGCACTTCGTGTTCGGCGGTGACGACCAGCACCACATCGGTCCCTTCGAACGCGCGCAGCGGCCGCACCCCCAGCGCCTGCGCCAGCTGATGCGGAAGTCCGTCGTGCACATCGATTTCCACCGATGACACCGACGGCAGGTCGAGCACCAGATCGTCCCGGTCCCGATCCACCCGCAACCACCCGCTGCGCGTATAGAAGTGGACCCGATCCGCCCCCGGATGCATGTCGTCCAGGATCTGCGCGGCCGCGGCCATGGTGGCGTGCCCGCACAGGTCCACTTCCACCGTCGGCGTGAACCACCGCAGATGGAAGGCGGGCGAGTTGTCCGGCGGCGCACCCGCTTCCGCCGGCAGCGCCGAGGTGTAGAAGGCCGTCTCGGCGAGATTGTTCTCCTCGGCCAGCCGCTGCAGCAGTTCGTCCGGCAGCCAGGACAGCAGCGGCATGACCGCGGCGGGATTGCCCGAGAACGGCGCGTCGGCGAATGCGTCGAGCTGATGCAGCAAGACCTCCATGGCGCTCAAGGTACCTGCGAATTCAATTACTGCCCAGGACGGCACCACCCACGGCGAGCCAAATCATGCGACCAATTCGACCGTCACCGCAGGTCCAGGCCGCGCGGGTCGCCGCAATCCGGAACCGCCCCAACGCTTTCCCGGGCTGCGTGGCGGGCCTCGGCTCGCACATCGTCGGAAGCGGCCTGCTGCCGAAGAACGACACCGCGCTGAACATGATTCGAGCCGGGGTCGCGACAGGCCCCGGCTCGAAACGGCTTCTGGATCAGGCGTCTTCGTCCGCCGGTACCGGCGTGTGGGGCGATTCGCCGAGGTACTTGGCGCTGAGCCACCAGGCAACCTCGACCAGGACGATGCCGATTCCGCCGCACACGATGGCCAATGTCGTCAGCGCGATGTTGGACGGGTCCAGTTTGAAGAAGTGGCGGGTGAACGGCACCGCGAACAGGATCAGGTATCCGGCGATGGAACCCGCCACCAGCAGGATCTTCCACCAGTTCCACGGGCGGGCGACGATGGCCAGCACCCAGACCGCGATGATCAGCAGTGTGATCAGGGCGGTGGTGCCGGCCTGGATCTTCGCGGTCTCGCTGACGTCGGGCCCCTTGTAGGCGATCAGGTACGAGATGAAGGTCATCACGCCGATCACAACACCCGACGGGACCGCCAATCGCATGACGCGGTCGACGAATCCGGTGCGGGCGCGCTCGTTGTTGGGGGCCAGCGAGAGGATGAAGGCCGGGATGCCGATGGTGAACCAGGCGGCGATCGTCACGTGGCGGGGCAGGAACGGGTAGCCGATGGCCTTGTAGCTGAAGATCTGCGACCCGATGCCCGCGATGCCGACCAGGAACGCCAGCACCACCGAGTAGACGGTCTTGGTGAGGAACAGGTTGGAGACCCGCTCGATATTGCCGATCACCCGGCGGCCCTCGCCCACGACATAGGGCAGGGTTGCGAACTTGTTGTCCAGCAGCACGATCTGCGCCACCGCGCGGGTGGCCGGGCTGCCCGAGCCCATGGCGACGCCGATATCGGCGTCCTTGAGGGCGAGGACGTCGTTGACGCCGTCGCCGGTCATGGCGACGGTGTGGCCGCGCGACTGCAGCGCACCGACCATGGCGCGCTTCTGATCCGGGCGGACGCGGCCGAACACGGTCTTGTGCTCCAGCAGGTCCGCCAGCTCGTTCTGATCGGTCGGAAGTTTGCGAGCATCGACCGGGTCGTTGCCCCCGGGCAACCCCAGCGAGGATGCCACCGCGCCGACCGACACCGCATTGTCTCCGGAGATGACCTTGGTCGAAACATGCTGGGAGGCGAAGTATTCCAGCGTCCCCTTGGCGTCGGGGCGCACTTTCTGCTCGAGCACCACCAGCGCCGCCGGGGTGACCTCCCCGGGCGCGTCGGGCGCGTCCACCGGCCGGTCGCTGCGGGCCAGCAGCAGGACGCGCAGCCCCTTGGCCCCGATATCCTGTGCGGTGTCGGCGATCTCGGAGGCCGGGTCCAGCAGCACGTCCGGCGCACCCATCAGCCAGTTGCCGTGCTCGCCGTAGGACATGCCGCTCCACTTCTTGGCGGAGGAGAACGGCGCGACCCCGGTGGAGTCCCAGCCGGGCGCGCCCGGCAGCGCCTCCTTGATGGCCAGCACGCTGGCATTGGGCCGCGGGTCGTCGGCGGCCAGCGCGGCGAGTACCTCGCGCAGCGTCGCCTCCGGAATGTCGTTCACCGGACGGACTTCCGCGAGCCGCATGCCGTTCTCGGTGAGGGTGCCGGTCTTGTCCGCGCACACCACGTCCACCCGGGCCAGCCCCTCGATGGCGGGCAGCTCCTGCACCAGGCACTTGCGCGCGCCGAGCCGGACCACGCCGACCGCGAAGGCGATGGAGGTCATCAGCACCAGGCCCTCGGGCACCATGGGCACCAGCGCGGCCACCATGCCGTTGACGGCGGGCCGCCAGGATTCCTTGGAGGAGAACAGCTGGTTGTAGATGGACAGCAGGCCCGCCGGAATCAGCAGGTAGGTAATGACTTTCAGAATGGTGTCGATGCCGCTGCGCAGCTCCGACTTGACCAGGGTGAACTTGCTGGCCTCGTCGGCGAGTTTTGCGGCGTAGGCGTCCTTGCCGACCTTGGTGGCCCGGTAGGCACCGCTGCCGGACACCACGAAGCTGCCCGACATGATCTGCGCGCCAAGGGTTTTGTCGATGGGGTCGGCCTCACCGGTGAGTAGCGACTCGTCGACCTCGAGCAGTTCGGTCTCGATCACCTCGCCGTCGACGACGATCTGGTCGCCGGGCCCGAGCTCGATGATGTCGTCGAGCACGATCTCCTGCGGCACGACGGCGCCGGCGATGCCCTCGCGGCGCACCACGGGCTTGGCCTGCCCGACGATGGCCAGCTTGTCCAGGGTGTTCTTGGCCCGGACCTCCTGGATGATGCCGACCGCGCTGTTGGCGATGATCAGCAGCCCGAACATGCCGTCGATGAGCGAGCCGGTGGCCAGCACCAGGACGAACAGCACACCGAGGATCGCATTGATCCGGGTGAACACATTCGCCCTGACGATGTCCTTGACGGACCGGCTGGCCCGCTCCGGCACGTCGTTGGTCAGCCCGTCCCGCCGCCGCTGCTCCACCTCGGCGGAGGTGAGCCCCAGCGCGGGTGGGCTGGGTGGACTAGCTGCCTGCGCAGTCATCGACATGCCCTCCACAGTAAAGGGCGACCAAAGAAACCGGCCCGTAGCTGCCCGTCACGCGCCGGGATAGCCGTGTGAGGATCATCCTATGTATTCGCTGTCGTGACGTTTGTTGCGCGGGCTAACGTATTTGGGTGGCGGAAGGACCTGGGAACTCAGACGCAGCGGTCGAAACGACTCGGCGGGATCGGCCGACGGGACACGAGGGCGCCCGGGACGCGGGCATCGCCTTCGGCATCGGGGCGTATTTCATCTGGGGACTGTTCCCGGCCTTCTTCGGACTGCTGTCCTTCGCGAGCGCGGGGGAGGTCCTGGTCGAGCGGATTCTCTGGACGCTGGTCGTCTCGCTGCTGGTGATGACGCTCGCCGGGCGGCTGGGGGAGCTGCGGCGGATCGATGCGCGGACCTGGCGGCTGGCGGCCGTGGCGTCGGCGGCGATCTCGATGAACTGGGGCGTGTACGTCTACGGCGTGATCTCGCATCACGTGGTGGAGTGTGCGCTGGGGTATTTCATCAATCCGCTGGTGACGGTGGCATTCGGGGTCATCATCTTCCGGGAGCGGCTGCGGGCTCCGCAGTGGGTCGCGCTGGGCCTGGGGGCCACGGCGGTGATCGTGCTGACCATCGATTACGGCCGGCCGCCGTGGATCGCGTTGATCCTGGCCTGTTCCTTCGCCACCTATGGGCTGGTCAAGAAGGTGATTCGGCTCGACGCGCTACCCGGCTTGGCGGCAGAGGGATTGGCGGCCGCACCGTTCGCGCTGATCGCGGTGATCGTGATCGCGGTGACCGGCAACGCGACCTTCGGTTCCTCACTTCCGCATACGGGATTGCTCATGCTGACCGGTCCGGTCACCCTCGTGCCACTGGTGTTGTTCGCGCTGGCGGCCCCGCGAGTGCCGTTGTCCACCATGGGAATTCTGCAGTACCTCACGCCCGGGCTGCAGCTGGCCTGGGGTGTGGCGGCGGGGCACGAGCCCATGCCGGCGTCCCGCTGGGCGGGGTTCGCGCTGATCTGGCTGGCGCTGGCCATCTTCACCGTCGACGCCCTGCGCCGCTCCCGCCGCGCCGTGGTCGCCGTCCCGGAATAGCGCGAAACCGCACACCCCTCATTCGATGTGCGGTTCCACGTGGGCCGGTCAGGGTTTGCGAGCGCCCTGGGCCTTCTCCACGAACTCGTTGGTGTAGGTCGCGTCGAGGTCGATGCGCTCCCACACCGGTGCGACATTGCGCGAGTACTGGCCGAGAATGCGCAGGACATTCTGCGCGCCTTCGGGTTTCATCAGGCCGTCGCCGTTGAACATGCTGATCGAGTCGGCGATGGACTTGACGTAGAGCTTCGGATCGCCGCCCGCGTACTGGCCGGGCATCTTGGCGGCGATCTCCTCGGGGGAGTGGGTCTTGATCCACTGCAGGGTCTGGACGAACGAGTTCGCCAGCTTCTGCACGATGTCCGGGTGGCCGGCCACGGTCTCGCAGCGCATGTAGAGCGAGGCGGCGGGGTAGAGGCCGCCGAGCGCCGCGCGGGTGCCCTGCTCGTTGCGCATGTCGACCAGCACCCGGGCGTCACCGGAGGTGACCATCTTGGCGACGGTCGGGTCGGTGGTCATGCCCGCGTCGATGCCGTTGTGGTTCATGCCCGCGATGAAGGTCTGTCCCGCACCGACTTTCACCCGGGTGTAGTCGGAGGTCCGCAGACCGGCTTGCCCGGCCAGCGCCTGGGTGAGGAAGTCGGTGGACGAGCCCAGCGACGTCACGCCCAGATTGCGGCCCTTGAAGTCCGCCGGGGACTTGATGGCCTCGGCGTCCTGCTTCGACACCAGCTCGACCTCGCCGGGCACGTCGGCGAACTGCACGACCGTCTTCAGGCACTGGTCCTTGGCCTGCAGATCGATGGTGTGGTCGTAGAAACCGACGACGGCCTGGACGTCGCCGGTGAGCAGCGCGGTCTCGGCGGTCGCGCCGGACTGCTCGCCCAGCAGGTGCACGTCGATGTCATTGGCCTCGAAGAAGCCCAGTTTCTCGGTGAGCATGGCCGGCAGGTAGATGACCTTCTCCAGCCCGCCCACCATGATGGTGATCTGCGGCCGCCCGTTCTCGGTCGGAATGCGGCGCGAATCGCGGCAGCCGGTCACCAGCAGCAGCGCACTGATCGCCAGCAGGACCACGGCAATGTGCTTGCGGTACTTCATGGCTCAGATCCCGTGGCCCGAGGCGGCCTGCGAGGGACGCCATTTCAGCAGCCGGTTCTCCGCCAGCCCGATCAGCCACTCCGCCACCAGCGCGACGACGGTGATGATGATCATGCCCGCGTAGATGCCCGCCGCGTCGAAGGTGCCCTGCGCATTGCTGATCAGCAGGCCGAGGCCCTTGCCGGCGCCGGCATACTCACCGACCACCGCGCCGATCAGCGCGAAACCGAAGGCGGTGTGCAGCGAGGACAGGATCCAGGTGGTCGCGCTGGGCAGCACGATGGAGCTCAGCACCTGACGGCGGCTCGCGCCCAGGATGCGGGCATTGTTGATGACATTGCCGTCCACCTCACGCGCACCGGTGAAGGCGTTGAAGAACACCGCGAAGAACACCAGCACCACGACCGTCGCCACCTTGGACTGCAGGCCCAGGCCGAACCAGATGATGAACAGCGATGCCAGCACGATGCGCGGCACCGCGTTGAGCGCCTTGATGAACGGGGCCAGCACGTCGGCCCAGTAGCGGGAGCGGCCCAGCAGCACACCCAGCACGACGCCCGCGATGGTGCCGATGGCGAAGCCCAGCACCGCCTCCTGCACCGTCGTGTACAGCTGCAGCCAGATGGAGCCGAATTGCGTTCCCTCGGTGAACCATTCGACCAGCCGGTCCCAGATCAGCGAGGGCTTGGAGTAGAAGAACGGGTCGATCCAGTAGGTGGCGGTGAGCTCCCACGCGCCCAGCCACAGGGCCACGATGAGCGCGCGCAGCCCCCACGTCCGGATCTTGTTCCTGCGCGCCCGCGACCGCACCCGCGCCAGGATCTGCTCCTCGGTCTCCACCTCGAATTCCGTTGCGGCGATAGCGGTCTGCGGCATGACATCAAGCGACACGGGCCGCTCCCTTCGTGCGGGCGGCCTCGACCTGATCGCGCAGCGTTTCCCAGATTTCCTTGTAGAGGTCGCGGAATTCCTCGGTGAGGCGGACCTCCTCGACATTGCGCGGCCGGTCCAGAGTGACCTCGAAGTCGCCGCACACGGTGGCGGGGCTCGCGGTCATGACGACGACCCGATCCGCCAGGGCGATGGCCTCTTCCAGATCGTGGGTCACGAAGATGACCGCCGCCCGGCCCTTTTCCCGGCCATCCGAGTCGGTGCCGGACCATACGCGCAGCAGTTCGTCCTGCATGAGCTGGCGGGTCTGCACGTCGAGCGCGCTGAACGGCTCGTCCATGAGGATGATCTCGGGATCGTTGACCAGCGTCTGCGCCAGCGCCACCCGCTTGCGCATGCCGCCGGAGAGCTGATGCGGGTAGTAGTTCTCGAACCCGGCCAGCCCGACCGTGCGCACCCAGCGGGCAGCGCGCTCACGGGCTTCGGCCTTGGACACGCCCCGGAGCTTCGGGCCCAGCGCCACATTGTCGATGACCGACTTCCACGGCAGCACGGCGTCCTGCTGGAACATGTAGCCGACGCCGTCCGGGATGCCGCGAACATCCTTGCCGCGCACCAGGGTCCGGCCCGCCGAGGCCGGTTCCAGGCCGGACACCAGCGACAGCGTGGTGGACTTGCCGCAGCCGGTGGGGCCGACGACGGCGACGAATTCGCCGGCCGCGACGGTGAAGTTCAGGTCGCGCACCGCGGTGTGGATGCCGCCGTTGTTGCCGGGGAACCGCTTGGTCGCGCCCCGCAATTCGATCAAAGGCGCGGGACCCGGCCCGGGCTCAGTGGTCGTTGTGCTCATCAGTGCTCCTGTTTCCGATGCCGCCGCTGCGGCGTTGGACAGAAGCTACGTGGGCCGGGTCACACTCCATCCGGTTGTGCGCGCAAGTCACACAAGCGGCGATTCGGTCGTTTTGCGCATTCTGCTCAGGCGGTTGCGAGGGGTTGTCTACACTGTCGCCCGTGTTTTCGCTCGGCCCCCGCTCCGTCCGGCTCCGGACCCAGATCCTGCTGTTGCAGATCGCCGTGGTGGGCCTGACCGTCGGGCTGGCCTTCGGCGTCTTCGCCTACGTCAGCGGCGACCGCCTCTCCGGCGAGTACGGCCAGCGCGCCCTGGCCATCGCTCGCACCGTTGCCTCCGACCCGCAGGTCCGTGCCGCCGTCGCGCGGTACGCCGACAGCCCACTGCAGGCCGGTCCCGCCCTGAAATCGGAGCTCGCGGGCGGCGACCTCGAGCAGATCGCCGACAGCGCCCGCCTGCGCACCGGCGCGCTCTTCGTGGTGATCACCGATGACGCGGGCATCCGCCTGGCCCACCCCGACCACGACCGGCTCGGCGAAATGGTCAGCACCGACCCCTCCCGGGCACTGGCCGGCGGGGAGGTCGTGATCCGGGAACACGGGACGCTCGGTGAATCCGTGCGCGCGAAAGTTCCCGTCCTGCAACCGGATACCGCACCACCCTCGAGCCCGGCAGGCAGCCGGGTGGTGGGGGAGGTCAGCGTCGGGATTTCCACGGCCGCAGTCCACGATCAGCTGCTCCGGGACTTGCGCCGAGCCGGGCTGCTGATCGGCGGCGCGCTCCTGGCGGGCATTGCGGGATCGGTGTTGCTGGCCCGTCGCTGGCACGGTCTGACCCTGGGGCTTGAACCTTCTGATCTGGCGGACCTGGTGCGTGAGCAGGACGCGGTCCTGCACGGCATCGGCGAGGGCGTGGTCGCCGCCGACGCCGGGTGGCGGATCACCGTCGTCAACGACGAGGTCCGCCGCCTGCTCGGCATCGACCCCGAACCGGGCAGCGATATCGGCGCCATCGGCCTGACACCCCGTGTCCTGCAAGCCTTCCGCGCCGCCGACGGCCAACCGGTCCAGGCCGCGGTCGGCGATCGCATCGTGGTCGTCACCGCCCGCGCCGTCACCCGCGACTCCCGCCCTCTCGGCGCGGTCCTCTCCGTCCGCGACCGCACCGACGTGGAATCCCTGACCCGCCAACTGGATGCCGTCTCCACCATGAGCACCGTCCTGCGCGCCCAGCGCCACGAATTCGCCAACCGCCTCCACCTGCTCAGTGGCCTCCTCCACACCGGCCGCCCCGACGAGGCCACCCACTACATCGAAGAGCTCCTCGGCTCCGGCCCTCTCGGCGCGGCCCTCCCCGGCATCGACACCATCCGCGACCCCTACCTGCAGGCTTTCCTCTCCGCCAAGGCCGCCCACGCCCGCGAACAGGGCGTCCACCTCCGCCTCGGCCCCAACACCTGGGTCGACGCGAACCTCGCGGCCCCCGTCGATGTCACCACCGTCCTCGGAAATCTTCTCGACAATGCCATCGACGCCGCTGCGGCCGGCGGTGGTGCGGGTTCGGCTGTGTCCGAGCGGAATCCGGACGGTTGGCGCACCGATCGCCCTGGTGGCGGCGTGTCGGCAGATTCTGCTGGGGCCGTGGCCTCAGCTGCCGACTTGGATGGTGCTGTGGAGTTTCGAGACAGCACGGTCGGCGAGGGGGAGGGGCCGGTGGTCGAGGTGGAGTTGGTGCAGGAGGGCAGGACACTGCATATCGCGGTCGCCGACAATGGAGCGGGCATCGCGCCCGGGCTGGTGGATTCGGTCTTCGCCGAGGGGGTTTCGACGAAATCGGGCGGTGGCCCGGGTGGGCGGGGGCTGGGCTTGGCGCTGTCGCGACAGGTGGCACGGGCTCGAGGCGGGGATGTGCGTTTGGCCGACGCGGGAGGCGTGGGTGTAACCGGGGGTCGTTGTGACGCCGGTGAGACGCCGTTGGGCGGAGCGGAGTTCATTGCCCGGATGCCGGGCGTGCTGACGGACGAGGAGGCGGCGTGGGCCGAGAAGAGCTGACCGTGCTGGTGGTCGACGACGACTTCCGGGTGGCCAATCTGCATGCCGGAATCGTCTCGGCACTACCGGGATTCGCGGTGTCGGCGACCGTGAACACGCTCGCCGCCGCGCGCGCCGCCATGGCCGAGAGCCCCGTCGATCTGGCCCTGGTGGACGTCTACCTGCCCGACGGTTCCGGCATCGACCTGGTTCGCGAGATGCCGTCCGACGCCATGATGCTCACCGCCGCAACGGAATCGGAGACCGTGCGCGCCGCCCTGTCGGCCGGGGCGCTCGGCTACCTGGTGAAGCCGTTCGACCATGCCGTGCTCGCGGCCCGGCTGGCGGGGTACGCGCGATATCGGCGGCTGCTCGCCGCCCCGGAGGTCACCGCGGCCGACGTGGACGCCGCCCTGGCGGCGCTGCGCCCGGCCGCGGCCCCTGCCGGTGCCGCCGCACCCGGGGCACCGACCGTCGCTTCACCGACGAAAGACCTTGTCCTGCAAGCGGTCCGCAATGCCGACGCTCCGATGTCGGCAGCCCAGGTCTCGGCCGCCATCGGCATCTCCCGCGCCACCGCCCAGCGCTACCTCGCGAGCCTGGTCGGCGTCGGCGACCTACGCATGCAACTGCGCTACGGCAGCACCGGCCGCCCGGAACAGGAGTACTCCGCCCCCCGCCGGCCCTGAGCCGCCCCATTTTCTGGGGCCGCTGCGGGCTGTGACGGTTCGCACAGGGCGCTTGGCGGAATCGGCGGCGGGTGGTTACCGTCGAGGGCGTGGCGATGCTCCTGTCGGCCGACTTGTACCGGTCCAGGGTCGGGATCGTCACGAACGCAGGAGAATTCCTATCACTATCCAGTTCAACCACACCATTGTCGCGTGCACGGACAATCGGGTTTCCGCCGAATTCTGGGCGGACATTTTCGGGTTGGAGGTGGGCAAGCCGTACGGTCCGTTCATTCCGATTACCGTCGGTAATGGCGTCACCTTCGACTTCGCCAATCTGCCACCGGGTTTCGAGGGCGAGCCGCAACCGCAGCATTACGCCTTCCTGGTCTCCGAGGATGAATTCGACGCCGCCTACGACAAGATCAAGCGGTACGGCATGACCTACTGGGCCGATCCGCGTCAGCAGGGCGTCAACGAGATCAACCACAATGACGGCGGCCGGGGGATCTATTTCCTCGACCCCGTCGGCCACTACATGGAGTTGATCACCGTCCCGTACGGCGGCTGGCCGCAATAGTTCTCACGCGGGTCACCGCGGTAACTCCTCACCCGGCTACCGCGGTGCCCAACGAGAAGGCAACCCAGGGCTTCGGCCCCTGCTGGTAATACCGATCGATGTCGCGGATCTCGAATCCCGCGGCCTCGATCAACCCGCGAATATCGCGGTCGAGGTGGCAGCCGCCGGCCAATGCCTTCTGCACCGGGTTGAACCGGTGCTGCCACTTCTGGACACCGGCATCCGGTGCGAGACCGTGCTCGACGAAATGAAAAGTGCCGCCGGGCGCCAGCACCCGGCGCACCTCGGCGAGCGCGGCCTCGACATCCGGGATGGTGCACAGCGTCCACGTCGACAGCGCGGAATCGAAGCTGTCGTCCTCGAACGGCAGAGCCTGCCCGTCCAGGCCGGCCCGTTCCACCGGAACCGTCGCCGCGGCCAGCCGCCCGGCGGCCATGCGCCACCCGAGGTCGGCGGGTTCGACCGCGCTCACCGACTGCACCGAATCGGGATAGAACGGCACATTGCGCCCGGATCCGAACCCGATCTCGACGACGCGCCCGTGCAGTCCGGCGCAGACCCGCTGCCGCTCGGAGTTCATCTGCTTCGAACCACAGCACAGGTCGACCAGCCTGGGCAGTACCCGGTCTTCGTAGATTCCCACGACACCACTCTGGCAACCGGATCGCACGTACGCCACCACTTCTGGCAATGTGCACGAGTCGGTCAGTGCGCGGTGGGGAATCGCTGCGTCAGCCAATCCGTCACGAAGGTCAGCACCTGCGGATCGATGGTCGTCTCGATCTTGGCGTACTCGTCGGGCGTGCCCTTGTCGGCGGGCTGCATCAGGTGATCGAGCCCGTCGAAGACATGCACGGTCGCATCCGGATCGGCGGCCAGCAGCGTGCGCGCCGGGCCCTCGTTCTGGGCCGCGGGCACCTGGAGATCCTTGCTGCCGTAGAAGGCCAGCACCGGCACCCGCAGCGCCGACAGCGCCGGGGCCGGGTCGTAGCCGACCAGCGCCGCCATGTACGGCGTCACCAGCTCGTCGATCTGCGCGTCGGACAGCTTCTTGTCGGCGGGCAGGCTGTCATTGTGCTGTCGCACATAGGTTTTGGCGGCCTCCAGATCCCCGGAGCGCAGCAGGGTCGACAGGGTGGAGTTGAACGCCACCTGCTGATCGATCTGCTCCGCGGTGGCGCCCTGCGCGGTGAGGATCAGCCGATTCTGTTCCACCAGCACATCCGAGCCCGGCACCGCCGGCCCCGCCATCATGATCACGAACGCCACTCCGCTGTCCGGCCGCATGGTGTACAGCGGCGCGAGATACCCGCCCTCGCTGTGCCCGAGCAGGCCGATCCGCTTGGCGTCGATCTCCGGCCGCCCGTGCAGGAAGGCCATTCCGGCGCCGATGTCGTCGGTCAGATCCTGATAGCTCGAGGTGTCCAGGTGCCCGCCGGTCTTGCCGACGCCGCGCTTGTCGGTGCGCAGCACCGCGTAACCCGCGCGGGTCAGGGTGTCGGCCAGCAGCAGGAACGGCTTGTGACCCAGCAGCTCCTCATTGCGATCGTTGGCCCCGCTGCCATTGATCAGCACGACCGTCGGGAACGGCCCGCCGGTGTTCGGCTCGGTCAGCGTCCCGGCGATGGTGATGTCCCCGCTGGGGAAGCTGACATCCTCGGACTTGTACGGGAACGGCGGCTTCGGCTCCTGCGGGCGCGGCGGGCCCTCGACCTTGCCGCGCGTCAGGTTCAGCGGAAACGTCTGGCCGGATTGGCTGAACTGCCCCTGGATGCTGTCGGAGCCCTTGTCGTACTTGCCCTGGAACGACGGATTGCCCGGAATCTTGGTGATGGTCCAGGCCACGCCGTCGGCATCGTTCGTCACCCCGCTCAGCGGCGCGGCCTCGACACCCTGGGCGGGAATGTCGATGGTGGCCTGGTCCCCGCCGGTGAAGCTGATCCCGACGGCCAGCGGATGGTCGGGAATCTCGATGCTCCCGTGCCAGTCCCCGGTCAGGCCGGCGGGCGCGACCTCCTGCTTCGACGACGAACACCCGGTCAGCGCCAGGGCGATCACGAGTAGTACCGCCGGAACCAACCACCACGCCCTTCGCATGGCGACAGCCTACGCAGCCCCCGCCAGCACTCCCGGGAACTCGCCCTGATCTCGGAAAGGCTCGCTCCGATAACGCCGGTGTCACTACCCGGACACCCGGAATAACCACTGGGCCAACGGGAGTAACTCTCTCCGTTTCGTCATTGCCGGTGTCACCCGGCGCTCGTACCGTGGAATTCGTGAGCAATGACGCTTCCCCGCCGGGTCTCCTGGACCTGCCGGCCACGGTGGGCGGCTACGCGGCCGCTGAATTCGGTCCGTTGGTGCGCACTTTCGCGCGGATGGTCGGCGGTCGCCCGGGCGCCGGGGGCGCGCTCACGGTGCACCTGCGCGGGGAACCGCTGGTCGAGATCTGGATCGGGGAGGCCGGGCCGCGCCGGCCCTGGGATGCCGACACCGGCGCCATCGTCTTCTCCGCCACCAAAGGCATTGCAGCCACGGTCATCCACCGGCTCGCCGATCGCGGCCTCATCGACTACGACGCCCCGGTCGCCCGCTACTGGCCGGAATTCGCCGCCAACGGCAAGGGGCGGATCACGGTACGGCAGGTGCTGTCCCACCGGGCTGGGCTGTACGGGCTGCCCGAGATCGCCCGCGGCCTGGACGACGTGCTCGACCACCGCATGATGGAAGACCACCTGGCCGCCGCCAAACCCGATCATCTGCTGGGCATCCCGACCTATCACGCCCTCACCTTCGGCTGGCTGCTGGCGGGCCTGGCCCGTGCGGTCACCGGGCGCGGCATGGCCGAGCTGTTCCGCACCGAGGTCGCCGAACCGCTGGGCACCGAGGGCATCCACCTGGGCAACCCGCCGCCCGGGTCGCGCACCAGCGCCGCACTGCTGCACGGCAACAAGCTGTCGGCGGTCGGCACCAACTATGCCTCGCTGGTACTGGGCCGGGCCTACTCGCTGCCCGGTCCACTCGGCGCGGTCGCCCGCGCGCTGTTCCTGCCCGGCCTGGACCAGCTGCTGGAAGGCGACGATCCGCCCATCCTGCGCACCGAACTGGGTGCGGGCAACGGCGTCTGCACGGCGACCGGCCTGGCCACCGTGTACGACCCGCTCGCCAACAAGGGCATGCACCAGGGCCGCCGCTTCCTCTCGCCCGAAACCATCAGGGCCATGCGGCAGGTGGAGAGCTACAGGCTCGACCGTGCGCTGTTCTACATCCCGATGATGTGGCACATGGGCTATCACTCGCTGCCCGTTCCGGGAGCCCACGCGGGCTTCGGGCACATCGGTCTGGGCGGATCGTTCGGCTGGGCCGAACCCCGCCTGGGACTGTCGGTCGGCTTCGTCCACAATCGGCTCGGCATCGGGTCGATGAGCCTGGACCAACTCGCGTCGGCATGGGTGCTGCCGCTGGTGGTGCGGGGCGCCAATGCGGCGCGCCGCACCACTACCCCCGCCCTGCCCGCGGCCGCTTCGGTCGCATAGTCGCGGGCCGCTCCGCGTGACGTCGCACACGACACGCAGAGTCCGCCACGCCGATTCGAGTGATCGCCACCGCGTGCCGTCGGAACTCGTCGGTGGGGCCGCATAGTATGTCCGGGTGTCAGCCTCGTCGGGATCATTCGTCCATCTCCACAACCACACCGAGTACTCGATGCTCGACGGCGCGGCGAAGATCACGCCCTTGTTCAAAGAGGCGACACGGCTCGGGATGACCGCCGTCGGCATGTCCGACCACGGCAATATGTACGGCGCGTCGGAGTTCTACAACTCCGCCAAGAAGCAGGGCATCAAGCCGATCATCGGCATCGAGGCGTACATCGCGCCGGAGTCCCGGTTCAACACCAAGCGCGTGCTGTGGGGCGACCCGTCGCAGAAGAGCGATGACGTCTCGGGTTCGGGTTCCTACACCCACATGACCATGGTCGCCGAGAACGCGACGGGTCTGCGCAACCTGTTCAAGCTGTCGAGTCTGGCCTCCATCGAAGGTCAGCTCGGCAAGTGGGCGCGCATGGACGCCGACATCATCGCCGAGCACGCCGAGGGCATCATCGCCACCACCGGCTGCCCCTCGGGTGAGGTGCAGACCCGGCTGCGCCTGGGCCACGAACGCGAGGCCCTCGAAGCCGCCGCCAAGTGGCAGGAGATCTTCGGGCCGGAGAACTTCTTCCTGGAGATCATGGACCACGGGCTGTCCATCGAACGCCGGGTGCGCGAGGGCCTGCTCGAGGTCGGCAAGAAGCTGGGCATTCCGCCGCTGGCCACCAACGACTGCCACTACGTGCACGAGCACGACGCGTCCAATCACGAAGCGCTGCTGTGTATTCAGACCGGCAAGACGCTCTCGGACCCGACCCGCTTCAAGTTCGACGGCTCCGGCTACTACCTGAAGTCCGCCGAGGAGATGCGCGCCATCTGGGACGCGGAAGTCCCCGGCGCGTGCGACAACACGGTGCTGATCGGCGAGCGCGTCCAGTCCTACGACGACGTCTGGGCCCACCGCGACCGGATGCCGATCTTCCCGGTGCCCGAGGGCCACACCCAGGCCACCTGGCTCGAGCACGAGGTGATGGTCGGCCTGGACCGGCGCTTCCCGAGCGGGCCGCCGGAGGAGTACATCTCGCGCGCCAAGTACGAGCTCGGCGTCATCAACGAAATGGGCTTCCCCGCTTACTTCCTCGTCGTCGGTGACCTCATCACCTACGCCCGCTCGGTCGGCATCAATGTCGGCCCGGGCCGTGGTTCGGCGGCCGGCTCGCTGGTCGCCTACGCCATGGGCATCACGAACATCGACCCGATTCCGCACGGTCTGCTGTTCGAGCGCTTCCTGAACCCCGAACGCGTCTCGATGCCCGATATCGATATCGACTTCGACGATCGCCGCCGCGGTGAAATGGTCCGCTACGCCACCGACAAGTGGGGCAGCGACCGGGTCGCCCAGGTGATCACCTTCGGTACGATTAAAACCAAAGCGGCGCTGAAGGACTCGGCCCGCGTGCAGTTCGGTCAGCCGGGCTTCGCCATCGCCGACCAGATCTCCAAGGCGCTGCCGCCGCCGATCATGGCCAAGGACATTCCGCTCTCGGGCATCATGGATCCCGAGCACGAGCGGTACAAAGAGGCCGCCGAGGTCCGCGAGCTCATCAACACCAACCCGGATGTCAACAAGATCTACGAGACCGCACGTGGTCTCGAAGGCCTGATCCGCAACGCCGGCGTGCACGCCTGTGCCGTGATTATGTCCAGCGAACCGCTCACCGACGCGATCCCGGTGTGGAAGCGCGCGCAGGACGGCGCCATCATCACCGGCTGGGACTACCCGTCGTGCGAGGCCATCGGCCTGCTGAAGATGGACTTCCTGGGCCTGCGCAACCTCACCGTCATCGGTGACGCGCTGGTCAATATCAAGGCCAACCGCGGCATCGAACTCGACCTCGACACGCTGCCCCTGGAAGACCCGGCCACCTACGAACTGCTCGCGCGCGGTGACACCCTCGGCGTGTTCCAGCTCGACGGTGGCGCCATGCGAGATCTGCTGCGCCGCATGATCCCCACCGGCTTCGAGGACATCGTCGCCGTGCTCGCGCTGTACCGCCCCGGCCCCATGGGCATGAACGCGCACAACGACTACGCCGACCGCAAGAACGGGCGGCAAGAGGTCAAGCCCATCCACCCGGAGCTCGAAGAGCCCCTCGAGGACATCCTGCGCGATACCTACGGCCTGATCGTGTATCAGGAGCAGATCATGCAGATCGCGCAGAAGGTGGCCGGGTACTCCCTCGGCCGAGCCGACATTCTGCGCCGCGCCATGGGTAAGAAGAAGGCCGAAGTCCTCGAGGCCGAATTCGAGGGCTTCGAAAAGGGCATGCTGGAGAACGGTTTCACCAAGCCGGCCATCAAGGCGCTGTGGGACACGATTCTCCCGTTCGCCGGTTACGCGTTCAACAAGTCGCACGCCGCCGGCTACGGCCTGGTGTCGTTCTGGACCGCGTACCTGAAGGCCAACTATCCCGCCGAGTACATGGCCGGTCTGCTCACCTCCGTCGGTGACGACAAGGACAAGGCCGCCGTCTATCTGGCCGACTGCCGCCGCCTGGGCATCCAGGTGCTGCCGCCCGACGTCAACGAGTCCGAACTCGAATTCGCCTCCGTGGGTAACGACATTCGCTTCGGCATGGGCGCGGTGCGCAATGTCGGCGCGAACGTGGTGGCCTCGATCATCGCCGCGCGCAAGGAGAAGTCGAAGTTCACCGACTTCTCCGACTACCTGAACAAGATCGACGCCATCGCCTGCACCAAGAAGGTCACCGAATCCCTCATCAAGGCAGGCGCTTTCGACTCGCTCGGGCATCCGCGCAAGGGCCTGCTGCTGGTGCACTCCGATGCCATCGACGCGGTCATGTCGACCAAGAAGGCCGAGGCCATCGGCCAGTTCGACCTCTTCGGCGGCCTCGACGACGCCGACGAGTCCATCGCCAGCGTCTTCAATGTGAAGGTCCCCGACGAGGAATGGGAGACCAAGCACAAACTCGCCCTGGAGCGGGAGATGCTGGGCCTCTACGTGTCCGGGCACCCGCTCAACGGCGTCGAGCACGTGCTCGCGGCCCAGTCCGACACCCAGATCCCCGCCATTCTCGAGGGCGACATCAAGGACGGCGCGCAGGTCACCATCGGCGGCATCTTCGCCAATGTCACGCGCCGCGTGAACAAGAACGGCCTGCCCTGGGCCTCGGCCCAGCTCGAGGACCTCACCGGTGGCATCGAGGTGCTGTTCTTCCCGCAGTCCTACTCCGTCTACGGCATGGACGTCACCGAGGACGCCATCGTCCTGGTCAAGGCCCGCGTCAGCGCCCGCGACGACCGCGTCTCCCTGATCGCCAACGACCTTGTGGTGCCGGACCTTTCGTCCATCGGCGTGGACAAGCCGCTGTCGGTGGTCATCCCCACCCGGCTGTGCACCCCCGATAAGATCGGCGAGCTCAAGCGGGTTCTGTCCCGGCATCCGGGCACCGCGAACGTGCACATCAAGCACGTCGGCTCCCGGGATCGCACCACCATGCTGAAGGTGGCCGACAACCTGCGGGTCTCACCCTCCTCGGCGCTCATGGGTGACCTGAAGGCTCTCCTTGGCCCGGGCTGCCTGGGCGCGGTCTGATTCCGATACCCCCGTCGCACCGTGTGCCTCTCGCCTCGGCGAGGGCACACGTGTTGTCACAGACAGGTGGAAGTCGCCGACGATGCGATTGACGGACTCGTGGCGATTACCGACGGTGAAGATGCCGAACGTGGACTGATGGGTCCGTGAGCCGGAAGGTCCGGATCAGCGGAGGCTGCGCGCCCCGCCGATGATCCAGCGCAGCGTCGCGATCACCGTCGCGCCGAGCACCGCGGCCTGCACCGACCCGGTGATCAGGGCGAGTGTCAGGCAGACCACCACACCGGCGAACAAGGCTTCCAGCTTGTAGACCGGCCACGCCGTCCCGGCGATGTCCACGGAAGCGTGCGAGCGAAGCCGCTCGGTGTCCGTAGGGTGAACCACTGCCATACGGTAAGGGTAGACGGTGATCCAAAGTTCGGGCAACCGAAACCTCTGTCGGGAACAACACATGATCGTGGATGGTTACCCGGTTCATGCCACTTATCGGAGAGTACGAACCCAGCCCGTCCGACTGGTCGCGAGAGCAGGCCGAGCAGTACGAGAACTCCGGGGGCGCGGAGGCCAACCTCCTGCAAGGTGTGCCGATCATCCTGCTGACCACCCGCGGCAACAAGTCGGGCAAGCTCCGCAAGACCCCGCTCATGCGGATCGAGCACGACGGCGAGTACGCGGTGGTCGCCTCCCTGGGCGGCGCGCCCAAGCACCCGGTCTGGTACTGGAACGTCAAGGCCGATCCGCATGTGGAACTGCGCGACCGGGACGTGGTCAAGGACTACGACGCCCGCGAGGTCACCGGCGACGAGAAGACCCTCTGGTGGAAGCGGGCCGTCGAGGTGTGGCCCGACTACGCCGAATACCAGAAGAAGACCGACCGCCAGATCCCGCTGTTCGTCCTCACCCCGCGCCCCTGAGCGCCGCCCGCCGTATCACCGGGAAGCACGGCGGTCGGTGAGAGAAGGTCCCGGTCCGACATGACCGGGACCTTTTCGTGGCGCTGCCGCAGGCCCGCCGCATGCTCCCAGCTAGCATGTTCGGGTGTCTGATCCGCTTGTTATCGCCGAGAGAGTGTCCGGTTCGCTGCCCGAGTTGACAGCGGACGAGATCGATGCGGCCGCGAAGCGAATTTCGGACATTATCGAGCCGACGCCGCTGCAACGGATTCCGCGGCTGTCGGCGCTGACCGGGGCCGAGGTCTACCTCAAGCGGGAGGACCTCACCGCCGTCCGCTCCTACAAGCTGCGCGGCGCCTACAACCTCATGGTGCAGCTGACCGCTGCCGAGAAGGCCGCGGGCGTGGTCACCGCCAGCGCCGGAAACCACGCGCAGGGCGTGGCTTTCGCCTGTAAGGCCATGGGCGTCACGGGCCGCATCTACGTGCCCACCACCACCCCGAAGCAGAAGCGCGACCGAATCCGCGTCCACGGCGGCGAATTCGTGGAACTCATCGCCGTCGGCGACACCTACGACGCGGCCGCCGCGGCCGCCGCCGACGATGTGAAGCGCACCGGGGCGACCATGGTCCCGCCCTTCGACGATCCGCGCACCGCCGCCGGGCAGGGCACCATCGCCGCCGAATTCCTCGAACAGCTCGGCCGCGAGCCCGATCTGGTGGTGGTGCCGGTGGGCGGCGGTGGCTGCCTGGCGGGTATCGCCACCTATCTGCGGGAGCGGTCGCCGAACACCGCGATTCTCGCGGTGGAGCCGACGGGCGCGGCGTCCATGACGGCCGCGCTGGTGGCCGGCGGCCCGGTGACGCTGCCCGAGATCGACCCGTTCGTGGACGGCGCCGCCGTGCGCCGGGTCGGCGCGGTCGGCTACCAGGCGGTGGTGCGCTTCGGCGGCCAGGTCCGCTCGCACGCCTCGCTGCCCCTGCTGACCAGCACCGAAACCGGTTCGGGCGCAGGCTCTTTCCGCATGATGCACGTGGACGAGGGCGCCATCTGCACCGCCATGCTGGAGCTGTACCAGAACGAGGGCATCGTCGCCGAGCCGGCGGGCGCGCTCGCGACAGCGGTGCTGCGCGAGGTCGAGATCGAGCCGGGTTCGACGGTGGTGGTGCTGCTCTCGGGCGGCAACAACGATGTCTCCCGCTACGGCGAGGTCATCGAGCGTTCGCTGGTGCATCAGGGCCTGAAGCACTATTTCCTGGTGGACTTCCCGCAGGAGCCCGGCGCGCTGCGCCGCTTCCTGGACGAGGTACTCGGGCCCGATGACGACATCACCGTGTTCGAGTACGTCAAGCGCAACAACCGCGAAACCGGCGCCGCCCTGGTCGGTATCGAACTGGGCACCCCGGAGGGCCTGGAACCGTTGCTCGAGCGGATGGACAAGGCGCCGATCCAGTGTGAGCGGCTGGATCCGAACTCGCCCGCCTACCGGTACCTGACCTGACCGGTGACCCGTGTGATCCGACCCCTCGTTCGGATCACACGGGTCCGGTTGCCCTGGTGGGGCTTTCAGGCGTGCAGGAGGTATCCCGCCGCCGAGCTGTGAATGATCCGCGGCCGGCCGAGCTTGCGGTCCAGCCGGGTGATCACCTCGTCCACGCCCGCGGTCGAGGTGGAATCGCTGCAGAAGGCGGCGATCTCGGCCGGGGTGACGAGGGTTCCGGCGCGCGCGGCCAGCAGTTCCAGCACGCAGAATTCGCGGGTGGTCATGGTCAGCAGGATTCCGCTGCGGCGCACCCGCCGGCGTATTCGGTCCACCACCAGATCCCCGATGGTGAGTACGGGCGAGTGCGGCGAGCGCCGGGGCGAGCACAGGGCCCGCACCCGCGCGGCGAGCTCGCCCAGCGAGAACGGCTTGGCCAGATAGTCGTCCGCGCCGCTCGCGTAGCCCTCGCGGCGATCGGCGGGGCTGTCGCGGGCGGTGATCAGC
Source organism: Nocardia sp. NPDC059229 (assembly GCF_042754165.1). Classification (NCBI taxonomy): domain Bacteria; kingdom Bacillati; phylum Actinomycetota; class Actinomycetes; order Mycobacteriales; family Nocardiaceae; genus Nocardia; species Nocardia sp. NPDC059229. Next base: position 109,073 of record NZ_JBHZAK010000020.1, read on the forward strand.
AGTGCGGGGGTGCGATCACCCGATTCCCGTTGCCGCCGTACCAGTTCCAGTCCGTCGCCGTCGGGTAGCCCGCGGTCCACGATGAGGCAGTCGTAGATCCGCACCCCGCACTGCTCGGCGGCGTCGGTGAGATTGCGGGTCAGATCGACGATGAATCCGGCCGCCCGCAGTCCGTCCGCGACCCGCTCGCCCAGCCGCTCGTCGTCCTCGCACACCAGGACACATACGCTGCGGGCGCTCACTCCATCGTCGGACATGCCGCCACGGTGCCACAGGGATCGTGAACGAATCGTGAGCGATCGCCCGGCGAGCGCGGGACGTTAACGCCGCGGGAGGGGTACTTGTGGGGGCACGCGCCGGGGTTAACGACCGCGTGGCCCGGGCGCGATGATCGGGTAGTTCACTACGCGTGAAACCGAACGGTCAGGGCGGGAGGCTGACGTTCATGAAAAGGCTGGTCGTGTGTTGTGACGGCACCTGGAAGGCCGAGTCGAGCTCGACGGTGTCGAACATCGTGAAGATCGCGGAAGCGGTCAAGCTGACCGGGACGGACAAGGAGGGGAAGTCCGTCGGTCAGCGCATCAACTACGTCTCGGGTCCGGGCTCGCGCGGCTTCATGTCCGACAAGGTGCTGGGCGGCGCGTTCGGTCTGGGCCTGGAGGCCAATCTGTCGGCCGCCTACTGGCAGCTGGCCCTGAACTGGGTGCCCGGGGACGAGATCTACATCTTCGGCTTCAGCCGCGGCGCGTACACCGCCCGCAGCCTCGCGGGGATGATCAACCGGCTCGGAATCCTGACCTACGAGGCCATCATCGGGGGTAAGTACCCGAAGGCGTTGGAGATCTACAAGACCCGCAAGAAGAACCCCGACGATCCGGATCCGCCGGAGTGGACGGCCTTCCGCGCCGCGAACTGCCACCCCGAGAGGCCGGTCATCAATTTCCTCGGCGTCTTCGACACCGTGGGCGCGATGGGCGTCCCGGGTATCACCTCATGGCTGCACAGCTTCCATGATGTGCGGCTCTCGCGCATCGTGCTGTGCGCGCGGCAGGCGCTGGCCATCGACGAGCGGCGGCGTGCCTTCGCGCCCTGCCTGTGGGAGATTCCCGCCGATCAGCGCGAGCTCTACGACCGTCCAGACCGGGTGAAGCAGGTCTGGTTCGAGGGCGTGCACAGCGATATCGGCGGCGGCTACGCCGACTGCGGGCTGTCCGACATCACCCTGCGCTGGATGATCGCCGAGGCCGAGGCCGAGGGACTGGCCTTCGATCACGATCGCCTCGACACCCTGCTCAGCAGCTGCCCGTTCGACGCCACGCACCTGCACGATTCGCTCAGCCCGGGCTTCCGGGTGCTGAACTACGCCCGCCTGGCGACCGGCTGGCGCAGCCCGCGCTTCTACTGGGATTCCTGGCGCAAGCTGCTGCAGCCCGAGGACCAGGACAGCTTCCTGGCCGCCAGCGTCCCGGACCGGAAGGGCTACCGCCCGGCCAATATTCACCGCTGGTGCGAGCATCGGGGCGGTCCGGTGCCGCCGGATCTCATCGAGCCCGTCGACCAGGTGCGGCCCGCCGCCGGCGACGGCGCGGGCGGCGGTCCGGAAGAATCCGCCGCCTGATCGGCCGGCCGCTCAGCGGACCAGCAGGGCGACCGGCAGCCGGGCGAACAGCTTCTCCAGTCGCGCGCGCCCGGAGAAGGTGTGGCCGGTGAGCCGGTCGGTCCAGTGCCCCTGTGGCAGATCCAGCACGGTGTCGGCCCAGCCGCCCGCCTCGTCCAGCCGGATGCTGTGCCGGGTGACGGCCACGATCACCTCGGGGGTCTCCCCGGTGCGGCCGCGGGCGTAGGAGAGCAGGTGCTGGGCGCGGTCGCCCGCCGCGAACAGCGGGATGTAGGCGCCGCCGACGAAGCAGTCGGGGCGTTCGCGGCGCAGCCACAGCGCGTAGGCCACGATCCACATCTTGACCGCACCGGTCGGGTCGAGATCCGGTGTGCCGGTGAGGGATTGCAGCAGCAGGGAACGGTGGGTGAAGTCCACCGGGCGGCGGTTGTCGGGATCGACGAGCGAGTCCTCCCACAGCTCGCAGCCCTGGTAGATGTCCGGGATGCCGGGGCCGCACAGTTGCAGCAGCTTCTGCGCCAGCGCGTCGGTCCAGGCGTGGCCGGCCAGATCGGCCACGAACTCACCCAGTTCGGCGCCGACCGGTCCGTCGATGACGGTGTCGATCCAGCGGTGCACCGCCGTCTCGAACTCGACATCCGGTTCCTCCCAGGAGGATTGGGTGCCGGCCTCGCGAACCGCCTTCTCCGCGAACTGATGTAGCCGCTCGCGTAGCCCGGGCACGGCCGCGGCGGGGCGGCCGTCGGCGGGCCACACCCCGAACATGTTCTGCAGCAGGAACAGTGTGGTTGTGCCGTCGGGTCCGGGTGCGATCTCCTCCCAGGTGCTCACCGAGCGCGCCCAGATGTCGGGCACCTGCGAGAGCATGCCGATGCGGGCGCGCACGTCCTCGCCGCGCTTGGTGTCGTGGGTGGACAGCGCGGTCATGCCGGCCGGCCAGCGTTGCGCGCGTTCGGCATTGGCGAGGTGGAACTCGATGGGCGAGCAGCCGAAGCGGGCCGGGTCCGCGCCCATCTCCTGCAGCGACACCAGCCGCGCGGCGCGGTAGAACATGGTGTCCTCCACGGCTTTCGCGCTCATCGCCCCGCCCACCTGGTGGAAGCGGGTGGCGGCCTCGCCGCCGGTGGCCAGCGCGGTCACCAGCACCTGCAGCGGCGCGGTCAGTTCGGCATTGCGCCGCGCCACCTCGGCGACGACGGCCCCGACCATGCCCGCCAGCGGCGCGTAGTCGGTGCGGTAGACCGGCATGAACGACAGCACCTCGATGGCGGCATTGGTGAGCGCCATGGTGTCGAAGGCGTCGGCGCGGGCGTCGCGCTTGACCGCGGCCACCAGCCGCCGCACCTCGGGCACCAGCATTGTCTCGGCGACGGCGCGGCGAATCCGGTGTTCCTGCTCGGTGAACCAGGCCCGGTCGCTGCCGTGCCCGGTGAACTGCCGCGACAGGTCGGTGAGCTGTTTCTCGCCGTCCGGGTCGATGAGCACGCCGCCGATATCGGCGAGGGAGTCGTAGCCGGTGGTGCCGTCGATGGGCAGGGTGGCGTCGAGGGGCTCACGATTGGAGAGCACCTTCTCGACCAGCAGCAGCCGCTGCGGTCCGATGAGCTGGCGCAGCCGCCGCAGGTACTCGGCGGGCTGGGCCAGTCCGTCGGGATGATCCACGCGCACACCGTCGATGAGGTCGTGCTCGCACCAGGCGGCCAGCTCCCGATGGGTGGCCTCGAAGACCGCCGGCTCCTCCTGCCGGATGGCGGCCAGCCCGCCCACGGTGAAGTAGCGGCGGTATCCACACAGCCCCGACTTCCAGTTGACCAGGCGGTAGTGCTGCTTGTCGTGAATGCGCAGCGCGTTCTCGCCGTCGGTGCCGGGCGCGATGGGGAAGCGCAGATCGTGCAGTGCCAGCATGGGTTCGGGCCCGGACCGGTCCACGGTCAGCGCCGCCGGATCGTTCTCCCCGGCCAGCACCGGCAGCGCGATGCGCCCGCCTGCGCCATTGCCCGGCGTCCAGTCGATATCGAACCAGGTGGCGTACTTGGACTTCTTGCCCTGCCGCAGCACATCCCACCACCACTGGTTCTGCCGCGGATCGGCCACCGCCACATGGTTGGGCACCAGGTCGACGATGAGTCCCATACCGCGGCTGCGCACCTCGTCGGCCAGGGCCTTGAGCCCGGTCGGCCCGCCCAGCGCGGCCGACACCGTGGTCGGATCGATGACGTCGTAGCCGTGGGTGGAGCCGCGCGTCGCGGTCATGACGGGCGACAGGTACAGATGCGAAATGCCCAGTTGCTGCAGGTATTCGGCGATGGCGCGCGCGTCGGTGAAGGTGAGCGCGTCGGGCCGGAGCTGCAGGCGGTAGGTGCTGCGCACGGGCGTCTGCCGGGCGATAGGTCCGGTGAGGTGTTCGGGCGAGCTGGTCATGGCGGTATCGATCATGCCGTACGGCGCAGCACGAGTAGACAGCGTGCGGGCACTTGCACCGTTGCCGCAGCGGGGAGGACGGTGTCGGCGGCGGAGCGGCCGGTGGGCGTGGCGCAGTCCAGGGCGACCGACCAGGCATTACCGTGCCGGGCGTCGGGGAGGGCGAAATCCAGGGCTTGGTCGTGAGCGTTGAAGCACAGCAGGAACGAGTCGTCGGCGATGCGTTCCCCGCGCGGGCCCGGCTCGTTGATGCCGTCGCCGTTGAGGAACACCGCCAGCGAGCGGGCGAAGCCGGTCTCCCAGTCGGCGTCGGTCATGGCCGTGCCGCCGGGGGTGAACCAGGCGATATCGCCGAGGTCGTCGGGATCGGGCGCCGGATCGAAGAAGCGGCGCCGCCGGAACACCGGGTGCGCGGCGCGCAGCGCGACCGCGCGCCTGGTGAATTCGAGGAGATCGGCATTGGTGTCCATGAACGTCCAGTCCATCCACGACAGCGGTGAATCCTGACAATAGACATTGTTGTTGCCGCGCTGGGTGCGGCCGAATTCGTCGCCGTGCAACAGCATCGGGGTGCCCTGGGAGAGCAGCAGGGTGGCGAGCAGATTACGGGATTGCCGCGCGCGCAGGGCCATGATCTCCGGATCCTCGGTCGGGCCCTCGACGCCGCAGTTCCAGGAGCGGTTGTAGTTCTCGCCGTCGTGATTGCCCTCGCCATTGGCGTCGTTGTGTTTCTCGTTGTAGGACACCAGATCCGCCAGCGTGAATCCGTCGTGCGCGGTCACGAAATTGATGCTGGCGCTGGGCCGGCGGCCGGTGGCCTCGTACAGATCCGAGGACCCGGTGAGCCGGGAGGCGAACTCGCCCAGTGTTGCCGGCTGCCCGCGCCAGTAATCCCGCACGGTGTCACGGTATTTGCCGTTCCATTCGGTCCAGGCCACCGGGAAATTGCCGACCTGATATCCGCCCTCGCCGACATCCCAGGGTTCGGCGATGAGCTTCACCTGGCTCACCACCGGATCCTGGTGCACCAGGTCGAAGAAGGTGGAAAGCCGGTCTACATCGTGCAATTCGCGGGCCAGGGTGGCCGCCAGGTCGAAGCGGAATCCGTCCACGCGCATCTCGAGGATCCAATAGCGCAGCGAATCCATGATCAGCTGCAGGGCGTGCGGGTGGCGCATGTTGAAGCTGTTTCCGGTGCCCGTGTAATCCATGTAATGCTGCGGATCATCGTCCACCAGGCGGTAATACGCGGCATTGTCGATGCCGCGGAAGCTGATGGTCGGCCCGAATTCATTGCCCTCGGCGGTGTGGTTGTAGACCACGTCGAGGATCACCTCGATACCGGCGGCGTGGAAGGCGCGCACCATGGTCTTGAATTCGGTGACCGCGGCGGCGGGGGAGGAGCCCGCGGCATAGCCGCGATGCGGCGCGAAATAGCCGAAGCTGTTGTAGCCCCAGTAATTCCGCAGTCCCCGGTCCAGCAGAATGCGGTCGTCGAGGTACTGGTGTACCGGCATGAGTTCCACGGCCGTCACGCCCAGCCCCCGCAGGTGTTCGAGGATCGCCGGATGCGCCATGCCCGCGAAGGTGCCGCGCAGTTCCGGCGGTACCTCCGGATGCGTGACGGTCATGCCCTTCACGTGCGCCTCGTAGATGACGGTCTCGTGGTACGGCCGTTTCGGCGCGCGATCGTGGGCCCAGTCGAAATACGGGTTGATGACCACCCCGGTCATGGTGTGCCCGAGCGAGTTCTGCCCGAAGTTGTAGGGCGCGGTGGCGGTCCCGAAGTCGCCCTCGAACGCCTTGCCGTACGGGTCCAGCAGCAGCTTGCTGGGATCGCAGCGCAGCCCCCGCTCCGGATCGAAGCCGCCGTGCACCCGGAAACCGTATCGTTGCCCGGGCCCGACGCCGGGCAGATAGGCGTGCCAGACATAGCCGTCCACCTCGTCGAGCGGCACCCGGGTCTCGCGGTGGTCCGCGTCGATCAGGCACAGCTCCACCCGCCGGGCCACCTCGGAGAACACCGAGAAGTTCGTTCCGGCGCCGTCGTAGGTCGCGCCCAGCGGATAGGCGGTCCCCGGCCAGACACCGAGCGCGGTGGTGCCGGGAGTCGCGGGAGGCATGATCCAGACCCTAGCGGGCCGGATCGTCCTCCCCGCCGAGTCCCCGCCGCCAGGTCTGCCCGACCAGATCGACGCCGAAGCTGTGGTGCGGATTCGATTCCACCAGTTCGAATCCGGCGCGCTGGTAGATGTGGCGCGCGGAGTCCAGCACGCTGTTGGTCCACAGCACCATCTCGGTGTATCCCGCCGCGGTGGCGAAGCGCAGGCATTCGTCGACCAGTGCGCTGCCCACGCCGAGCCCGCGGGCGGACGGTTCCACCAGTAGCAGTCGCAGCCGGGCGGTGGTGTCGTCCTCGCGCATGCAGTAGACGCAGCCGACCGGGCTGCCCTCGTATTCGGCGATCCAGGCCCGTTCCCGTTGCGGGTCATGGGAACTCAGCCAGTTCGCGACGATGGTGGCGGCCAGCGCCTCGTATTCGGCGTTCCAGCCGTACTCCTCGGCGTAGAGCACGGCATTGCGGGTGATCACCCAGCCGTGGTCGCCGGGCCGGGGTTCGCGCAGGATCACACCGGCGGGATCGGGCTCGGAGTCGGTGTCGAGGATCTGCTCGATGGTCCGCATGGCCCCGACCAACCGGGTGCGCACCATCGGAGAGTGCGGGACCAGCAGATCCCCGATCTGGTCCTGGGTGCGCTGGTTCAGCACTGTGAAGGCCGCCCGGCCCGCCTCGGTCAGCGCCACCACCTGCCGCCGGCCGTCGGCGTCGGATCGGCGGCGGGCGACCAGGCCGCGCTCTTCGAACCGGGCCAGGATGCGGCTCAGGTATCCCGGGTCCAGATCCAGGGCCAGTCGCAGGTCCACCACCTCGGTGGCCCCGAAATGGGCCAGCTCGAACAGGATTCTGCCCTCGGTGAGCGAGTACTCGGTGCCCAGCATCTCGCCCTGCAGGACGCCGATGATGCGGGTGTAGCGCCGGTTGAAGGCGCGGACGGCGGCGATGTGCTGTGCCTCGACCGGGCGATCGGTCGTCTCGACGGCCATGCTGGCTCCAATCCTTTGACCGAGTCAAAGAATACGCCGGGGTGCCGGTGGGTGGCGGGGTTCGTGGTAACTTGAACGCCGTTCAAGCCCGCTCCTCGAAGGACTTCTCGTGGCACCGACCCAGCCCGTCGGGGCGCAGCGCTCCGGCGAGATCACCGCGATCGACGCCGCCCACGTGTGGCATCCCTACGGTGGTTTCCCGGCCACCACCGCGCCGCTGGTGGTCGCCTCCGCGTCCGGCACCCGGCTCACCCTGGCCGACGGCCGGGAACTGGTGGACGGCATGAGCTCCTGGTGGGCCGCCGTGCACGGGTATCAGCACCCGGTGCTGGACGCCGCCCTGCTCGCCCAGTCGCGGAAGATGAGTCACGTCATGTTCGGCGGGCTCACCCACGAGCCGGCGGTGCGGCTGTCGCGGCTGCTGGTCGAGCTCACGCCCGAGGGTCTGGACAAGGTCTTCCTCTGCGACTCCGGCTCGGTGTCGGTGGAGGTCGCGGTGAAGATGTGCCTGCAGTACCAGCGGGCGCTGGGGCGGCCGGAGAAGCACCGGCTGATGACCTGGCGCGGCGGCTACCACGGCGACACCTTCACCCCCATGAGCGTCTGCGATCCCGAGGGCGGCATGCACTCGCTGTGGACCGATGTCCTGGTCCCGCAGGTCTTCGCGGGCCCGCCGCCGGAAGCCTATGAGCCGCAGTATGTCTCGGAGCTGGAGCGAACCCTCGCCGCGCACGCGCACGAATTGGCCGCGGTCATCGTGGAACCCGTGGTGCAGGGCGCGGGCGGCATGCGCTTCCACGATCCGCGCTACCTGGCCGATCTGCGCCGACTGTGCGACGAGCACGACGTCCTGCTGGTGTTCGACGAGATCGCCACCGGATTCGGCCGCACCGGAACACTTTTCGCCGCCGAGCAAGCGGGTGTCCGGCCCGACGTCATGTGCGTGGGCAAGGCCATCACCGGCGGCTACATGAGCCTGGCCGCCGCACTGTGCACCACCGAGATCGCCGAAACCATCAGCCGCTCGCATGGCGGCCTCATGCACGGCCCGACCTTCATGGGCAACCCCCTCGCCTGCGCGGTCGCGGTGGCCTCGATCGAACTGCTGCTCTCGCGCGACTGGCAGCGCGAGGTCCGCGACATCCACACCGGCCTCGCCGAGGGCCTGGCCCCCGCCCGCGACCTCCCCGCCGTCGCCGACGTCCGCACCCTCGGCGCGATCGGCGTCATCGAACTGAACCGCCCGGTGGACATGCGCAAAACCACCCACGCCGCAGTCGAATCCGGCGTCTGGCTACGCCCCTTCCGCAACCTCATCTACTGCATGCCGCCCTTCATCAGCACCCACGACGACGTCCACCGCATAACCGCCGCCATGTACGCCGCCGCAGCCGTCTGACCACCGGGTTCGCGCTCCGGTCGAAATACCTCTGAAACAGAGCTATTGTGGGAGCGTGTCCGAAACTCCCCGCGAGAACGCCGACAGCGACGCCTATGCCGAGCTGATGACGCTGCTGTTCGGCTCCATGGGTCGGCTGCGGCGGCAAGTTGGCCGGCTGGCCGGGCGGTCGTTCGATGAGCCGGGGCTGTCCGGGGCGCAGTCGGAGTTTCTGCGGCTGGTGGGGCGGCGGCCGGGGATCTCGGTGAAAGAGGCTGCCGGAGAGCTGGGTTCGGCGGCGAACAGCGTGTCGACGCTGGTGACCGAGTTGGTCAAGGCGGGGCTCGTGGTGCGTGAGCCGGATCCGCGGGACCGGCGGACGATGCGACTGTCGCTGACCCCGGACGCGCAGCGGATCGCCGACGAGACGCGGCGGCAGCGGCACGCCGTGGTTGCCGAGGCGCTCGATCAGCTCAGCGAAACCGAACGCGCGCAACTGCGCAGCGGTCTGGCGGCCATGACGCGCCTGACCGATCTGCTGCACGAACGCGAGCACTCCCGCGGAGGCGACCGATGACCAGCGTGCCCGCCGTCGAATGCGCCGGCCTGACCCACCGCTACGGAACCAGCACCGTGGTCGACGATCTCGCCCTCACCATCGAACGCGGCGAGGTGTTCGGCCTGCTCGGCCCCAATGGCGCGGGCAAGTCCAGCACCATTCAGCTGCTCACCACGCTCATGCCCATCCAGTCCGGCACTGTCAGGGTGTTCGGGCTCGATGTCACGACCCACGCCGCGGACGTCCGCTACAACCTCGGCTATGTGCCGCAACAGCTCTCGATCGAGGCCGGGCTGACCGGGCGGCAGAATGTGGCCTGGTTCGCCCGGCTTTTCGACGTGCCGCGCGCCGAGCGGGCCGAGCGGGTGGACGAGGTGCTCGACGCCATGAACCTGCTGGACGTGGCCGACCGGCCGGCGGGCGGCTACTCCGGCGGCATGATCCGCCGCCTCGAACTGGCCCAGGCTCTGGTGAACCGCCCCGCCCTGCTGGTGCTGGACGAGCCCACGGTGGGGCTGGATCCCATTGCGCGCGACAGCGTCTGGGAGCGGGTCGCCGAGATGCGCGCCGGCTACGGCACCACCGTGCTGCTCACCACCCACTACATGGCCGAGGCCGACGCGCTCTGCGATCGAATCGCGCTGCTGCACAAGGGCGTGCTGCGCGCGACCGGTTCGCCCGCCGACCTGAAGGCCGGGATCGGCCCCGGGGCGACCCTCGAGGATGTCTTCCGGCATCACGCGGGGGAGAGCCTCGACGATGTGACCGAAGGGAACATGCGCAATGTCCGAAGCACTCGCCGGACCGCCCGGCGCGCGGGCTGATACGGCGTTCACGCCGGTCCTGGCGCCGCGCGGCTGGGCGCGCCTGCCCCGGCTGGCCTCCCGCATGGGCACCTTCGCGCTGGTGGAGATCCAGAAGCTGCGCCACGACCAGAGCGAAGTCCTCACCCGCGCAATCCAGCCCGTGCTGTGGATGGTGATCTTCGGGACCACCTTCTCCCGCCTGCACGCCCTGCCCACCGGTTCGGTGCCGTACCTGGACTTCCTCGCTCCCGGCGTGATCGCCCAGTCGGCGCTGTTCATCGCGATTTTCTATGGCATCCAGATCATCTGGGACCGGGATGCGGGCATTCTCACCAAACTGCTCGTCACCCCGACCCCGCGGGCCGCGCTGATCGCCGGAAAGTGTTTCGCCGCAGGCGTTCGCGCCATCGCCCAGATCCTGGTGATCGTGATCGTGGCGCTGCTCATGGGCGTGGCCCTCACCGGCAACCCGCTGCGCGTGCTCGCCACCGTTCCCGTGGTCTTCCTCGGCACCGCCTTCTTCGCCTGCCTGTCCATGACCATCGCCGGGCTGGTGCGCGCCCGGGATCGGCTGATGGGCATCGGCCAGGCCATCACCATGCCGCTGTTCTTCGCCTCCAACGCGCTCTACCCCGTGGACCTCATGCCGACGTGGTTGCGGGTCGTCAGCCACGTCAACCCGCTCAGTTACGAGGTGGACGCGCTGCGCGGCCTGCTGATCGGCACACAGGCCGACCTCTGGCTGGACTTCGGTGTACTGGCCGGGGCCGCCACCCTCGGCGTCGCCACCGCCTCGGCCCTGCTGGGCCGGTTGGTCCGGTAGGCCGACGCGGTCTCGGCTACCGGTGTGGTGTCGTGTCGGGTCGCGCGGTGCGAGCCGTCAACGGTTGGCCCGTCTTTCGCGTACCTTGTCTGAATTGTCACTGTCCGACAGGACTTCCCAGACCTTGAATACGCAGTGATAGTCGTCGGACCAGCCACGGGCGATCAGCATGAAGGTGTCGCCGTCGCGCAGGATGGTGCGGCGGCTGATCAACTTCGGATGATCGGGTTGGAATTTCGAGACGAGGTCCGGGACTTTCGCGAGGGCTTGTTCGCGGGTTCCCACCACCTCTGTGAGGATCTTCGGACTCCAGGTCTTGCTGTCGCCGAAGCCGGTCGTCTGCTCGACCACTATTGCCCATCGTGGCATCGCGCAGCCTCCTTACGACTTCCCAGCATAGCGCCGTGTACCGACACCCATGGCCCCCTGAACGGTGTTCAAGTATGCTTCCGAGCTGTGACTGCCGATCCCCTGAGCTGGCTCGACACGCGCGCCGCCGAGCGCGTGGACGCCGGGCTTCGCCGTGAACTGCGCCCCCGCACCTCCGACACGGTGAGCATCGACCTGGCCTCCAACGACTACCTCGGGCTGGTCCGCCACCCCGAGGTGATCGAGGGCGCCGTCGCCTCGGTGCGGTACTGGGGCGCCGGCGCGACCGGTTCGCGCCTGGTCACCGGGACCACCGCCGAGCACGAACAGCTCGAGACCGAACTCGCCGAATTCGTCGGCGCGGAGGCCGGATTGGTGTTCGCCTCCGGCTATGCCGCGAACCTGGGCGCGGTCACCGCGCTGGCCGGCCGTGGCGCACTGGTGGTTTCGGACGCGGGCAGCCACGCCTCGCTGGTCGACGCCTGCCGGCTGTCGCGGGCGCGGGTGGAGATCGCACCGCACTGCGACCCGGCGGCCGTGGACCGCCTGCTGTCCGAGCGTACCGAGGAACGTGCACTGGTCTTGACGGACTCGGTGTTCAGCGCCGACGGGGATCTCGCGCCGCTGACCGAACTGCACCGGGTGACCCGGGCCAATGGCGCGGTGCTCATCGTGGACGAGGCGCACGGCCTGGGGGTGCGCGGCAACGGCGGCCGCGGCCTGGTGCAGGAGTGCGGGCTGGCCGGCGAGCCCGACCTGGTGATCACCGCGACCCTCTCGAAAGCCTTTGCCGCCCAGGGCGGCGCGGTGCTGGCCAGCGAACGGGTGCGCGCCCACCTCATCGACGCCGCCCGCACCTTCATCTTCGACACCGGCCTGGCGCCCGCCGCCGTCGGCGCGGCCCGCGCGGCCCTGCGGCTGCTGCGCCGCGACCCCGAGATGGCCCAGCGGGTGCTCGACCGCGCCGCCGATCTGGCCCGCATCGCCGGTGTCGGCCAACCGGATTCGGCCGTCGTCCCGGTCATCCTCGGCGATGCCCAGGTCGCCTATGACGCCGCCCAGGCCTGCCGCGCCCGCGGTCTCAGCGTCGGCTGCTTCCGGCCGCCGTCGGTCCCCGAGGGCACCTCTCGCCTGCGCCTGACCGCCCGCGCCGATCTCACCGAGGCCGAGTTGGCCACCATCGCAACCGTTCTCGGCGAGGTCCTCGCCGAAGCCCGTGGGCGGCAGGTGGTCCCGGCATGAGCCGCCTCCTGTTCATCACCGGCACCTCCACCGACGTCGGCAAGACCATTGTCACCGCGGCCCTGGCGGCGACCGCTCGCGCCGCAGGTCTGAACGTCGCCGTCTGCAAACCCGCGCAAACCGGCGTAGCCCCCGGCGAACCCGGCGACCTCGCCGAAATCACCCGGTTGAGCGGGGTCACCCGCACCCTCGAACTGGCCCGCTACCCGGAGCCCCTGGCTCCCGACACCGCCGCCCGGCGCTGCGGCCAGCCGCTGCTGACCCTGTCCGAGACCATCGCCGGCATCGAGTCCTGCGCGGACGCGGACCTCGTCCTGGTCGAGGGCGCCGGCGGCCTGCTCGTCCGCATCGGCGACTTCACCCTCCTCGACCTGGCCCAAAAACTCAGTGCCCCGGTGCTCCTGGTAGCGACCCCCGGCCTCGGCACCCTCAACCACAGCGAACTGACCATCCGAGCCCTGACCGCCGCCGGCGTCCCCTGCGCAGGCCTCGTCATCGGATCCTGGCCCGCCACCCCCGATCTCGCCTCCGAGTGCAACCGCACCGACCTCCCCGCCGTAACCGGCGTCGACCTCATCGGCTCCATCCCCTCCGGCGCCGGCTCCCGGCCCGCCCCCGATTTCACCGCCGCCGCCCCCACCTGGTTCGACCCGACCTGGACCGCGAGCCACCTCCTCACCCGTGCCTAGCGATCGGTGGGGTGGGCCAGTGCCTCGTAGAGCCGCAATCCTCGCCGTCTGCCAGCCGGCGCCGGTGACGCGACGTACCGCAGGCCCGATGCTGATGACAAGTGGCGGGTGGGTTGCCTCATGAATTTCTAACGGGCGGTTCCGCATGCTGGGGGCATGGATGAGTTGGCGGCGGTCGCGCATGTGTTGCGGCGCACCACCTTCGGGCCGTTTCCGGGGCAGGTAGAGGCCCTCGTAGACCGGGGTGGTGCCGGGGGTGTCATCGAGAGTGTGCTGGCCGCCGCTCCGGTGGTGCCTGCGACGCCGGTGTTCGACGAGGAGGCCGATGCCGCTTCGAATGGGCCGGTTGGTTCGTGGCTGCGGGCGATGGCGGACCCGGCGGCCGGGGTGCACGAGAAGATGGTGTGGTTCTGGCACGGGCATTTCACGTCGAGTCACGACAAGGTCGATACCTGGGACCTGATGTGGCGGCAGCACTTGTTGTTCCGGAAATTCGCGCTGGGGAATTTCCGGGAGCTGGCGCAGGCGGTGACGGTGGACGGGGCCATGCTGCAGTGGCTGGATGGGGCCGGGTCGGTGGCGCAGGCGCCCAATGAGAATCATGGGCGAGAGCTCATGGAGTTGTTCACCCTTGGGCGGGGGAAGTACACGCAGCGGGATGTGGAGGCCGCGGCGGTCGCCTTGTCCGGATGGAGTGTCGACGACCACGGGTCGGTGGCATTCGATCCGGAATCCGGGAACCAGCGGACCGTGGAGCTGCTGGGATGCCTGGTGACCACCGCCCGCGATGCCGTCGACGTGCTGTGCGATCGGCCCGAGAGCGCGCGGTTCATCGCCGCGAAACTGCACCACTTCCTGGTCGGTCGGGTCGCCTCGGAACAGCGGCTGACCGAGCTGGCCGCGATATTCACGCAGGCGCGCTTGGAGATTCGGCCCCTGGTGGCGGCGATCCTGCACGATCCGTCGTTCGCGGAGGCGAGGTACGCGCGCCCGCGCTATCCGGTCGAATGGGTCACCGCCGCGCTGGCCGTGTGCGGGATCGACAATGCGGCAACCGCTTTCGAGACGATGACCGCGCTCGGTCAATCGCCGTTCTATCCGCCGAATGTGGCGGGCTGGCCGCCGGGGAATCGGTGGATTGCGCCGGGTACGGCCGTCGCGCGAGCGGCGCTTGCGGTGAACGCGCCCGCTCTGACCGAGATCGCGGGGGCCGGCGACCCCGTCGCGGCCGCGTTCACTCGCGCCTCGATCTTCGACCCGAGCCCCGGAACCCGCACCGCCGCCCGCGATCTGGCGTTCGAACTGCGCCGGTACCCGGAACAGGCTGCGACGGCCCTGCTGGCCCTGGTCATCACCTCGCCGGAATTCACGGTGGCATGAACCGGAAGGACATTCCATGGTCTCGTTGAATCGGCGCACCGTGCTGCGAGCAGGTATCGGCGCCGGGGCGGTGGCCGCGGTCGGCGGGGTGGCGGGTCATCGGCTGCTCGGCTCGTCAGGTGCGCCGGAGGTCTGGCATCCGCCCGCGCCGATACGGGCTGCGGCGCTCGACAAGCGGCGGCTGGTGGTGATCGAAATGGCCGGGGGCAGTGACGGATTGTCGATGGCCGTGCCCTACGCCGACTCGCGCTACCGCGACCTGCGGCGCGGCACCGCCATCGCCGCCGAGCACGTGCACGCCATCGACGGCGCGCTCGGCCTGCATCCACAGCTGAGAGAACTGGCCGCCGCGGGCGTCTCGGTGATTCCGGGCGTGGGCACCGCCAAACCCGATCTGTCGCATTTCGAGATGCTGCACCGCTGGCAGACCGGCGATCCCGAGGGCACCGCCCGCCCGGACACCGGATTCCTCGGGCGGCTCTGCGACCACCTCGGCGACCCGGCCGCACCCGCGGTGGGCGTGTCGCTGGGTGTCGGCGCCACACCGGCGCTCGCCTGCGAACGGGTCACCACTCTGTCCGTGGATGCCGGAAACGACGGCCTGTTCCCGGTTTTCGAGGACGAGAACGTCCGCGCCGCCTGGCTGGCAGCCCAGCGGGCCATGGCGCACCCCGACCGCGCCGACACACCGCTCTTCGCCACCGCCCGGGCGGGCAGCGCGTCCGCACTGCGGTTCTCGGATATGGCGGCCACCCTCCCGGCGGCCGCGGACGGCTATCCGGGCAGTGACCTGGGTGTCCAATTGCGTTTGGCCGCACGGCTGCTCGCCGACGACAACCATGGCCTGCGCATCGTGCACGTCCCCATGGGCGCGGACTTCGACACCCATGCGAAGCACCCGCGCCGCTACGAGACCCTGATGCGGGAGCTCGACACGGCGCTGGCCGCCTTCCGCCGGGACCTGGCCGCCCGCGGAATCGCCGATCGCGTGCTCGTCGCCGCGTACAGCGAATTCGGCCGCCGCGTCCCGGTGAACGACTCGGACGGCCTCGACCACGGCGCGGCCGGGACGGCCCTGCTGCTCGGGCCGACGAATCCCGGCGTCTTCGGGGAAACACCGTCACTGCGCGCCCTCGACGCGGACGGCAATCTGCGCGCCACGGTCGATATGACCGAGTTCTACGCCACCCTCGCCGAGAGCTGGTTCGGCGTCCCGGCCGGGGACGTCCTGCCCGGTTCCCCGCGTCCGCTGTCCGGGGTCGTGGCCGGGTGACCGGTACTGATGCTGTAATTGCGCAGGTGCGGGTACTCGTGTGTGAGGACGACTGGAATCTGGGCGACGAGGTCGCGGCCGGGCTGCGCGCGGCCGGTTTCGCGGTGGACCTGGCCCGCGATTGCACCGACGCCGACCTGAAGATCGCCGTCAACGCCTACGACTGCCTGGTCGTCGACCGCGGCCTGCCCGACGGCGACGGCCTCGACCTGGTGCGTGCCCATCGGGACTCCGGGCAGCGCACCCCGGTCGTCATGCTCACCGCCCGCGACGCCCTCGCCGACCGGCTCGACGGCTTCGCTCACGGCGCCGACGACTACGTCGTGAAGCCGTTCGCCATGGATGAACTGGCCGCCCGCGTGGGCGCGCTGTGCCGCCGCCGGGAGCTGCCCGCACCCACCCGCACGGTTGTCGGCACCCTCGTGGTGGACCGGCCGCGCCGCCGCGTCCACCGCGCGGGCACACTGCTCACCTTGACTCCCAAGGAGTTCGGTGTCCTGGAGCTCCTCGCGGTCCGCGCTGGAACCGTCGTGACCCGCGCCGAACTCATCGAATGCTGCTGGGACGAAATGGCGGAACCCGCGTCGAACGTGGTCGACGTCGTGGTAGCCCAGCTGCGCCGCAAGCTGGGCGCCCCGCCCCTCATCGAAACCGTCCGCGGCGCCGGTTTCACCATCACGCCGTGAAGTTCCGGCGGCGCACGACGGCCCACAGCCGCCCCGGTGACGCGGGCGCGCGACCGGCGAACGCCGATCCTGGTGCGGCCGACCACGATTCGCGCGGCCGGCTCGCCCGCCGGCGGCGAAGCAGGCCCACGTCGCAACCGACCACGCCGGGCCGGCTGCGGCGCACGCGGTGGCTGCTGACCGGGCTGTTCACCGCGCTGACCGCCGTCTGCCTGGTTGTGCTCGCGTCCCTCGCGGCCTCCATCGATGGGCATTCGCGGGAGAAGGCCCTGGATGCGGGCGTCGACCGGGTGGTGACCGGGTTGGCGCGCGAGGTGTACTGGAACGAGGACGGCGGCATCGATCTGGAGACCGTGCGCGGCGACGACGATCTGGCCAGCGGCCCCAGCGCCGTCGCGATTCTGGTCCGCGACCAGAACGGCGGCTGGCAGGAACTGTTCGTGCACAGGCGATCCGGACTGCCTGCGGACCTGACCGGACTCGCGCAGCGGGCCGCCGATGCCGAGGACACCCAGTGGCACAGCCGCGTCGACCGCGACGGCAATCCGGTACGGCTGGCGGCGGCCCCGGCCTGGGACAACGACTCCACCGTCGGCGCCGTCGTTTTCGCGGGCGGCGACCCGGCGCCGGGGGAGAGCGACCACCGCAGCCTGGTCGTGGCCCTGTGGGGCGGCGGGCTGACCCTGGTGGCGCTGGCCGCCCTGGCCGGGCACCTGCTGTCCGGGGTGAGCATGCGCCCGGCGGTACGCATGCTCGACCAGCAGGAGCGCTTCCTGTCCGAGGCCTCGCACGAATTACGCACGCCCCTGGCCACTTTGCGGCTCTATCTGGATGCGGCGCTGCGTGATCCGGCCGACACCCGGCGCGCGGTCACCGACGCCCGCGCGCTCACCGACCGCATGGGCCGCATGGTGGCCGGGCTGCTGGCGCGTACCCGCGCCGAAACCGGTGTGGGCGAACTGGATCGGCAGCGCCTGCACCTGGACCAGCTGGTGGAGGGCGTGGTCGCGGAATGCGGCGGCGACGTCACCCTCACCGCGGAACCCACTGCGGTGCGGGCGGATCCGGATCTGCTGGCCCTGGCGGTCCGCAATCTCATCGACAATGCCCTGGTGCACGGCGGCACGCCCGTGGAGGTGCGGGTGGCGGCGGGGCAGGTGCTGGTGCGCGATCACGGGCCCGGCCTGGATCCAGCGCTCACCGACCCCTTCCGGCGTGGCGCGGTCGGGCCGCGCGGGCATCACGGCATCGGCCTGTCACTGGTGCGATGGGTGGCGACCGTCCATTCCGGTTCGGTGACCCTGGCTCCGGCGCCGGGCGGCGGCACCCTGGCCACGCTCGCGCTGCCGGTCGCGCCCGAGGACGTGCCGGGCAGCTCGGCGGAGTTGTCGTGATCTTCATCACATCGGGCGTAGGGTGGCGCGGTGCCTTCCACTCGAGTCGAGAAGTTCGTCGGTGCCCCGCGTCCGAATGTCTTCCGGGCGCTCCTGGATGCGCATTCGGTGCGCACCTGGATGGTTCCCGACGGCATGACCAGTCGCATCCATGAGTTCGATCCCCGCGTCGGCGGGCGGATCCGGATCTCGCTGACCTACGACCTGCACACCCGGGCGGGGAAGACGGCCCCGCACACCGACACGTTCCACGGTGTGTTCGCCCGGGTGGTGCCCGATCGCGAGGTGGTGCAGACCCTCGAATTCGAAACGGACGACCCGGATCTGCGTGGCGAGATGACGGTGACCTACACCCTCGACGACGTCCCGGGCGGGACCCGCGTGACCGCGTACCACGAGAACCTGCCGCCGGGTCTGTCGCCCGACGAGAACGAGATCGGCTTCCGCGCGGCCCTGGCCAAACTCGCCGAGCATGCCGAGCAGGCCGCCGAGGACTGACACCGCCCGCGAAATCCACTGGCACCGGCCGCGAAGTCGCCGTCGATTCCTCGGCATTGCGCGGCGATGAGCGCTGCCCGCCGAGATGACCTGTGCGCTACCAGGAGATGGCCGGCAGAACAAGCCTGGATGACCAGCCGGAAATTCGTACAGTTGATTGGTATGGCGCTGCCGGGTTTTCCGAATCCGTCCGGCGTCGCCGACTACGACGACCGGCGGCGTCGCGCGCGCCGGCGCGCGACCCGCTCGGGCGTCGGCTGGGTCCGCTGGCGGCGGACCCGGCTGCTGTTCTTGCGGCTGAGCCTGGTGCCGCTGGTGGCGCTGGGCGCCTTCGCCGAATACATGGGCCTGGACGTGCTGCCGGAGCAGGCTCGGCTGGCGCGCACCGAACCCGCCGTGCTGCCCATCGCGGGCCCGTCGGATGCGCAGGCCGGCGATACCGCCGTCTTCGATCTGGTCGGGTTGGGTGTCCTCGACGCCGGTGACACCGCCCGGGCGCTGCCGTCGCTGCGGCGGCTGGGATCGGTGTGGGCGGTGCGCTACGACAATGCCGGTATCGACACCAAGGTCATCTCGGATCTGATCGTGAAGGTCACCGACGCGGCCAAGGTGCCGAACGTGGTGCTGACCGGGCACAGCATGGGCGGGGTCATCGCGCTGGAGATCGCCAAGCACCTGCACCAGGACAGCAGGAAGCGGGTGCGGGCGGTGATCCTGGACTGCACGCCGGTGGATCTGAACGCGGTCCGCCCCGAGAGCCGCGACCAGGGCGAGGAAATGCTGCGCTGGATGGGCTGGGTGCCCGGTGCGCGGGAGAGCCGGCTGCTGCGGCTGATCGTGGAAACGTATGCGCGCCATGAGAGTTTCGTCGGCGGACGCTATGTGATCCGTGGCGACGAGTTCCGCGCAGCGGTGAGGAACGTTCTGCGCGACAAGATCCTGAACACCGATGCCGCCAGCAACGGCCTGATCGAGGCCCAGTTCAAGGCCATCGTGGCCGGCGGCGCGGTCGACGATCTGCGGGCGCTGTCCAAACCCGCTGCGGGCAAACCCCGTCCGGCCATCGTGTTCATCCGGCCGCACAACCCGTACGACGATCCGATCGTGGATGTGGAGTACTCGCACAAGGTGCTGATCGACCAGGTGGGCGGCGTGAACGGGACGCTGCTGGTGGTGACCACGCGAACCACCGGGCACGCCAACCCGATCGAACGGCCCCAGGAGTACAACACGGTCATCGAGCAGCAGGTGGTGCCGTTCGTGCGGCAGGTGCAGGCCGACGAGGCGGCGGTGGTCTCGGCCGGGCGCTGACCCGATCGGCGAATCAGCGCACCGCGTCGTCAGCGGCCGGGCGAATCAGCGGATACGGCTGCCCAGCAGGTGGCGGACGCCGCTGACGAAAAGCTGCAGGCCGAAGTCGAAACGGGCGGTGGCGTCGGGCATGTCGTAGAGCGGCGAGTTCTCCTCGGTCAGCGCGCCCGCGGAATCCATCTGGATGCGCGACTGCTCGTCCACTGTCTGGCCGAGCACGTAGTACAGCAGCGTGTAGGCGGCGAGCTCGGCTTCCTCGCGCGTCATGCCCGCGCGAATCGCGGCGCTGGCCAGGCGTTCCCGGCCCTTGCTGGTGGTGAGGCGGGAAGCGTATGTGGCCGAGACCAATTCGGCGCCGTCGCGATAGGCCAGCAGGCATTCGCGCAGCCGGTGCGCCAATTCGGTCATCTGCTTGGACCATTCGTCGGCCCGGACCGGTTCGTCCATGGGCGCGAGAATCCGGTCGGCGATCGCACCGAGCAGCGCCTGCTTGTTGGGGAAGTGCCAGTACAGCGCACCGGGCTGGACGTGCAGCGAGCCGGCCAGCCGGCGCATGGTCAGATCCGCCAGACCGTACTGGTCGAGAATGGCGATGGCCCCGTCGACCACGTCCGTGCGATGGAGTTGCACTGAAAAACCCGACCCTCTCGTGTTCCGGCTCACGTTCCGGACTGCTAGCCTACCCTGAACACCGTTCAAGTTGCTCGGCCACACCGGTCGGACGAAGGGATTCGCGCGGACATGACTCAGGCAGCCGTCACCACCGATGCTGTGACCACAGCAGGCGATGACATTCTCGCCATCGCCCGCGAGCAGGTGCTCGAGCGCGGCGTCGGCCTGACCCAGGACCAGACCCTCGAGGTGCTGCGCCTCGGCGACGACCGGCTCGAGGAGCTGCTCGGCCTGGCGCACGACGTGCGCATGAAGTGGTGCGGGCCCGAGGTCGAGGTCGAGGGCATCATCTCGCTCAAGACCGGCGGCTGCCCGGAGGACTGCCACTTCTGTTCGCAGTCCGGACTTTTCCAGTCCCCGGTGCGCGCGGCGTGGCTGGACATCCCGTCGCTGGTGGAGGCCGCCAAGCAGACCGCCAAGACCGGCGCCACCGAGTTCTGCATCGTGGCCGCGGTACGCGGTCCGGACGAGCGGCTGATGGCGCAGGTCGCCGCGGGCGTCGAGGCCATTCGCAACGAGGTCGACATCCAGGTCGCCTGCTCGCTCGGCATGCTCAACCAGGAGCAGGTGGATCAGCTGGCCGCCATGGGCGTGCACCGCTACAACCACAACCTCGAGACCGCGCGCTCGCACTTCCCGAACGTGGTCACCACCCACACCTACGACGAGCGCTGGGACACCCTGCGCATGGTGCGCGAGGCGGGCATGGAGGTCTGCTCCGGCGGCATCCTCGGCATGGGTGAATCCCTTGAGCAGCGCGCCGAATTCGCCGCGCAGCTGGCCGAACTGGAGCCCGACGAGGTTCCGCTGAACTTCCTCAACCCGCGCCCGGGCACTCCCTTCGGTGACCTCGAGGTGCTGCCCGCGGCCGACGCCCTGCGCGCCGTCGCGGCCTTCCGCCTGGCCCTCCCGCGCACCATCCTGCGTTTCGCGGGCGGCCGTGAGATCACCCTCGGCGACCTGGGCGCCAAGCAGGGCATCCTCGGTGGCATCAACGCGGTCATCGTCGGCAACTACCTGACCACCCTGGGCCGTCCCGCCGAGGCCGACATCGATCTGCTCGGCGAGCTCAAGATGCCGATCAAGGCGCTCAACGAAACCCTCTGAGACGAGCGGGCTATGGAAAACCGGTACCGTGGCGGTACGGTCTCTCCGGCCCGCATTACCGTGCACTGCTATTGAGACACGAAGGATCCATCGAGGTGATCGTGGACATCGAGGAGCGCTACAACCCTTTCACGGGTAAGCGGATCGTGCCGGGTCTGGATGATCCGGTTCCCGCGGCCGCCGCTCTGGGCCTCGAGCCCCCGCGCTTCTGCGAACAGTGCGGCCGCCGCATGATCGTGCAAGTCAGCCCCGACGGCTGGTGGGCGAAATGCTCCCGCCACGGTGTTCTCGACTCCACGAGCCTGGAACACCGCTAGTGGCAACCACACTCACCGCCGAGCCGGGCGGACTACGCGTCGACGTACTGATGCGGGAAGTGCGCGCGGCGGCGGTGGTGTGCACCGTCCTCGTCGCGGTGAGCGCCCTGGCCGGGGTGGTGTGGGCGTTCCTCGCTCCCGCCGAGCAGCTGCTGGTGGTCGAACCCGACCGCGGCACCGCCCTCACCGGCGAGAGCGTGCATCGTTTCGATGCCCTCGCCATTTTCGTGCTGATCGGCATCGTGCTCGGTGTCCTCGGCACGGCCGCGGCCTGGCGCTGGCGCCGGGCGCGGGGGCCCGTGCTGCTGTCGGGCATTCTGCTCGGCTCGCTGGGCGGCGCCTTCCTGATGAAGGTGGTGGGGGAGGCCGTCGCCGAGCAGTTGCACACCCGCCCTCGACATCCCGCCCTCCACACCATCGTGGATTTCGCTCCCGCCGTGGAGGGTTGGGCCGCGCTGATCGCCCAGCCGCTGGCCGCGGCCGTGGTGGCGCTCCTGCTGACCGCCCTCAGCACCTCCGACGATCTCGGTAGCGGCCAATTCCTCCCGTTCGGCGGCAGCCGCCCAGATCCGGCCGTGCTCGCCGGGCCCCAGTACGGTTCCGCCATCACCTACGGTCCGTACCCCGGCGGCCCGCAGCAGGCCATGGGCGTGCGAGAACCCGTGGTGCCCTTCGACGCTCCCGGTTCGCTGCCGGATTCCGGCGCCACCCGCTGACCGGGCTCCGGCAATATTCGCTGGAGCGCGGGCGTTGTACCCCCTACCGTGTTCGCGTCCACGGATCCGAATCACCCAGGGGGACCCCATGAAGCCCGCACCTGCCGATCGTGCCGGCTCGGCACCGGCGGAACGCCCCGACCTCACCGCGTGGCGTCAGCGTCACGAACTCCGCAGATCCAATGCGTCCCAACCGATCCCGAGCGGCCGCCGCTACAAGCGCACCGCCAAACACCGCGATCGTTCCCAGGACCGGTGATCGTCTAGCGGTATCCACGTTTGAGCAGGTACTCGGCACCCGCTTGGAAGGCCGCCGGGGTGAGGAGTGCGAAGTCGAAGGCATCGGCGAGACGGTTGGTCGTATTGAATGCCGCGCAGACCGCCAGGGCGTCCTCGATCTGTTGCGATGTGACGCCGGCCGACAGCACGTTGCGCATGTCCGCGCTGGTCACCGCGCCCTCGCGCGTGAGTGTGCCGAGCATCCGAAGGGTTGCCCGCAGACCATCCTCGATCGGCGCCGAATCCACATCGGCCAGCACCGATCGGACACGGTCGTCATCCGCGTAGGCCTGGGCGGCGGTGGCGGTGTGCGCGCCGATGCAGAAGTCGCATTCGTTGACCTTGGAGATATAGGCGGCCATCAGTTCCCGGTCGGCGACCGACCAGGCCGAGGGGCCGCGCATGGCCTCGTGCGTGAAGGTTTTCGCCTGGGCGCCATAGAAGTCGGGGCGGTAGAAGACCAGCTTGGCGGCATCGGGCACGGGCTGGCGGGAGAACAGTCTGATGAGGCCGAACAGGAGCTTGGTCGCCGGGCGGTAGCCGGCATTGAGAACGTCGGGGCGCATCAGGCGTCCTCCTCTGCGGCTGCCAGGGCGGCGAGCCCGGCCTCGTACAGCCGGGCCGACTGGCCGACCGCCGCGCAGACAACCAGCTCGAAGAGCTGATCCTGGCTGTAGCCCGCGGTCTCGGCGGCGGCGAAGTCCGCGTCGGCGGTCTGCGTCGGCCTGGTGGCGACCTTGTCGATGAGCTCGCGCAACGGGGGCGGAAGATCGGCATTGTGAAAGGCGCGGGCGCGCAGGTCTTCCGGCGCCGTGCCCGTCCCGTTCAGCACCCGGTCCACCAGGGCGCGGTGTGCTGCTCGCTTCCTGTCCTGGGTTGCCACGACCGCCTCCGTCGGCTCAGCTACCTGCCTTTCCTTGTGACCACCATAGGCCCGCGCTCGATCCCGGCGCCGCGTGCTCCTCTCGTGACGGGTTCGGCGCCGCTCACGAGGTGTGAATCCTGGTGAAGGGCAACAGGATTGCGGCGGTGCGCGCGGGGTTTTCGACGAAGGGTGAGTGTCCTGCGTCGGGGATGGTGGTCACCGTCGCACCGGGGACGCTGCGGTATTCGTCCGTGGCGGTGTCGGGGCGCCACCGGCGGTCCTGGTCACCGAAGATCACCAGGAGGGGTTTGCCGAGGTCGGTGAGGCGGTCCGGGAGGGTGCGCCGGGTGATGTAGTCGGTGCTGGCCGCGGTGGTCGCGATGAGAGCGTGGTAGGTCATGCCGCGCAGGTCGTCGACGAACTGCTGGGGTATCGGGTAGGTGTCGGTGGCGAAGGCGCTGTGCAGGGCCTGACGCAGGAGGTCGTCGGTGCGAACCTGCCAGAGGAGGTCGCCGACGCCGGGGGTGGTGAGCAGTTGGGAGGCCGGGCTTTCGGAGGTGTCGTCGCTCATGGCGGGGCCGGCGTCGATCAGGGCCAGGCCGGTCACCAGGTCGGGGCGTTGTTCGGCGACCGAGGTGGCGACCGCGCCGCCGGTGGAGTGGCCGACGACGAGCGCGTGCCGGATGCCGAGCTGGTCCAGCACACCGGCGACCCGATGTCCTTGCTGCGGAATCGAATACTCGTCACCGACGGGTTTGGCGGATCCGCCGTGGCCGAGCAGGTCGACGCGAATGACGTGATAGCCGGACAGCAGTGGAGTCAGCCGGTCCCACCAGTGGGCGGAGGCGCCGAGGCCGTGGATCAGTACCAGGGCCGGATCACCGGCGGGACCGTCCTGGCTGACATGGATGTCCTGGCCGTCGACGGTCAGTGTCGAATCGCCGGTGGCCGCGGCGCTCTGCGGTGCCGTCACCGCTGCGCTGCCTAGCACGAGCATCGCGCCGGCGACAGCCGCGGCTATCGGGTGGCGCGGGCCGCGTTTCCGGGCGCGGCGCCGGGCCTGCGCTGCCTGCGAATGGTCAGTGAGTACAGCTGAAGAATTCACGCACTCACTCTCGCCGTCGCCGCAACCTCCCGGCTTGAACAAATGTTCCCCGGCCTCCACCATGAAGGTGTGCGCGTCACCGCACCCGAACCTGTCTGGGATGTCGTCTGCCCCTCGCGGCCCGGCCGGCTCCCCGGTATCCGCATGGCCGGGTTCCGCGATCTTGGGGTGAATCCTGTTGATCAGCTGGCGCTGCCGCATCCCGACATCACGCTGCTGCTGGAGTTCGGCCCCGGCTCGGTCACCGTCGACGACGCCGCGGGCCGGTGCGGGGGCAGCCTGGTCGGCGGGCTCGGTACCGGCACCCGGCGCGTGCGCGGTGCGCAGATCGAATGCGTGCAGGTGCGCCTGTCTCCTCTGATCGCGGGTCCGCTCCTGGGCCTCTCCCTCGCCGAATTGTCCGACGCCCTGGTGCCTTTGGACGCCCTGTGGGGTCGCGAGTCCGCGCTGATCCGCGAACAACTGGCCGAAACCCCGTCGTGGGACCAACGTTTCGCACTGATCGAGGCCCTGCTCGCCCGCCGCTACGCGGACGCGCCATCGGCCGACCCGGAGGTGGTCTGGGCCTGGCGCCGCATCCGCTCCGGTCACGGCCTGGTCCGGGTCGACGCCCTCGCCGACGAACTCGGCTGGACCCGCAAACGCCTGTGGTCCCGATTCCAGACCCAACTCGGCCTGCCCCCCAAACGTGCCGCCACCCTGATCCGCTTCGACCACGCCGTCCACCGCCTGGCCGCCGGCACCGACCCGGCCCGCGTCGCCGCCGAATCCGGCTACGCCGACCAATCCCACCTCCACCGCGACATAGTCGCCTTCTCCGGCATCACCCCCACCGCCGTCGCCGTAACCTCCTGGCTCGCCGTCGACGACATCGCCTGGCCGACCGCTGGGTTGGCGAGCATGCCCACCGAATCGTGGGTCGGTGCGAGATGATCATGGGATGCAGATCCGGGATTCTCATCCGATCGTGGATGCCGTGCTCGATCGGCATCGGCGGGAGATCGGTGATTCCTTGCCGGTATACCGGAATCATGTGCTGCGCTGTCTGAACTATCAGCAGTTGTTGCTGGGGGAGGCGGTGCCGGATAGTGCGGCGCTGGCGTGGGCGGTGCACGATCTGGGGATCTGGACGGTGGGAAGCTGGGACTATTTGGATGCGTCGGCGGATCTGGTGGGCCGTCATGCTGCTGAATTCGGGATCGACGATATCGAGGCTGCACGTCGGATGGTGCTCGAGCATCATCGGCTTCGCGGCGTCGACGATCGGTTGGCCGAGACCTTCCGCATCGCCGACCGCATCGATGTGACACACGGGCTGCTTCATCGACCGGTGACCAGGGCCGAGGTGAAAGCTGTTGTCGCACAGTTGCCCTATGTCGGCTTCCACGCATTCCTGGCCCGGCAAGCCGCTCGCTATGCGCTGACCCATCCGACGCGCCCGATGCCCATGGTCCGCTGGTAGTTCCGGCTATCGGTGCGAGTCGGGGATGGCGAAGCCGAATTTGGCGGCGAGGGCCTGGACATCGGCGCGGTCTTCGGGGGCGGGCGGGTAGGCGGTTTTGAAGGTGAACATCCATGGGGCGGAGATGCAGTCGACCTTTTCGCCGTCGATGGTGCCGGTGCCCGTCAGGGAATCGGCGGGATATTCGATGCCGTAGGTGACACGACCGTCGGCGTCGTGGTCGAACACGTGAATGTCGACCGAGGTGTCCGGGCCCTTGGACATGACGTAGTTCCACGCCGTGTGGTCCGGCCCGCGATCGGCGAGATAGCCCATCCCCGTGAGGATTTCGCGCACTCGGTCGGCCCGGCCGCGGCGCACCGCGATATCCAGGTCGCTGTGCGGGCGGGTCTGCTCGCCCAGTAGCGCGTCCACGCACCAGCCGCCGTCGATCCAGATGGTGATGCCGGCCCGGGCGCAGGCCCGGTACAGGTCGAGGACGTCGGCTGCTTCCATGCCGGTCAGCGTAGGGCAGCGCGGTCGGTGCAGGGCGGCGATCAGCGCGGCCGGCGCGAGTCCACCACCGACGCGCCGGCCTTCACCCGACCCGTCCGTTCCCGAGGGTGCGCCGGCGGTCCGCGACAAGCAGCTGGCCGAGGGCTATGCCTCCGTCGTTCGGGGGGACGTGGCGGTGGCTGTGAACGTCGAATCCGTCGCGCTCGAGGATCGTGAGGGAGTTGACCAGGAGGAATTCGTTGAGGAATACGCCGCCGGAGAGGACGACCTGCCGGATGCCGGTGGCACGGGAGATCTCGCGGCATTGCCGTCGGACCATGGTGACCACGCCGGAATGGAACCGACGGCTGATCTGCGGGAGCGGTAGGCCGGCGGCGAGGTCCGCGGCGATCGCGCGGATCACCGGTCCGAAGTCGACTTCGGTTGTGGTGTAGTCGAACTCGTATCCGTCGGCCATGGCGAGGTCGCGCTCGAGCAGGCCCTCCAACTCGATCGGGCCCTGGGCCTCGTACTCGGCGTAGCAGCAGATATCCAGGAGGGCGGCGACTCCGTCGAAGAGCCGGCCCATGCTCGATACCTCGGGCGAATTGATTCCCTGCGCTCGCATCGTCGAATACACGTGCCGGCGATCCGGCTCGAGCCGGCCGATCGCCGGGAACGCCTTGACGGCCGTGTCGATATCGCCGAATGCGTCCAGGGCGACCGATACCCCGGTTCGAATCGGTTCGTGCACCGCTCGGTCACCGCCGATCAGCGCCAAACGCCGCAAATGCGTTGCCCGCTCGAATCTTTCGAAGCCGCCCACCAGGAATTCCCCGCCCCAGATGGTGCCGTCGGTGCCGTAGCCGGCTCCGTCGAACACCACACCGATGGCCGGTCCGGTGAGCCGATTCTCCGCCATGCACGCGGCCATATGAGCGTGATGATGCTGGACGAACACGGGATCGCCCGGTTCGCCGATGCCCTCGTGCACACTGCTGGAGCGGAACTGCGGGTGCATGTCGTAGACACCCGCCGCGGGCTCCAGATCATAGAGCGACGCCAGGTGTGCCGCCGTCTTGCGATGAGCGGCAAAGGTTTCGTCGTTCTTCAGGTCGCCGATGTGCTGGCTGAGGAAGACCCGGGAGCCAGCGGAGAGGGCCACCGTCGTCTTGAGTTCGGCGCCATAGGCGACCAGCGGAGCCAGCGGACGGCCGACGTCCACCGGATACGGCGCATACCCGCGTCCTCTGCGCAGGAACGTCATCAGGGGCCCGTCCAACTCGGGGTGGGCGGACAACCGGACCACGGAATCGTCGACCCTGATCTCGATTTCACGGTCGTGGTAGAGGATCACATCGGCGATCTCGAAAAGCTGCTGGAGCGCATCCTCGTTGCGATGGACTATCGGATAGCCCGAGATGTTTCCACTCGTCATGATCACCGCGTCCAGGCCGGATTCGTCCAGCAGCAGGTGATGATGCGGTGCCGAGGGCAGCATCAGGCCCAGATTCGGATTCCTCGGGGCGACGCCTTCCGGGAGCGCGCCGGAACGCTTGCGCGCCAACAGGATCGGCCGCGCGGGCGACCGCAGCAGTGCTTCCTCCGCCGCGGACAGTTCCACGATCCGATGGGCGGTGGCCAGATCCCGAACCATGACGGCGAAGGGTTTCGAATCCCGGCGTTTGCGCCCGCGGAGCAAGGCCACCGACTCGGCGCGGCGCGCATCCACGGCGAGGTGGAAGCCCCCGACACTCTTGACGGCCGCAACCCGCCCCGCCGTCAATTCCCGTGCGCACCGGCGCAATGCGTCCTCGCCTTCGAGAACCGCTCCCTGCCGGTCGGCGAGGAACAGACGAGGTCCGCAGTCCGCACAGGCATTGGGCTGTGCGTGAAAGCGCCGGCTCATCGGATCCCGATACTCCCGGTCGCACCTCTCGCACATGGTGAACGAGCGCATCGTGGTCTGCGATCGGTCGTACGGAAGTGCGCGAATGATCGAATATCGTGGACCGCAGTTCGTGCAGTTGATGAACGGGTACCGGTAACGGCGATCGGCCGGATCGCGCAACTCGGCCAGACAGTCGGCACACACATGCGTATCCGCGGGCACTAGAGCGACTTTCGCTCCGCTGTGCGCACTGTGCACGATCTCGAAATCGGTGGCCGCCGACCGCCCCACCGATCTGCTGAGGGCTACCACCCCATCGACGCGGGCCAACTCCGGAGCCTTGCTCGCCAATTCCTCGCTGAAGCGTCGCAGCACGGACTCGTGGCCGCTCGCCTCGATGAGCACGCCCTCGGGATCGTTGCGAACCCATCCGGCCAAGTCCCGCTCACGGGCGAGCTTGTAGACGAACGGGCGATAGCCCACGCCCTGAACAACGCCGGTAACCCTGATTTTCCAGGTCGCAAATTCGGTCATGACATCGGTTCAACACAGCCGGGGCAGCTCGGCGCCGCGGAGAGGTTGCAGTGTGGATTCGCGGCCGGCGGAATCCCGGAGAACGACCGCCGCGCCATCGAGGGCGGTCACTTCGCCGATCGCCACGGCGTGCCGGCCGTACTCGTGCGCGTGGAGCGCGGCGAGCACCTGATCGGTCGCCTCGGGATCGATGAAGATCGCCACGCAGCCCTCGTTGGCACAGTGCAGTGGATTGATCCCCAGCATGTCCGCCGCCATCGCGGTCTCGTGCTGAATGGGCAATGCCGGAGCCTCGATCCGGATTGTCTTGTCCAACTTGCCCGCGTACTCGTGCAGCACCGCCGCGAGTCCGCCGCGGGTGACATCGCGCATCGAGCGAATCGATCCGGCCGGCACCGCGGCGAACACGCCGTCGATCATGGTGTTGAGGGGTGCGCAATCGCTGAGGACCCGGCTTTCGAAGCCGAGACCCTCCCTGATCGACAGCAGATGCACGGTGTGATTACCGAGGGGACCGGACAGGATGACCGCATCCCCGGGGCGCACGGCGTCCATCCGCAGCGGCTCCCGGGCGAAGAAACCGACCCCACTTGTGTTGAGGTACAACTGATCCGCTTCCCCGGCGCGCACGACCTTCGTATCGCCGCACACGATCTGCACGCCGGCTTCGCGAGCAGTGTCCCTGATCGAGGTCAGCACCCGGGACAGGCGGTCGAACGGCAGTCCCGTCTCGAGGATCATTCCGAGCGTCAGATACCGCGGAGCCGCTCCCGAGACCGCCAGATCATTGACGGTCCCGCACACCGCGATCTTTCCGATGTCGCCATTGCCGAAGAACAGCGGGTCGACCACGAAGCTGTCCGTGGTCATCGCGATACGGCTGCCCTCCACCGCGAGGACGGCACTGTCCTCCATCTCGCCCACATAGACGTCGCCCAAGGTCTCCGCGATGAATGCCACGAGTTCGCCGGACAGTGTCGCGCCGGTGCCGTGGTCGAGTTGGATCTGCTGGGTTGCGAGAGTCACGGTGTCTTGGTCTCCTTCCGGGGGAGACCGCCGTTCTCATCGATCGTCCGCAGAATCTCCTCGGAATCGGCGACCGTGGCGCAGTAGCCCTCGAGCCATTCGAGTGCGCGCTGCCGGTCGGCTTCGACGGCGGAGAATACGCAGTCGCTCGGCACGCCGACAATGTATCCGCGGAAGAATGCGTCGGCCGCCGTCGTCTGAATGCAGATCTGGGTTTGCAGACCGATGAGAATCAGGGTCTCGACCCCGATTGCCTGGAGCCGCTCGTGCAGATCGGTCTCGTAGAATCCGCTGTCCTTGCTTCGCTCCTGAACGATATCGTCCGGCTCGAGGAAGTCCCGGATCACCTCGGCGCCCGCCGTGCCGCGCAGCGCGGGGACGCGGCCGTCGTACCGCTCGGCGAGGGGATCGTCGGGTTCGTTGATGAGCTGCAGGTGAAAGACGGGATAGCCGCGTTTCCGCAGATCGGACAAGAATCCCGCCACATGTGCGGTCGCCGCGGCGATCGCCGCCCGGCGTTCCGGATTCTTTCCGACGATATCGTACTGCAAGCCGCTCGTGAGGACTGCAATCTTTGACATGTCGACTACTCCAGTAATTAGTTGTTCTGCGTCGCGCCCGAGCGATTTTGCAGATCCTGGGCGATATTCGACCAATTGACCGCGCATTGATACGCGAATTCGATGATGTGGTCCCGGGTATGCGGGAGCATGGCGTCGGCTATTTTCTCGATATCGGTGCTCTTCACCGCGTGCTGATGCATCCAGCGCAGGAGGTCGCGGCCGCTGGCGCTCATGCGCAGCGCCGGGTCCCGGGCCAGCAGGGCCAGCAGGGCGCCGAGATCCGCCGGCTTCTCGGGAGGCGAAGGGGGTGTCGGCCGATCGGGGGTGTCGGAAAGTTTGCTCTCCGACTCCGGTGGGGTACGGGGAGTTCTGTTTTCGTTCGAATGAACGAGCGGATCCTCCCCGCGTTCGAGCCGGGCGCGTACATCGCGAACGGTGGACGGGGACAAGCCGACTTCTTGAGCGATGCTGCGCAGGGACGCGTCCGGGCGGGCCAGGATCAGCTCGGCGGCGGTGCGCCGGGCCGATTTGGTGTCGACGGGTCGTAGGCGGCCATCACTTCCCAGGCGATGGCTCGATCGCGAATCGTCGTCGATCCGGCCGCGGATCGCTGCCACGGTCTTCGCGGACAGGCCCGCGGTGGTCGCGATCGAACGATCCGACCAGTGTGGATGCGTCCGCATGATGCGTTCCGCGGCAGCGCGCCGATCGCTCAGGGACAGCGGCAGGCCGTGGGTCGTGTTTTCGCGTACCCCGACGATGAATGCGAGTTCCTCGGAACCGTCCACCAGATATGCATCAATATGTGTGAATCCCTTCAGTCGCGCGGCGAATGTGCGGTGAAATCCATCGATGACCCGCATTGTGGGCCGATGAACGAGAATGGGCGGCAAAGGCCACTCGGCCTCGACCAACCTTTCGATGTGCGAATGATCCTCACCCTCGGATCTCGGGGAGCCGATAGTAACCAGCGATGCAATCTCTAAGGTTGTTCTGACGCGGTTCAATTTCGAGGAGTGCTCCAAATATGTAGTGCCCCTTGGTCTTACAGGGTCAGAATTCGAAAATTACCGCAGGCTCATCCTTCCGGCAAGAGGACTCGACCGGTCGGCATGGTTGTTGTGATCGCCCACCGTCCCAGGTGCCGTGAGAGTGTGTCGATCCACAGGTCGTCCGCCCCTCCCCGGGGTGTGCAACCGCGTGAAAGCCGCAGTTGCACAGCATGATTCGAGCCATCGCCGCAGGGCAGACGGCCTCGCGGGGTGTGGTTGGGTGCACTGTGCCCGCTCACAGTCGGATACGTCACTCGGTGGGATCGACGGCGCGCGATCGGCCCTTGTCCCGAAGATCGACATGTGCGGTAATACCGTGGCCGACTTCGGTTTCCGTATATGTAAATCGCAATCACACAAATATGCTCGGGGAGATTCGATGTCCATGACCGGTACCGAGCGTGAAAAGGACGCGGCGGTCGTCCCGTTGCGCTGGGTGGGCCCGATCAAGATCACTGGCAATGTGGTGGACGAACCGATCGAGGTCCCGCTGGCCACCTACGAGTCACCGCTGTGGCCGTCGGTGGCGCGCGGCGCCAAGGTCACCAGGCGTTGCGACCGCGGCGTCGTGTGCACGCTCGTCGACGAGCGGATGACCCGGTCGGTCCTGCTCGAGGCCGACGACGCCGGTACGGCACTGGCGGCGGTCCGCCGGCTCGGGGATTCCATGGGGGAGATGCGCCGGATCGTCGCCGACTGCAGCCGCTATGCCGAACTCCTGGATGTCCGGCACCAGATCGCCGGAAATCTGCTGTTCGTGCGGTTCGAATTCGCTACCGGCGACGCTTCCGGCCACAATATGGCGACCCTGGCCGCCGATGCCCTCCTCGCGTACCTGGTGCGCGTATTCCCCGGTCTGCGTTACGAATCCGTGTCGGGGAACTTCTGCACGGACAAGAAGGCGTCCGCGGTGAACGGCATTCTCGGCCGCGGCAAGAATGTGGTGACCGAACTGCTGATCCCGCGTGCCGTGGTGGCGAACGATCTGCACACGACCGCGCGGCGGGTAGCGGCTCTCAATGTCCGCAAGAACCTGATCGGAACGAGTCTGGCGGGCGGAATCCGTTCCGCGAACGCGCATTACGCGAACATGTTGCTGGCGATCTACCTGGCCACCGGCCAGGACGCGGCCAATATCGTCGAGGGCTCGCAGGGCATCACGCACGCCGAGGACCGCGATGGTGATCTCTATTTCTCGTGCACGCTGCCGAACATCATTGTCGGAACGGTCGGAAACGGAAAGGGACTGGATTTCGCCGCGGCGAATCTCGCCAGGTTGGGCTGCGGTGCGGACCGGGCGGCTGGGGAGAATGCCCGCCGGCTCGCCGTGGTGACAGCGGCGGCGGTGCTGTGCGGCGAGCTGTCGCTGCTGGCAGCCCAGACGAACGCCGGTGAACTGATGCGGACGCATCTGAATTTCGAACGCCCACCATCGGATAGAGAGAATTGACGTGGTGTTTCCTATTGGAATTCACGATATCGCGTTGGCGACCGGGCATTACGCGCTGGACCTCGAGGAGTTGGCGGAGCGGCACGGTGTCGACCCCGGCAAGTACACCATCGGCCTGGGGCAGAGTACGCAGACCGTCCCGGCGACGGACGAGGACATCGTCACCATGGCCGCCGCCGCGGCGAAGCAGATCCTGGCCGAGCACGATGCCGGGGATATCCGCACCGTCCTGCTCGCCACCGAAACCGGGATCGACCAGTCCAAAGCGGCTGCGATCTATGTGCAGGACCTGCTGGGATTACCGTCCTCGACGCGGGCGGTGGAATTGAAGCAAGCGTGTTACGGGGGCACGTCGGCGCTGCACTTCGCGGCCGGACTCGTGCACCGCGACCCCGGCCACAAGGTATTGGTGCTCGCCAGCGATATCGCGAAATACGATCTCGGTTCCGCCGGTGAGGCCACGCAGGGCGCGGCCGCCGTCGCCATGCTGGTGTCAGCGGACCCGGCTGTCGCGGTCCTCGAGCCCGTGTCGGGTCTGCACACCGCCAATGTGCAGGACTTCTGGCGGCCCAACTACCGCTCGACACCGATGGTGGACGGCAAGCTGTCGGTCTCGCTGTATCTCGAAGCGGTGGAACAGGTTTGGAAGGACTACGAAGCCCGCGGCGGCCGGTCGATCCAGGATTTCGCGGCGTTCTGCTATCACCAGCCGTTCACCAGAATGGCCTACAAGGCGCACGCGCGGTTGCTGGAAATCCACGGTATCGACACCGATAACGCGCGGCTGGACGCGGACCTCGCACACACCACTATCTACAATCGCCTTGTCGGCAACAGCTATACGGCCTCGCTGTACGTGGGCCTCATGTCGTTGCTCGACCACGCCGAGGACCTCAGCGGGCGCTCCGTCGGAATGCTGAGCTACGGATCGGGTTGTGTCGCGGAGTTTTTCGGATTGTCGATGGTGCCGAGATATCGGCGGCGACTGCGAACTTCGGCCAACCAGTCCGCCATCGCACGACGGGAGCCGATCTCCTACGAAAGATATCGTGAGATAAGGGATTTCGAGTTGCCCGAGGACGGTTCGTCGACGGTATTGGCGGTCGACGGGGCCGGACCATTCCGTTTGCGGGCCGTTGCCGAGCATTCGCGAATGTACGAGGCATGTCACCTGATTCAGGCATGAGGATGGGTGCTGAACGGTCGGCCGATCCCACCCTCGGTCATGGCCGGGCCGTCGCCAAACTGATCCTGCTCGGTGAGCATGTGGTGCTCTACGGTCGCCCGGCGATCTCGCTGCCGGTGCCGCTCGTGGGGGTGACCGCCACCGCGCGCCGATCCAGGGGCCCGGCCACCGTGGAGTCGACGAACGCGGCAGGTCGGGGACGGACTGCGGGGCCGGGCGATCCCGCGGTGTCGCGGCTGGCGGTAGCGGCGGTCTGCCACCATCTCCGGGTTCCCGATGACGGCCTGGCCATCACCATCGACAGCGATATCCCCAGCGAGCGGGGTCTGGGTTCGAGCGCGGCGATATCGGCGGCCATCATCAGGGCGGTCGCCGATCTGTGGGATCGAAAGCTTTCCGACGAAACACTTTTCACGCTGATTCAGGAATCGGAGGCGCTGGCGCACGGGAACGCCAGCGGTGTCGACGCGCGCACGGTGATCGGCTCGGCCGGGCCGCTCTGGTTCCAGCACGGGATGACGCGGCCACTTCCGGTGGCGGACAGCGCGGATCGAGCGGTCCTGGTGGTCGGCGACACCGGTGTGGCGGGCAGCACCCGAGAGGCGGTGGCGACCGTGCGCCGGCGACTGCAGGCCCTCGGCGCGGCAGGTGAGGATCTGCTCGAGCGGGCCGGGCAGCTCACCCACGGTGCCGCCGAGGATCTGCGGCTCGGGCGGTTCGCCGAGCTGGGCGATGCCATGACCGGCGCACAGCGGATTCTGGTGCGATTGGGCGTCAGCTGCCCGGCCGTCGACGAGCTGGTGGCCGCCGCGCTGGCCGGGGGAGCTCTGGGCGCCAAACTCTCCGGCGGCGGACTCGGGGGCTGCGTCATCGCACTGACCACCGACGCCCCCGCCGTCCGCGCGGCGCTGCTCGCGGCGGGTGCCCAGCGCTGTCTCGAGGTTCCGTTGAATCCGGTGGAAGTATGAATTCCGTTGCGGCGATCGCGCATCCGAATATCGCCCTGATCAAGTACTGGGGCAAGCGGGACGAGGTCCTGCACCTGCCCATGACCACCAGCCTGTCGCTGACCCTGCGGGAATTCCCGACCACGACCAGGGTCACGGTGGGGCCGGACCCGACCGCCGACCGGGTGACCTTCGCCGGAGCCCCGGCGCCCGAGGCGTTCGCCGCGCCGGTCTCGCGGTTTCTCGAGCTGGTGCGCGAGCGGTCCGGCGACCGGCGGTACGCGGTGGTGGACACCGTGAACACGGTGCCGACCGGAGCCGGATTGGCCTCCTCGGCAGCGGGTTTCGCCGCACTGGCGCTGGCCGCCGCAACCGCCTACGGACTGGATCTGGATCGAGCCGCGCTGTCCCGGCTGGCGCGCCGCGGGTCCGGCAGTGCGGCGCGCTCGGTCTTCGGTGGCTTCGCGGTGTGGTGGCGTGGCGTGGGTGCCGGCGCGGCCGGTGACCTGAGCAGCTTCGCCGAGCCGATCGACGCGCCGCTGCTGGACCCGGCGCTGGTGGTGGCCCTGGTCGATACCCGCGAAAAGGCGGTTCCCAGTAGGGAAGCCATGCGGCGGACCATGGCCACGTCGCCGTTCTATCCGCCGTGGGTGGCGGAGTCGGCCCGGGACCTGGACCGCATGCGGGCGGCGCTGCGCGAGGGCGATCTGGGCACCGTCGGGGAGATCGCCGAGGCCAACGCCCTCGGTATGCATGCCACCATGCTTGGCGCTCGACCGGCCGTACGGTATTTCGCACCCGGCACCCTGCGCGTGCTGGACCTGGTGCTGGAGTTGCGTGCCGCGGGCATCGGCGCCTGGGCCACGATGGACGCCGGTCCGAATGTGAAGGTGCTGTGCGATTCCCGCGACAGCGCTGTCGTCGCGGCGGCCGTCGCCGAGGTGGCCGGGGGAGTGGAGCGGATCGTGGTCACCACCGCCGGGCCCGGTGCCGTCCTCTCCGACAGCGGAGAACGATGATCACCGTTGCCGTTCCGGGCAAGCTGTACATCGTCGGCGAATACGCGGTCCTGGAGCCGGGCAGCGCCGCGGTGCTGGTCGGCATCGATCGCTACGTGCGCGTGCGCCTTACCCCGGTGAGCTCGGTCGGTCCTGCTCTCCGGACGGTCACGACCAGCCGCGCCCCCAGGCGTCGCGTCGAATTCGTCTGCCGGGAAACGGGTTTCGAGCAGGTCTCGGCGAAGTCAGCCGATGCGGCCGGGCTGTCCCATGTGCTGGCGGCCCTGGCCATCGTCGACCGTTACGCGGCCGGATCGGGTCGGCAGCCGATGGGCTTCACCCTCGAAATCGACTCCCAGCTGGATGATTCCGCCACCGGACGCAAATACGGGCTGGGGTCCTCCGGAGCGGTGACCGTCGCGGTGGTACGGGCTGTCGCCCGGGCCTACGGGTTGCCGCTGGATCCCGACACCGAGACGAAACTGGCTCTGCTGTCGGTGTTCTCGGTGGATCCGCACTGCTCCGGAGGTGATGTCGCGGCCTCGGCGCATGGCGGCTGGATGTACTACCGGACTCCGGATCGCGCGGCCCTGACCGCGGCGCTGGCGCGGCCGGACACCGAACTCGGGGCGCTGATCCGGCGGCCGTGGGAACACCTGACGGTACGGTCGCTGCCGCCCCCTCGCGCGCTGTCGCTGGAAGTGGGATGGGTTGGGCGACCGGCGGATTCGAGCGTACTGGTAGCGGCCATGAAACGGGCCGTCCGGCACCATGGTTCGGCCTATCGGCGGTTCGTCACCGCCAGCGATCAGTGCGTCGAGCAGTTCGCGACGGCGTGCCGCTCCGGCGACGATCGAGCTGCCGAGCTCGCGCTGAGCACCGCCGGTCGCTTGCTCCGTGAGCTGGCCGCGGTATCCGGCACCGCCATCGAGAGTCCCGAACTGTCTCGATTGCGCTCTCTGGCCGAGGAACTCGGTGCCGCGGCGAAGAGCTCCGGCGCGGGCGGCGGCGACTGCGGAATCGCCCTGATCGATCCCGCCCGCGCGCCGACCCTGCGGCAGCGCTGGCGAGCCGCCGGCATCGAACCGCTGAATCTCCGGGTACCCGAGAGGAAAGAGAGCATCAGATGAGCTATGCCAGCCGCAAGGACGATCATGTCCGCCTGGCCGTCGCGCAGCATCGCGAATCGATGGCCGGGCATCGTCCGCCTCCGTTCGATGAGGTCGCCTTCGTCCACCACGCCCTGCGGGGCACCGCGGAGCACGCCGTCTCGCTCGCCACCGAGGTGGGCGGCACGACGTGGCCGGTGCCGCTGTACATCAACGCGATGACCGGCGGCAGCGCCCGCACCGGCGAGGTGAACCGTGGGCTGGCCATCGCCGCACGGGAGACCGGTTTGGCGATCGCGTCGGGTTCGATGAGCGCGTACCTGGCAGACGGTTCGGTGGCCGAGACCTACCGCGTGCTGCGCGGCGAGAATCCGGACGGCTATGTCATCGCCAACGTCAACGCCAATGCCACACCGGAGATGGCGATGCGTGCGGTGGAGCTGTTGGGTGCCGACGCACTGCAGGTGCACGTCAATGCGATCCAGGAGATCGTGATGCCGGAGGGCGATCGGGACTTCTCGGCCTGGCCGCGCCATATCGCTCGCCTCACCGAGACGCTGGGCATACCGGTGATCGTGAAGGAGGTCGGGTTCGGGATCAGCGCCGACACGGTCACGCGGCTGGCCGAGCTCGGCGTGCGGATCGTCGACGTATCCGGCAATGGCGGAACGAATTTCGCGCTGATCGAGAATGCCCGGCGCCGAGGAGCCGACTTCGACCTGCTCGCCGACTGGGGCCTGTCCACCCCGGCCTGCCTGGTCGACGGAGCCGAGGCGGCTTTGACGAACGGGGTCGCGCTGCTCGCCTCCGGCGGGGTGCGCACTCCGCTCGATGTCGTTCGCGCCCTGGCGCTCGGCGCCCGCGCGGTGGGGGTATCCGGGCACTTCCTGACGATCCTCGAGTCCGAGGGCGTCGATGCGCTGATCACGGCGATCACCGCGTGGATCACGCAGATCCGGCAGCTCATGGTGGTGCTCGGCGCGGAAACCGTGCGCGCGCTGGCGGATGCCGACCTGCTGCTGACCGGCGGGCTCGCCGAGATCTGCCGACTGCGCGGCATCGACCCGGCCGCCTATGCCCGGCGCTCCCGGAATCCGCTGCGCCCCATCGTGCCGACGAGCCGGTTCCGCTGAGATGAGCGCGGTCGCATCGAATGAATTTGCGGCACACCACATCCGGCGTGCGTGGGGCGCCTCGATTCGCCGAGAATGCTGATACCCTACCCGCGGGTAACATGGATAGCGCTAAGTTACCCGTGGGTAACTTAGCGCAAGTTATGATGCGACGAGCGCCGAGCGACACAGCGTCGCTTCGTGAATGAAAGGCCACTGCATGAGCCCCCTGCAAATAACGCTGGGCATCATCTCCATACTGGTCGGTGTGCCCGCGTGGGCCGGGTTCGTCTTGGCGGTGCGCAATATCGTGCGCACCATCCGGCTGGGGCAGCCGGCACCGGACCGGTTCGGGCCGTTCCTGCCCCGAATCGCCACCCTGATCAAGGAATTCGCGGCGCACACCCGCATGGTGAAGTTCCGGACTGTCGGCTGGGCGCACTGGCTGGTCATGGTCGGCTTCCTGCTCGGGTTCGTCACCGTCTTCCAGGCGCAGGGGCAGATCTTCAGCCCCACCTTCACGTGGCCGTGGATCGGTGACACCCTCGTCTACCACCTGCTCGACGAGCTGTTGGGCCTGGGCACCATCGTCGGTGCGTTGGCGCTCATCATCATTCGGCAGGCCAACCACCCGCGGCGGCCCGCACGGCTCTCGCGGTTCTCCGGCTCCAACTTCCTGGCGGCCTACTTCGTCGAGCTCATCGTGCTCGCCGAGGGCATCAGCATGGTCGGTGTGAAGGCACTGGTGCAGGCCTACACCGGTGAGCACCATGCCGCCAGCGACTTCGTCAGCATGAATATCGCCAAGCTGCTGCCCGCGAGCGCTGCGGCGGTCTCGGTCTTCGCGTTCTGCAAGCTGATGACGGCGCTGGTGTGGGTCGTGGTGGTCAGCCGCAATATCGACTGGGGTGTGGCGTGGCACCGGTTCGCCGCGTTCTTCAATATCTATTTCAAGCGTGAGGCCGATGGCGGCGTGGCCCTTGGTGCGGCGAAGCCGATGATGTCGAACGGTAAGCCGATCGAGATGGAGACCGCGGATCCGGACAATGACACCTTCGGTGTGGGTAGGTT
>NZ_JBHZAK010000021.1:0-133349 GCF_042754165.1 Nocardia sp. NPDC059229
GGCGCGTGGGGGGGGGGGGGCGAGCCCGCGCGGGCGGGGGGCGGGGCTGGGTTCCTGGTGTTCGCGGGGGGGTGGGGGCGCGCGGGGGGGGCCCCCCCCCCCCCCACCGCTCGGACCGATCAGTCGTTTGGCACCAGTCGCCACAATGAGGTGACCTCACCCCGCCGGGCCTCGTAGAGAGGATCGCTGCTGTCCGACGCTCGCGGATGCCGCGGAGGTGTGTCGTACCGGGCTGCCACCCGCAGCCCGGAGGCGGCGATGCGGGCACGGAACTCGTCCCGGCTTC
The DNA here is from genome assembly GCF_042754165.1 of Nocardia sp. NPDC059229. Lineage (NCBI taxonomy): Bacteria > Bacillati > Actinomycetota > Actinomycetes > Mycobacteriales > Nocardiaceae > Nocardia > Nocardia sp. NPDC059229. The sequence goes on from NZ_JBHZAK010000021.1 coordinate 287, forward strand.
GCAATTCGAGGCGTTCGGCGAGGTCGGAGAGGATCAGCCAGCCCTCACCGTGCGGGGCGAGGTGGTGGCGCAATCCGTCCAGGAAGCGGTGCAGCACAGTCGATCCGGGGTCGTAGATGCCGAGCTCCAGCGCCGAGTTCGGGTGCGCCGGCAGCCAGGGCGGGTTGCAGACGATCAGGTCCGCACGACCCTCGGGCCACAGATCGGCCTGCCCGACCCGAACCAGGCCGGTGAGGCCGAGGCGGTCCAGGTTCGCCTCGGCACAGGCCACCGCGCGAGGATTGATGTCGGTGGCGGTCACTCGCGCACCGCGCCGGGCCAGGACCGCGGCGAGCACCCCGGTCCCCGTGCCGAGATCGAATACGGAGGGCCGTTGCGCATTCGCCGGTAACGGCGCGCCGGCGACGAGATCGACGTACTCGCCGCGAATCGGGGAGAACACGCCGTAGTCAGGATGGATGCGCGCCCCCAGGGCGGGAATCTCGACACCGTTCCGATGCCACTGATGGGCGCTGAGCACCCCGAGCAGCTCGGTCAGCGACACGCACATCCGCTGGATATCGGGGCAATTCGGGCGCACCGACGCGTAAGCGTGTTCGCACGCCGACCGAACATGGGGTGCGCGCCGTAGCTCGAGAGAGTAACCGGGTTCGAGCACGATCAGCAGCCTGCCCAGTATCTCGGCGCGCTCGGCCTGCGCGGCACGCTGCTGATGGAACACCGCTGCCGGACTGATTTCGCGCCCAATCGGTCGCGCAAATCGCCGCAGACGACGGTCGAGGGCTCGCAGCAACTGGCGAGCATTGTGAAAATCCCCGCGCCACACCAGGCCCTTGCCCGCCCGCGCGAGGCGGTGGGCGGTCTGCGCGGTCATGTGGTCGTCGGCGACGACGATGCGGGCCGGGGCCGGAGCCCCGTTCTCGGAATGCCAGTGGGCGGTGTGGACCGATCGATTCTCGGTCCAGCTGAGGGTGGACATGACGAACTCCTGCGGAAACGAAGGTGCCTGGGGCCGGCGACGCTTCGAGGCAGGAGTCCGGAGAGCGACTTTCCGTCAGAACAAAGGCAATTCGGACCGTTCCCGCTGCGAAGCGCAGGAGCGGTTGTCGCCCAGCACCATTCCCATGCCCACGGTCGGTCCCTCCGTCAGATGTCCGTCCCCATGATCGCACACGCTCGGATCGGACGTGTCTCAGCGCCTTCTCAGCGACTCCCGGGCAGACTCCCCTGTGACCGGTAACCGACTGCTCGAAAGGGATCCGCATGTCCGCGGCGCAACCGCATACGAACTACAAGCTCCCCCAGGTAACCGCCCTGTTCTGGGTGCTGAAGATCGCGGCGACCACGCTCGGCGAGACCGGTGGGGATCTGCTGGCCCAAACCCTGAACCTCGGCTATGCGGCGGCGTCGATGCTGTTTCTGGGCATCTTCGCCGTCAGCCTGGTCACCCAGTTGCGGGCCCGCCAGTTCCATCCCGCGCTGTACTGGACCGTGATCGCCGCGACCAGCACCGCCGGCACCACCATCTCCGACTTCCTCAATCGCGGCCCCGGCTCGGGCACCTCCACCGACGACGGCCTGGGCTACGGCGCGGGCGCGGCCGTCCTGATCACTGGCCTGGCCGTCGTCTTCGTCATCTGGAAGCTCAGCGGCCAGACCTACGACGTCACCGGAATCACCAGCACGCGTGGCGAAGTGCTGTACTGGGCGGCCATTCTGCTGTCCAACACACTGGGTACCTCCCTGGGCGACTACCTCTCCGACAGTTCCGGACTCGGCTACGGCGGGGGCGCGCTGCTCATCGCCGCGGTCATGGCCGCCCTGCTTGCCGCCCATTACCTGACCCGGATCTCGGGGGTCCTGCTGTTCTGGCTTGCGTTCATCCTCACCCGTCCGCTCGGTGCGACGGCGGGCGATCTGCTGTCCAAATCGCACGACAAGGGCGGGCTCGGTTTCGGCACCTGGGGCACCACCGCAGTTCTGCTGATCATTCTCATCGCGGGAATCACGTACAGCTACAAGAGAATACGCACCGTCACCGGGCTCCAGCAGGATCGAGTGGACGTAGCCGCCGTCGAAGCGGAGCGCACCGCCGGTGGTCTCCGACGCGAAGGGTGAGACACGGTAGCCCGGCACTGCCGTGCCCGCCGAGTCTATGGTCGCGGCAGGAGCCGACGCCGTACGGGCCGCGCGTCGGCGAGGCGACATCGGAGGGCGAATGGGTACCGGGAGCGAAACCAGCGGACGGCACAAGGATGCCAATGCCACCCGTTCGGCCCTGCTGGCCGCGGCACGGGAGGTGTTCGCCGAGAAGGGGTTCGAGGGCACGACCGTGCGGGAGATCGCAGCGCGGGCCGGAGCGAATCAGGCGCTGCTGTTCCGGTACTTCGGGAACAAGGACGAGCTGTTCCGGGCGGTCGTCGCGGATCGCGGACATCGAGTGCTGTCGGAAGGCCCCGCGGACGAGCTGCTCGGCCGGCTGCTGGCCGGGATGCTGAATACCGCGGCGGATCAACAGCTTTGGCTGCAGGCCGCGCTGCGATCGAGCGGACATGCCAGCGGCGTGTCGGTGATACGGCGGGAGCTGGACGAACGATACGTGCGGGCACTGTCCGAACTCGGCGACGGCCCGGACGCCGAGTTGCGGGCCGATCTGGTGGTGGCCTGGCTGCTGGGCATCGGTCTGCTGCGATCGGTCTATCGCTGGGAGCCGCTGGCGAGCGCCGATCCGGCCGTTGTCGCCGACCACGTCCTGCGTTCGGCGCGCGTCCTGCTGGACCGGGTGAGTACGAATTTCCCTCCGTCATAACGGAAATCGAGCGTTGACGGTTGGGTGGCGCACTCCTACGATCGACCGCTGTAAGCATTTGCTTACACCAGAAGGAGTTTCGCGTGACCACACCTACCGAAGTCCGCCACTATCCGTTCGGCGATCCGGTCCGGCTCGATCCGCATCCGACGGCGTTGAAACTGCTCCGCGAGGAACCGATTTCCCGTGTCCGGCTGCCCTACGGCGGCGAGGCCTGGCTCGTCACCCGCTACGCGGACGTGCGCTCGGTGCTCAGCGATCCCCGGTTCGGCCGCGCCGCCACGGTCGGCCGCGAGGATGTGCCGCGGGTGCGCGAGACGCCGGCCATGCCTAACATTCCGACCAGCATGGACCCGCCGGAGCTGACCCGGCTCCGCAAGCTGACCATGACCGCGTTCACCACCCGTCGCGTGCAGGAGCTGCGCCCGCGCACCGAGGAGATCGTCGAGGACATGCTGACGGCCATGGCCGCGGCCGGCTCACCCGCCGACCTGGTGGAGGCGCTGGCGCTCCCGGTGCCGGTCACCGTCATCTGCGAAATGCTCGGCGTGCCACCGCAGGACCAGCATCGTTTCCGCGACTTCTCCGACGCGATCATGTCGACGACCGCCGTCCCCGACGAGGAGCGGGTGGCCGCGTTGGCCGCCGTCGCCGAATACCTGACCGAGCAGATCGCCGAGCGCCGCGCCGACCCCTCCGATGATCTGCTCGGCGCACTCGTGGCGGCCCGCGACAACGACGACCGGCTCAGCGAGGACGAACTGATCACGCTCGGCCTCACCCTGCTGGTCGCCGGTCACGAGACCACGGCCAATCAGATCGCCAATTTCGTCTACGTCCTGCTCACCGAGGGCGAATGGGACCGCCTGCGTGCGGATCCCGATCTCGTCCCGGCCGCCATCGAGGAGCTGCTCCGCTATATCCAGCTCGGCAATGGCGGCGCGTTCCCGCGCATCGCCGTCGAGGATGTCGAACTGTCGGGCACGCTCATTCGCGCGGGCGAGGCCGTCTTCGTGGATCTGGCGATCGCGAACCGCGACGAGACGGTCTTCCCCGATCCGGACACCATGGACCTGACGCGACATCACAACTCGCACTTGGCCTTCGGCCACGGCTTTCATCACTGCGTGGGCGCGCAACTGGCCCGCCTCGAACTGCACGTGACGCTGACCGCGCTGCTGCGCCGCTTCCCGAACCTGCGCCTGGCGGTTCCGGCCGACGAGGTGGAGTGGAAGACGGGCATGCTGCTGCGCGGCCCGAAAGCGCTTCCGGTCGTCTGGTAGTGCCCGGCCGTGGGCGGCCCCTGCGGCGAGCCGCCCACGGCGAACCCTACGCGTTCGCCGGAAGATCCGTCCCCGCACCACGTTTGCGCACCGCGACCAGGTCGTGGCGCGCCGGCGGCAGGGTCTGCTCCTGCGCGCCCTCGATGGTGAATCCGGCATCGGTGATCATCTGCCGGTCGTCGGCTCCGGGCTGCCCCTCGCTGGTGAGGTAGTCGCCCAGAAAGATCGAATTGGCCAGGTGCAGCGCCAGCGGTTGCAGGCCGCGCAGGTGGAGCTCACGGCCACCGGCCAGCCGCACCTCCACGTCGGGGAAGAAGAAGCGGAACAGCGCCAGGATGCGCAGGCAGCGGTCGGGCGTCAGCTCCCACTGTCCCGCCAGCGGCGTTCCATCGAACGGGATCAGGAAGTTGACCGGCACCGAGTCCGGGTCCAGCGCCCGCAGCGCGAAGGCCAGATCGACGATGTCCTCGTCCGACTCCCCCATGCCGAAAATCGCTCCGGAACACGGAGACAGCCCGGCCGCGCTCGCCCGCAGCACGGTGTCGACGCGATCGTCGAAGGTGTGCGTACTGCAGATGTCGGCATAGCGCGCCTCGGAGGTGTTGAGGTTGTGGCTGTAGGCGTGGGCCCCGGCCGCCGCGAGCCGCTCGGCCTGTCCCTCCCCCAATAGGCCCAGGCACACACAGATCTCCGTCTGCGGATGGTCGGCCGTGATGGCGGCAATGGTCTGCTCGATTCTGGTCAGATCCCGTTCGCCGGGCCCGCGCCCGCTGGCGACCAGGCACACTCGCTTGGCCCCGCCCGCAATCGCCTGCCCGGCGACCCGCGCGGCCTGCTCGGGCGTGATCCAGGAGTACTTCAGCACACCGGATGCCGAGCCCAGCCGCTGCGAGCAGTACCCGCAGTCCTCCGGGCACAGGCCGCTCTTCATATTGACGATCGTGTTGAGTTTGACACGCGCGCCGAAGAATTCGTGTCGCACCCGCGAGCCCGCCGCCACGACATCGATGAGCGGTTGCGCGCCGCTCAGCAACGCCAGCGCCTCCGCCCGGGTCGGGGCTGCTCGGCGTAACGCCTTGTCCACCAACAGATTCAACAGTCCATCAGTCATGCCAAGGCAATCTACCTCGAGCTTGAACAGCGTTCAAGTATTGGTTTGACGTGGACTTTTGTGATAACTAACAGTCCGAGGTGGGTGAAATTTGCCGAATCTTCACAGGCCGAGTGCCCGGACAGCCGGTCCGGATGATCGGTAGCTTCGGGATCGGGAAGCAGGGGGTGCAAGGGAGAAACCGGGATGTCGATGATCGATTCACCGAGTTCGGGCCTGACCATTTCGGGCATGCCGCTGTCGTCGGCGCTGCGGGACGTCCGCGAGCTGTCGCGGCGTATGGTCGGGCATTTCGTGGAGACCGTGGTCCCGTGCGGGACGCTGCCGGGCGACGCGCTGCGCGGGGATGTCACGATCATCACCCGCACCTGCCTCGAGCTGGCGGTCAGCATGCTCGACGGCCGGGACATCCCGGAGAAGACCAAGCGGCTCGAGGACGCCGCGGCGCAGTGGGCCCGCGAGGGCATTCCGATCGACACCATCCATCACGCCATCCACGAGGGCTTCAAGATCGGCCTGGACCTGGTGATGGCCAAGTCCACCAGCAAGTACACGCAGGCGACGGGCGCGACCACGCCCGCGCTCACCGCATCGGACTTCCACGCCATGGTCGGCGGCGCGAAACTGGTGGTGGAGCTGCTGGATCGGATGACGGCGGCCGTCTCGGTCGCATACGTGCGCGAGCTGCGCGCGGTGATCAGCGAGCACCACACCGCCGTGCACACGTTGACCTCGGCGCTGCTCGGCGGCCACAGCACCTCCACCATGGCCCGCGAGTGCGGCATCGAGATCGCGGAATCGTATCGGGTGCTGGCGGTTTCGATTCCGCCGCATCCGGACGAGAAGAACCGGGCGCTCGACAGTCAGGTGGTCGCGCGCCGCAAACTGCGCCGCACACAGGCCGAGCTGGCGACCCGCTACCCGGACAAGGTGCTCTCGCTGCTGAGCGTCGACGGCGGCACCATCCTGATCCCGGAGCACGGGCTGCCCAACGCGGAGCTCGACGAGTTCATCGTCAACCTCTCCCGGGCCGCGCAGGTGCCGATCACGGCGGCGGTCACCCAGGCTGCGCCACAACAGATTCCGGCCGCGACCGAGCAGGCGCACGAGCTGCTCGACATGGTGCAGCGCTTGCAGCTGGTGCGCGGGCTGTACCGCTTCGACGATCTCTCGCTCGAATACCAGCTCACCCGTCCGGGTCCCGGCCGCGATCATCTCGGGACGCTGCTGGATCCGCTGGACGAGTATCCCGAACTGCTGCAGACGCTGCAGCTGCACATCAGCAACAACCTGAACCGTCAGCGCACGGCGCGGACTCTGCACGTGCACACCAATACCGTCGACTACCGGCTGAAACGTATCGGCCAGCTCACCGGATTCGACCCGACCCACACCTCGGGGGTCTGGTATCTGCGCTCGGCCCTGGTGGCCCGTACCTACCGGAGCGCCCGGTCGAACAATGCCCAGGACTTGTGCAGGTCCTCCTGCCAGTAGCCCCAGGAGTGGGTGCCGACGGGACGCAGATCGAAGGTGGCGGGCACGTGCAGGGCGGCCAGCCGGTCGCGCAGGGCGAGGGCGCACTGGTCGGCGACGGCCTCCAGGATCACGCCGGATGTCAACTGCGCCAACAGTTTCAGCGCATTGCCCTGGATTCCGGGCCCGTCGAGGGTGTCGAGCGTGCCCGGGATCCCGGTCCCGGCGGAGACGTAGATCGCGGTGCCGCGCAGGCGATCGGCGTGGAGATAGGGGTCGGTGGCGCTCCACTCCGGGTCGCCGGGCGGACCCCACATATTGGCGACATTGCCGGCCCATCGCGCCACCACGGCGGTGACGAAGGCCTGCCCCTGCGGATCACTGGTGCGCGCGCAGCCGCTGTACGAGCCGATCGCCCTGTAGAGTCCGGGCGCGGCCAGGGCCAATTGGAAGACCGAGGTACCGGCCATCGAAATCCCGGCTATGGCATTGGATCCGGTGCCGCGCAGGGCCGAATCCACGATCGGGGGGAGTTCGGCGGTGAGGAAGGTCATCCAGCGCTGACGGCCGAGCACCGGGTCGTCGGCACGCCAATCGGTGAAGTAGCTCCCGCGACCGCCCAGCGGGATCACGACGGTGACCTGCTCGCCGGCGAAGAAGTCCGCCACATCGGTCTGCTCGAACCAGCTGCTCGCATCGAGTCCGCCATTGGCTCCGTTGAGCAGATACAGCACCGGGGCGGGTGTCGAACCATCCGGTGCGCGAAGCACTTTCAGCGCGATGTCGGTGTCCATCGCCGCCGAGCGCACCCGCAGATCGAGCATCCGGTCCCCGGCCTCGGTGGCATCGACGAGACGGGACCCGTCCGGGGCGGCCACCGCGTTCGCGAGCACATCCGGAGCGGCGATCGGCCCGGTCGGTGCTGCGGTGGCGAGCGCGGTGCTCGGCAGCAGCAGGGCCGACGCCATCATCAGCAGCAACTGTCGTAGGCAGATTCGTCTTCGGCGCGTCCGCCGCCCAGGATGGTCTCTCACGTGTCTCCCCGGCTCGTCCTTGTGACCGGCCACGGTAGGAGTGAACTCTGCTGGGCAGCAATGCCTTTGGACATCCTGGAGCATTGTGGCAGCCGGGCCCGCCGCGGATTGGCACTGTTCACAGGATTCCGCGATCTTCGCGCCGCGGGTACCCGGGATGTCGTTGACTGCGCTGCGACATCAGTTCTCGGGATTTCCCGCTGCGAATCGAGGCACCCGTGGTCGACTTCGGCTTCATCGACGATTGGCATCCCGCTCCGGGCCGGGTCACCGGCTGGACGCTCGCCCCGGAGTCGCACGCGGCCATGCTCACCGCCCCACTCCATCCGGCCCCGCCCTCGTATCAGCAGGAGCAGTACCTGCGGGCCACCCTGCGCAATATCGATGCGGGCGTGCGCGCCTCGCGGTTGTGCATGATCTCCTTCGAGATTCCGGGCCGCCCGGATCTCGCGGCCATGGCACGCACGGTCACCCGGTTCCTGCGCCGGCACGACACCTTCGCCAGCTGGTTCACCCACGAGCCGTGCGGGTCGGTGGTGCGGCGCACCGTCGCCGCCGGGGTGATCACCGTGGTCACGCAGGACTATCGGCACTTCGAGTCCAGTGCGGACATTCGCGAGCACGTACAGTCGCAGGTCCCGAATGCGTTGCACTGGGACTGTTTCGGGTTCGGCGTGATCGAGCACGAGCAGTCCTACACCGTGTTCGCGGCGATCGATCACCTGCATACCGACGGTGTGGCTCAGGCGCTGACCTGCACGGAACTGCTGATGATCTACGGCAGCGAAGTGTCCGGCGGCGGTGTGGAACTCCCGCCCGCGGGCAGCCATATCGCCTATTGCGCCCGGGAGCGGGCCGTCAACAGCGTGCTGCGGGCGGGATCGCGGCAGGTCAGGATGTGGGCGAAGCTGTTGCAGCGCAACGGGGGTGTCATGCCGGCGCTGCCGGTGGATCTGGGCGCCGATGCCGGGCCGGGCTTCCGCCAGGGCGCGCAACTCACCATTCCGCTGTTCGACGCGGACACCGCGGACGGGTTCGAGCAGGCGTGCACCGACCACGGCGGGCGATTCCTCGGCGGCCTGTTCACGGTGCTCGCGCTGACCGAACTCGAATTGGCGGGGCGGGAATGGTATTTCGTGCTCACACCGGTCAATACGCGCACGACTCCGCAGGAGAACATCTCGATCGGCTGGTACACCAACCTCGTCCCGGTCGCCTTCGACCTGGACCCCGACGACAGCTTCACCTCGCTGGTCGGCGCCGCACAGTGGGCCGGAGACACGGCCAAGGAGTTGACCGACGTCTCACCGCACCGGGTGCTCGAGCTCGCCACCCCCGATCTCGGTGTCCACGCCGAGCCCGGCTGGGCGGCGGCCATGCTGTCCTACGTCGACGTGCGCAAGATTCCCGGCGTCGAGATGTTCGACAAGATCAAGGGCGGAATGTTCGGGAACCGGGCCGCCGCCGGCGCGGTCTACCTGTGGGTCAACCGATTCCCCGACGTGACCACCCTCAGCCTGCTCTACCCCGACACCCCCGAGGCTCATGCCTCGATCGATCGCTACGTCAAGACGCTGACCTCGATCGCCTCGGCCGTGGCGACGGACGGCGACTACAGCGTCCGGGTCGATTCCGGGCGATGATCACACCGATCTCGGCAGACGGCAATGACGCCCCGGCCGTCCCCGCCCGCGCGGCGTGGGGAGCGTTCGCGGCGTGCCTGATCGCGGTCTTTCTCCAGATGCTGGATCTGACCGTGGTCAATACGGCACTGCCGGCCCTGGCCCGCGACCTCGGCGCGCCCGGCTTGGCGCAACTGCTGGTCGTCACCGGCTACAGCCTCGCCTTCGCGTGCACCCTGCCCGCCGCCGCCCGGCTGGGCGATATCCACGGCCGCCGAATGCTTTTCCTGGTTTCGATGGCAGGATTCGCCGCCGCGTCGCTGTGGTGCGGCGGCGCCGATCAGGCCGTAGCGCTGATCGCCGGGCGGATCGTCCAGGGGGTGGCCGCAGCCGGGATGGCCGCGCAGACCGTGGCCATCGTCAATGCCGGATTCGAGCCGGATCGCCGAGTGCTGGCCTTCGGAATATACGGCGCCGTAGCGGGATTGGCGGGTCTGGCGGGCCCGCTGATGGGCGGGGCGGTGGTGGCGGCAGATCCGTTCGGGCTGGGATGGCACGCGATCTTCCTGCTCAACGCACCTGCGGGCCTGGCGGCTTTCGCGCTGGCGTATCGCCACTTGCACATCGGTGCGGCGGCTGATCCCGGGCGAGTCGATGTGTCGGGGGTGCTGTTGGCGTCCACGGGGTTGTTGCTGGTGCTGTATCCGGCCACTGTTGGTCGTGAAAGAGGCTGGCCGCCATATCTTCTGGGTCTTCTGGCGGCGGGTTGTGTGGTCTTGGCGGCCTTCGGCTGGCAGCAGCGGCGAGCAGCGGGCACCGGGCTGCTACGGACCTCGATCTTCGCCGACCGGGCCTTCGCAGTCGGCTCGATCCTCTTGCTGGTCTGCTACGGGATCTTCACCGCTTTCCTGTTCGCGGTGTCCGTGGCCGCCCAAACCGGGCTCGGCATGACCGCGCTGCAGACGGCGAAACTCATGGCGCCCTTCGCGCTCGGTGCGGTCCCGGCCGCCGTGACCGCGCCGATCCTGATGGTCCGCATGGGTTCTCGAACCCTCACCGTCGGCATCGTGCTGTTCGGACTGTCGCTGGCGATGATCGCGACCTCGCTCGATCCGGCGCGGGCGAGCATCGACACGCGCATGTTGAGCGGACCGGTGTTCCTGGCCGGGGCGGGCATGGGATGGTTCGCCACACCACTGCCCGCCCTCATGACCGCCCGCGTGACGGCGGAGGAGACCGGCTCGGCCTCGGGCCTGCTGCCGACGATTCAACAGCTCGGCAGCGCCATCGGAGCCGCGGCATTGGGCACGCTGTTCTTCTCCCGGGTCAGCAGCGGGACGGGGGTCCCACAGGGGAAAGCGGTTCTGGCACAGGCGCTTGCCCAGCAGGGCCTGTCTCCGGAGCAGACGGCGGCTTCGGTCGAGGGGTTCGGCGACTGTGTGCGCTCCGCGCTCGCCTCCGCCGCTCCGGCCATGGACCTGACCACCTGCGCGGCGACCGACCCCATCGTCGCTGTCTCGGCGATCCCGGTCCTGTGGTGGCAGTGCGAGCACGGCTGGCCCCAGCTCGCCATGGGAACCGTCGTCGACGCGGAACAGCGCGCGGCCACCGGCGGAGTCGCCGGACTTCCGATCCAGTTCGCGGTGCTCGCGGGAGTGATCGGTGTTCCCTTGGCGCTCACCGGATTCTGGGCGCTGACAACCGCGCCGGACTCGCGGCCCTATCGGTTCGTGGCGATCGCCGCAGGGATCGACATCGTGTTCATTCTCGCTGCGGACGGCCGCACGGCGGGCGACCTGATCGTCTTCGTCGATTCCGATCTGGTCGCCCCCAGCCCGGACCAGCTCGCGGGTTCGTTCCTGACGTGATACCGGACTGTCTCAGCGCCAGGCGGGCCGAAGAGTCGCCGAATGATTCACGGCTCGCCCGCCGCCGCTGGCGGCCGCCACCAGTTTCGGGTCGTGCCGGACGTAGACGTTGTAGTAGCCCAGCGCAACCGCGCCGAACCAGGCCACCAGCAGGTTGCCGATGCCGGGGTTGACGATCGCGAAGGCGAAGAAAGCGATGACGACCACGGCGACGAGGACGCAATCAAGGATCTTGCCGTTCAACCGAATTCTCCTTTTCCAGCCACCTGGCGCGGCCTCACAGGAATCTGAACGTAATACCAGATTATAGAAGAAGTAAAGCGATTCATCGGGAGATGGGGTGACATTCCATGCCAAATCGCTGCACGAGGTGGTAATTCCGTAAAGACACGATCGAAAGGCGAAAGGAAATCGTCAATTTCACCGGGACGCATGTCGGCTACCCGCGCGCTGCTCGGTCGGGCAACCTGACACCGGGTGCTAGGCGGGTCGCTGTACCGGGTAATGGGCAGACCCGGCTACCGTGACATCGATCGATAGCGCGAAACCACAGCTCGGAGATCGCCCAATCCAAGGAGCGAGAGATGGCCGCGATACCGAAGGATTACCGCACCCGGCCGGTCACCGTGATCGGCGCGGGGACGCTGGGTCGGCGCATTGCGCTGATGTTCGCCACGCGGGGCGGCACCGTGCACCTCACCGATCCGAACGGGACGCAGGGGACGCAGGCCGTCGGGTACGCGACCGGCGAATTGCCTGCGGTGGCCGCCCATATCGACGGCGGCACGCCGGGGGTCGTGAGTTATGTGCCGGACCTGGCCGATGCGGTGGCGGAGGCGTGGCTGGTGGTGGAGGCGGTGCCGGAGCGGCTCGATCTCAAGAAGTCGATATTCGGTGAGCTCGACGGACTGTGTGCGGCCGATGCGGTCGTTTCGTCGAATTCGTCGTCGTATGCGAGCAGGCTGTTCACCGAGGGGCTTTCGACCCGCGACCGCATGCTCAACACCCACTTCTATATGCCGCCCGCGTCGACGACGCTCGATGTGATGTCCGATGGCGACACCGCGCCCGAGATCATCGACTTCGTCATGTCGACGTTCCCCGAATACGGTCTGCATCCTTTCCTGTGCCGCAAGGAGAGCACCGGCTTCATCTTCAATCGGATCTGGGCAGCGCTGAAACGCGAATCGCTCGAGGTCGTCTACGAGGGCGTCTCGACCCCGCAGGACGTCGATGCCATGTTCAAGCTGAACTTCGGCACCAAGGCGGGGCCGTTCCGGATGATGGACAGCGTCGGCCTCGATGTGGTGCTCGATATCGAAGAGCATTACGCCCAGGAGAATCCGCATCTGCCCGAGGGCCCACGCGTTCTGCTGAAGCGCTATATCGCCGACGGCAAGCTGGGCGTGAAATCCGGCGCCGGCTTCTACGACGACTACCCCGACCCGAATCGGCAGTGACCCGCAGGAGGCCGCGATGAAACATCTGCTCGCGCTCGACCTCAAAGCCCGTGCCATGCACGCGATCTCGCTCGACGGGGGTGACGTGCGCACCCTGATCACCGGGTTGGACGCCTACCCCGACGGCGTCGCCGTCGATCAGGATCGCGGGCACGTGTACTGGACCAGCATGGGCGCACCCGACATGCGTCCCGGGCCCGGCACGGAACCCGTGTTCTTCCACCGGACCGGCATGCTCGAACGCGCCGACCTCGACGGCGGCAATCGCACGGTGATCGTGCCGCCCGGCGCATTCACCACCGGCAAGCAGCTCACCGCCGATTTCGCCACCGGCCGCCTGTACTGGTGCGACCGCGAGGGCATGCAGGTCCTCACCTGCGATCTCGCCGGGGGCGAGCTGCACCCGCTGGTGGTCACCGGCGCAGGCCCCGAAGACGCTGTGCAGTCCCGGAATTGGCCGGTCGGCATCTGCCTGGACCTCGACCGCCGCCACCTCTACTGGACCCAGAAGGGCGCACCGAAGGCCGGTGAAGGCCGCATCTTCCGCGCGCCACTGGAACTCCCGGCCGGCACCTCCCCGGCGGCCCGCACCGATATCGAGGTGCTCTGGCACGACCTCCCCGAACCGATCGACCTGGCACTGTCCGGCGACGGGAACCTGCTGTGGACCGATCGCGGCGCGGAACCCGCGGGCAATACCCTCAACCGCGCCTCGGTCGACCCGGTTCCGGGTCCGGTGACCGTCCTGTCCAGCGGCTACCGCGAGGCCATCGGCGTGGTGGCGATCAGCGAATCCCGGTTCTACGTCAGCGATCTCGGCGGTGCGATCCGCCTCGTCGACCTCGACGACGGTATCGACACCGAAATCGCCCGCCCCGGTGGCGCACTCACCGGACTGGCACTGGCAGACCTCTGAGGGAGAGACCCGAGCACCGCATCGAGAACGCCGGGGAATCGTTCATCGATGTCGGCCCGGCGCAGGGTCATGTAGCGGGCCTTGCCGTCGACGCGGGTGACGGTGAGGCCGGCCTCGCGCAGGGTGCGCCAATGGTTCGACAGCGTCGATCTCGGGACTACGAGATGATCTGGGCTGCAGGAGATTTCGCCGTGGACGGCCATCAGGCGCACCAGTTCCATCCGGACCGGGTCCCCCAGGGCGTGCAGCACCGTCACCAGGTCCAGGTCCGCGGTATTCGGCTCGGTAAGCGGCGGCATCGGGTTCCTCGTTCGGTTGACATGACCGGGTCACCAGCTTACGTTCGTTTCGTTGATTCGGAAATATCGAAATGAGATTGCCGTGACGGTCCTCAGCACCCTGGCCCGCGTCTACGTCGACGATCTGGACGCCGCATTGCCCACGTTCACCGCGCTCACCGGTGAGCAGCCCCGGCTTCGCTTCACCTACCGCGAGCTGGAACTGGCCGGCATCGGCGCCTACCTGCTCATCGCCGGAACCCCGGAAGCCCTTGCCCCCTACCGGGAAACACACGCCACCGCGATCGTGGACGACCTGGACGAGGTGCTCACGATCATCACCACCCTCGGCGGCGACATCCTCGACGGCCCGAACGACGTACCCACCGGCCGCAATCTGACGGTGCGGCACCCCGGCGGCGCACGCATCGAATACGTCGAATTCGACACGGCCAAGATCGAATCCGTCGCGAGCTGACGACGGCAGGCCCCGCTGCGGCGATCAGGCACCGGCGCGGGCGGTGGCCAGGATGGCGCCGATGGCGGGGCGCGCGGGTCCTTCGCTTGGCGGGCGGGGCCTGATCCGGAACCCGCCGCCGCCCGATCCGACTACACCATGGTGTCCCCCACCGGGAGACCGAAAGCATGGTTCCCGTACATGACGTAGGCACGTTCGGGGTCGTTGGCCGCGTGGACGCGTCCGGCATGGGCATCGCGCCAGAGGCGTTGCAGCGGGGTGTCGTCGGCGAGGGCGCCGGCCCCGGCGGCCTCGAAGAGCCGGTCGATGGCGGCGATGGCGCGGGCGGTGGCGCGGACCTGGTCGCGGCGGGCGCGGGCGCGCAGGGCGAACGGGATCTCCCCGCCGTCCCGGAGCCGGGCGTACTCGTCGGCGACATTGCCGGACAACTGCCGCCACGCGGCATCGATGTCGCTGGCGGATTCGGCGATGCGGATCTTGCCGAAGGGGTCGTCCTTGGCGTGCTCGCCGGCGTACGCGGCCCGGATCCGCTTGCCCTGATGCTCGACGTGGGCCGCGTAGGCGCCGTAAGCCATGCCGACGATCGGCGTGGCGATCGTGGTGGGATGGATTGTCCCCCAGGGCATTTTGTAGACCGGCTCCGAATTTTGCTGCAGCCCGGGCGATGTCAGCGAGTTCATGACGCTGAAGCTCAGGAAGCGGTGCCGCGGGACGAAGACGTTCTCGACGACAACCGTATTGGATCCGGTGCCACGCAGACCGACCACGTTCCAGACGTCGTCGACGGAGTAGTCGCTGCGCGGGATGAGGAAGGAGCCGAAGTCGACAGGCTTGCCGTTCTCGAGCACCGGCCCGCCGACGAAGACCCAGTCGGCGTGATCCACCCCGGAAGACCACGCCCACGAACCGCTGACCAGATAGCCACCGTCCACCACGGCACCGGCGCCCATCGGCGCATACGACGAGGCGATCCGCGCGTCGCTGTCGTGGCCCCAGACATCGTCCTGCGCACGCTGATCGAACAGCGCCAGGTGCCAGTTGTGAATCCCCAGGATCCCTGCCACCCAGCCGGTGGATCCACAGGCGCTCGCGAGGGTGCGCACGGTGTCGTAGAAGACCACCGGATCTGCGGCGCATCCGCCCCATTGCCGCGGCTGCATCAGGGTGAAGAATCCCGCCTCCCGCAGGTCCTCGATCGACTCGTCGGGAATGCGCCGCAACGTCTCGGTCCGCTGGGCGCGCTCGCGCAGGGTCGGCGCCAAAGCCTCGACGCGCGCGGTGATTTCACGGGTCATCTCGCCGGGTTCTCCTGACCGGTCGGGTGGCGATCGCACATTCTCCGCCACATATCTAGAACACGTTCCAGTCACTATTGAGCAGCTCGAGGTCCGCGACAAGCGGACGGAAATCCCTAAAAGAAGAGTCTTTCGACCATTTTCTGGATGCCCTCACCGATCGGAAGCTGACACAGATCTGAAACTGGTTCTAGACCTAGGAGGGTGCGATGGCGACATCACGCGGGTTCGGCAGAAAGATCCGGGACATCGACGTGGGCACGATGCCGACCCGCTATGCCCGCGGCTGGCACTGCCTGGGCCTGGCGGACGCGTTCCGGGACGGGAAACCCCACTCGGTCAATGCCTTCGGCACCAAGCTGGCCGTCTGGGCCGACGATACCGGCGGACTGCGGGTGCTGGACGCCTACTGCCGCCACCTCGGCGGC
Organism: Nocardia sp. NPDC059229; assembly: GCF_042754165.1. Lineage (NCBI taxonomy): Bacteria > Bacillati > Actinomycetota > Actinomycetes > Mycobacteriales > Nocardiaceae > Nocardia > Nocardia sp. NPDC059229. Next base: position 16,342 of record NZ_JBHZAK010000021.1, read on the forward strand.
GACCTGTCGACGGGCACGGTCAAGGACGGCCGGATCGCCTGCCCGTTCCACGACTGGCGCTGGGACGGCGACGGCCGCTGCACCGGCATTCCCTACGCGCGCCGGATACCCCCGCTGGCCCGCACCCGCGCGTGGACCACGCTCGAGCGCAACGGCCAGCTCTTCGTCTGGCACGACCACGAGGGCAACCCGCCACCGGACGAGGTCACCATCCCGACCATCCGGGGACCGTACACCGACGCCGAAGGCAACCCCGCGGCAACGCTTTCCCCCGACTGGACCCCGTGGACCTGGCGCTCGATCCTCATCGAGGGCTCCAACTGCCGCGAGATCATCGACAACATCGTGGACATGGCCCACTTCTTCTACATCCACTACGCGTTCCCAACATTTTTCAAGAACGTCTTCGAGGGCCATGTCGCGACGCAGTACCTCGAGACCAAGGGCCGCCCGGACGTCGGCATGGCGACCAAGTACCGCGGAGACACACTGCTGAAATCGGAGGCCTCGTACTTCGGGCCCGCCTACATGATCAATCCACTGCTCCACGTCTACGGCGGTTTCGAGGTCCGCAGCGTCCTGGTCAACTGCCACTACCCGGTCACCCAGGACTCCTTCGTCCTGCAGTACGGCATCACGCTGGAGAGACCCACGGGCGTACCGGCGGACACCGCGAACCGCCTGGCGGACAGGATGACCGAGGGCATCGGCGAGGGCTTCCTGCAGGACGTGGAGATCTGGAAGCACAAGTCCAAGATCGAGAACCCACTGCTCTGCGACGAGGACGGCCCGGTCTACCAGCTGCGCCGCTGGTACGAGCAGTTCTATGTCGACGTCGCCGACATCGATCCGAAATCGGTGCGGCGCTTCGAGTTCGAAGTCGACACCTCGCGGGCCAACGAGGTCTGGGAGCTCGAGGTCGCCGAGAACCTGCGCCGGCGCGATGTGATCCCGGCCACCGCACCCTAGCCCAGTTCGAGGACGATCTCGGTTCGAAGGTCACCGGCGGCACGGCCCAAGGTCCCCGATCGCTCGTCGAAGGTCATCGGCCCGGCCCGCGGGTATTCACCGGCAACCCCGCGGCTCACTACCGTCCGCAGGGTGACCGCCCTTTCCCCGAAAACCCCGCTGGTACCCGAGACCACGCGACCCCATCCCGTGCGGCACGCACCGAAGGGGTCGTTCCTCTACAAGATGGTCACCACGACCGACCCGAAGGTGCTGGGACAGATGTACCTGGTGACCTCGATGGTGTTCTTCATGATCGCCGGGCTGATGGCGTTGATCATGCGTGCGGAGCTGGCGCAGCCGGGCATGCAGTTCCTGTCGCCGGAACAGTTCAATCAGCTGTTCACCATGCACGGCACGATCATGCTGCTGTTCTACGCGACCGCCATCATCTTCGGATTCGCGAATATCCTGCTGCCCTTGCAGATCGGCGCGCCCGATGTCGCGTTTCCGCGGCTCAATGCATTCAGCTACTGGTTGTATCTGTTCGGCGCGACCATGGCGACCGCAGGCTTCGTCACCCCGGGCGGTGCGGCCGATTTCGGCTGGACCGCGTATGTGCCGCTGTCGGACATCATCCACTCCCCCGGTGTCGGCGCGGACCTGTGGATCCTGGGGGTGGGCGTCTCGGGCCTGGGAACCATTCTGGGCGCGGTCAATATGCTCACCACCGTCGTATGCCTGCGCTGCCCGGGCATGACCATGTTCCGGCTGCCCATCTTCACCTGGAACGTCGTCGTCGCGAGTTTCCTTGTGCTGCTGGTGTTTCCGCTGCTGACCGCGGCCGCCCTGGCGCTGTACTACGACCGGCACCTCGGCGGGCACATCTACGATCCGGCCAGCGGCGGAACCATGCTGTTCCAGCATCTCTTCTGGTACTTCGGGCACCCCGAGGTGTACGTGATCGCGCTGCCGTTCTTCGGCATCGTGTCGGAGATCTTCCCGGTGTTCAGCCGCAAACCGCTGTTCGGCTACACCGGCATGGTCTACGCGACACTCGGCATCGCGGCGCTGTCCATCGCGGTGTGGGCGCACCACATGTATGCCACGGGAGCCGTTCTGCTGCCGTACTTCTCGTTCATGACCTTCCTCATCGCGGTGCCGACCGGTGTGAAGTTCTTCAACTGGATCGGCACCATGTGGAAGGGGCAGCTCACCTTCGAGAGCCCGATGCTGTTCTCGCTGGGCTTCCTGGTGACCTTCCTGTTCGGCGGCCTGTCCGGCGTCATCCTGGCCTCACCGCCACTCGATTTCCATTTGTCCGACACCTATTTCGTGGTCGCGCACTTCCACTACACCCTGTTCGGCACGGTCGTGTTCGCCACTTTCGCGGGCATCTACTTCTGGTTCCCCAAGATCACCGGCCGCATGCTCGACGAACGCCTCGCGAAGTGGCACTTCTGGACCACGTTCCTCGGTTTCCATCTGACGTTCCTGGCCCAGCACTGGCTCGGCAACATGGGCATGCCGCGGCGCTACGCCGACTACCTGCCCTCCGACGGCTTCACCCTGCTGAACCAGGTCTCCACCATCGGCGCCTTCCTGCTCGGCGCGTCGATGCTGCCGTTCCTGTGGAACGTCTTCAAGTCCTACCGCTACGGCGAGATCGTGACCGTCGACGACCCGTGGGGCTACGGCAATTCGCTGGAGTGGGCCACCAGTTGCCCACCGCCACGGCACAACTTCTACGAGCTCCCGCGCATCCGCTCCGAGCGCCCCGCCTTCGAACTCCACTACCCGCACATGATCGACCGCATGCGCGCCGAGGCTCACGTCGGCTGGGGCGCGACCGCCCATCATGTCACCGAGACCACGCCCGTGGAGGCGAAATGACCAGGCCCCAGCAACTCTCGACCTTCCGGATTCCCCGCCTGCCCTACGGCGTCCTGGTCATGCTGACCGGATTGACGCTGATCGGTGGCCTGATCCTGCTGACCCACCTCGCCCAGGGTCGCTGACCCCCGATCGTGCGGACGCTGACTCCCCTTGCAGCCGTTCGCACTCCGGTGAGGCCGCGCCCCCGCCCGCACGGCCTCACCGGGCCTTTCGCGAGCTTCCCGCTTGCGGTTCAGCGCCGCCCGGCCGCGCTCGGCGACAGCGCCGAAAGGTAGGGCGCGACCAATTCCGTTGCGGCCGTGACAGTCCGGTCGGCGTCCTGGCCACTTTCGAGCATGCGCGAAGCCGCATGCACGATGCCGTCGATGAGTCCGGCGGTGGCGGCCGGGTCGGCCGCACCGGCCGTCTCGAGCGCGCCGATCAGCGGGGTGCGGAGTTCGTCGTGCAATTCGCGGCTGTAGGCGGCGATATCGTCGTCGATGATCGTGGTGAGCACGCGGGCAAGCGCATGCTCACCGCTCGCGACCAATTCCAGGTTGGCGCGGACGTATTCGAGAACCTGATCGGCCGGGCCGGACGCGGCCGCCATCCGTTCCGCCACCCGCCGCGCCCACTGCGGGAAGGTGTCGGCCAGCAGCTCGGCGAGCAACTGGTCGCGGGAGGAGAAGTACTGGTAGATGCTCGGGCGGGCGAGCCCGGCGCGCGCCGCCACCTCGGTGAGAGTGGGCGGGCGGGCCGGGTCCTCGGTGAGGATGGCGCGCGCGGCGTCGAGCAGGGCGCGGCGTTGCGCCTCGCGATGTTCGGCGAGCGTGGCGGCTTGGATCCTCGGCACCTGATCTCCTCGTAGGGGGTTACCCGCTCAGTCTCCCATCCACCAGGGTGAGCACCCGATCGCAGTGGCCGAGGATGTCGTGATCGTGGGTGACCATGATGGTGGCCACCTTCCGCTCGCGGGTCTGCCGGGCCAGCAGCTCGATCACCTCGTGGCTGCGGGCGCGATCCAGCGCCGCGGTGGGCTCGTCCACCAGCAGCAGCGTCGGGTCGGTCGCGAGCGCGCGGGCGATGCCGACGCGCTGGCGTTCCCCGCCGGAGAGCTGATGCGGCCGCCGCCCCGCCTTCGCGGCCATTCCGACGGCGGTGAGCAGGGCACCCGGATCCGCTGGGCCGCTCGAAGCTGGTGCGGTGCCGCGCTTCCGCCCGCCGGTGCGATCGTGCAGCCGCACCTGGTCGCGGGCGGTCAGCGCGGGAATCAGATTCCCGGTCTGGAACACGAACCCGATGTGCTCGCGGCGGAATCGCGCCAACTGCCGCCGGGACAGGGTCGTCATCTCGGTGCCGTGCACCAGCACCTGCCCGGTGTCGGGCCGGGCCAGCCCGCCCGCGACCGCGAGCAGCGTGGATTTGCCCGATCCGGACGGTCCCACGACGGCCAGCAGCTCGCCCGCCCGCACGCTCAGGTCGATGCGGTCCAGGGCCGCCACGGCCCGGTCGCCGCTGCCGAAGGTCAGCGAGACATCGCTGAGCGAGATGCCCTGGCGGACAATCGATTCGACGGTCATCGCTGTGCCCCCAGAGCCTCGAGCGGGTCGACCCGCGTGACGCGCAACGTGGTCAGCACCGCACCCAGCATGCCCATCACGATCAGCAGTGCCGCACCGACCGCGACCGCGCCGGGTTCGAGCGCGAAGGGCATGCCGCCGACGAACCGGCTGCCGCCCACTCCCACGCCGACCCCGGCGGCCGTCGCGGTGACGAGCACGATGGCGGCCTGGATCAGGCTGTCGCGCAACAGATATCCGGTGGAGACACCCAGCGCCCGCAGCACCGCCAGCTCGTGGGTGCGCTGCACCGTCCAGACCATGAAGAACGCGCCGACCACCAGGGCCGAGATGGCGTATAGGAAGACCCGAATCAGGGTCATGGTCGACATTTCGGCCGAGTAGCCGGGAGAAGCATCGAATGAGGCCGACAGCGTCATGGCGTGCGTGCCCGCGGCGCGATCCCCCGCCGCCAGATCGATGCCGCCGGGCCGCGCGCGCAGCGCCACGGCATTGGCCTCGTGATAGATCTCCGGCCGGGCGATGTCGCCGGGCCGCAGTCCGGCGTGGATCTCCTGCCAGAGTCGCAGCGGCACATAGGCGACGTTCACGTGCCCGAAGGTGCGCTGTTCGGCGGCCGCGCCGACGACCCGCAGGGTGGTGCCGATGCGGTCGATGATCACCACATCGCCGATGCGGACGCCCTTGTCGAGGGTGGTCGGGCTGACCACGATGCCGTCCGGCGCCCCGAGCCCGGACCCCTCTGCCGGGCTCGGGGCCAGAAACGACCCCGGCTCGACCCCGAACAGCGCGAGATCGATCGCGACCCCGGCGCCGGTCTTCGCATTGACCAGCGTGTTTCCGAACAGCGCCGCATCGGCGACATCGCCGCGCCCGCGCCAGGCCGCGACCTGTCCGTCGTCGACCGTGCTGCGGGTGAAGGCCGATTCCGTTTCCGTCTTCGGCGCGAAGGCGAAGGCGTCCACGGGCATGGCCTTCAATCCCGAGACACCGTCGTCGACCAGGCCCGACGACAGGCCCGCCAACATCACGATGAGCACCGCGATCAGGGCGACGACCGCGGCCATCAACCCGAATCTCGCTCGCGCGAACCACAGTTCGCGCACCGCCAGGAACATCCGAACTCCCTTGTCCTGCGCCGGGCACTTTTACCGACGCACCGTCGGGATGTTACCGACAGTGCGTCGGGAAAATCTGAGGGGGTCACACCTTCTTCAGACAGAAGGTGGTCCGGGGTTCGGCCAGGGTGATGACGCTGTCCGCGTCCTCGCCGCACAGGGATTCGTCGGATTGGCCGTCGATGCGGGTCAGGACCTGAAAGCTGGCGTTGGAGGTGCCGCATTCGGCGTACTGGTATCCGGTCAGCATGCTCTCGTGATAGCAGGCGCCCTGCTTGAAATTCGGGGCCAGGCACAGATATGCCATGGACATGCCATTGAGGGTTTCCTCGTACGAGGTGTAGTCGGCAGCGCAATCGGTTTTGCTGCTGTAGACCTTGGCGACCTGGTACACCGCCTTCGGGGAACCGCAGTCGACCGGCGCGGTTTTGGAATCGATCATCGAGCCTTCGATGACATCGATACAGTCGCCGACCTTCGACCGACCGGTATCGGATTTGCCCGCGTCCTTGACTACATCGGCGCCCTTCTGGACGGCGGAACACCCCGCCAGGGCCAGGGCCGCAATGGCCAGGATCACGGGGACCAGCCGCCGCGCACTCGACGAAATCCTCTGCATGTGAAGCTACGTACCTCTCCCACTCGCCAATCGATCGAACCCGGACTACCCAACCCGTTTCCGCACGCCACAGCATCCGTGAAACCACGGGATCGGGGCGGCGGCCGGGAGGCGAGAGTGCCGAGTTAGGCTCGCCTGAAGGCCGTTCACTCGGAAAGGAGTGCGCGATCCAGCCATTCGTCGGCCGCACCCGCGAACTCGCCACCCTGAACGCGGCCTGCCACGCTCCCGGTGGAGACGGCGTATTCCTGGTGGAGGGCCCGGCCGGAATAGGAAAATCGCGGCTGCTTTCGGAATTCGCGAACGGGCTCGAGCCGGGCCGATGGCGGACGGTCGCCATCGCGGGCACCGAATACGATCAGCCCACACCGCACTATCTCGTACGCGATATCGCGGATCGGCTGGGCGGCACGGAAAACGAAATCGGGACCGATACCCGGGACTCGGCCCGATGGATTCGGCAGCGGCTCGAAGCCACGCCGACGCTGCTCATCATCGACGATGCGCATTGGGCCGATGCCGCCTCGATGCGGATGCTGGCCCTGCTGATTCGGCAGCGGCCGGAATCGGCTCGCATTGTGCTGGCCTATCGCGAAGGGCAATTTCCGGAATCGCTCGGATCCGCGCTGCGCGCACCGGGTGTCGCGAGCGAGCACCTCGCGGTGCCGCCGCTGTCCGATGCCGACGCGAGAGCGCTGCTGCCGGAGCTGCCGGCGGGCCGGTGCACGCAGGTGGTGGCGGCGGCGCACGGCAATCCGCTGTATCTGCGACTGCTCGCCGAACTCACCCCGGCCGATTTCGACGCCACGATTCGAGCCGAGGATCCGGCCGCGGCACCGGCGGATCAGACCGCACTGGACCGGACCATCCGGGCCGAACTGGCACACCTGCCCGCCCGGGAGCGGCTGGTCGCGCAGGCGATCGGGGTGTGCGGCGGCACCGATGACGTGGAACTGCTCTGCGGCACGGCCGAAGTCGCACCGGCAGAGCTGCGCGAGGCGATCGACGATCTCACGCGGCGCGGCTGGGTCAGCGTCACCACCGGCCTGGTGAGCTTCCGCCATCCGCTGGTTCGCGCGGCGGCGTACCGGCTGGCCGGGCACGGGTGGCGGGCGGCCGCGCACACTCGCGCGGCACAGGTGCTCCGCGCCAAGGACGCACCCGTCCTCGCCCGGGCCCGCCACCTGGAACACGCCCTCGGTCGCGACGAGCTCGCGGCGGCCGAATTGCTCTGCGCCGCCGAGCAGGCCCTCGGCACCGATCCGGCCGCCAGTGCCCGTTGGATCGCCGCGGCCCTCGACGCCCTGCCGGATTCGGGTGGGCGCGCCGATGTTCCGGCCCGCGTCCTGCTCGGCCGAGCGCTGCTGCTGTCGGGATCCGCGGAATCCGCGCGCGAGACCCTCGAACCCCTGCTGCCGGGCACTGCGGGCGATCCCACCCCCGAGCAGGTCGAAGCGGTTCTCCTCTATGCCCGCTGCGAACGGATCCTCGGGCGCGTGGACAGCGCTCGAAACCTGTTGACCCGGCTGGTCGATCGGCCCGGCAGTCACGAACACGGGCCCGCCCGGCTGGAATTGGCCATCCTGGAGATCCAGGACAACCGCGACGCCGAGGGCGCGGAACGAGTCCGGCAGCTGTTCACCTCCGAAGCCCTGCACGACCCCGCCATGCGCGCGGCCGGGGTGACACTGCGGAGCATGGGCCGGCTCAATGGCCTCGACCTGCGCGCCGCCGAAGCCGACTACCGCGTCGCGGAGCGGGAATTCGCGCAGCTCACCGACACTCAGCTACTCGACGGCATCCACGCCGTCTCCGCCCTCGGCTGGATGGCGTACTTCCTCGACGACCAGCGCACCGGCCTCACCCACATCGAGCGCGCCATCCGCGTCAGCCGCCGCCGCGGCCGCAGCTTCATCCTCCCCGAACTCCTGACGGTACAGGCCTACTCGCTGGCCAAACTGGGACGCTACGCGGACGCCCTCGCCGCCGCCGATGACGCCGTCGAAACCGCCGAACTCTACGCCTACCCAGGTATCGCCCCACTGGCCGGAGCCCTCAAACTCCGTGTCCTGGAAGCAACTTCGCCGCGCGCAGACGTCATCCAATGCTGGCGAGACCTCAACGCCCTCCCCCGCCCCGCCGTCCGCTGGTGGCGCGGCGCAGTCGAAGCAGCCCTCCTGGAGCTGGCCGCCCGCCTCAACCTGGATGATGTGCCCACCCAACAACCGAGCCCCCGCGCAGGCACAGCTACAGCAGCCGAAGATTCGAACCTGCCCCCCGGTTCGCCGGGACCACAACCGGGAGACCCGCCCCGAGGCGACCGCGCACACCGGATGCAGGCGACCGAGGCACTATCGGGATACGCGTCCGAGAGCGGTCGAGCACCGCGTTGGTCTGCGACCGAGTCACCGTCCGGAGAATCAACTCCGGGCGACCGAGCACGGCCTGGACTGGCGGTGCCACTACAAGACGGCACAGCAGACGGCGGCCGCTTGCACCCGATGCGAGCGGCCGAGCTCTCTGTCGCGTGCCTGAGCGCCGTCGATCGAGGTGACCTCGACGCGGCCGAAACCCTGCTGGCCCAGGCTGAGGATGTGGCCGAGCGCCTGGGCTTACCCGGCGCACTGGCTGCGGCAGCCCGGGCGCGGGCCGGATACCTCTGCGCCCGTGGGGATCTCACCTCCGCCGAACGTGCCGCCGAAGACTCCTCCGAAGCGTACGCACGGGCCGACATGCCGGTGTTCCGCGCGCAGGCCCTGTTGGTGGCGGCGCAGATTGCCGGGCAGCGCGGCGATTTCACCACCGCCACCGCCCGAATTGCCGCCGCCCGCGCCGAATTCGCGGCAGCCGGAGCCACGGAACTGCAACGCGCCGCGACGGCCGTCCAACGTCGGCTCGCAGGACATCGAACGGTCTCCGGAGCGACAAAGCTGAGCGAGCGGGAACGCGAGGTCGCCGAGTTGGCCGCCAAGGGCCTCGCCAACAAGGAGATCGCGGCCCAGCTCTACCTGAGCCCCCGCACCATCGAGGATCACCTCGGCCGCATCCTGCGCAAACTCGGTTTGACCAGCCGCGCCGGAATCGCTTCTCGGCTGGCCGAATTGGCCGATTGACCGGCAGATCGCGCGGGTCAGGCTGGGATCGGGTGGGGGTAGGGGCTTTGCATCGAGAGGTAGCGGATTTCGAGGTCGCGTTCGAGGTAGTCCATGCGGTGCTGCCAGAAGTCGCGCATGTGTGGGAGTTCGAGGTGGCGGTCGAGGTCGGCCTTCGAGCGCCAGACCTCGTAGAACACGAAGGTCGAGGGGGCGGCGGCGTCTTCGTGGAAGTGGTATTCGAGCGCGCCGGCTTCCGCACGGGTCGGTGCGACGAACGAGAGGAGCAGCTCTCGGAGTTCGTCCGCGCGTTCGGGTTTGGGGTGGGCCAGGCCCATCAGCGCGAAGGGGGTCCGATTATTAGGTACGAGATCTGCCATACCTCCGGACGCTAACCGGACGTGAGGTACGATGCAAGTCGTACCTAAAGGAGGTGGGCGGATGGCCGACGATGAGCCGGAGCTCGAGGACATGGAGCTCGGCGCGGTGCTGGCGGCCCTCGCCGACCGGCATCGCCTGGAGGTCGTCCTGGCCCTCCTCGCCGATGCCGACGGCGCGGAACGGCATTGCAGTTCGTTCGGGCTCCCGGTATCGAAAGCCACTCGGACACACCATTTCCGAGCGCTGCGCCAGGCCGGGCTGATCCGTCAGGTCGACCGCGGCAACAGCAATATGGCCCAGCTGCGCCGAGCCGATCTGACGCAGCGTTTCCCCGGCCTGGTCGAACTGCTCACCGCCGAGAACGCACGCCGCGCCGCCACGAACCAGCGCCCGCTATCCGAGCAGGTGGTCAATCTATCCGCAGCTCACCGGGACCGGATCCCCGCGGAAACGTGATTCCACATAGTTCCACGCGTCGGCGAATCCGGCGACGGCCGTGGTCATGTGCTCGGCGATATCGAAGGGCCGGAACACCAGCGGCACACCGGCCTTGCAGTACCGGTCGGCGACCTCGGCGACCGGATCGAAGAAGGTGAGCGTGTCGAACCGCCCCTGCCAGAAGTAGGTCGGGACCGCCGGCGTGCCCGGGAAGTAGCGCAGGCTGTTCTCCCGCAGCACCGCATGCGCCTCCGGGCTGTCCATCAGGCTCTTGGACGCTGCCATCTGGTCGGCGTTGCGGAAGGCGCCGTGGAACAGCAGGAAGCGACGGCAGGCGTCGTGGGTGAATTCGCGGAACCAGAGCCCATTTTCATTGAGCTGATCCGAGATCGGCAGGCGGTTCGGGTATTCGCGCTCCAGGCCCATGGCCGCCGCGAAGGCCAGGCCGAAGCCCGGGTGCGGCTCGAAGCCGAGCGAGAGCGCCATCTGCTCGAGATCGGCCGGAATGCCCCCGGCCACAACGGCATCGAGCTTCAGGTCCGGCGCGTACTCGCGATGCAGGGCAGCGGCCCAGGCGGTCGCCATGCCGCCGCCGGAATACCCGGCCAGGGCGACGGGCGACTTCCCGAGTCCCAGTTCGGTGGCCTTGCGGACCGCCTTCACGCTGTCCAGGGTCACCATGCCGCTGAGCTTGGCCGCGCCGTAGGCGACATTCGGCCCCAGATAGTCGGGCAGCGAGATGGCCCAGCCGCGCCCGATCGGCAGCATGGCGCCCACGCCGTCCTGCAACTCTCCGTTGAACAGCGAGCGCGACGGATTGCATTGCGCGCCCAGGGAGTTGATGAGCGCCTGATACGACACCAGCGGCGGGTTCGAGACCCCCACCGGGAGCAGCACCGTGGTCATGCCGAGGATCGGCTGGCCCTGGGAGTTGGTGCTACGGAAGGCCACCTGCCAGCCCTCGGTGCCCACGTACAGCCCGGTATCGATCTTGCGCGTCCGGACCACGTCACCGGGCGCGAGCGCACCCAGATCGGCCGGCGGACCGTAGAACGGATCGGGATCCTGCGTGGGATACAGGGGTTGAGCCGACACGGGGGCGGCGCCTACCGCCCCCACGGTCAGGATGCTCAGAGCCAGGACCACAGCCCTGACGGACACTGCGAACAACGACGTCCCTCACACTTCAGTCGTTCTCATCTCGCTCCCGACCGCGCGCGAAAGAACGATCGACCAATAAAGCAATGGATTGGCATTCGGCACGGCCGAGCCTGTGAACCGGAAGAGCATGCGCCAGCAAGCCTCTCGCGAATCGTACAGTGACGATACAGCTAACTAACCAGAGCGTCCAGTTATTCGGACAATTCCGGCACGAACTGTCAGTGCCGATCACTGCCCTCGACTACGAACCCCGAACCGCCTTGGGCAGGGCCGAGATTCGCTCGCGGTGGCGTTGCTGGAGTTCGCGGCTGCGAGTGAGGAAGTCGAGGATGGTGCGCAGCTCCGTAGCCGACGAGCCCGCCATCTCGGCCGCGCCCTCCTCGGCGATGGGCCCGTATATCTCCCAGGCCCGGGCCATGGTCGCCGGGGTGATGCGGACCAGCACCTTGCGCCGGTCGCCCGGTTCCGGCTCCCGGGTGACATGACCGAGTTTGGCGAGCCGATCCAGCATCGTCGTGACACTGCCACTGGTCAGACCCAATTCGGCCGCCAGTGCGCCCGGCGTCGACTCACCCCGGACCAGCACCTCGAGACAGCGCAGGTCGGTGCGATTGACGCCGAGCACGGTCGCGGCGGCCTGGTCGACATCGTCGACGGCCGCCTGCAACGCCTGGGACTCCCGCCCGACCCGGGCACGCAACTCGTCCAGATTTTCTCTTGACATTCAAACCTCTTGATCGTCAAACTATCTATATCTTGATAACCAAGATACATCACGCTCAAGAGAGTTCAGAGGGAGACACGACATGAAGAAGGCACTGGTCATCGGCGGCGGCATCGCCGGTCCGGTCACCGCGATGGCACTGCAGCAGGCCGGTTGGGAAGCGGTCGTCTACGAGGCCTACGCGGACACGGCCGCCGGGCAGATCGGCGCATATCTGACGGTCGCGGTGAACGGCCTGTCCGCGCTGGCCGAGATCGACGCCCACCACATCGTCATGGACACCGGCCACGCCACCGACACGCTGAGCTTCTACACCAGCGCAGGCAAGCACATCACCGATATGCCCATCGGCGGCACGCTGCCCGACGGCACGGTGACCCACAGCGTGAAGCGGCGCGACCTGTACCGGGCACTCAATGCCGAAGCCGCACGGCGCGGTATCCGGTACGAGTTCGGCAAGCGACTCGTCGACGCGGAACCGAAGGCCACGGGCGGCGTCGTCGCCACCTTCGCCGACGGCAGCCGGGCCGAGGCCGACCTGCTCGTCGGCGCGGACGGCATCCACTCCCGCACCCGGGAGATCATCGACCCGAATGCGCCGAAGGCCCACTACCTGGGCATCTACGGCCTGGGCGGATTCGTCACCGACCCGGCCCTGGTTCACGAACTCGGTTTGCGGCCGGGCGTTTACAGCATGATCTTCGGCAAGAAGGCCTTCTTCGGTTATCTGGTCGCACCCGGCGGCGAGATCTGGTGGTTCGCGAACATGCCCGGCGCACAGGAACTTTCGAAGCAGACAGTGGCATCCACGGCGCCCGCGCAGTGGCGCGACCAGCTGGCGCGGATGCTGGCGGCCGACCGGGGCCCCGCGGCCGCCATCGTCGCCGCGACCCCCGACGCCACCTTCGTCACCGGCTTCAACCAGTACGACATGCCGTCGGTCCCCACCTGGCACAACGACCGCATGGTCATCATCGGCGATGCCGCCCACGCGGTGGCCTCATCCTCGGGCCAGGGCGTCTCCATGGCCGTCGAGGACGCGGTGACCCTGGCCATCTGCCTGCGCGATCTGCCCGAGACCGCCACCGCCCTGGCCGAATTCGAGCACCGCCGCCGTGAGCGGGTCGAGCGGGTGGTCGCGCACGGCGCCGAAACCAGCGGCGACAAGGCCCAGAGCGGCCTGGCCCGCTTCCTCGTCCGCCAATTGACGCCGTTCTTCCTGAAGAAGGCCGCCAAGCAGGGCGTCGGCTCGCTGAACTGGATGTTCGACCACCGGATCAGCTGGTCCGGCGAATCAGCCGACCAGCCGGTCCGCCCGAGCGCCTAGTCCGGGCCGCGCAGTCGCCGTCCATGCCGGCCCGTCGTGCGATCACCCCGAATCGCCCCGCCGGCAACGAGATTCGCCGACACGAGCACGCCCCGACTGCGGGGCGTCAGGCGCTTGCCCGGAGCTGGCGTAGGTAGGCGTCGAGGTGGGCGAACGTTGCCCGCGGCTGTTCCAGGTGCGGGAGATGGCCTGCGGCGGTGATGATTTCGAGGCGAGCGTCGGGGAATGCATCGGCGTAGGCGGCCGCGTAGGCGGAGGTGGCGATGCCGTCGCTTTCACCCCAGAGGAGCAGGGTCGGCAAGGACACCTCGGGCAACCGGGCGGCCAGCTCGGGATCGTGCATGTAGGGGTCGCCGGCGTAGTGGCGCAGTGCGGCCATGTTCGCCGCACGTACGGCCGATTGTTCAGGGGTCGGCTCGGGAGCATTCGACAGGGCTCGGGCCGGGTCGTGCCATGAGTACCGCGCGACCTGTTCGGGGGTCAGCGCGAAGATGTCGCGGATCGGCGCACCATCGACGCGGATGCCGACGGCGTCGATGAGCACCAGGCCCGCAAGGCGATTCGCGGTATCCCGGACCGCCATCTCGGCGGCGATCCAGCCGCCGATCGAGGATCCGACGACGACCACCTCGCGAAGGTCCCGTTCATGCAGCAGCCGCAGGTACAACTCGGCGACGTCGCCGATGGTGTTCACCTCGGCGGGGCGCGAGGTCCCGTCCCAGCCCGGATGGGTCGGAGTCAGGACATGGGCGGTCTTCGCCAGATGCGCGGCGATGGTGGCCACGCTGCCCGGCCCCGCGCCACCGTGCAATACGAGAATGTCCGCGCCGGTACCCGATTCACTCATGGTCGCTCCTTGACTAAACATGTTGATATAAACAAGCTTAGTCAGCCTGATAGCCTGTGTCCATGGCAGGTGATTTGCAGGCCCTGGGACGAGCCATCAAGCAGGCGCAGTATCGCCACCACCGCGCACTCGACAGCAGGCTCACCACCGTGGGCACCACGCTGGCGCAATGGGATGCGCTGCGTGCCATCGACCGCGAACCGGGATCGTCGGCGCGAGCCTTGGCGGAGGAGACATTTCAGAGCGAGCAGGCCTTCGGCACGCTGGCCAACCGGCTCGCCACGCGCGGGCTCATCGAACGCACGCCCGGCCGCGGCCGCCTCATCGAGCACCGTTTGACCGCCGAGGGGCGACGCACGCTCGCGGCCGGAAACGCGATCGCCGACAGTGTCCTGGCGGAATCCTTCGCGGAACTGTCGGCCGCGGAGCGCAAGACGCTGCAGGCACTACTGCAGCGAGTGGGCCCCGGCTCCCGGGCCTGACGCCCCCGATCGGATTGCGGGACAGCCGAATCCGCGCTCAGCTGGCGAGAGTGTCCGGGGCGTCGGCGACTTCCGGGAAGCGGCGGCGCAGGCCGTCGAGCTGGCGCTGGACCGCGGTCAGGTCGGCCTGGGCTCGGGTCTGAGCTTCGGGGCGCGAGACGTATTGCAGCTCGCGGGTCAGCATGTCGGCGTGGCTCTGGAGCTCTCGGGCCAGGACACGAGCCTGAGCGAGTTCGGGATCTTCGGGCATCGGCAACCGCCTTCGAGCTGGGAGTGGGCGAAGTATGTCATGTTTCGTCCACTTGTGCGCCACCGGCGATTCAGCGGCCGGTTCCGCCCAGCAAACGGTCGAGGCCGCCGATGAGAAAGACGACCTGGTCTTCGTAGAGAGCGGCCAGTTCCTCGGCAGGAGGTGGAGTGGCGCCGGGATGCCATTCGTCCGCGCGGCTCAGGGCTTGCAGGAAACCCATGAGCGAGATCGCCCAGCGGGCTTCCAGGCGATTGGGATCCGAGTGCGGGAAGGCCCGGCGGAGCTGAACGTGCAGCTGATCGGGGAGGTCCTGCTCGGCGGCGGTGAGGGCGGGATGGGAGAGCAGGGAGAGCTGGGTGACGATCTTGATCCAGCGCATGCCGCGGGTCCGGTGCTGTAGCAGCAGGTCTCGATAGGGCTCGGTGACCGCGCGGACCAGGGTCTCGGCGGTGGGCGGTTCGGCGCGGCCGGCAAGCACGTCGGCATTGGCGCGAATGCGGTCGCGGACGGTCGCGCCGAGATCGAGCAGCACGGCGGCGATCAGGTCGTCCTTGGTGCCGAAGTGGTAGTTGACCGAGGAGGGGCCGAGGCCGGCCGCGGCGTTCACCGCGCGCACCGAGACCGCGTCCACGCCGTGGGCGGCGAACAGACGCTCGGCGGTTTTCACCAGCCGGGTGCGGGTCGCATTGCCCTGGCGGTTCTGCATGGGGACGGTCACGGCATGAGCTTGGCACATCGGAGGCGCGGGGCCGGCATCGCGAGGCCCGAGAATGGTTCGACAATCCGATTTCGGCACAGCACAGCGCTCATTATCGACGTTGAATCAGCTTCGCTACCTGCGTTTTCAAATCATGCCCACTCACCGGGACAGCCGAACTTATGGATCAGTTGATCCAGGTTTACTCGGGGAACCGCACCCGGCGACGAAGCCCGGGGCACTGGGTGAAGGAGATCCATCCGTGTGGACCGCTGAATCGATGAAATTCGGGGCCTTCCTGGCTCCGTACCACCCCCTCGACGCCGACCCGGCCCTACAGCTGCGTCGCGACATCGATCTCATGGAACACCTCGACCACCTCGGCTTCGACGAGGCGTGGATGGGCGAGCACCACTCGACCGGAGCCGAGATCGTGCCCGCGCCCGACGTTTTCATCGCCGCGGCCGCCGAACGCACCGAGCGGCTGCGCTTCGGCACCGGCGTGGTGTCGCTGCCGTATCACCATCCGCTGGTCACCGTCGACCGCATCACCCAGCTGGACCTGCAGACTCGCGGCCGCCTGATCTTCGGCACCGGCCCCGGCAAGATCCCGCTCGACGCGCACATGATGGGCATCAATCCGTCGGATCAGCGCCGCCGCCAGGGCGAGGCGCTCGACGCCATCCTCGCACTGCTGCGCGGCGAGGTGGTGAACATGACCACCGACTGGTTCACCCTGCGCGACGCCCGCGCCCAGCTGCCGACCTACGATCCGGCCGGCATCGAGGTCGCCACCGCCTCCACCATCTCCCCCAACGGCTCGGTGCTGGCCGGTACGCACGGGCTGTCGCTGCTGTCACTGGCGGCCAGCTCCCCCATGGGTTTCGAAGTGCTGGACCGCAATTGGGGCGTCTACGAGAAGGTGTGCGCCGAGCACGGGCACACCGCGGACCGGTCGCGGTGGCGGCTGGTCAATCCGATCTTCCTGGCCGAGACCCGCGCCGACGCCGAGCGCGCGGTGAGCCGCCGCATCGGCTCGATGGCCGCGTACGTGAACCGGCAGACCGGCGAGCAGCCGGCGTGGGCGGACACGCCCAGGGGCATCATCGATCAGTGGCGCAATGACAACCTCGGCGAATTCGGGCAGGCCATCATCGGCACGCCGGACGAGGCGATCGCGCGCATCGAGAAGCTCATCGAGAAGACCGGCGGGTTCGGCACCATGCTGGTCCTGCACGTGGACATGGCGAGCTGGGAGGACACCAAGCGCAGCTACGAGCTGTTCGCCTCGGAGGTGATCCCGCACTTCAAGAATCGCAACCGCCGCCGCGAGGAAAGCCTGCAGTACGCGCAGGACAACCGGGAGCTGCTGATCGGGCAGCTGGTCACCGCGATCACCAAGGCACACACCGACTACTACGGCGAGACCGCCGCGACGGGAGCGTGATCCCATGCGCGCCACACAGTTTCTGAACGGGCAGTTCTCCCCCGCCGAGGTGGCCGAGCCGCCCGCACCGGGTCCGGGGCAGTTGCGGATCGCGGTGGCCGCGTGCGGTATCTGCGGCAGCGATCTGTCCATGTCGAAGGATCCGTGCCGGTTCGTGCAGGTGGCAGCGGACAGCGGGTATCCGCTGGCCACCTTCGACACCGAGCGACCGGTCGTGCTCGGGCACGAGTATGCCGGGACCGTCACCGAAATCGGTGCCGGGGTCACGGATTTCGCGGTCGGCGACCGCGTCGCGGGGATCGGGCTCGCGACCGAGGCGGCGACCGGCATTCCGACGATCATCGGGTACTCGAACGACTATCACGGGGCGTTCGGCGAGAGCATCGTGGTGGACGCGTTCTGGGTGCGGCACGTGCCCGAGGGGCTGTCGCTCGAGCATGCGACGCTGGCCGAGCCGCTGCACGTCGGCGAGATGCACGTGCAGCAATCCGGTCTCACCGCCGAGGATTCGGCGCTGGTCATCGGCTGCGGGACCATCGGGCTGGGCGCGATCATCGCGGCCAAGGCGCACGGGGCGCGGCTGGTGGTGGCTTCGGAGCCTTCGCCCAAGCGGCGGGAGCTCGCGCGGGCCGTCGGTGCGGACATCGTGGTGGATCCGAACGAGCAGGATCCGATCGAGGCGTGGATGACGGCGGTCGCGCAGGGCGACAGCGTGGTGGGCCAGTCGGGCACGGGCATTCTCATCGCCTATGAATGCAGCGGGCGCGCAGGAATTATCGGCACGCTCATGCGGACCATGCCGTTCAACTCGCGAATCCAGGTGCTGGCCGCGCCGTTCGCGGACGAGCCGATCATTCCGGTGGTCGGGCAGTTCCGGCGGATCGCGGTCAATTTCGGGCACGGTCCCTACGAGAACGCCTACGACATCACACTGGAGCGACTGGCGTCCGGGGCGATCGACGCGGAGGCGCTGATCACCGGGCGGGTCGGGCTGGACGGGGTGGCGGATGCCTTCACGGCGCTGCGGAATCCTGAAGAGCACGTGAAGATCCTGGTGCTGCCGGATCACTGACGGTGATATGCCCGGTTTATCCGGGTTCGGTGTGGCGGGCGGCGTGGTCCAGTGCCCGGCGACCCGCCACACCAGCGTTGGGCTAATGACCAGCATGTGTCGGGCTCCACCGTTGTCCGACATGCTGGTTCATTGCCCGGATTGTGAAAATCACTGGTAGATCGTCGCATTTGCCGATGTGCGAAAGGACTCCGGAGCGGGTCCGACCGATCCGCCACGTGACGGGTTAGGCTGGCGAAATGTCGGCAAACATTGCTGTTGAGGAGGCCGGGGCGACCGGAGGCGAAGCCCAGGTGATTGCGCTGTGCAATCAGAAGGGCGGCGTCGGTAAGACCACCTCGACGGTCAATCTGGGTGCCGCGCTTGCCGAGTGCGGGCTGCGCGTGCTGCTGGTGGACCTCGATCCGCAGGGGGCGCTGTCGGCGGCCCTGGGCGTCGCACACCATGATCTCGAACTCACCGTCTACGACCTGCTGAGCCGGTCGGCGCCGCCGATCGACGACGTGCTGATCAAGACCGGCGTCACGAACCTGCATCTACTGCCCAGCAATATCGATCTGTCGGCGGCGGAGATCCAGCTCGTCAACGAGGTGGGCCGAGAGCATTCGATGCGCCGGGTGCTCGATCCGATCCGGGATCGCTACGACTACATCCTCATCGACTGCCAGCCGTCGCTGAGCCTGCTGACCGTGAACGCGCTCGCCTGCGCGGACGGGGTCATCATTCCCATGGAGTGCGAGTTCTTCTCGCTGCGCGGGCTGGCGCTGCTCAACGACACCATGGAGAAGGTGCGCGAACGGCTCAATCCGCGGCTCGAGCTGTCGGGCATCGTGGTCACCATGTTCGATCCGCGGCTGCTGCACTGCCGGCAGGTGCGGGACCGGGTGGCGGAGACGTTCAAGGCGGAGCTGTACGACACGGTGATCTCGCGGACGGTGCGGTTCCCGGACTCCACCATCGCAGGTGAACCGCTCACCACATGGGCACCGAAATCCCGTGGTGCGGAACAGTATCGGGATTTGGCGCGGGAGTTCCTGAAGCGTTCGGGGCGGCCGATGGGTCAGCTCGCGATGTCCACGATGCAGTAGCCCTGGGTCGCGGCGCGCAGGGTGAAGGTGAGCACGGTGGTGACGGCGGAGGAATTCGTCACCGGGACGGTCACGGCCGCGCCGGTGTCGCCGGTGCGGGCTGTCATCCGGTCGGCGTCGAAGGCTGTTGTACCGGTGAGCCTTCCGGGATTGTTGGCCAGGGTCGAGCCCGCGCAGACGAGGGGGTACCTGCCCTCGGTGTCATCGGGCTGGAGCGGCTGCCCGATCCAGCGGGACAGGTAGCGGCGGACCGTGTAACGGGCGTCGTCCTCGGTGAGAGCGGGCTGGGCGGGAGCGGATTGCGTCGGCGTGGTTGTCACCGGCGCGGGGATGGTCGTGGCCGCCTGCGAGGTGGTGCCCAGCGTGTCGAGTGAACCGGTCGGCACAGGGCGCGCTTTCTCGGAGGAGTGCGCGGTGTGCGGAGTCTGTACACAGCCGAAGGCCAGCGTGCACAGCGCCACAGCGGGAAGCACCTTCAACGCGCGGAATCCAAGGCGGGTCACCGATCCCACGATAGCGGTGTTTTCCATATCCGCCCCGACGCGACGAGATCATCAGTACGCTCGGTGAGCGGACCGGACGTCCGCTCAGTCGATGTCGCCGGGGTGATCGCCGATGCCAGCCGTGGTATTGGAAGCCGAAGGGCTTCAGAAGCGGTACGGCGGTGTGGAGGCCTTGCGTGGGGCCGGTTTCCAGGTCGGTGCGGGCGAAGTGGTGGCACTGATCGGCGACAATGGCGCCGGGAAATCCACACTGGTGAAATGCCTTTCGGGGGCCGAGCAACCCGACGGCGGGCGGATTCTGCTGGACGGCATGCCCGTTCGGATGGCGTCGCCGACCGCGGCGCGACGACTCGGGGTGGAGACGGTCTACCAGGATCTGGCCGTCGCCCCCGACCTCGATCCCGCCGCCAATCTTTTCCTCGGGCGCGAGTTGCTCCGCAAGGGGCTGCCCGGGCGGCTCGGGATGCTCGATCGCGAGGCCATGAGAATGCAAGCGGCCGAGCACTTTCAACGGCTCGGTGTCGTGCTGCCCAGTGCGGATGTGCCGATCGGGTCGCTGTCGGGCGGGCAGCGGCAGACGGTCGCCGTGGCGCGGGCGGTGATGTGGGCCAGCCGGGTCGTCTTCATGGACGAGCCGACCGCGGCGCTGGGCGTGGTGCAGCGGGAGCGAGTGCTGGATGTCATTCGCCGCGTGCGCGATCAAGGCATTGGGGTGGTGCTGATCAGCCACAATATGCCCGAGGTGCTGGCCGTCGCCGATCGTATCGAGGTGCTGCGGCTGGGGCAGCGGGTCGCCCGCTTCACCGCCGCCGACGCCACGCTGGAGCAATTGGTGGGAGCCATGACCGGCGCGCTGACCACGGAGGATCAGTCATGAGGCGGCTGGCCGGGACCGGCACGTTGTGGATCGGCTGCGTGCTGGTCGTGCTGTACGCCGCGTTCAGCATTGTGCGGCCGGACGCCTTTCCGACGCGATTCACGCTGCAGACCTTGCTGATCGAGACGTCGGTGCTGCTGGTGCTGTCGATCGGGATGACATTCGTGATCGTCACCGCGGGCATCGATCTGTCGGTGGGGATGGTGCTGATCTTCTCCGGCGTGCTCGCGGCCAAGACCATGGAGTGGCTCAGTCCGGGCGAGGATGCGACGCACGCGGGCTGGGGCATCATTCTGCTCGGGCTGCTGATATCGCTGGCGGGCGGGGCGCTCTGGGGGCTGGTGAACGGAATTCTGGTGGCCAAGGCCAAGATTCCGCCATTGATCGTGACGCTCGGGTCGTTCGGTGCGGCGCTGGGGGCGGCGCAGTTGATCACCGGCGGGGTCGACACCCGCACGGTTCCCGGGAAGCTGCGTGACTCGCTGGGTTTCGGCACCATGCTGGGCGGGATTCCGGATCTGGTGCTGGTGGCGGTCGCGGTGACGGCGGTCGGCGCCTGGCTGCTGCACACCACTCGGTTCGGGCGGTACACGTTTGCGATCGGTTCCAGCGCGGAGGCTGCGCGGCGGGCCGGGATCGGGGTCACGCGGCATCTGATCCTGGTGTATCTCATGGCCGGAATGCTGTCGGGCCTGGCCGGTTTCATGAATTTGGCATATTTCGGGACCACCACGATCGCGGGCCACGGGACCGACAATCTCGATGCCATCGCGGGGGTGGTGATCGGCGGGACCAGTCTGTTCGGCGGGGTGGGGTCGGTGCTCGGCACCGTGATCGGGGTGTTCATCCCGTCGGTTTTGCGCAAGGGCTTCGTCATCGCGGGGGTGCCGGTGTTCTGGCAGCCCATCGCGGTGAGCGTCGTGCTCGTGGCGGCCGTGTGGTTCGACCAGATCCGCAGGCGGTCCCGGGACCGGAAATAACACAACGCAGTTCGAAGGTGAGGGCCTGATGATGAGAACCGGTGGACGGGCGGCCGTAATGGCTGGTGTAGTGGTGGCGGTGGCCGGACTACTGGCGGGATGCGGTGGCTCGGTGAGCAATTCGGGCAAGGCCGATGCGAAGAAGCTGGTGCTCATCCCCGGCGTCGCGAACGAGCCCTTCTACATCTCGATGCAGTGCGGCGCCCAGGACGAGGCGAAGAAACTCGGATACTCACTGGACACCCAGGCCCCGACCCAATTCGACGCCTCGCTGCAGACGCCGATCGTCACCGGCGTCATCGCCAACAAACCCGGGGCGATCCTCATCGCGCCCACCCACGCCCAGGCCATGGCCAGCCCGATCAAGCAGGCCAGGGACGCGGGCATCAAGGTCATCGAGGTGGACACCGCGCTCGACGACACCTCCATCGCCCTGTCCTCCATCTCCTCCGACAATGTGAAGGGCGGGCAACTCGCCGCGGTCACCCTCGCGAAACTGGTGGGCGACAAGGGATCCGTGCTGGTGATCAACACCAAGGCCGGCACCTCCACCACCGACCAGCGCGCCCAGGGCTTCGAGGACGAACTGAAACAGAACCACCCGGGCATGTCGTCACTGGGCGTCCAGTACAACAACAACGAAGCCGCCCAGGCCGCCTCCATCGTCACCGCCACCCTCGCCGCCCACCCCGACCTGGCCGGCATCTTCGCCACCAATCTCAGCTCCGCCGAAGGCGCCGCCACCGGCCTCCGCAACGCCGGCAAACTCGGCCAGGTCAAGGTCGTAGGCTTCGACGCCAGCCCCAAACAGGTCCAAGACCTGAAAGACGGCACAGTCCAAGCCCTCATCGCCCAAAACCCCTCCGACATAGGCAAACAGGGCGTAGACCAAGCCGACGCCGCCCTCCAGGGCAAGCCCGTCACCCGCAAAATCCAAACCGACATGATCGCCATCACCGCCGACACCATGTCCACCAACGACCAGTACTTCTACAAGAGCAAGTGCTGACCAGACCACCGCTTCCGAACACGAGGGCGCAGCAGGCGTAGCCCAGTCAGGCGCAGCTCAGTACTTCTGGCGATCGACGCGGTGCGATAAGCGCTGCGTGAAGGTTTCGGTCCACGCAGCCGATTCCGATTCCTCCGCAGTCCCCGTGGCGCGTCTCCTCGCACGCAGATTGCCCGTGCGCCCGCCTTGTTTCACCCCGCCGGGCCGGGCCTGCAATGCCAATACCCGCACTCCCCATGACACGTAGGCCTCAACACTCATCCCCGCGCATTCCGCGGCGTCGCGCAACGTGAGCCAATCATCCTCACCCACCGTCACCACAATGTCCTTGCTCGACATAACGATCAACGTTAGACCTTGCAGACCGTCCAGACCCGTTAGTGGCCTGCAAATAATTCGTTCAGCCGCTGATCGCCCTGTCCGGACAGTCAAACGAACCCCACCCCGCGCGCCGCAACGCCGAACGCCAGAGAACCGGTCGTATCTCGCAGCTTCGGCCGCCGGGCAGCATTTTCTTGCCAATTCCAAAGGCACAGTGCGTGATCAGAACGGTTGAGCCAGATATGGCTCGAACGGCTCGCTCACGCACTCACCCGTAATTCGTTGCAGCCGAGCGCATCACGCTGAAGCGGGTTCCCACCGACCGGTCTGAGAAGCTCGCTCAGCTTTGCGACGCGTGTCGCTGGATGAGTTCGTATACGGGCTTGGGGTCTTCTACTTGGGGGTAGTGACCCAGATCCGGCAGTCGAGTTACCGGCGTGTTCGGCCTGAGGTTCAGAACTGCTTGCAGTACGGCCTCGGTGCAGATGGGATCCAGACCCGCCCACCCGAGTTCCAGCGCGCCCAGCCAGGTGCGTATTGCGTTGTGCCAGCGCGTGGAAGTCGGGGGTGTGACGCGTTCGTGGTTGTAGTAGATGAGTTTGTCGAGCATGCGATGACCGTCATTGTGGGACAGCAACGACCACTGGTCGGCTGCCTCCTCAGCGGTGAGGGGATGCGCCGCGGAGAAGATACTGCCGAACGAGCGACGGAAGGAGAATTCGCTCGTCGCTCGGGTGACGAGCGGTCCGAGCCGGCTCAGCAGGAGTTTCTGTCCGAGCAGCAGGCTGGCCTGTTCGCGGACCAGGCTCGCATTGAACAGCAGAGCCGATTTCAGCGTGAACGACAATGTTCCATCGATGTCGCGGGCGAGGAGTTCGGTGGCGACCGAGCTGCCCATGTCGTGGGACACCATGACGACGGGTTCACCCACGTACCGCTGCGCGAGTTCCTCGGCGATATCGGCTTGAATTCGCAACGAGTACTGCATATCTCGCGGCTTGTCGGACAGCCCGAAGCCGAGGAAGTCGAAGGTGAGCAGGCGGTGGCCGTCGATCGAGTCGAAGGCGTCCCGCCAGTCGTAGGAGCTGGACGGGTAGCCGTGCAGTAGCACCAGCGGCGGCAGGTCCGGGGAGCCTGCTCGTTCACGGACGAAGATCCGGTGGCGTCCGACCTGTTCGAAGGTGCCCGATCGCTGCCAGGCCGCGACACGTGGGGTCAGGTCCGCCATCTCTACCCTCCTGTGGGCGACAGCCGTCGGTTCGCCATCACCCTAACAAATTGCACTGTCCATGCAGATTGTTCGCGGGGTGAACGGGCCGATTCCCCACGCTCAGTAGGCCGGACCGGCGTGGGCCGGTCCGGCCGGCTGGTCAGGCGGTGGCTAGGGCGCGGTGGGCTTCCACTGCCAAACGGGTTTCTTCGGTTATCAGGTCGGCGTTGATGTGGGCGCCGGCCATGGCGCCGGCGGCGGCGGAGTTGCCTACCTGAGCCGAGATGTCGGTGACGTTGCCTGCGGCCCAGACTCCGGGGGTTTCGGTGCGGCCGGTGGGGTCGGCGGGGATGCATTCGCCTGCGCCGGTGGGGTGGGAGGTGGGGGTCAGGCCTAGATCGGCCAGGAAGGCGGTACGGGCGACCATGCGGGTGGGGGCGGCCAGGATCTCGCGGGGGATGATGGTGTCGTCGGCGAGGCGGACGCCGGAGATTCGGTCGGCGGCGATCTCTACGGCGGCGACCTCGCCGGTGACGACGCGAATTCCTCTGGCCGCCAGCTGTTCCGACTCCTCCTCGGTGGGAGGGGTGTTGGTGTGGGCGAAGTAGACGACATCGTCGCTCCACTGGCGGAAGAGGAGGGCGAGGTGAATTCCCATGGGGCCCAGGCCGAGGACGCCGATCGGGCGGTCCCGGACCTCCCAGCCGTGGCAGTACGGGCAGTGGATGACATCGCGGCCCCAGCGCTCGCGCAGGCCCGGGATATCGGGGAGTTCGTCGACCAGGCCGGAGGTCACCAGCAGGCGGCGGGCGCGGACGGACCGCCCGTCGGCCAGGGTGACGACGAATTCCTCTCCGTCCCTGACGATTCCGGTCACTTTGCCCGGAACCACGTGTCCGCCATAGCCGCGCACCTCTTCGCGCCCCCGCGCCAGCAGCTCTGCCGGCGGCACGCCTTCGCGGGCGAACAATCCGTGCACCCTGTCCGCGGGCGCGTTGCGCGGGCTGCCCGCGTCGATCACGACCACCGAGCGCCGGGCTCGGGCGAGCATGAGTGCCCCGTTCAGTCCGGCCGCGCCGCCGCCGACCACCACCACGTCATAGCTGCTGTTCAGCTGATCGGTCATTGATGACCACCTCCTGCCTACGACCATGCGGACCATGCCGCGATCCTGGCAACCTTGTTTGCCGATATGGCAAACTGAGGTTATGACCGACGATATCGACAGAGCCCTGGAAGGGGTGGGACTACGGCTGCGTGAGCTGCGCAAACAGCGCGAGACCACGCTAGCGGAGCTGTCCGCCGAGACCGGCATCTCGGTGAGCACGCTGTCCCGCCTGGAGTCCGGCGCGCGCCGCCCCACCCTGGAGCAGCTGCTCCCCCTGGCCCGTGCCCACAATGTGACCCTCGACGAACTGGTGAACGCCCCGCTCACCGGCGACCCGCGCGTGCACATGCGCCCGATCAACCGGGGCGGCATGCAGATGCTGCCGCTGACCCGCCGCGTCGGCGGCATCCAGGCCTTCAAGATCGTGCTGGGCCCGAAATCCGGTCGCACCGAACCCAATCCGCAGACCCACGAGGGCTACGAGTGGCTCTACGTCCTCAACGGCCGGCTCCGGATGATCCTCGGCGCGCACGACCTGATCCTGCACCCGGGCGAGGCCGCCGAATTCGACACCCGGGAACCGCACTGGTTCGGCGCGGCGGACGACGGGCCGGTCGAATTCCTCAGTCTCTTCGGCAAACAGGGCGAGCGGGCTCACGTCCGCGCCCGCCCCAAGGGCGACTGACGGCTATCCCTGATACCGCGGCCCGACCAGCGCGAGCGCGGTTTCGACTGCCACATCGATGATTTCGGTGATGTCGCGCCCGTCCTCCACGGTGGAGGCGATGAGCTCCCGGAACCCGCCGTAGAGGATGGTCGCCATCTGCCGGGTCGGCGGATGCAGTCCGGCCGCCTGGAATTCCGATGTGGCGGTGAGGTCCTGGATCAGCGTGATGAACGATTCCGCGGCGTCCCGGTGCAGTTGCCGCGCCCGCTCCCCCAGCGCCGGGGTGTCGCGGATCCAGGCCAGGGTGATGCAGGTGTCGTCACGGGAGGCCCCGATCCACGCCTCGATCGCCTGATGGATCTGGGTGTCCCAGGGCGCGGTCGGGTCCACGGCCGCGTAGATCTGCTGGACGGTGTCGTTGTTGCGTTCGGTGAGCATGGCGACGAAGCAGTCCTGCTTGTCGACGAAGTGCTCGTAGAAGGTCCGCCGCGAGGTCCGCGCGAGGCGGACCACATCGGCGACGGTGGTATCCCGATAGCCGCGCTCGCGGACCGCGTCGGCCATGGCATCCAGCAGCCGCCGCCGGAACCCGGAGTCGGTGGCGGGTTCGGCGCTGGTTGCGGTGTCGGCGGTGTCGACGTCGGTCACGAGCATCAGCCTAGTTTCTCCGATCTCGGTGAGCATCGCGGCATGTCGGTGTGTTCGCGGCGGTACAGCTCGCACCCGGTCAGGCGGCGGTGTCACCTCACACCCCGGTCAGGCGGTGACCTGTTCGGGACCGCGTTCGGACGCGGCGACGGTATGAGCCGGGCGGCGGCCGAATCGGATGGTCCCGTCCTCGATTCGCCCGTGCCGCAGAGTGATCACATCCTGGGCATAGTTCATGCCCAGCCGCCACGGCGCGCGCGATCCGGCCTTGGGGAAGCGGTCCATGGACCGCAGCACGTAGCCGGCCTGGAAGTCCATCAGCGGCGCGGTGGTCACCGCCGGATCCGGCCACGGCGTGGCCTGGGAGTATCCTTGAATGTCCATGTGCCGCAACAACCGGCACACGAATTCCGCGACCAGGTCGGCCTTGAGCGTCCAGGACGCATTGGTGTACCCGATGGTGAAGGCGAAGTTGGGCACGCCGCTGAGCATCATGCCCTTGTAGGCCATGGTGTCCGGCGGCTGGATCTCGCGGCCGTCGACGGTGAGCCCGATACCGCCGAGGGCCAGCAGGTCCAGCCCGGTGGCGGTCACCACGATGTCGGCGGACAGTTCCGCGCCGGATTCCAGCTTCACCCCGTCCGCGGTGAACCGCTCGATGCGATCGGTCACCACCGAGGCCCGCCCGTCGCGGATGGCCCGGAACAGGTCCCCGTCCGGGACCAGGCACAGCCGCTGATCCCACGGGTTGTAGGCCGGGTTGAAATGCGTGTCCACGTCATAGCCCTCGGGCAGCTGCTTGATGGTCAGGTCCCGGAAGAACTTGCGCATCATCTGCGGCCGCCGTTGGCTGAGCTGATAGATCAGCGTCCCGACGGCGACGTTCTTCCACCGGGTGATGGCGTAGGCCCGCCGGGTCCCGAACCACCCGCGCAGCTTGGTGGCGATGGCGTCCACGCTGGGCGCGGACATGATGTAGGTCGGCGACCGCTGCAGCATGGTCACGTGCCCCGCGTTCTCGGCCATGGCCGGCACCAGCGTGACCGCGGTCGCCCCGCTGCCGATCACCACGACACGCTTTCCGGCGTAATCGAGTTCGGCGGGCCAGTGCTGCGGGTGCACGATCTGTCCGCGGAAGTCGCCGATGCCGGCG
The DNA here is from genome assembly GCF_042754165.1 of Nocardia sp. NPDC059229. Lineage (NCBI taxonomy): Bacteria > Bacillati > Actinomycetota > Actinomycetes > Mycobacteriales > Nocardiaceae > Nocardia > Nocardia sp. NPDC059229. Next base: position 43,964 of record NZ_JBHZAK010000021.1, read on the forward strand.
AACTCGGGGGTGTAGCCCTCGTCGTAGCGGTAGTAGCCGCTGCACAGGTAGAGGAAGTCGCAGGTGATGGTCGAGGTCATCCCGTCGTGCTCGAACCCGACGGTCCAGCGCGCATCCTCCGACGACCACGAGGCCCCGGTCACCCGGTGCCCGTAGCGAATTCGCCGATCGATCCCCGCGTCGGCGGCCGTCTGGCGAATGTAGCCGAGAATGGCGGGCCCGTCCGCGATGGCCTCCGCCGCCACCCACGGCCGGAACCGATACCCCAGGGTGTGCATATCCGAGTCCGACCGCACCCCGGGATACCGGAACAGATCCCAGGTCCCGCCCATGGCCTCGCGCGCCTCGAGAATGGCGTAGCTGCGTCCCGGGAACGCGTCCTGGAGATGATGTGCCGCCCCGATGCCCGACAGCCCGGCCCCGACGATCAGCACGTCCACGTGTTCGGTCATTGCTTCGCTCCCTTCGCGGCCCGGGCGCGTACCAGGCCCATCACGACCGACAGCACGTCGAAGTAGTGTGTCGGGGTCACTCGCGCCAGCGTGTCGAACAGGTAGGCGTCGGGCCCGACGAGAACGCGCGCCTTGCCGCGTTCGACTCCGCGGCAGATGATTTCGGCCGCCTGCTCCGGCGTGGTCATGGTCATGGCCTCGAATTCGGCGGCCATCTGCTCGTGGGTGCGGCCCCTGCCCTCGGGATCCTTGCGCACGCGGCCGTTGCGGGCGATATTGGTCCGGATGCCGCCGGGATGCACGGTCACCGCCGAGACGCCCGTGCCCCGAAGTTCCTGCCGCAGTGCGTCGGTGAACCCGCGCACCGCGAATTTCGCTGCGCAGTAAGCACTCTGATACGGCATCCCCGCCAGCCCGTACACGCTGGAGGTGTTGACGATGGCGCCGCTGCCCTGCTCGACCAGGATCGGCAGGAACGCCCGTGTGCCGTTCACCACCCCGTCGAAGTTGATCTGCCGCAACCATTCGTCGTCCGCGGGCACACTGTCGAGCACCGAGGAGGACACCGCCACCCCGGCATTGTTGAACACCGCCGCCAGGGGCGCGAGCAGCCACTCGCGCACCTCGTCGGCGAAGGCCAGCTGATCGGCCGCGTCGCGCACATCCAGCACGCGGGTCAGCACCGGCCCGCTGAGGGAGGCCGCCGTCTGCTTCAGACCCTCGGCATCGATATCCGCGATGGCCACCGGCGACCCACGGCGAGACAGCAATTGGGCCAGTCCCCGCCCGATTCCGGAGGCCGCGCCGGTGATCATGACCGGGTGGCCGGACAGGGGCCTAGAGGTTCGGGGCATCGGAACTCCTGGATTCGGCGGTGCGGACGTGCGAGTCGATGAGGTCGGCGAAGGTGGGCCAGAGTGCGGCGGGCAGATCGTGACCCATGCCGGGGAGGGTGTGCAGGCGCGCGCCGCGGATCGCCGCGGCGGTGACCTTGCCGCCCGTCGGGTTCACCATGCGGTCGCGGTCGCCGTGCAGGACGAGGGTCGGCGCGGTGATCGTCCGCACCTCGGCGGTCCGGTCGCCCGACTTCATGATTCCGGCGAGCTGGCGTCCCACACCCGCCGCCGGGCGCGGATCACGGTCCCAGGTGGTCCCCGCGGTCGCGCGAATCCTGGCCTCGTCGAACGGATATCCCGCCGAGCCGATGTGCCGGTACATGCCGACCGCGCGGTCCAGGTGCTCCTCGCGGGTCCCGGCGGGCTTGCGGAACATACGCGCCCAGGTGGACAGCGCGGGCCGCCCCACGCGCGCCGCACCGGTGGTCGAGAAGATCGACGTCAGCGAGGACACCCGAGCCGGATAGCGGGCCGCGACGGTCTGCGCGATCATCCCGCCCATCGACATGCCGACCACGTGCGCGGACCGCCAGCCGAGGGTGTCGAGCAGCCCGACGGTGTCGAGGGCCATGTCCCCGAGATCGTATTGCTGTGGATCCCAGCGCTTGCGGGCCATCGCCAGCCCGCCCGGCGGCCGGAACCCGGCGTGCGTGGAGGTCCCCACATCGCGATTGTCGAACCGCACCACGTCGTATCCGCGCACCACCAGCTGCGCGATCAGCCCGTCGTGCCATTCGTGTTTCTGCTGCCCGAGCCCGGCGATCAGCAGCAGCGGCACGCCGGATCCCTCCCGCTCGTAGGTGAGGGTGATCCCCCGCCCGACCTCGGCCACCCGCTCGCTCATGCGGTCACCTCGGCGCCACGCTCCACGCTGGTTTCGACGGCCTCGACCGCCGGCGGCCGCGGTGCCCGCCGATACACGACGGCCCGCCCCTTCTTCGCCGGAACCAGTGCGACACCGCGGAAGTGCGCGCGCTCATCGGGCGCGTCGGTGGTCTCGAGTGTGAAGTCCCGCAACAGCACCCGCAGCACCACGTTCATCTCCATGGTGGCGAAGGCCGCCCCGATGCACCGGCGCGCGCCACCGCCGAACGGAATCCAGCTGAAGGTCCCCGGCCGGGCGCCGACGAACCGATCCGGATCGAAATCCCGTGGGTTGGTGAACAATTCCGGATTGTCGTGCATGAGCCGGATGCTCACGAGCACGTGCTGCCCGCGCGCCAGCGTCCACCGGCCCAGTTGCAGCGAGTCGGTCCGCACCTTGCGCGCGGTGGCGTCGATGACCGGCCGTACCCGCTGGGTCTCCAGCAGTGCCGCCTCGCGCAGCGCGGACCCGCCCGCGTCGTTCTCCTCGACCAGGCGGCGCAGGATGTCCGGATGCCGCCGCAGCCGTTCGACTGTCCAGGCCAGCGAGGTGGCGGTGGTCTCGTGCCCGGCGGTGAGCAGGGTGAGCAGTTCGTCGGCGATCTCGCCGTGCGTCATGGCCGAACCGTCGTCATAGCGAGCCTGCAGCAGCATGGCCAGCACGTCGTCACGCTCGCTCAGCTCCGGCTCGGCGGCCGCGCGCCGGATGAGCCGTCCGACGATCTCGTCGTACTGCGCGCGGTAGGCGGCGAACCGCGCCCACGGCCCGAAGCGCCCGAACAGCCTGCGCGGCACCGGAAGTGCCGCCAGCGCCGACCCGACCAGCACCAGTTTCGGGAGCAGTGCCCGCAGCTGGTCGAATTCCGCGCCTTCCGCGCCGAAGACCGCGCGCAGGATCACGTTCAGGGTGATCCGCATCATCGAGTCCATGGTCGCGAACTCGCGCCCCGACGGCCAGCCGGCCATCTCGCGGACCGCCTCCTCCTCGATGAGCGATTCGTAGACCGCCAGCCGCCGCCCGTGGAACGGCGGGGTGAGCAGCTTGCGCTCCTTGCGGTGTTCCTCCCCGCGCAGCGCGAAAAGCGAACCGGGGCCGAGGAATTGGCCGAGGTTGGCGTCGATGTTGTCCACCAGATCGGTGTGCGTGGTGAACAGCGCCTTGACCTCGGCCGGTTCCGACAGCACGAGTGTGGGCCCGAAGCGGGGCATCGCGACCATGAACGCCGATCCGTAGCGCTGATGCAGGCGACGCCAGGCCCGGGTGCGCCCGGCCAGGATCTCGATGCCCTGCACGAAGGCCGGCGCGGTTGGTCCGTCGGGCAGTGTCACTGTGGTCATGCGCCATCTCCCAGCCTGGTACATCTGCGTACCATCAGCACGGTACGCGCCTGTACCGACTGTGGCAAGGGTCACGTTCCGGACACGAGAGGGCCATTTGGCAGCCCTCAGCGACTCCGGTCGGCGCGACGACCGGAACGCTGCCAGGAGAGGTTGACTACTGCGCCGACCGCAACGGGTGAGCGGGATCGAAGATCGAGATCGGCGGGCCCTCCCCCGCCGGATGCACCTGGAGCTTGCCGGTGTCGTCGATGAGGATGCGCCGCCCCGGATATGTCCGCCGAGCGATCTCCACGTCACGGTCATCGAACTGGTCGCAGCCGGTGAAAACCAGTACGCCGTAATGCAATTCGGTGGCGTACACACTGGCCGGCCAACGATGTAGCCAGACGTCGAGATCGAAGAGGGCATCGGGTTTGGGCAGGTCAGTGCCGACCGTCATGCGGGCATAGTAGGCCCGCTCGCCCGAGTTCCGCACGCACACATCGGCGAGTCGCCGTAGGGATCGCGTCAATGTTGCGCCGCGGGTTCGGATCCGGACTTCGCCATCATCACTCCCCGGACGGCGACACACGGGAGGTCTCATGGCGGAGACCGGTCTCGGACCAGCGCAGTCCGATCCGGCGATCGATCGATGGCAGCAGCGCGCGGTGGCGCTGATCGCGAACTTCGCGTACCGCAGGTCGACTCCGTTGTTCCAGTAGGAATCGATCATCGAGGCCGCCGCGGACTCCGGCGGAATCAGCTCGTCCCAGCTGGCGTAGCACTGGAAGATCGGGATATCCGGCAGATTCTCTGGCCGGCCAGACTTGTTCCCAAGGCAGGGTCAGGGGGTGCCGATCAGTAGGTGGACGATGGCCTGGACGAAGCCCTTGATGCGCTCGCGGGGGTAGGCGTCCGGTTCGCTGACGGCCAGGCGGCCGAGCATTTCGGCAATCGTCAGCAGTGAGTTCGTCAGCAGGCCGGAATCGATTCCGGCCCAGCGCGGATCGGCGATCAGACCCATGCGGACCAGCGCCTCGGCCCGGTCGAAGATGCCGGCGCGGGAGCTGCGGATGGCCTCGCGATATTCGTCGGGGGCATTGCCCGGGCCCGCGAGCAGCAGTCGCCAGCGGGTCGGATTACGCAGGGCCACATCGACGAATGCTTCGACCGTGGCGGAGGCGGCGACGACCGGGTCCGCGCCGAGCAGGTCGGTGGGCAGGGTGTCGGCGACCTGTTCGAGGGCGCGCTCGCGTTCGCGTTCGAGCAGCGCGGCGACCAGCTCTGCGCGGGTCTTGAAGACCGTGTACAGCACCGGCTTGCCGACACCGGCCTCGGCGGCGACGGCCTCCATGCTCAGCTCGTGCAGCTCGGCCTGCTCGAGTACGGCGAAGGCGGCGTCGAGCAGCTGGGCCCGGCGCTCGTCCGGGGGCAGGCGGGGCGCATAGCGCCGCCGCGGCCGGTCTGCCGTCACACGGGGTTTACTCACTGCCGCTGCACCTTCACCGGCCCATTCTGTCATCCCGGATAGCGAGGTCACGCGCCTGTCCGGGCTAAAGCTACGCACCCGTTGTATTCAGCGACCACAATTGCTACGGTGGCGTTGTATTCCATGGGATCGAGCCTGCAGAGGAGCCCCAGTGACCTTCGATCCGACCACTCTCCGCCGCGATGACTACGGCTTCTTCGGCCCGGATTCGCCGAGCTGGAAGGTGTGGACCGCACCCACCGCGGTGATCGGCTTCCAGCGCGCGGTGACCCTCGAGCACTTCGATCCGTTCCTGACCGCGGCCGTGGCCGACACCGGCAAGATCTACTCCGAGCCCCGCCACCGGCTCGACGCCACCTTCGCGTACTTCCTGATCGTGGCCATCGGCGATTCCCGCACGGCCATCCAGGCCTCCGAGCACCTGATGACGGTGCATGCCGAGAACACGGGCATCGAGCCGATCAGCGGGCAGCGTTACAGCGCCAATTCCCCCGAAACCCAGCTGTGGATCCACATCACCGGCTGGCACTCGGTACTCAAGGCCTACGAAATGTTCGGGCCCGGACTGACTCCCGAGGAGGAGGCCCGCTACTGGCAGGAGTGCCGGATCGCGGCCGAGCTGCAGACCTGTAAGCCCGAGGAGGTGCCGGTCACGCGCGAGGGCGTGCAGGAGTACTACGCGAATGTCCGTGCGCGCCTGTGCACTTCGGAACGCGCCCAGGACGGCATGCGGCAGCTGCTGTTCACCTCGCCGCGCCACGGCGCGGGCTGGACGTACGCACTCGGTGCACGCCTGCTGTCGTTCGCCTCGATCGCGACGCTGCCCAAGTGGATGCGCAAGCTCGGCCAGTTCGACCGCCCGGGCATTGTCGACCTGCTGGTGAGACCCGCAGCGCGCGTCCTGGTCTGGCTGTTCTCGCTCTTCGACAAGGCGGGTCTGATCATGGCCGCCCCGATCATCGCGCCAATGGCGGGGCAGATCCTCGAACAGCACCTGAAAGCGGAGCCCCCGGCCCGGCTCGAAACGGTCACACCGGCCGCCGCCCGCGAGCTCTACGGCCGTCGCGGGCACCGAACCGTCCCTGCCGCAAGCTGATTCGATGCGACCTCATCGACAGGTGAGGTCCTGATCCGGACGCGTGCCGTCGCGCAGGAAACGCTCGACGGCATCGTTCGCGCAGGCGACCGGCGAGGGATACACGCCGTGCCCGCCGCCGTCGACCGCCACCATCCGGGCGCGGTCACCGAATGCCTGCCGCAAGCGCAGCGCGCCGCTGTACGGGGTCGCCGGATCCCGGAGATTCTGCAGCAGTAGCACATTCGAGGGTCCGGACGCGGTCACGACCGTGCGCGGCGCGACCGGATACGGCCAGAAGGCGCACGGGGAGAAGCCGCGCGGCATGCCCGCGGTGAGCGGGAATCGGGCTCGATCCGCAGCGACGGCGGTTGCGTAGTCGTCCGCGGACGTCGGCCAGGCCACGTCATTGCACAGGGTCGCCACCATGACCGCGGTCGACGCCTGGGCCGCCGGCTCCGGCGGGGAGAGCCGCGCGGCAGGCAGAGCGTTTGAGCGCAGTGCGGCATTGATCACCTGGGCGACATAGGGAAACCGCTGATCCTTGTACAGCCCGTCGAGCAGGATCTGCCGTAATCCGTTGCCGCTCAACGCCGAGGTCTCGGCACCCGGCCACGGCAGCGGTGCGCGATCCAATCGTGCCGCCAGCGTGAGGAACTCGTCCCGCACCGCCTCGGGCGTCTCCGCCACCCGATCCGGATTCCCCTCGGCCGCCGCCCACCGCGCGAAGTCCGGAAACCGATCCTCCGCCCCCACAGCGGAATTCCCCAGCCAGGTCCGCTCGACCCGCTCGGGATCCGGATCATCATTGCTGTCCAGCAGGATCCGATCCGTGTGCTCCCCGAACAGCGTGGCGTATACCGACAGCACGTACGTCCCATAGGACGTTCCCCACGCCGCGATACGCTGTTCCCCCAGCGCTTCCCGGATCCGGTCGATGTCCCGCGCCGCGGTCCGGGTCCCGATCGACCGCACCAGCGCACCCCCATCCCGCACGCACGCCTCGGCCACCCGCCGCTCGATCGCCACATTCTCCGCGATCCCCCCGTCCGCGTCCGGCCACGGCCGCAGCCGCTCCGGTGCCAGATCCTGCCGCGCGATATGGCAATTCGCCGCGGTGCTGGCTCCGATCCCGCGTGGATCGAACCCGATCAGGTCGTACTCGTCCCGCACCGACTCCGGCAGCATCTGTCCTGCGGTGGACGGCAGATTCAGCCCGCTGCTACCCGGCCCGCCCGGCACGAGCAGCAACACCCCACGCCGATGTTCCGGATGCGCACTCCGAATCCGCGACACCGCAAGGGAAACCCGCTCCCCCTCCGGATGCTCGTAGTCGAGTGGCACGGACACCGTCGCGCACTCCTGCCGCGAATCGACCCCCACCCCCCGACACGCGGCCCACTCGATGCCCGAGCTCGAATCCGACCGGCAGCCGACGAGCACAGACGACACCACCACTGCGAGCCCCAACGCCGCCCCAACGCGAATTGTTGTCTTCACACCGCCGAACGTAGAAACCCCGAACACCAACCCGCGTCACCCCACGGTGCCACCCGCCGCTCCCCCTGCAGGACTATCGGACAGCTGGCGGGACGGTCCTGGGTGAAACGCCAGTGTTGCGTGATTGAACATAATCGACCGAGTTCGATAGGCTCGGGGTTTGGCGTGCGGGCCGATCGAGCCGAGGGTGATGCGATGAGGCAAGCGTTCGATGCTTGGAAGCGGGCGGTGACCCGGGGGGCCAGTACCCGGGCCATTGCGGAGAAGCTGGACAGCAATGGGCCCAGGATCAAGCGGCATTTGGAGGAGTCCGATCCGCCGGTGGCGGACACGGTGATCGAACTGGCGCGGGCCTACGGGGTGAATCCGGTGGAGGGGTTGATCGCGGCCGGACTGATCACACGCAGCGATGTCGATCATGCTGCAACGAAGGACGCGCTTGCCGAGGTGCCCATGTTGCAGTTGCTGGAGGAGGCCGTGGAGCGGGAGCGGCGGGCCGTCCGGCGGCGAGCGCCCGAGGGTGAGCAGGCGGCGGACAGCGAGGAGCGCCGGAGCCGGCGGTTCCGGCGCAAGGTCGGCGAGGGGACTGCGGAGTAGGCGTTCCTACGGCGCGACCGCGAGAAAACCGAACGCCGCGAAGAGCGAGAGGTGCACCGTGCCCTGCAGCAGGGTGGCGCGGCCGGGCACCACGGTGAGCATGCCGACGACCACTGTTATTGCCAGCAGCACCATTTCGGTCGCGCCCAGGCCGAGCAGCAGCGGGGTGTCCAGCCAGATCGAGGCGACCGCAATGGCCGGAATCGTGAGGCCGATGCTGGCCATGGCCGAGCCCAGCGCCAGGTTCAGACCGACCTGAACCCGCCCGCCCCGCGCGGCACGCACGGCGGCCAGCGCCTCGGGCAGCAGGACCAGCATTGCGATCACCACACCGACCGCCGAACGCGGCAGACCCGCTGCGTCGACACCGGATTCGATGGCCGGGGACACCGCCTTCGCCAGACCGACCACCCCGACCAGAGCGGCGATCAGCAGCCCGCCGCTGATCCACGCGCGGCGCGCGCTCGGCCGCTCCGCGTGCTCGTCCTCGTCGTCGGTGCCGGGCTCCACCGGGAGGAAATCCTCCTTGTGCCGCACGGTCTGCATGGCGATGAAGCAGCCGTAGAGCACCAGTGAGGCGACGGCCGCGAAGGCCAGCTGGGCGGGCGAGAAGTGCGGCCCGGGTTCGCTGGTCGTGAACGTCGGTAGCACCAGGCTCAGCGTGGCCAGGGTCGCGACCGTGGCCAGCGCCGCACCCGTGCCCTCCGCATTGAAGACCGCGACCCGCCGCCGCAACGCCCCCACCAGCAACGCCATTCCGAAGATGCCATTGCAGGTGATCATGACCGCTGCGAACACGGTGTCACGGGCCAGCGGCGCGGCCTTGTCCCCGGCCGAAACCATCAGCGTCAGAATGAGTCCGACCTCGATGACGGTCACCGCGATGGCCAGCACCAGCGCGCCGAACGGCTCGCCGACGCGATGCGCGACGACCTCGGCGTGATGCACCGCGGCCAGTACCGCCGCCAGCAGGAGAGCGAATACCGGGATGTCGGCCAGCAGCGACAATTCCCGGCCCCACACCGCGGCCAGCATCACCACCGCGAGCAGGGGAACGACTACGGTCCAGCGAATCTTGTCCAGCAGCAAAGGTTCCTCAGTGGTCACGGGATTCGACGAGCGCGGAAATCCCTCGGACGCAGCCGAATCGACCGGGCACGCGCCGGCCGACCGGCGCGTGCCCGATGTTCGACCCACGTCAAACCATAGAGGTACGATGCAACGTTACACAATCATGATGAACCATTGTCGTTTCATCGAGCCAGTCAGCTCGCTCATATCAGCAGCTCAGACAGCACATCCGAGAAATATGTGATCGCACCCACATGGAACGACATCGGCATACGAGACGAACCCTCGACAACTCCCCGATCACACCAGGGGCGTGAAGTCCCGGCTCGCGAGGTACTCCGGCCGCGGATGCGGCGCGGCATAGGGATCGAGCAGCGTGTTCTCGACACTGTTGAACACCAGGAACAGATTCGAACGCGGGAACGGCGTGATATTGCCCGCCGACCCGTGCATGAGATTCGAGTCGAACAGCAACGCCGAACCCGCCCGCCCCGTGAACTGCGTAATGCCGTGCTTCCCGGCCAGATCCGTGATGGCCGCCTGCGACGGGACGCCGATCTCCTGACCGCGCAGGGAAACCCGGTGATGATCGGCCGGCGTCTCACCCTGACAGGGGACGAAGGTGCGATGCGAGCCCGGCATGACCATGAGGCTGCCGTTGAACGGGTAGTTGTCCGACAGCGCGATCGACAGGCTCACCGCCCGCGGCGTCGGCATGCCGTCCTCGGCGTGCCAGGTCTCGAAGTCGGAGTGCCAGTAGAAGCCGGTGCCGGTGAACCCGGGCATGTAGTTCACCCGGGTCTGATGCAGATAGACCTCGGAGCCGAGAATCTCGCGCGCCAGACCGGCAATCCGCTCCTCGCGCACCAGATCCGCGATCATGGCGCTGAGCCGGTGCACCTCGAACAGGGAGCGCACCCGGTGCGACTCGCGCTCGATGATCACGCGCTCGTCCAGCACGAGGTCGGGATCGCCGGTCAGCCGCTGGATTTCGGCCGCCACCTCACCGACCTCGTACGGATCGAGCAGGCTGTCGATCACGGCGTAGCCATTGTCGTCGAAATCGGCGAGGGCATGGCTGCCGATCTCACCCCACACCGTCGGGTCGTCACGCTCGATCGGCGGGGTGCCGACCACCGTGCGGGTGCGATAGCGATCGATTCTTCCGTTGTCGGACACAGTCATTCGAAACTCCTAGTCGACGGCGACGAGCGGGTACACACCGTGCTCGTCGTGCACCTCCTGCCCGGTCACCGGCGGATTGAACACGCAGAGCATGCGCATCCGGGTGCGGGCGAAGAGGCGGTGCCGTTCATGGCCGTTCAGCAGGTACATCGAGCCGGGGCCCAGCTCGTAGGTGGTGCCGTGGTCGAGATCGACCAGGGTGCCCTCGCCCTCGACCAGCCAGACGGCCTCGATGTGGTGCTGGTAATGGAATTCGTGGACGGTCTCGGCGTCGATGGTGGTCTCGTGGAACGAGAACCCGACCCGGTCGCCGCCGAGCACGATGCGCTTGCTGCGCCAGCCCGGGCCCGCGACATCCCGATCGGTGCCGGTGATCTCGGCGGTGGTGCGCACGATCATGTCAGCGCCCCCGCCCGCCGCTGACGGCATCCAGCGAGGCGGCCAGCAGCTCCAGGCCGTGATCGAGCTCGTAGTCGGTAATGGTCAGCGGCGGAAGCAGTTTCACCACCTCGTCCTCGGGACCGGAGGTCTCCACCAGCAGCCCGCGCTGGAAGGCGGCGGCACATACCTTCTCCGCCTGCGAGGCGTCGTCGAAGACCAGGCCGTGCACCAGACCACGCCCGCGCGCGCCGACACCGTCGAAGGCCGCGGACATGCCCGTCAGGGCACGGTCGATGCGCTCACCCTTGGCCCGGGTGGCAGCCTCCAGGGCGTCGTCGGCCCAGTAGTGCTCCAGCGCCGCACGGGCGGTGACGAAGGCCGGGTTGTTGCCGCGGAAGGTGCCGTTGTGCTCGCCCGGCTTCCACAGGTCCAGTTCCGGCTTGAACAGCACCAGCGCCATCGGCAGGCCGTAGCCGCCGATCGACTTGGACAGCGTGACGATATCCGGTGTGATACCGGCCATTTCGAAGGAGAAGAACGGTCCGGTGCGGCCGCAGCCCATCTGCACATCGTCGACGATCAGCAGAATCTCACGGGCGGAACACAATCCGGCCAGCTTGCGCAACCACTGCACGCTCGCGAGATTGACTCCGCCCTCGCCCTGGACGGTTTCGACGATCACGGCGGCCGGGCTGTCCAGGCCGGAGGAGGCATCGTCGAGGACGCGCTCCATCCATTCGAACGAATCGTCGTCCGCGCCGGACAGATACCCGTCGAAGGGCATCGAGGTGGCGTGCTGCAGCGGCACACCCGCACCTGCCCGCTTGGCGGCATTGCCGGTGACCGACAGGGCGCCCAGCGTCATACCGTGAAAAGCGTTGGTGAAGTTGAGGATCTCGGTGCGGCCGGTCACCTTGCGGGCCAGTTTGAGCGCGGCCTCCACCGCGTTCGCGCCGGTGGGTCCGGGGAACTGCACCTTGTAGTCCAGGCCGCGCGGCTTCAGGATCCGGTCGCGCAGCGACTGCAGCAGATCTCGCTTGGCGACGGTGGACATGTCGAGCCCGTGGGTGAGGCCGTCGCCTGCGATGTACTCGAGCAGCGACTGCTTCAGCACGGGGTTGTTGTGGCCGTAGTTGAGCGCGCCCGCGCCGGCGAAGAAATCCAGGTACTCCCGGCCGGACTCGTCGCGGAGCCAGGCGCCGGACGCGGTGTCGAAGACCGTCGGCCAGGAACGGCAGTAGCCGCGCACATTCGACTCGAGATCCGCGAAAACCGTCATATCGGGGCTAGTCATCGCCATTCCTCCTGAGTGGTGACCGGTGCGATGCGGTACAGGTCCTCGGGCTGATGCCCGCCGGGAAACTGATCCGCCGTGAACAATGTGGTGCGGGTCAGGGCCGCGCCACGACGGCGGGCCAGCGAGGCGAACATGGCGACCGAGGCCGGATTGTCGGGGGCAATGGTGGTCTCGAGCTGCGTGACTCCGCGCGCCGCGGCACTTTCCAGCAGCGCGTCGAGCATGTCGACGCCCAGGCCGTGCCCACGATGGGGCTGATCGACCGCCACCTGCCAGACGAACAGGATGTGCGGCCATGCGGGCCTGGTGTAGCCGATGACGAATCCGGCTATCTCGCCGTCTATTTCAGCGACGATCGAGGTATCCGCGAAATCGCGGCACCACAGCAGATAGGCATAGCTGGAGTTGGTGTCGAGGACCCGGGAGTCCTCCGCAATGCGCCACATTGGTGCGCCGTCGGCGAGCACGGGCTCCCGGATCTGGATGGTTTGCTGGGATATCGCGTCAAATTTGCTGATTTGGATCTGCATGACCACTTCAGCCTGACGGTGAAGTTTTGAGGTCTTCCATGCGAACTCATTGCGATCTCATGACGATCCCATGACTCCGCGGGCCTCACACACCCGCGAATACGCCTATCGCGGCATATCGAGGCGATATCCGAGACCGCGCACGGTCACCACGATGCGCGGCTCCGACGGGTCCGTCTCGATCTTCGTGCGCAGCCGGCGCACATGGACGTCGACCAGCCGCTCGTCACCGAAGAAGCCTTCGTCCCAAGCTCGTTCGAGCAGCAGGGTGCGGCTGAGCACCCGGCCGGGATTCGCCGCGAGTTCACACAGCAGGCGAAACTCGGTGATGGTCAACGGAATCTGCTCCTCGCCCCGGCGCACCACGCCGCCGTCCGGTGAAAGCACCAGCGGCGCATCATCATCGGCGTCCAGGACGATCTCCACCGGCGGCTCGGCCGCCGGATCCTCCGGCAGCCCGCCCAGGTGCGGCCGCCGCCGCAGCGCCCGCATGCGCGCGCTGATCTCCTTGAGCTCGAAGGGCTTGGTCACGAAGTCATCGGCGCCCGCCTCCAGCGCCGCGACCACATCATGGGTGTCCGCGCTCGCGCTGACCACCATGATCGGCACCTCGTGGGCGCGCCGCACCTCGCGAATGCACGTGAAGGCATCCATCTCGCCCACCAGCAGGTCCACGATCATCACATCCGGCGCGCCGTGATTGCGCAGGCGCTCCAGGGCCACCTCGGCCGCGCCTGCCTCGGCGACCTCGTAGCCCTCCCCTTCCATCGCCGCCCGCAGGGCGCTGCGGACCCGGTAGTCGTCCCCCACGATCATCAGGCTCGCGCCCATCATCCATATCCTTTCGTCCGAAGGACGCCGCGAACACGTCCAGCGGACAATCACCGAGCTGCGGTGATCGCGTTCGACTAGGTCGAATACCCGAACCTTAGTTGAACGAAACATCTGGCCATCCCAGGTATGCGAGCTGATAGCTGATGCACATCACTCCGATTGCTACCGGTCAGGCGGGGGAAATACCGAATGGCACCGCCATGATTCCGCATTTGCGCACGTCAAAGCCACTTCGGTCGCATTTGCGACATTGTGAGAACCTGCACAGAGGTTTCGCCGAATCAGGGGTTCGCCGGGCGATCGTGGACCTCGATGTCGATGACCGGGCCCTGGGCGGGGTTCAGCCAGCGCATCACGCGGTCCAGATCCGCGCCTGGAAGCGCTACGCAGCCCGCGGTCGGGGTGCCGTCTCCGACATGGAGGAAGTACGCCGAACCCGCGCCGGCGACGACCGGGGAGCGGTTGTAGTCGATGACGACGGCGTGATCGTAGGCGGGACCGGCCGTGCCCAGGTCCTCACCCGCGGATTCATCGAACGGGCAGGTGCCGGGGGCGCAGGTGTAGTGGGTGTTGTAGAACGGCGATTTGGTATCGGAGACCCACCAATCCGATGTTGTCACTCGGCGATACGGGAGCCTGGTGCCGTTGCTGGGAGAGATGCCGAAAGCCTCTGTCAGCGTCCAGATTCCGGCCGGGGAGCGGGTGGCCGATTCGCTGGTGGCGCCGATGCCTTGCGCGCCCACGTCGGCGTGCAGGGGGCCGATCGCTCGAACCCATTGTGTGCCATCGCGATCCCAGGCGGTAAGAGTGGCTGTGGTGGCAGTGGGGGAATCGGCGGTGACGGTGATGAGCTGATTGGCCGGACCGGTGTACGTGGGCTGTTCCACCGGAGGCTCGGAGTGCTTCTGAGCGCAGCCGGCCACAGCCAGGGCTATGACGGCCAGGGCTGCGATCGCTGGGCGGGGACGGGTTCGACGCATCGTGGTTGCCAGTTTGCCTGAGGTGGCGTGCTCGGGTCGCATGAAACCCGGGGTGGAATTCGGGTCGCTCGGCCTGTCGGCAGGGGTCAGGCGAGGGAGTGTTCTTCGATGGGGGTCGAGAGGGAGGTGCCGTTCAGGTCCAGGTAGAGGTGGCGGTCCGTGACCGAGAGGGTGAGGGTGTTGCGGCGGTCGAGGAGAGCGGTGGCGGCGTCGATGAAGGAACGGTCGAAGGCGTAGAGAGGAATCTGGTCGGCCTGGTGGATGCGTTTGCCGGCGAGTTGGGCGAGGACCTTGGCGGGGTCCCGGTGGGTGTAAATGGCTACACGGTCGGCCAGTTTGCTGGCGCGGTGGATGCGGTCGGCGTCCGGGGCGCCCACGTCGATCCAGGTGGTGAGGCGGCCGGTGAGGTCGCGGATGAGAACCGGCGGCTCATCGGTGGAAGAGACCCCACCATCACTGAACGCGATTCCCTCTTCATACTCCAAGCAATAGGCCAGGATCCGAGTCACCATGTACTCCCCGGTCTCGGAAGGATGCCGCGCAATCCGCAACTCCAACTCCTCGTAGACCCCCCGATCCACATCAGCCAACTGCACATTCACGTTGTAGAGAGTCGCGTTCAGGGCCATAGTCCCTGCAGCCTAAAGCCCACCCCCACCCTCGCCGACAACCGGTTCAGATTCCACCCACGACGAACCACGGCCAGGACTCCACCCACAGCAGACGAACGATCCCGACTCGACTCACCGGAGACGAGCGATTCGGACTCGACCGCAGACGAGCGATTCGGATTCTCTTCGTGGGTTGTCTCTAAAAGGCGATACGTGCAGTCCGTGGGCCGGAAAATACGTCACGGCTCCCAACCGGGCGTCAGCCCAAGTCCGGTAGGGCACGCAACGCAACCACACTTCCCGCTTCCCTGCGCACGCCAGCAGGACACGAGCAGCCGGGTGTCATGCAACCCGAGGACCCCACCTCGAGCAACTGGAAACGATGGAGCTGGCGACCAACTCCCCAACGTGATGTCTCTGATTGACCCGAGCAGTGCCCGAAGGATCAATCCTCTTGGGCGCAATCCACCCGCACCGCCCGCGATACGGCGAATCCTTGCCCATCACAACAGTTTTCCAACCATCGACGCTGTCATTGACCAACGCATGGCAGTGGTCGCAAGCCAGAGCAAGGTTGTTCAGGTCGGTGAGTCCACCATCAGCCCAGTCGACGATGTGGTGCGCCGCGCACATCGAGGCAGGCGCATCACACCCCGGACGAGTGCATCCCCGATCACGAGCAATGAGCGCGAGCCGCTGAGCCGGGCTGGCCAGTCGGCGAGACCGTCCCAGGTACAAGGGCATTCCCTCACCATCGAGCACCACCAGCACCGGCTTCGTGCCCCCGGCCAGCTTCAACGCCTCATTGATCGAGACGTGCCCACCCGACGCGGTGGTGGCCACCCCCGCCCCACGCTCGAGATCGGCCAGGCTCATCGTGATGATCGCCTCCACCGGCAAACCCCGGTGGGAGCCGAGCTTGCCCGGGGCCACACCCGGCTGCAACAACGCGAACAGCGCATCGTGAGTACGCTGCGCCGAGTCACGACGGTCGCGGCGCGCCGCGGCCTCCAGCACATCGGTGTCGATGGATCCGACACCGGCAGTGGGGCTTTCAGCGTCCTGGATATTGCACATGCCCGGCCGTCCGAATTTGGCCAGCACCGCATCCAGCAAGGCCCGCAGCTCGGGAGTGATCCACCCCTCGATCCAGGACATGCCATTCACGCCCGGACGGCACACCACGATCCCGCGCCGCCGCTTCCGATCGGCATCGCTGGTCAGCGTCCCATCCGGGTCGACCCGGGCCAGGATCTCCCGCCCGATCCTCGGCAGATCGTCCGGCCAGCCTTCGCGGGAATACTCGACGAGAATCCGCTCGGTCGCGTCGCGGGTGCCCGCATCGATCTCCTTGGGCAGATGCGTCATAACCTCCACGATGTTCCGCACGTGATCGCGTGAAATATCTCCCGCCTCATAGGCTTCCGCCGCCACCGCCAACACCGGCGGCCGCAGATGCCCCGTGAGCTGCCGGAACTCCCCGCACTGCCTGGTGATCTTCACCCGCACCGACGCGTCATACCGCGACAACCCCAGCGTCTGCCGCAGAAACGGCACCGGATCACCGGCCCCGCTGCGGTCCGGCAGCGACCGATCCATCGCCTCGATGATCAGCCGTGAATCCAGTGCCGACAGCTTCCTCTTGCAGCTCTCCAACCGCTGCATCAACTCCACGACATCGTCATCGGAGAATTGATTCATATCCCCGTGCAGCAGCGAACCCGAAAGAGACCGCACCGCAGCATCGACATCAGCGATGCCACAGCTGTCGAGTGTCTCCCCCTTGATTCCCATGCACTAATTCTACCGCTCTCCACCTATCCATTAGTACCGAATTCCATTCTGATACAAGGCTTTTCAATCCCCATCGCCAAAACGACCGGTCGCTAACGCCGCATTCCGAAGCCGAGCCGGAAACCCCGGCCCCAGCCGAGCGGAAATGTCCTCGTGCCGCAACGGCTCCCGGCAATGCGAGCACACCACCTCGGCGTGCGTATCGTGGTCACACGCCGTGTGATGCAGAACCACCGGTTCCCCGGATTCCGGAGCCAGGTACCGATCCCCCCACGCCATCATGGCCGCGATGACGGGAAAGAAATCGCGCCCCTGATCGGTCAGCCGGTATTCGTGGCGAACCGGCCGCTCCTGATACGGAACCTTGGTCAACAGACCCGCGTCCACCAATCGGTTCAAACGCTGGGTGAGGATATTGCGGCTGAGACCGAGGGTGGATTCGAAATCGTCGAAACGCTTGGCGCCGTAGAAAGCTTCGCGGAGGATGAGCGGCGTCCACCAGTCGCCCAGCAGGTCGACGGTGCGGGCGACGGTGCACGGCCAGTTCGCGAAACTCGTTCGTTTCATGCGGTCACGGTATCCAGGCGGGCGGGGACGTACTTGTGCCAGGGGGTGCCGACCCATTCGTCCCGGTCGTCGAAGGAGGTCAGCTCGTTCGGGGCGGTGCCGGTGGTGACGGAGGTGCCGTCCGGGGCGGCGACCGAGAGCCCGAAACCATTGGGCAGCGACAAGTGCCCCGGGCGCATGCGGTCGGTGGGCTCGACCGGGACCTGCGCGGTGCCGCGCCGGGTCGTCACCTGGACCAGGTCGCCCGCGGTCAGCCCGAGCCGCTCGGCATCGCCGGTGCTGATGCGCAGGGTGCCCGCCGCATCACGCTTGCGCCAGGCCGGGTCGCGGAAGATGGTGTTGGCCGTGAAGGCCCGGCGCTCACCGGCCGAGAGGATGAACGGCCAGTCCGCACTGTCGTCCTCGGTCGGCACGGGCAGGGTGGCGATCACCTCCAGCAGCTCCGGAATCTCCAGCCGGATCACCTTGTCGCGCACCCGGTTCCAGGTCTCCGCGTAATCGTCCTCGGAGATCACGATGCCGTGCTCGCCCGTCAGGATCGCCTCGAACAGCCGCTCGCCCGCCTCCAGACCCGTTCCGTACCCGGCACGTTCGACGCTGGCCGGGAACTTGCGCACCATGTTGTAGGCCGCCGCCCACAGCAGTGCCGCCGAGGCCGCACCGTCGGGCAGCGTCTCCCCCAGCGTCCGATACAGCAGCACGGGAGCGAGTTTCGACCGCGCCGGATCGCCGAGGATCCCCAGGAAGGCCATGGCGAACGCCTCCCGCCCCTGCGCGAGCGCGGCCCGCAGCGGCGCGTAGTCCGCCTCGCTCAGCACACCCGCGGCCTCGACCAAGCGAGCGTGGATCTCGGGCTCGGGCAGCACGCCCGCCGGTGCGGGCAGCACCGGGTGCCGCAGGTGGAAGATATTGCGCGGGAAGTCGAAGTTGAAGAACGTGGCCTCGTACTTCTCGAACTGGGTGGGCGCGGGCAGCACATAGTCGGCCAGGCGCGCGGTCTCGGTCATGGCGACGTCGATGACCACCACCAGTTCCAGCGCTGCCAGTGCCTCGCGCATGCGGGCCGAATCCGCCAGGGAGTGCGCCGGATTCGCGCTCTCGATGAACATTGCGCGGTAACGCGCCGGGTGGTCGGTGAGGATCTCCTCGCTGATCACATTGCACGGCACCAGACCGCTCACGATCTGTGCGCCGGCCACCGGGCTCTTGGGACCCTCGCCCGCCGGATGCCCGCGGTCGTGGCCGAGATTGCTCAGGCCGGTGAAAGCGTATTGGGTGCCCGGCTTTCCGACATTGCCGGTGAGCAGCCAGACCAGCTTCTCGACATAGCTGACCACCGTCGAATACCGGTTCATCTGCACGCCGAGGTCCTCGAGCGCGGCGACCGAGTTCGCGCGAGCCAACCGGTGCGTCGCGGCGGTCACCAGATCCAGGTCGACATCGGCGATGGCGCAGTACTTTTCGATCGGCACCGCTCGCAGCACCGGCAGTACCGCGTCCAGGCCGCTGGTGTGCTCGGCCAGCCAGTCCTCGTCGATCAGGTTGTCGCGCACCAGGATCGCGGCCATGGCTGTCAGCAGGTACACGTCGGTGCCCGGCCGCAACTGCAGGTGGAAGTCCGCCAGCTCGGCGGTCTCGGTGCGCACCGGGTCGAGCACGATCATCGACCGTGCCGGATCCTTGGCGATCTCCTTCAGCACCGTGCGCGCCCGCGGAAACCCGTGCGACTGATACGGATTCTTGCCTATGAAGAACGCCACCTCCGCATGCTCGACGTCCGCGCGCATCGGGTAGCCGGTCATCCGCGCGCCCACCCAGAAGTCACCGGTCTTCTCCTGCGCCAGCGCGCTGGACCGGTACTTCATGCCGAACGCGGCCATGGTCGCCGGGGCGTACGCGCCGCCCAGGTGATTGCCCTGCCCGCCACCGCCGTAATAGAAGATCGACTCACCGCCGAAGTGGTGCCCGACCTCCAGCAGCTTGGCCGACAGCTCGGAAATCGCGGTCTCCCAATCGATTTCCTCGAAGCTGCCGTCCGCACGGCGGCGCAGCGGCGAGGTCAGCCGGCCGGTGTGCCCGTTCTGGTAGCGGTCCAGCTGCAGGGCCTTGTTGCAGGTGTAACCCTCCGACGCCGGATGCAGCTTGTCGCCGCGGATCTTCTCGAAGGACCGGCCGTCCGGCCCGAGCAGCACCTGGATGCCGCAGTTGCACTCGCACAGGATGCACGCCGTAGGCCGCCACTCCGTCATGTGAGGAGCGTAACTCGAGTCAGTTCACTAGCGCTACTAACTAGAGGTCCCTGGCCGCTTCTTCTACAGGTCCTTGACCAGGATTCCGAAGGAGTGGGCGAAGACCGGGGCCAGCTCGAGCAGCTGCGTATTGGTGACCAGCGCACCCGACAGCGACTCGACCCCGCTGGAAATGCCGATCGACCGGGCCTCACGCAGGTCGACCTTCTTCAACTTGGCATTGCGCAGCGACAGCCCGGAGATCTCCGAGCCCGGGAAGGTCACCGAGGTCAGCTTCGCCTCGCTGATATCCACGTCCCGCAGCACGCAATCCACGAACGAGACATCGGTGAGCACCGCACCACGCAGATTCACCGAATCGAACTTGCAGTTGTGGAAACTCACCCGCCGCAGCGCCGACCCGAACGCCTCCACCCCCGACATGGCCGCGAGCACGAATTCCGCATCCATCCAATTGGTTTCGGAGAGATCGGTCCGAATCCAGCGGGTACTGCCCAGCCAGACATCGTTGAATCGCGAATACCGGAAGAAACCGCCGGTCACCGTGGTGGCCGAGATGGCGCACTCGGTGAAGGTCACGCCGCGCAGTTGCGGGTCGTCGAGTGACAAGCCGTCGAAATGGGCACAGTCGTAAGCACCCTCATCGAGCAGCGTCTCCTGCGGTTCCAGGAAACGCGCGAAAGGCAGGTCGGCCAGCTCCCGTGGCATATCGGTTCCTTACCGGGTCGAGGTGAAGATCGGATCGGCACAACGCTCCCGACCGTACTCGAGGCTCACGACAGCCCGGCCACCCATCCGCGCGACCGACCTGGCCTTCGGCCTGCTACTCCTGCCCGGTTCGCGGGGTCAGCACGGCATTCGGCGGTGTACAGTCGCCGGCCGCCAGGGTGGCGAGGAGCTCGCGCAGAGTATGACGCTGGCCGGGCGAGAGGGCGGCGAAGATCTCTTCGGCGGCGTCACGGCGAGCGTCGGACATCCGAGCCAGTACCCGGCGGCCCGCCGCGGTCGGGGTCACCAGGGTGGCGCGGCGGTTGGCCGGATCCGGTTCGCGGGCAACCAGTCCAGCGGCGACCAGCGCGTCGACGACGGTCGTGGCCGAGCGCGGCACGATGCCGAGGTGCTCCGCGAGGGCGGACATGCGCAGCGGTTCGTCGCCGTGCTCGTCGGCACGGCCGATGATGCGCAGCGCGCGGGCCTGGGCCGGGGTGAGGCCGAGCGGCGACAGCCGCGCCGACTGCGTGCGGCGCAATCGTTTGGTGGTGCGCAGGAAGAGTTCGGCGAGGTCATCGTCGGGAGCGACACGCCTCTCGCCCGTAGCACGCGGCTCGTCTGCAGGGCTGCTCGACATGATCCAGAGCATAACTCATTGTCCTCGGAACAATTATGATCCAAACTCAGTTATAGCGCCTGACTCCCTGCGAAAGGAGGCGCTGATGGCTTCACAACCTGAACTTCGCCGGATCGTCCGGCTCTTTCATCCGTATCGCGGGCGCTTGGCCCTGGTCGCGGCCCTGGTGGGTTTGGCCTCGCTGGCCGGTCTGGCTTCCCCGTTCCTGCTGCGCGGCATCATCGACGACGCCCTGCCGCACGGTCGCACCGGACTGCTGACCGCGCTGGCCGTGGGCATGATCGCGGTCGCCGCGTTGAACAGTGTGTTCGGCGTCTTCCAGACCTATATCTCGACCGCGGTCGGCCAGGACGTCATGCACGATCTGCGGTCGGCCGTCTACGCGCGGCTGCAGTCCATGCCGCTGTCCTTCTTCACCACCACCCGCACCGGCGAGGTGCAGTCGCGAATCGCCAATGACATCGGCGGCATGCAGTCCACGGTCACCTCGACCATCACCTCACTGGTCTCCAACTTCACCTCCGTCGTCGCGGCGGTCATCGCCATGTTCGCGCTGGACTGGCGGCTCACGCTGGTCTCGTTGGTCATGCTGCCGCTGTTCGTGTGGATCAGCCGCCGGGTCGGCTCCGAGCGCCGGCGCATCACCGCGGAGAAGCAGCGCAAGCTGGCGGGCATGTCGGCGATCGTGGAGGAATCGCTGTCGGTGAGCGGGATCCTGTTGTCGCGCACCATGGGTCGCTCGCCCGCGCTGGTCGAGGATTTCACCCGGGAATCGCGGGGGCTGGTGGATCTGGAGATCCGCTCCAGCATGGCCGGGCGGTGGCGGCAGTCGACCATCTCGATCGTGATGGCGGCCATGCCGGCGGTCATCTACTGGGCGGCGGGCATGACCGTGGCCCAGGGGCATCCGCTGGTGTCGATCGGCACGCTGGTCGCGTTCACCACGCTGCAGAGCGGCCTGCTGCGGCCGACCGTCATGCTGCTGTCGACCGGCGTCGATATTCAAAGCTCGCTGGCGCTGTTCGGGCGGATCTTCGAATACCTGGATCTGCGACCGGACATCGAGGAGCACGAGCAGCCGACGCCCCTGCTGGAGCAGGTGACGGGCGCCGTACGGTTCGAGCGCGTCGGGTTCGCCTACAACGCGGATCGGAACGTACTGAGCGACATCGATATCGAGGTGCCCGCCGGGTCGAGTCTGGCGATCGTCGGCGAAACCGGCTCGGGGAAGACGACTCTCGGGTATCTGGTGGCGCGGCTGTACGACGTGACGTCCGGCCGGGTCACCGTCGACGGCGTGGACGTGCGGGAGCTGTCCTTCGCCGACCTGTCCGCGGCGGTGGGCGTGGTGTCGCAGGAGACCTACCTGTTCCACTCGTCGGTCGCCGACAACCTGCGCTTCGCGAAACCCGATGCGACAGAGGCGGAATTGCATGCCGCGGCCCGGGCCGCGCAGATCCACGACCACATCATGAGCCTGCCCGACGGGTACGACACCCTGGTCGGCGAGCGCGGCTACCGCTTCTCCGGCGGGGAGAAGCAGCGGCTGGCGGTGGCGCGGGCCATCCTGCGGAATCCGCCCATCATGGTGCTCGACGAGGCGACCAGTGCGCTGGACACCAGGACCGAGCGCGAGGTGCAGGCGGCGATCGACGCGCTGTCCGCGAATCGCACCACCATCACGATCGCGCACCGGCTGTCCACGATCCGGGACGCCGATCAGATCGTGGTGCTCGATCAGGGTCGCGTGGTGGAATTCGGTACGCACCGGGACCTGGTGGAGCGCAACGGTTTCTACGCCGATCTGCTGGCCCGCGACACCTTCGACGATGTCATGGCCGAGGCCGACGTGGTCGGCGCGCTCGAATCCTGAGCCCGGACAGCGGAAAGCCCTGCCGTCCACGTTGACGACAGGGCCTCTTTCTCTCCCTACCAGCCGATATTTCCGCCGAGAGGGACGTTCACCCAGCTGGGCGCGTTCGGGTCGAGGTCGATGTGCTGGGGCAGCAGCTCGCTCTCGTTCAACAGCGGGCGCAGCGGCAGGCCACGCGGGAAGTTGAACGCGAAGACGTCGATGCGCAGGCGGTGGCCCGGCTGCAGGACGGCGTCGGTGGCGGTCAGGCCCAGATCGACGGTGGTGGGCTGGCCGGGGACGAGCGGCTCGCGATCGGCCAGGGTGAGGACCGGGTACGGGTCGGTGTAGTCGCCGTTGGCCGAGCGGGTCGCCTTGTCCTCGTCCACCTTTCGCAGCGACGCGGTCAGCTGGCCGGAGGTCAGCACCGTGGACCTGCCGTCGGGCGCGACGTCGTTGAGCGTCGCGGTCCAGTAGCCGTCCGTGGCGTCGAGCACCGTGTTGAGGTGCACGTTCACCGGCCCGGAGACGAGGGTGGCGTCGGCCACCGGTTGGCTGGTGAAGGTGAGGCCGTTGAGTTCCATCGGCCGCGCGTCCTTGGCGCAGGCGTCGAGGACGGCCGTGACGCCCGCGGTGATCTGCGCCGAATCGCGTGAGCACAGGCTGTTGATGCCGGGCGCGACGGTGAGCCGCTCCGGCCCGGCGGGATCGGCGACCAGGCTGCCGTCGTGCACGCTCATCGGAGCGGTGCCGCTGGGCGCGCCGGACAGGTACAGGCGGCGGTAATCGACGTCGCTGCGCGGGAATTGGTCCGTCGTGGTCCAGGAGCCGCCCTGCTGGAACAGCGTCACCGGGCCGTAGCCGTCGATGCCGTTGTCGATGCCCTTGAGCCACCGGTCGAACCAGGCGCGCTCGAGCACATCCAGGCGCGGCGGGGCCCCGGGTGCGCCGAATCCGCTGCCGGGATCGGCGTGGTAGGTGTCGCCCATGATCAGCTGCTTCTGCCCGGGCGGCAAGGGAATCGCGTCGTAGATGCGCGGTTCGGAGTAGGTGAAGATGTCGTGCCAGCCGCCGTAGACCATGGTCGGCACACGCACCCGGTCCGGATGCCCGAGCCAGGCGGTGCGCAGGCTGCTGTCGGGTTCCAGGATGCTCTTCAGGTTGTCCGGGATCTCCGGGATGGACTGCACGGTCAGCGCCTGAATGATGTAGTCGAAGAAGGTGAACGGGCTCTGCAGGCGGTCGGCGAGCCATTTCCAGTCGAAGGCGCCGGAGAAGATCGAGATCAGATCCGGGAGGAGTTTGAGGCTGTCCACGCCCAGCAACCACGGTGGGATGAAACCGAATCCGAGTGCGCCGCCGGTGGCGAGCACATCGCGCACCAGGTCGCTGCCGGGCTCGACCGGGAAGATGGCCTTCAGCGCGTCCGGCTGGTGTTCGGCGGCCTGCACCTGATTGATCGCCGAGTACGAGATGCCCGACATCCCGACCTTGCCGTCCGACCACGGCTGCTGGGCCGCCCAGTTGATCACCTCGACGCTGTCGAGCTGCTCACGCTCCTGGAAGACCTGCCAGACGCCCTCGGAGAAGCCGGTGCCGCGCACGTCGGCCACGACCTGGGTGTAGCCGGACTGGACCAGCTTCCGGTCGGCGGTGAAGACGCGGGCCGCGCCGCCGGGCACCACCTTCACCAGGTCGGAGAGACCGCCCAGGCCGACGCCGGACAGGTCGAAACCCTGAAGGAAGTTCGACAGCACATCCGACAGGCCGGGAATCGACAGGGCCGAATCCGCGATCATCGATACGAGTTTCGTGTACGGGGTGAGGTTGACGACCGTCGGCAGCGGGGTGTCGACGATGTGGCCGTCGGCGTCCATGGGCCGATACACATTGGCCTTCAGGACGGTGCCGTCGCTCATGGTGATCGGGACGTCCCAATCGATGTGCACGCCAGGATATTTCGGCGGTCCGTCCTCGGTCGCGGTCCAGGCCGCGCCCAGGGATCCGGCGTCCGGTGTGGCGGTGGCCAGCGGCCGGACCAGCACCCCGACGGTGACCGCGGTGGCGAACAGGGCGAGCGCGCCCAGCGTTCGTCCCCTGAACTTGGTGAATTGCATCCCGACCCCGTGGTTGAGGAACCTCTGCGTACCCAACGGTCGGACTGTAATGGCCGACACTCTCGACCGCAATCGTGGCGGGTGTCATATGTTGATCGGGTGAGCACAGCAGCAGGCGAATTGGCGGGACGCGTCGCACTCGTGACCGGCGGCGGGCGTGGTATCGGGCGCGCCATCAGCCATGCGCTGGCCGCCCGCGGCGCCGTGGTCGCGGTCAACTGGGTGCGCCATGAGCAATCGGCGAAAGACACTGTGGCCGAACTGCATTCCCTGGGAGCCACCGCCCTCGCCGTGCACGCCCCGGTCGACGATCCAGTGGCCGTGACCGCCATGGTCGACCGCGTGACGAACGAGCTCGGCCCGATCGGCATCCTCGTCCACAATGGCGGCGTCGCCAGCCGTGGCCGCCTGGTCTCCGACACCGATCCGGTGGAGGTCGAGCGACTGCTGCGCATTCAGGCCATCGGCCCGCACCACCTCACCAAGCTCGTCCTCCCCGGCATGCGCACCTGCGAACGCGGCGACATCATCATGATCAGCAGCGTCGCCGCCCACGCGCTCGGCGCGGCCGGCGCCCCCTACAACATGGCCAAGGCCGCCCTCGAAGCCCTCGCCCACACCCTCGCAAAAGAGGAATCCCCCAACGGAATCCACGTCAATATCGTCGCCCCCGGCCTGGTCGCCTCCGACATGGGCGACCGCCTCACCGCGGCCCTGTCCGGCGGCATCCACCGTCACGCCGCCGACCTCGACGCCACCTCCCCTTTCGGCCACGTCTGCCGCCCCGAAGAGGTAGCCGACGTCGTCGCCTTCCTCGTCTCCCCCGCCGCCAGCTATCTCACCGGCCAACGCATCGTCATCGACGGCGGCGCCTACCCATACCGGCCGTGAACCCGGGATCGCCACTGGCCAGGTCGACGCCAGGGTGCTCCCGGAATGTTCAACACAAGTTCGTGACCAGTCGGTATTCCGTGACCGGAATGCCGGGAAGCATGGTTAGCTGACCATGTGCCTGCCCTCCGACAGGCCGCAACCGACCGATGCTCGGGAGGATCCGTATGCCCACAACAGACAAGGTTTGGCCACAAGGAACTCCGTGTTGGGTCGACTGTTCCGTCGACGATCCCGCCGCTGCGCGGGACTTCTACGCCCAGCTGCTCGGCTGGGACGTGCTCGACAGTCCGCCCGAGGCGGGCGGGTATCTGATGGCGATGCTCAACGGCAAGCCCGCCGCGGGCATCGGGCCCAAGATGGGTGAGGCCGCCATGCCCTCGGTGTGGACCACCTACTTCGCCGCCGAGAATGCCGATGCGGTCGCGGGCGCGGTCACGGCGGCCGGCGGCTCGGTGTTCATGCCGCCCTTCGACGTGATGGACGTCGGGCGCATGTTCGTCGGCGCGGACCCGGGGGGCGCGGTGTTCGGCGTATGGGAAGCCAAGGCGCACACCGGCGCCGGGATCTTCAACGAGCCCGGCGCGTACTGCTGGAACGACCTGCACACCTCCGCGTACACACCGTCGCAGGAGTTCTACAAGCAGGTCTTCGGCTGGTCCTTCGACGAGATCGGCAGCGAGCAGATGCCGTACTCCACCTTCGCCGGCGCGGACGGCCGCCCGATGGGTGGCGCGGCCGACAGCACCGGCCAGCCCGGCGACGGCCCCAACTACTGGCTGACCTGGTTCCAGGTCGCGGGCGCGGACGCCGCGCTGGACAAGGCCAAGGAGCTCGGCGCGACCGTACTGATGGGCCCGTCGGACAGCCCCTTCGGGCGCATGGGCATCGTGTCGGGCCCGCAGGGCGAGGTCTTCGGTCTGATCGACACCACCGTCACCATCGGCTGATCCATCGGTCGACGCCAAGGCCGAGTGGCTCTGTGCCACTCGGCCTTTCGCGTCAGGAGAACAGTCGCGCCACGAACGGCACGGTGTCGGCCAGTGAGGCGAGCATGGCGCCGCTGTGGTCCTTCCCCGCGTAGACGTGCACCTCGGGATGCGTTCCGGCTGCGGCCATGTCGGCGACCAGCTTGGCCGTGAGCGGTGCGGGGACATCGGTGTCATTGGTGCCCTGCCCGATGAACAGCGGCCGGTCGTAGCCGGTCAGCGGGACATCCATGACCGACCGCGCGGTCGGCACGAAATCGCCGTCCGCCAGCGGCCGCGACACCAGCTGGTTCAGCGACACACCGGTGGCGTGCTCGGCCATCGGGGCGAAGCACAGGGTCTGGGCGTCGGTCACCAGCTGCTTGCCCAGCGGGGTCAGGTAGCTGTCGAGGTCGAAGTCCGGGCGGGCCGCCTTCAGGCCGTTGAACACGTAGGTGGTGTAGGCGGTGATGTGCGAGGACCCGATGGGCGGGGTGTTCGGCCCGATCAGGGTCGCGGCGTCCACGATATTGGAGGCCGGGCCGGTTGCCACCGCGCCGCGGTAATCCAATTCGGGCGCATAGCGTGTCGCGAGCGAGGCGGTGAAAACCGCGGCGCCGCCGCCCTGCGACTGCCCGATCGCCACCCACTTCGGGGCCAGCGAGTCGTCCACGGCGCGGGCGGCGCGCACCATGTCGATGGCGGCGTGCGCCTCGGCGCGGCCGTCGAGGTAGGCGTGCACGCCGGGGGTGCCCAGGCCGATGTAGTCGGTGGCGACGATGGCGTAGCCCTGCTTCATCCAGGTGGCAAGGAACCCCATGTCGCGGTCGGAGCGACCGGCCACCGAGGGCGCGCAGTCGTCGCCGATGCCGACGGTGCCGTGCTCCCAGGACAGCACCGGCCAGCCGCCGGGCGGCGGGGTGCCCGCCGGGGTGAAGACCACGCCGGTGGACAGCGCGGGCTGATCGGAGGAATCGCGGGTCCAGTAGGTGAGCTTGCGGGCCGAGCCGGTGCCGTCGATCCAGAGGTCCTGCGCCAGCGCCTCATTGCCGACGACGGCGCCCGGGGCCGTTCCCTCGGCCCGGACGGGCGGGTCGGCCTGGGCGGTGGCGGCGAGCGGCCCGGTGGCCAGCACGGCCGCCGAGACCAGGGTGATCACGGTGCGTCGCGTCATCGGAGGAGTCCTCTCGTATCGTCTCGCTTTGGTGTCACAGTGAGACACTTCGGTCAGACTATCCTGAGAAGTGTCACTTTGAGACACCAGGGTGGATATCGGCAACACGAGAGGGCGGGATGACGGCACCGACCGGGTTGCGGGAACGCGAGAAGGCCAGGGTGCGGCGCGAATTGATCGACGCCGCGCTGCTGCTGTTCGAGCGCCGCGGCTTCGAGCAGACCACCGTGCAGGAGATCGCCGACGCCGCCCAGGTGTCGCGGCGCACCTTCCACCGCCACTTCCCCGCCAAGGCGGCCGTGGTCTTCAGCCACGAGGAGGACGTCATGTCCTATCTGCTGGCCGCCCTGGACCGCCGCCCGCCGCACGAGGCGGTCTTCGTCGCGCTGCGGGCCGCGCTGCGCGAGTTCCTGCTCGACGATGCCGAGGCCGAGCTGCGGCGCCGCCAGGCCGACACCGCCCGGCGGGCGCGGCTGGTGCTGATCACCAATCCGCAACTGCGCCAGGAGAATTTCACCGGCACGTTCGGCCGCCGGAACGCGCTGGCCCGGAGTTTCGCCCGCCGCGGCGGACTGGCCGAGGACGATCTGCGGGCGAAACTCGCCGCCGCGACCTGCTTCGCGGCGTTCGGGGTGGGGCTCGACGACTGGGTGGCGAGCCCCGATCCGTCCCTCGACCGCCTCTACGAGATCCTCGACGGCACCGTCGCCGCGCTGCAGCACGGTCTCGAGATCCCCGCGGCGACGGGCGACGGGCGACGACTGAGGGCTACAGCAGACCGCGCAGCCTCAGGTCCGCGACGTACTTGTCGATGAGTTCCCTTGTCAGGTGCGGGATGTCGCCGTTCGGGCCGAGTTTCGCCTGCTGCACGGCCGTCTGGAAGCGCTTGGCCGGGAGCGCCGCGCCCGCGATGGGCAGGCCGGGGCGGCGGTAGGCGTGCAGTAGCGGCAGCACCGAGTGGGTGCGCTGCTGCTCCGGCAGGGCGCGCAGGGCGGTCTCGAAACGGCCGACCCAGTCCGGGTAGGAGTCGATGCGGTCGATGGGTTGGCCGGATTCGATGAGCCAGTCCACGAATTCGTCGAGGGAGATGCCGTCGTCGTGGGGATTGAGGACGTCGTAGGTCTCGAAACCGGCGGTGACGCGGGCGCCGAGAGCCGTGATGGCGGCGGCGGTGAAGTCCGCGGGCAGGCCGTCGTAGTGGGCCCGTCGCCGCCCGCCGTCGGAATCCAAGGCGTAGAACGACTTCGGGGCCAGACCGGTGGCGAGCACGCTGAGCAGCAGGCGAGTGAACATGTCGGGCAGGTTGAACTGCCCGGCGAACACGCTGTGCGCCAGGATCATGTCGGAGCGGAAGACCGCCACCGGCAGCCCGCACAGGTCGTGCGCCTCGCGCAGCAGCACCTCACCGGCCCACTTGCTGTTGCCGTAGCCGTTGGCGTACCCGTCGCCCACCGTGCGCACGGCGCTGATCTCGCGGATGTCGCCGTCCTCGGTGAACACGGCGGGGTCGATCTGATCGGCGACACCGACCGTGGACAGGTAGGTGACCGGTTTGCGGGTCGCGGTGAGCGCCAGGCGGATCACCTCGGCGGTGCCGACCACATTGGGACCGAACAGCTGGTCGTAGGGCAGCACGTGATTGACCAGCGCGGCCGGGTGCACAATGAAGTCGACGGTCTCGGCGAGCTCCTGCCAAACCGCTTGGTCCAGACCGAGATTCGGTGCGCCGATATCGCCGGCCAGCACGCGCAGGCGACGCCCGGCCAGCTCCCGGTAGCGCCGCAACAGCTCGGGATCGCCGCTGTCGAACACCTCGTCCAGCCGCCGGCGCGCCGATTCGGCGTCGCGGCCGCGAATGATGCAGACGAGGGTGCCGTCGGTGTCGTCCAGGCGCTGCAGCCATTCCAGGCACAGGAACCGGCCGAGGTAACCGTTGGCGCCGGTGAGCAGCACCGTACGCGGCGGCTGCGGCGCGAGCGGCAGACCGGGCGCGGCCGCCAGGGTCGCCGCGTCGACGAACTTGTCGAGGGTAAGGTCGGCGGCGCGAATCTCGCCGCCGCCGTGCACGGTCGACGCGGTGGGACGACCGCCGGCGCCGGACCGTTCGGCCTCGATGCGGGCGGCGAGCCCGGCCAGGTCGCTGGCGGGGCTGACGATCACACCCACCGGCACCTCGACATCGAAGATCTCGCGCAACAGCGTCGAGAACGACAGCGCCGACAGCGAATCCCCGCCCAGATCGGTGAAGTGCGCATCCGCCTGTGGCTCGCCGCCGCCGAGGACGGCGCGGGCGGCCCGGCACACCGTCTCGAGCACCGGCCGGCCGGCGGCCTCGCGGCGCAGCGCGAGCAGCTCGTCCTCCTGCTGCCGCGCCTGCGCGCGGTACAGCTCCTCGAGCCGGTCGCCGTAGCGCTGCCTGAGCTTGGGCCGCAACAGTTTTCCGATGCCGGACAGCAGGCCGTTGTCCTGGGTGAAGGGCTCGGTCTCGATCAGGAACTCGCGCGGGATCTCGTAGGACTCCAGCTCGGCGTCCTTGGCGATCTGCTGCATGGATTCGGTGATGGCCGCGGTCATCTCGGCGGGTTCGAGCGCGAGGGCGGCCGCCGAGGGCACGATGACGGCCAGCAGGTGCGAGCGCTCGCTGGACCCGTGCACGAAGATCTGGGCGATCAGCGGGCTGGTGGCGAAGACGGCCTCCAGCTTGGCCACGGCCACGAACTCGCCCTGCGACAGCTTGAGCACATTGTTGCGGCGGTCGACGTACACCAGATGGTCGGGCCGGACCTCGGCGACGATATCGCCGGTGCGGTAGTAGCCGTCCTCGTCGAAGATCTCGGCGGTCACCTCGGGACGCTTGAAGTAGCCCGGGATCTGCTGCGTCGACTTCACCAGGAACTCGCCGCGCGGGTACGGCTTGTCGGTGGCGAAGTAGCCGAGCTCGGGCACATCGGCCAGCTTGTAGTCGATGACCGGCGGCCGGCGGATCTCATTGTCGATGAGCAGACCGCCGCCCGCCTCGGTGGAGCCGTAGCCGTCGACGAGCGGCTGGCCCAGCACCGAGTTCATGAACTCCTTCATGTCCGCGGAGATGGGCGCGCTGCCGACCATGACCCGGAGCAGGCGGCCGCCCAGGAAGTCCTGTCGCAGTGCGGCTTTCGCGGCCTCGTCGGCCTCGGCGGGGGCCGCGCCCGCGGCGATGCGGCGCTGCACGTCGCTCTGATAGCGCTGGAACACCATGTCGCACACGCGCGGGACGAAGAACGCCTCGGTGGGGCGGGCCAGGCCGAAATCCTCGAACAGGGTCGACATATCGCTGGCCGCCGCGAAATACGCGGTTCCGCCGCGCGCGAAGGTGCCGCTCAGCACCATCCGGCCGGCGACGTGACTCAGGGGCATATAGCAGAAATTGATGACCGGGGCCGGAATGACCGTGGGCCCCAGCCACATACCGGTCGCCAGCCGCTGCGGGTAGATCGCTCCCTTGGGGGTCCCGGTGCTGCCGGAGGTGTAGATGAGCAGGGCGAGCTCGTCGTCGTCGGCGGGCACGTGCAGCGGTACCGCGGGCAGGTCCCGGCCCCGGTCCGACACGGCCGCAAGCGATTCCAGGCTGATCTCGGCTCCCGACTCCGCGATGCGGCGCTGCGCGGCAGCGTAGGTCTCGGCGTGGTGGTCGTCGCCGGGTTCGAAGTCGAAGACCACGATCGATTCCACCGGCGTGCCGCCGAGCACGCAGTCGAGCGCGGGCGCGAGCAGCTCCAGGCTCACCGCCAGCACCCGGGCGCCGGTCTCGGTGATGATCGAATGCCATTGCGCGGCAGGTGAACCCGATTGCAGTGGCACGCTCACCAGGCCCAGCCGGATGCCGGCCAGCTCGACGGCGGTGAAGTCGCCGCTGGCGAAGCCCAGGATGCACAGGAAGTCCCCCACGCGCAGGGGGTGTCGCGGGTCCGCGTGCCAGGCGGCCGCGATATCCCCGGAACGCACCCACAGCTCGCCATAGCTCGTGGTCCGGTACGCGGGCAGCAGCCGCCGGGTGCGCCGCCCGTCGGCGCCGACCACGATCTCGGTGGCCCGCTCGGCGATGGCGGGCCGGTCGGCGTATCCGCCGAAGAGCACCGCCGCCACACCGGCCAGCCCCTGCCCGGACTGCTGAGCCGCGGCCGCG
Organism: Nocardia sp. NPDC059229; assembly: GCF_042754165.1. Taxonomy (NCBI): domain Bacteria; kingdom Bacillati; phylum Actinomycetota; class Actinomycetes; order Mycobacteriales; family Nocardiaceae; genus Nocardia; species Nocardia sp. NPDC059229. The sequence continues at coordinate 76,171 of NZ_JBHZAK010000021.1, forward strand.
ACCTCGGGTAACGGGACCAGCGACCGCACCTGATCATCGGCCATCAGTTCCTCGAACCGCTTCGCGATCTCGGCATGCGCGAGCCGATCCGCGAATCGCTGGGTAAGCTCCGCCCGAACGGCGTCCTCGACCATCAATGGCCTCCCTGGTCTCCGGCGATTACGACGCCACGAATTCGTTCGGGCGTCGGGTTTTCTCCCCATCAATTAGCTTTGCTAACGTTTCCACCATGGGCGGCCGGGAGGGGAAAGTCAAGAACTCCGCGGCGCACCCCCAATCCAGGATGCGCCGCGAATCCGCAGCGTGCTACCGGTAGCCGAGATCGGTCACCGCGACATCGATCAGGTCGGCGATGGCGACCGGCTGCGAGGCGTGGCTCGACGGCAGCTCGGCGGTCCGGCGCGGGCCCAGCCGCTCGGCCAGGCGGCGCTCGTTGTCCGGGTTGATCATGCGGTCCTCGGTGGAGACCTGGCACCAGGTCGGCTTGGCCTTCCAGGCCGGGGCGGTGACGGTGCCACCGAAGATTGAAGGCCGATCAGACCAGAGCGTCGTCCGCGGGGCTGGGTTCGGCGGCGGGCCGGTCGGTGCGGAGCAGCAGGCCGCAGCCGAGAGCGGCCACCGCCATGACGATCGCGCCGAGGACTGCCATGGTGTTCATACCCGAGGTGAAGGCGGCGCGGGCCGCCGAGAGGATGGCGTCCCCGCCGGGCAGCCCGGCACTGACACCGACAGCGCCGCCGAGGGTTTCGTGAATGGTGTGCGCGGCGGCCGGGGGCAGATCCGCGGGCAGGGCGCGATCGACCTTGCTCCCGTACACCGCCGCGCCGATGCTGCCGAGCACGGCGATGCCGAGCGCACCGCCGAATTCGCCGCCGGTCTCGAGCACCGCGGAGGCCGCGCCCGCCCGTTCCGGCGCGACCGCGCCGATGGCCAGATCGGTGACCAGGGTCATCACCACCACCAGTCCCGCGCCCAGCAGGGCGGCCGCCAGCAGCACCAGCACCAGCGAGTGCACCCCGGCCAGCGCCATCACCACGAAACCCGAAGCGGCGATGAGGAATCCGGCCGCCACCACCGGGCCCGCCCCCAGCTTCGGGGCCAGCGCCGCCGCCAGCGGGGCCGCGCCGCCCACCACCACGGCCGGAGCCAGGCTCCACAGCGCCGACACGAACGGGCTCATGCCGAGCACCGACTGCAGGTACTGGGTCACGAACACCGCATTGCCGACCAGGGCGAACATGCCCAGCAACTGCGCCGACACCGACACCGTGTAAGTACGCCGGGTGAACAGCGCGGCGTCGAGCACCGAGTCCGGCACCCGCCGCTGCCGGATCACGAACACCGCGCCCACCGCCAGCCCGGCCAGCAGGATCACCAACCGCCACACCGTGAATCCATTGGCGGCCCATTCCTTGAGCCCGAAGATGATCGGCATGACCGCCGCCAGCGACAGCACCGCGCTGATCCAGTCGAATCGTTCCGCCCGCGCCCCACGGAATTCCGGCAGCATCGCCGGGGCCAGCACCAGCAGCAGCGCCATGGCGGGGATATTGATCAGGAACACCGAACCCCACCAGAAGTACTGCAGCAGTGCGCCACTGAGCACCGGGCCGATGGCCACGCCGCTGCTCATCACGCCCGCCCACACCGCCATCGCCTTGGTGCGGTCGGCGTCGTGGAGGAAGATGTTGCGGATCAGCGCCAGCGTGGACGGCATGAGGGTGGCGCCCGCGATGCCGAGCACGGCACGGGCGGCGATGAGCGCCTCGGCATTCGGCGCGTAGGCCGCCGCGAAGGAGGCCACGCTGAAGCCGGCCGCGCCGATCAGCAGCAACCGCCGCCGGCCGATGCGGTCGCCGAGCGCGCCCATGGTGAGCAGCAGCCCGGCCAGCACGAAGCCGTAGATGTCGAAGATCCACAGCTGCTGGGTGGCACTGGGATCCAGGTCGCGCACGATGAAGGGCACCGCGAAATACAGTACCGAGACGTCCATGGAGACCAGCAGCAGCGGCAGGACGAGCACGGCGAGCGCGCTCCATTCCCGCCGGCCCGCGCGCCGGTGTTCTTCGCTGTTCATTGACTCGACGACCTTCGTTACGGGAGAGGCGAACACCGTCAGCATCGCCGAATCCGCTGGCAGGGCCCTGGTATCGGATTGCCAGCGCACTGACAGCGCACCCGGTCAGCATGACGGGTCGAACTCCCGTGCCCCGATGGGTCACACTCGAACGGCACGTACACGACGATCCGCCCCGAGGAACCATGCAGAACATTCCCGCCGACGCCGTGCGCGTCGAAACCCCCGCGCGCTACCGGATCTCGAACTCCGCGGCGTTCTGGCTGCTGTCGATCGCGCTGGGGCTGCTGCTGTTCGCGTCGGCGGCCCCGTCGCCGATGTATCCGGTATATCAGCAGATGTGGCACTACTCGTCGCTGGTGTCGACGGGTGTGTATGCCGCGAATGCCATTGCGCTGCTGGTGACTCTGCTGTTCGCGGGCTCGCTGTCCGACCACATCGGGCGGCGGCCGGTGCTCATCGCGGCGGTGTTGGTCGAGCTGGCAGGGACACTGGCCTTCGCCGAAGCGCAGTCGGTGACTTGGCTTTTCACCGCCCGCATCGTGCAGGGCATCGCGACCGGACTGGCCACCGGTGCGATCACGGCCACGCTCATCGATCTGCAGCCCGCGGAATCGCGGCTGGGCGCGCTCATGACGAATGTGGCGGCCGGCGGCGGGCTCGCGGTGGGCGCGATCAGTTCCGGGCTGCTGGTGGCCTACGCGCCCGCGCCGACCCGGCTGGTGTATTGGCTGCTCGCGGCGGCGTTCACCGTCATCGTGATCGGCGTGCTGCTGATTCCGGAGACGGTCGCGCCCGACGGGCGGGGCCTGGCGTCACTGAAGCCCAAAGTGTCGGTGCCGCAAGAGGTCCGGGTGGCCTTCCTCACCCTGGTGCCGTCGATCGCGGCCACGTGGGCGCTGGGCGGGCTCTATCTGGCGCTGGGCGGCGCGCTCATGAAGGTGCACTTCCACGTCGGCACACCGCTGGCCGGTGGCCTGGTGGTGGTCGCGTTGCAGGGCACCTCGGCGGTGACCGCACTGCTGGCACGCGACTGGACCATTGATCAGGCGCTGCTGCGCGGGCCGATCCTGCTCATCTCCGGAGTCTCGCTGGCGCTGCTGGGCGCGGCGACGGAGTCGGTGTGGCTGTTCTTCGCGGCCAGTGTGGTGGCCGGGATCGGCTTCGGGCCGTCGTTCTCGGGTGCGCTGCGCATGCTGACCGGCCTGTCACCGGCCGAGACGCGGGCGGAGGTGGTGACCGCGATCTATGTGGTCTCCTACCTGTCGCTCAGTGTGCCCGCGGTCATTGCGGGGCTGTGCGTGCAGCGGTTCGGCCTGGCCGCCACGACCTACGGCTACGGCCTGATCGTGATCGCGATGGAGGCGGTCGCCCTGGCCGGGTCGCTGCGCCACCGCAGTCCGCACACCGCGCTGGCCGGGCATCTGTGCCCGGCGCCGTGCCCGGGTTCGGTCGCGCCGATGCCGCGGGTGGTGTCGGCGCACCCCTGACCGGCGATCGCGGCCGCGGCTTGTTAAGGTGGACAGGTGATTCCCACTCGGCAGGCATGGCGCTGGCTGCACTAGCAGCCCGATGAACCATGACCACGGGCTGTACGCGGCCCGTGATTCCCGACCGGAACACCCAGCTCGTGCAGCCCTCCATGAACTTTCAGGAGTTGTACGTGACCACCCCTTCGGATTCCTTCGCCGCGTCCCGCGAGCGCAGCGACGAGCTGGCCGCCGAGGTGGCCGCGCATCCCGGCCGCTTCCGCGTCCTCACCGGTGAACGGCCCACGGGCAGACTGCATCTGGGCCACTACTTCGGCACCGTCCGGGAACGGGTGCGGTTGCAGGAACTGGGCGTGGACCTGTGGGTGATCGTGGCCGACTATCAGGTCATCACCGACCGCGACAGCCTCGGCCAGGTCCGCGAGAACGTCTACAGTGCGGTGCTGGACTACGCCGCCGCCGGGATCGACATGAGCCGGGCGACCGTGTTCACCCATTCCTCGGTGCCGGCCCTCAATCAGCTCATGCTGCCGTTCCTGAGTCTGGTCACCGAGTCGGAGCTGCACCGCAATCCGACCGTGAAGGCGGAACTGGCCGCCTCGGAGCGGGCGCTGAGCGGGCTGCTGCTCACCTATCCGGTGCATCAGGCCGCCGACATCCTGTTCTGCAAGGGCAATCTGGTGCCGGTGGGCAAGGACCAGCTGCCGCACCTGGAGGTCACCCGGGTCATCGCGCGACGCTTCAACGAGCGCTACGGCCGGGTGTTCCCGGAACCGCAGGCGCTGCTCACCTCGACCCCGGAGATCCCGGGTCTGGACGGCCGCAAGATGTCCAAGAGCTACGGCAATGCCATCTCGCTGTCCATGACCGCGGATGAGACCGCGGCGCTCATCCGCCGCACCGCAACCGATTCCGACCGGCGCATCACCTTCGATCCCGATGCCCGGCCCGGCGTCTCGGCGCTGCTCACCACGGCCGCACTGTGCCTGGGCACCGATGAGCAGACGCTGGCGGACAAGCTCGGCGACGGCGGCGGCGCGGCGCTGAAGAAGCTGGCCACCGACGCGGTGAACGACTTCTTCGCGGGTCATCGGGCCCGGCGCGCGGAGCTGGCCGCGGACCCGGATTTCGCGAGCGGCATTGTGCGCGAGGGCAATCGGCGCGCCAACGAGATCGCCGAACGCACCCTCGACGAGGTGCGCTCGGCGATGGGGACGGTGTACTAGTCAGTGTTTTGAAAGTGGTCTGAGCTGTGGGCGCCGCTGAGCGGCGCCCCACAGCTGGGTGTTTCGGAAAGTGTTGCCTGCGTTGGCGTGTCGGTGATCTGACGAAGGGAGGTCTCCGGTAGGAGCCGTTGCTGCCTCGTGGGCACAGGGCGGGCAGCACCCCGCCGGGCGGCTCGGGCTGGGCGTGGCCGTCGCGGCGGGCGCCGGCGGCGTGCGCATGGAACGAGCAGCAGACTCGATAGCTGTGCCCAACGGGCTGGGCATGGCGGACGCGCGGTCCCCCAGGCAAACCGGCCAGGCCGGGCCCTGTCCCAGCACCCGGTTCGGTAGGCCGTGTTTTGAAAGGGGTGGTGTGGAGGGGTGCTGTGAAGCGGCACTCCTCCACGTGTGAGCTGGAAAAGATTGTCCGCGTTGGTAAATGGGTGAGGTCTCCGGTAGAGGGTTGATCGACCAAGATCCAACTTCACACCGGGGACCTCGTGGCCAGCGTCGCGGTGACGGGGCGCGCGGACCTGACCGACGCCCAATGGGCGCGGCTGGTGCCGCTGCTGCCCCGTGGTAAGAAGGCGGGCCGCCCGTCGGCCGCGAGTTCCGGTGACTGGGTTGGAAGCATGGCGAATCCCGCGAACAACAACGGGTGCTTCGACACGACATCGGCGAGCCAGTCGTTGACCTCGCGGCAGATGCTGCCGGCGAGGTTGGCGTCCTCGAGCAGCTGCACCCCCGGGCTGACGCGCGAGAGCACCTGAAAATCGACCCCGGCTACCTCTATAGCTGTTGAGCATCGAAGCCGTTCCTTGATCGGTTGCTGGTCAGGATTTCCGGCGTGTTTGCTGTCGCGGACAAGCACCGCAGAGCCCATCGGCCGCATCCGGCCCGGCAGGTCCGGCACCCGGCCTGTCGAAGGCCGAACAGGGCCGATGGCAGGGCACAAAGACCTCAGTGAACGCCGGACAGCGCGAGTACTGTCACCGATGAGTGCCTTCGAAACCGAGAATCTCCGATCAAGAAGATCTCATGACCGATATCCGGATCGGTACCGAAGCTCGGGCCGTCGATCGCAGCAGTGACGCAGCTACTGCCGACACCGCTGCGACCGATTCCGGCCCGGCCCGGTTCGCCGAGGTGAACGCAATGGTCGACACGGCGAGTGCCGCGGCGAAGGCGTTTCGCGAACTCGATCAACAGCAGGTCGATGCGATCGTCGAGGCGATGGCCCGCGCCGGGATCAGGGCGGCGGCCGAGCTGGCACGGGTGGCCATCGAGGAGACCGGTTTCGGCGTGTTCGAGGACAAGGTCGTCAAGAACTACGTCGCCACCGAGTTCCTCTACGACTATCTGCGCGATAAGAAGTCCGTGGGCGTTATCGAGGAGGACGTCGAGCGCAGCATCGTTCGCATCGCCGATCCGATCGGAGTGGTGTTGGCCATCACCCCGGTTACCAATCCGACGTCCACCGTGCTGTACAAGGCGATCGTGGCCGCCAAGACGCGCAACGCGATCCTCTTCCGGCCGTCGCCCGTCGCCGTGCGGTCGTGTGAACGCACTGTCGAGATCCTTCGGCGAGCGGGGGAGGCGGTGGGTTTACCGACAGGCGCGTTGCAGGTGATTCCCGACGCCGCCCATGAGGTGACCCACTATCTGTTCAGGCATCCGGGGGTCGACTTCATCTGGGTGACCGGTGGTCGCAAGATCGTCGACCTGGCCAACGCGGCCGGAAAGCCCACGCTGAGTGTCGGTCCCGGCAACGCGCCCATCTACCTGCATCGTACGGCCGACATCAAGGCCGCCGTCGTCGATATTTTGATCTCGAAGACTTTCGACGCATCGGTGATCTGCCCCGCCGAGCAGACCTGCATCGTCGACGACGCGATCTACGACGCCACCGTCGCCGAATTCGAGCGGATGGGCGCGCACCTGCTCACCGAGGAGCAGTCCGATGCCCTCGCGGAATTCGCGTTCGGCTGCGGCGACACGGCCAACCTCGAGGCTCTCGGCCGCCAGGCACCCGACCTGGCCGCCCGGGCCGGATTCGGCGTGGATCCGTCGGTCAAGATTCTCCTCGCGCCGTTGCCGGCTGAGCTCGACCGGCTCGACACACATCCGCTGGTGCGCGAGAAGCTGATGCCGGTTCTCGGGCTCGTGCGCGCCCGCGACGTCCAGCACGGCATTGATGCCGCGGTCCTCGTTACCGAGCACGGCGGCCTCGGGCACACCTCCGCGATCTACGCCAACGACAAAGCCGTCGTCGACGCCTACAGCCTGGCCGTGCGCACCGGGCGGATCCTGGTCAACGCGCCCACCGCGGTCGGGGCTCTCGGCGGCATCTACAACAACCTCACCCCGACCTTCTCCCTCGGCTGTGGCACCTGGGGCGGTTCGAGCACCACCGAGAACGTCAACTACGAACAGTTGCTCAACATCAAGACGGTATCGCATCGGCGCAGCCCGCCCCAGTGGTTCCGGGTCCCGTCGAACACGTTCTTCAATGCGGGGGCGCTCGAGAACCTGCGGGATCTCGACTGCGATAGCGTCGTCATCATCACCGACGCGCCGAGCGAACAGCGCGGCGTGGTGGATGAATTCCGCAGCAAACTGCGCGCCCGGCACATCAAGATCTTCAGCGAGGTAGAGCCGGAGCCGGGCGAGGCCACCATCCGGCGCGGCGTCGAGTTGCTCGAGGCATACCAACCCGACGTGCTCATCGCCGCGGGCGGCGGATCGGTGATCGACGCGGCCAAGGCGATCCGCCTGTTCTACGAGCACCCCGAGAAGGATCTGTCCGAACTCATTTTGCCGTTCCTCGATCCGCGCAAGCGTATGGCCGACTACCCCCAGGATCCGCACACGGTGCGGCTGGTGGCGGTGCCGACCACCGCGGGCACCGGATCGGAGGTCTCCCCCGCGGCGGTGCTGACCTTGGAAGACCGGAAGGAAACACTGGTCGACTATTCCCTGGTGCCCGATATGGCGATCGTGGATCCGCTGCTCACCGTCTCCATGCCGCAGACCCTGACCGCCGACACCGGTATCGACGCCCTCACCCACGCCCTCGAGGCCCTGGCCTCGGTCTTCGCCTCGCCCTATACCGATGCCTTCTGTGTGCAGGCGGCGCGGCTGATCTTCGAGGCGCTTCCCCGAGCCTACGACGATCCCCGGGATCTGCCCGCCCGCACCGATATGGCCAATGCCGCGACGCTGGCCGGCCTGGCGTTCTCCAATGCCTTCGTCGGCACCAACCATGCTCTCGCCCATGCTGTCGGCGTCCGGTTCGGCATCGCCCACGGCCGGGTGAACGGCGTCTTCCTGCCGCACACCCTGCGCTACAACGCCGGCCTGCCGACGAAGTTCATGCCCGCTCCCGGCTACTCGGCCTATGTCGCCCCCGAGAAGTACGCCGAACTCGGGCGGATCGTCTTCGGCGGGCGCGAACCCGGAGAGAGCCGCCGCCGGCTCTTCCAAGGTGTGCAAGACCTGCTCGACCGGCTCGAGATGCCACGGGCACTCCGGGAGATCGGCATTCCCGAGGACGAATTCCTCATGGCCCTACCGGAATTGGCGATGACCGCATTCCAGGACCTGAGCAATCGCACCAATCCGCGGATGCCGCTGATCAGTGAGATCACCACACTGCTTCAACTCGGCTACTACGGGGACGGTGACCATGCCGACCGATAGCGCCACCAGGACCGTGCGGGTCCAGGCCCCGCCGGCGACCGTGCTCGCGACGATCCGCGACCTGAACAGCCAGCCGGAATGGATCCCCGAGATCCGCCGAGCGGAGGTACTGGAGGTGGACGAGCGGACCGGATTGCCGGTGACCGCCCGGTTCACGGCATCCGCGCCGGTCGGCACCGACAGCTACATCCTCAGGTACCGTCACCGAGATGACGGCATGAGTTGGTCCATGGTGCAGGGGCGGTGGCAGACCGGTCAGGAAGGCCGCTACAAACTCGACGAAATCACTCCGGACACCACCTCCGTCACCTATCAGCTGACCATTCATCACAACCTGCCGCTGCCCGGCTTCATCCGCAGCAGAGTCATCAAAGGATTGGTGGACAGCACACTGACCGGTTTGCAGCAGAGGGTCGAATCCTGACCTGTTCCGGCGGCCGGGGCGCGATGGACCTGGAGGAGAGTTCCCCAGCAGGCAGCCTTCCTCGCTTACGGCACCACCACCTGCAGCGATTGCTCGCGCACGACGCCCGCACCGGCGACGGCCTGTTCGACCTGTCGGAAATCACCTCATGGCCGGCGTTGGCCGGCACGAGTACCGCAATCTCTGCCGTCGCCGGGTTGCTCTCGACGACAAGGACCTTGCTGGGCTGAGCCTCTGGGGTTGGCGTCAGCGTGAATTCTGTTGCAGAGTGCGGGAATTGGCTCATGATGATCCTTCGCAGGCGGGTCCCCGACCGTCGAATCCGCAGCGTTTCTCGCGCCGAGGAATCCTGGAATTCGAGGCACGCGGCCTGGTCTGGGCCCGGTAATCCAATCGCTGGGCCAGCCGCCGGATCCTCTGGGCCTGCCGGCGGGAACGCTGGCCCGCCGGGGGCCTGCACATCGAATCGGACCGAGAAGTCCGCCGCAGACCTCGCCAAGTGGGCTGTCTCCTGCACCCACAGGTCCGGACTGCTGCTCAGCGGCAGATACCGGCGTTGCCGAAGGGGTCCGAATGACTCTATGCGACGCCCGGTCGCGGGCGAAGAATGAAACATGACCCGTGAAGGTTCCGAGGTAAGAGGCCATCATGTCCCAAACCCATGAGCTTGTCGAAAGCCTGAACATCAAGAGCAGTCTCACCAGTCAGCAACTCGCCTGCGGCGTGGATGCCCTGCTGGAATGCGAGGAGGCTGTCACGGCGTGTGCGGCAGGAATGTTGTCCGAACCGACCATGGGGCCGATGATCTCGGCCGATCTGGACTGCGCGGACGTCGTGGCGGCCACGCGCAGACTGCTGACCCGGCACACCGGGCCGGATACCGCTGTGCTCAGTGCACAGCTCGAAGCGTGCCTGCTGGCGTGCGAGCGCAGCAGTCAGTTCTGCGGCAACTTCGCCGAGCGGCACGAACACTGTCGCATCTGCAGCCAGGCCACTCGGCGTTGCGTCGAGACGAGCAGAGAACTCCTGCACGCACTCCATCGTTGAGAGGGACCACGAGGCCATCGACTCTCTGAGACGCCGACGCGGGCTGTGGACCCGCCTGGCCGGCGCGGAGAAGGTTGGCGCTGGCCTGCTCGACGCCGCCGTTTTATCTATCAGCTTCAGGAAACGCAGCACTAGCCGACCAAGGCCCCGTAGACCCCGGTCAGGAAGTCGTCGCCGAGCGGGCTGCGCCACTCGGCGGCGATGATGATGTTGGCGGACTGCACGAAAAGCAGTGTCACCAGATCCTTTTCGGGGTCCGCGTACCAGGCGGTGCCCAGGCCGCCCGGCCAGGACAGGGTGCCGACGCTCGGGATACCTCTGCCGGGTTCGGTCTGCATCTTCACGCCGTAGCCGAACCCCTGATCGGCCCAGATGGCCTGGCCCAGCGGCGGATTGAAGGGGGCGGCCGCGTGCTGTTCGGGGGTGAGGTGGTCCCGGCTCAGCGCGGCAACCGTTTCGGCCGACAGGATCCGGACCCCGTCCAGCTCACCGCCATTGAGCAGCATGCGGGCGAAGCGCGCGTAATCGTCCACGGTGGACACCAGGCCCGCGCCGCCGGAGGGGAACAGCGGCTCCTCGCCCCACGCGGTGGTGGCGGGCCGGTCGAGTTCGGTGCGGTCGGGGCCGTACAGCACGCTCAGGCGGTCGCGCTCCGATTCGGGCACCGTGAATCCGGTGTCCGCCATGCCCAGCGGCGTCAGGACCCGTTCGCGCAGCACGGTTTCCAGCGGCTGCCCGGTCACCCGGCTGATCAGGATGCCGAGGATGTCGGAGGCGGTGTGATAGCGCCACACCGTGCCGGGCTGCGCGATGAGCGGCAGCTCGCCGACCCGGCGCAGCCACTCGTCCGGTGCCAGCCGTTCGGCGTTCGCGACGCCGATGGCGCTCGCGATGGGATCGGCGGTGAGCGCGAACAATTGCGGTGCGAGGCTGGAGCGGCCCCAGCCCAGGCCCAGCCGGTAGGTGAGCAGATCCTCCACCGTGATCGGGCGCTCGGCGGGCACCACGTCCGCGGGCGAGCCGTCCGGGTCGCGCATGACGGTGCGGCCGGCCAGTTCCGGCAGCCAGGCGTCCACCGGATCCGACAGCGCGATGCGGCCCTCGTCCACCAGGGTCAGCGCCGCTACCGCGGTGATCGGCTTGGTCATGGAGGCGATGCGGAAGAGGGTGTCGCGCCGCATCGGCTGCCCGGCCGCCCGATCCCGCCAGCCCACCGTGTCCACCTGCACCAGTTCGCCGTGCCGGTAGATCGCGGCCACCGCGCCGGCCACCTCGTCCCGCTCGACGTACCCGTCGAGCACCTCGCTCACCTTCTTCAGCCCCTCGGCCGAAAACCCGTTCACCGCAATCGCTCCCTTCCGTCGACAGCCGGGATCAACCGCCGACGGCCGCCGATATTCCCGGCGGGGTTCGGGTAGTTCTCAGACACCCACGTATGCGGCGAGGTGCTGACCGGTCAGCGTCGAGCGAGCGGCCACCAGATCGGCGGGGGTGCCCTCGAAGACGATCCGGCCGCCGTCGTGACCCGCACCCGGTCCCAAATCGACGATCCAGTCGGCATGCGCCATGACGGCCTGGTGATGCTCGATGACTATGACCGATTTGCCGGAATCCACCAGGCGGTCCAGCAATCCGAGCAGATGCTCGACATCGGCCAGGTGCAGACCGGTGGTGGGCTCGTCGAGCACGTACACGCCGCCCTTGTCCCCCATGTGGGTGGCCAGCTTCAGCCGCTGCCGCTCACCGCCGGACAGCGTGGTCAGCGGCTGCCCCAGGCTCAGGTAGCCGAGGCCGACATCGTGGAGGTGCTGCAGGATCTTGTGCGCGGCAGGGATTTTCGCCTCCCCGTCCGCGAAGAACCCGAGCGCCTCGCTGATCGGCATGGCCAGCACCTCGCTGATATCCCTCCCGCCGAGCTGGTATTCGAGCACCGCCGCCTGGAAACGCTTGCCCTCGCACTCCTCACACACGGTGGCCACGCCGGCCATCATGGCCAGGTCGGTGTAGATCACGCCCGCGCCGTTGCAGGTCGGGCACGCACCCTCCGAATTCGCGCTGAACAGAGCGGGTTTCACGCCATTGGCCCTGGCGAACGCCTTGCGGATCGGCTCGAGCAGGCCGGTGTAGGTGGCCGGATTGCTGCGCCGCGAACCCTTGATCGCGCCCTGGTCGATGGACACCACGCCCTCACCGGCCGGAATCGACCCGTGCACCAGCGAGCTCTTGCCCGAGCCCGCGACACCGGTGATGACCACCAGCACGCCCAGCGGGATGTCGACATCCACCTTCTGCAGGTTGTTGGCCGTCGCGCCGCGGATCTCCAACGCCGCCTTGGACTTCCGGACCGCATCCTTGAGCGCGGCCCGGTCGTCGAAGTGGCGTCCGGTGATGGTGCCGCTGCTGCGCAGCCCGTCGACGGTGCCCTCGAAGCAGATCTCGCCGCCGCCGGAACCCGCGCCGGGGCCGATGTCCACGATGTGGTCGGCGATGGTGATGGTCTCGGGCTTGTGCTCGACCACCAGCACGGTATTGCCCTTGTCCCGCAACCGCAGCAGCAGATCGTTCATGCGCTGGATGTCGTGCGGGTGCAGGCCGACGGTCGGCTCGTCGAAGACATAGGTGACATCGGTGAGCGCCGAACCCAGATGCCGAATCATCTTGACGCGCTGCGCCTCACCGCCCGACAGCGTGCCCGAGGCACGGTCCAGGCTCAGATAGCCCAGCCCGATCTCGACGAACGAGTCCAGCACCTGCTGCAGCGATTCCAGCAGCGGCGCGACCGACGGCTCGTTCAGCTCGCGCACCCAGTCGGCCAGATCGCTGATCTGCATGGCGCAGGCGTCGGCGATGCTGATCTCGCGGATCTTCGAGGACCGGGCCAGTTCGCTGAGCCGGGTGCCGTCGCAGTCGGGGCAGATCTGGAAGGTGACCGCGCGCTCGACGAACGCGCGCACGTGCGGCTGCAGCGAGTCGATGTCCTTGGACAGCATGGACTTTCGGATCTTGGGGATCAGGCCCTCGTAGGTCAGGTTGATGCCCTCGACCTTGATCTTGGTCGGTTCCCGGTAGAGCAGGTCGGCGAGCTCGCGCTTGTTGTACTTCTTGATCGGCTTGTCCGGGTCGAAGTAGCCGCTGCCGATGAAGATCCGCCCGTACCAGCCGTCCATGCTGTAGCCGGGAATGGTGAACGGGCCTTCGTTCAGCGACTTGCCGTCGTCGTAGAGCTGGGTCAGATCGATGTCGTTGACCGCGCCGCGCCCCTCACAGCGCGGGCACATGCCGCCGGTCACCGAGAAGCTGCGCCGCTCCTTGACCTGCTTGCCGCCCTTCTCCACGGTCACCGCGCCCGCACCGCTGATGGAGGCGACATTGAACGAGAAGGCCTGCGGCGAGCCGATATGCGGCTGCCCGAGGCGGCTGAACAGGATGCGCAGCATGGCATTGGCGTCGGTGGCGGTGCCGACGGTGGAGCGCGGATCCCCGCCCATGCGTTGCTGATCCACGCTGATGGCGGTGGTCAGGCCGTCGAGCACGTCCACCTCGGGACGGGCCAGCGTCGGCATGAACCCCTGCACGAAGGCGCTGTAGGTCTCGTTGATCAGCCGCTGGGATTCGGCGGCGATGGTGTCGAAGACCAGCGAGCTCTTGCCCGAACCGGATACGCCCGTGAACACCGTGAGCCGGCGCTTGGGCAGATCGACGGAGACGTCCTTGAGGTTGTTCACCCGCGCGCCGACCACCCGGATCAGGTCGTGGGCGTCGGCGGCGGGCAGGGCGGGCTGCGGGGACTTGCTCGGGGCCATGCGTGTCTCCATCTGTGCGGGCGTACCGGTGGGGCGGAAGAGCGGGTCAGGAAGCCTGCTGGATACGAACCAGATTGCCCGCGGGGTCGCGCACGGCGAAGTCACGCACGCCGTAGGGCTGATCGGTCGGCTCCTGGACGATCTCGACCGCGTCGCTGGCCTGCAGCTTCTCGAAGGCGGCATCGACGTCCGCGGAGGCCAGCAGGATGCCGCCGTAGGTGCCCTTGGCCATCATCTCCACGATGAGCTTGCGCTCGTCCTCGGTGATGCCCGGATCCACGGCCGGCGGGTGCAGCACGATGGAGGTCCCGGGCTGATCGGCCGGGCCGACCGTGAGCCAGCGCAGCCCGTTGTAGCCGACATCCTTGCGGAGTTCGAAGCCGAGCGCATCGCGGTAGAAGGCCAGCGCGGCATCGGCGTCATTGTGCGGGAGGAAACTCGCTGAAATGGTGATATCCATGGCGATCAGGCTAGTTGCGGAGCGCTTGCCTGGGCTTCTCGATTCCTGATCGGTCGGGTCACCTGCTTCTCGACGCAGGAGGGCATGCCCTCGGGGGCATCGGCCATCTGCTGTTTGTACACGCTGGGCGGCACCCCGACCAGCTCGGTGAAGCGGGTGCTGAAGGTGCCCAGCGAGGAGCAGCCGACCGCGAAGCAGATCTCGGTGACGCTCAGGTCCCCGCGCCGCAGCAACGCCATGGCCCGCTCTATGCGCCGCGTCATCAGGTAGGCGTACACCGATTCGCCGTAGGCGGCCCGGAACTGCCGGCTCAGATGCCCGGCGGAGATGTGCGCGTCGCGGGCGAGGGCCTCGACATCCAGCGGCTGCGCGTACTCGCGGTCGATGCGGTCCCGAACGCGCCGCAGCCGCGCCAGATCGCGCAGCCGCTGTTCCTCGTCGGGTTTGCCGGTCACCTCTCGATGGTCGCACGCTGGGCGAATACTGTCGCGACGGCGTACCCGGCGATTTGGGGCTACCCTGCAAACGTTTTGTCAGGTAACAGTTTTGCCTTGACACAAGACATAGCGTGTCGGGGGAACCGGATCGGCCGGGGCCCCGGCACGGATCGACGATGAGGCCGAGCGTGGCCCGAGGACTGGAATCAGCTGTTCGATGAAGCTCTCTGCACTACGTAATAGGACCGCCCTGCGGACCGCCGCCGTCGCGCTCACCGCCGCGTTGTCCGTGGCCCTGGCCACCGGCACCGGCTCGGCCGACCCGGACAAGCCGTCGGCCATCAGCTCCATCCAGAAGGATGGACGGACCTGGCATCTGAAGGTCTACTCCGCCGCCATGGGCCAGGACATCCCCGTGGACGTGCAGCGTCCGGCCGACGAGTCGCAGGCCGCGCCGAACCTGTACATGCTCAACGGCCTCGACGGCGGCCTGGGCACCGCCAGTTGGAACGCCCAGACCAATGCCCTCGGCTTCCTGGCCGACAAGCAGGTCAATGTGATCCAGCCGATCGGTGGCCGCGGCAGCTACTACACCGACTGGATCAAGGACGACCCGCAGCTCGGGCGCAACAAGTGGACGACGTTCTTCACCCAGGAACTGCCGCCGCTGCTCGATGCCGCGCTCGGGTCCACCGGCCTCAATGCCCTGGCCGGCCTGTCCACCTCCGGCACCTCGGTGCTGCAGCTGGCCGAGGCCCAGCCCGGTCTGTGGAAGTCGGTGGCCGCCTACAGCGGGTGCGCGCAGATCGCCGACCCGATGGGCAAGCAGTTCCTCAAGTTCGCCGTGGAGACCTGGGCGGGCGGCAAGACCGAGAACATGTACGGTCCCGACAACAGCCCGCTGTGGACCGCCAACGACCCGGTCATCAATGCCGAGAAGCTGCGTGGCACCCAGCTCTACATCTCCAGCGGCAGCGGCATCCCGTTGATGAAGGACGTCGAGTACTACACCAAGTCCGCTCCCGGCCCGCAGGGTGACATCAACCTGGCGCTGGGCATGATCATCGAGGGCGGCGTCAACGCCTGCACCCACAACCTCAAGGACAAGCTGGACTCGATCAATATCCCGGCGACCTACCAGTTCGACCCGGTGGGCACCCACTACTGGCCGTACTGGGAGACCGCCCTGCACGACTCGTGGCCGCTGCTGGCCTCGGGTATGGGCCTTCCCGCCTGAGTCACAGTTCGCGAGCGCCGCATGCCGTCGATCGGCATGCGGCGCTGCTGTTTTCCGGGGTTGCTACCGCTTGTCCGGGCCCGCCACCGGGGTGGCGGGGTCGGGGACGCTCATCGGTGAGCGGGCGATACGGCCGCCCAGGCGTTCGTTGACCGTGAAGCCGTGGTGGCGGCACCAGGCGGCGAGGATGGGGACCGCGGAGTCGTCGTCGCGGAAGGTCGGCACCAGCTGGCCGACGATGTAGAGGTGGTGGGCGTCGGCGGCGCGGCACAGGTGCTGCAGGACCGCGGTGCCCAGGCCGGTGCCGCGCAGTTCCGGATTCACCGTGATGTTGTCGAGCTTGATGGTGTCGGCGTAGATGTCGAACACCACCTCGACCAGCGGGTCGGCGCGGCGCAGGGATCCGATGTCGAAGGGCACCGGTCTCAGCACGCCGGGCAGGTGGTCGGACAGCCGTTGCCGCGCGGCCTCGTCGGGGGCGGTGCGCGCGAGGGCCAGCACCTCCTCGGTGAGGTCGGCGACCACGGTGCGGTCGCCGACCGCGGCCATGGGCCGGGCCGCCTCGGTGGCGCGGGCCAGGGCGGGCAGGCGGCGGGCCCAGTGCGGGGCGTCGTCGCCGTAGCGCAGGGTCAGGTCGGCGAGGGTGTCCTCGAGGCAGAAGGGCGCGCCGAGGCTGCGCACGAAGGCGCCCGACAGCACGCCCCAGCGGTGGTCCTCGGCGCCGACGCCGTGCACGGCCAGCTCGCGGACCAGGGCGTCGCGACGGGCGGTGGCGCGGGCGACCGGGGAGCCGGGCAGCTGCTGCAGCCAGCGTTGCCAGCCGGTCAGATTGGCGCGAATGCGGGTGGTGGCGATATCAGCGCTCGCGTCGAGATAGTTGCACAGCGCTTGCTGTCTGCGTTCCAACAGCTCCTTCGCCCGCTCTCGCCCGGGCTCGATGGGCGGCGTCCGACCCTCACTCATACTGACTCACGCTAGCGTCCAGTTGACTATGCACTGGTCACCGGCACGCAGAAACTGCGCTACCAGCCGGAACGCGCACCCGCGCCACCGGGGATGCCGCCCGGCCCGGGCCCGTACCCCTGGGGCAGCGGAGTTTGCTGTGGCGCAACCGAATCCAGATCCGTGACCCGGTTCAGCAGCCCGCGCTCGTAGGCCAGGGCCTGGTTGCGCGACCATCCGGTCGAATGACGCAGCGCGGCACGGGCTTTGCGGCGGCGGTGGTAGGTGAGCAGGGGCGCCAGCCCGGCCTCGGTGCCGATGGCGCGGGCGGCCGGGCGGGCGATGAGCGCCCGGAACCAGCGCCGCTCGGTGGTCAGCACCCAGGCGTAGGCGATGGCGAAGATGACCAGGTCGATGAGGATGGGCAGGTAGGTCGACAGCAGCGGCGGACCGGGCGGGCGCGGGGCGTCGAAGAGGACGTGCATGGTGACGGCCAGCCCGTAGAACAGCGCGAAAACGCCCAGCCGCCAGGCCCACGACCGGTCGGTACGGCTGATCATCAGCACGATGCCGACACCGGCCAGCGCCGACATGGCCCAGTGTGAGGTCAGTGCGGTGAAAAGTCGCAGCACCGCCACCAGGATCACGTCCACCACCGGATCCTGCGGGGAGGACAGCGCGGTCTGGGTGCTGTAGAGGCAGTCCTCGGCGATCTGCGCGCCCAGCCCGACCGCCGCGCCGAGCAGCAGGCCGTGCATGGGCCGGGTCAGCCGGCCCCGGAACAGCAGCGCGACCACGGCGATGCCGATGGCCTTGATGTACTCCTCGTCGATGGGCGCGGTGATGGCGGCGCTCCAATTGACGGCGAAGCGGTCGCCGAACAGGTTGGTGATGGCGCGGCTGACGTGGTCGTTGGCCCACATGGCCAGCCCGGTCCACGCCGTGGCGCCCCAGATCGCGCCCATCACCATGGGGGCGACCAGGTGGCGGCGGGCCCGGAAGGGGTCCAGCGCGAACAGGATTCGCCCGATGACCAGCAGGGTGAGGGCGGTGACGGGCAAGGCGGCCAGGGCGGCCGGGCCCGCGAACCACACCTGCCCGGCGGCCTGCAGCACGAACAGCAGCGGCCCGGCCATCACAGCCACGCAGTACACCCAGAACAGCAGTGACCGCGGCTGGAACCAGCTCATGCCGCATCCTTTCCGGCCTGAGCGGAGCCCTCCATGGTTACGCTGCGCTTCCGCCTCCGGGCTTGACCGCTCATGCCTCGACCGCCTTGCTCGAGTTCAGCACGTCCGCGATCATCCGGAGTCCGGCTTCGCGGGTGGTTCCCGTGGCCGTGACGGTCACGCCCACGTCCCCGCTGCTGGCCACCGCGCACACTCCGCCGGTGGTGTCGGGCAGCACGCAGGTGAGCCCGTGGAAGTCGCCGACATCCACCGCTCCCCCGTCGAAGCGCACGGTGACCCCGGCCGCGCGCAGCGGGAGCAGCATGCGCGGGGCGGCGGTGGCGAAGTCGGTGATGCCGTCGACCACCGACACCGACACTCGCTGGTCGCCGCTGTCGGAGGTCAGGACGGCGATGGATTCGTCGCCGGTAGCCCGCCGCCGCATCTGCTCGGGCGCCAGGAAGACCATGGCGTTGGCCGGATTCGCGGCGCCGTGCACGGCGCCGATCCCGGTCGCGATGATCTTGATACTGGTCCCCGCCGCCACCTCGGTCTCGCGAACCGGTACCGCCGATGACAGCAGGGGCGGCACCACGAGGGCGACCGCCAGCGCCCCCACCGCCCCGATCGCGGGGACTACCGAATGCACAAGGCGCACCATGCTTTCCACCCTCTCGGCTCCCTGAGGCAACGCCGGGGAGGGCGGATGCGTTCCGGACGCCCGGGTCGGGGTCCGGGCAGTCGCCCGCCCGGCGCTTGCCGCGAGTTAACCACACCGGCGGGCGCGATCGGGGTCGCAGCGCCGGGCGGGAGCCGGGGTGTGATCGGGAGCGCGGCTAGGAGGTGCGCCCGATGACGGCGTCGGCGATGCTGCGCAGCCCGGACACCGCGGCGGGCGGGAACGGGGCGTGGGCGAGGGTCCGCTGCACGAGCAGCCAGCGCTCACGGATCATCCGTTCCACCGTGGGACGCGCTGTGGCGCTGAGGATCTCGCGACAGAGTTCGGCCCCGTGCAGGTCCAGTCCGGCATTGCCGACCAGGGCGTCGAGCTGGGCGCGCTGCTCGGGGCACGCGTGTCGCAGGGCGAGTGCGAGCAGCGCGGTGTGCTTGCCCTCGCGGAGGTCGTCGATGTTGGATTTGCCGGTCTCCGCCGGGTCACCGTAGACCCCGAGCAGGTCGTCCTGGAGCTGGAACGCCTCGCCCAAAGGCCGCCCGTAGGACGAGAGCGCCCGCGCCACGTCGGGCCCGGCCCCGGCCAGCGCGGCGCCCAGTTGGAGCGGCCGTTCCACGGTATAGGCCGCCGTTTTGTACCGGATGATCTCGAGCGCCCGGTCCAGGTCGCGGGTGGGGCGGCCGGTGGTGAGCAGGTCGAGATACTGGCCGTAGTTCACCTCGGTGCGCATGGCGTCGAGAATCGGTGCGGCAGCGGCATTCTGGGCCGCCGAGAGGCCCGCCGTGTGCAGCAGTTCCTGCGACCACACCAGCCCGAAGTCGCCGATGAGCAGGGCGGCGTGGGTGCCGAAGCGCGCGGCGGCCGGGCGGTCGCCGCGGGCGCCCTCGGCCACGGCCCGGTGCACGGTGGGCCGGTCGCGGCGGGTGGCGCTGTCGTCGATGATGTCGTCGTGGATCAGTACGGCGGCGTGGAACAGTTCGACCGCCGCGGCCACCCGGACCACGGAGTCGGGCAGCTCACCGCCCCCGCCCGCGTACCAGCCGAGCACGCAGAACAGCGGCCGGATCCGTTTGCCGCCCGCGAACAGGAACGCGCGCACCGCGTCGACCACGTCGGGGGGCAGTCCGGCGGTGGCCGCGGATTCGGCCTTGTCGCCGAGGAATTCGTAGAGCGCGGCCTCCACCCGCACCCGGATGGCGGTGCGGTCCAGCGAGGATAGGGCGATCGCGGGCGTACTCACAGGGTGTCCTCCGATCCGGCGTTCTCGGTGAGGGCGACTGCTTCGGCGAGCAGCGCCTCGACGATCTGGTGTTCGGCCACGGTCCGCACCACGCGGCCGCGAACGAAGATCTGCCCCTTGCCATTTCCCGACGAGACTCCCAGATCGGCCTCGCGTGACTCGCCGGGCCCGTTCACCACGCAGCCCATGACGGCGACGCGCAGCGGATACGGGAACCCGTCGAAGGCGGCCTCCACACGCTGGGCGAGGCGGTGGATGTCGACCTGGACCCGCCCGCAGCCCGGACACGACACGATCTCGAGCTGCCGGGGGCGCATTCCCAGCGATTGCAGAATGTGGTTGCCCGCCTTGACCTGTTCGACCGGGGAGGCGGAGACGGAGACGCGGATGGTGTCGCCGATGCCGTCCGCGAGCAGGATCCCGAAGGCCACCGCGGATTTGACGGTGCCCTGCAACAGCGGCCCGGCCTCGGTGACGCCGCCGAGGTGGATGGGATAGTCACAGCGCCGGGCCAGCAGCCGGTTGGCGGCGATCATGGTGCGCGGATCATGGTGTTTCACCGCAATTTTCAGGTCGGTGAAGCCGTGCTCCTCGAACAGGGCGGCCTCGTGCAGCGCCGAGTCGACCGGCGCGGCGGCGGTGGCGGACCCGTGCTTGCTGAGCATGCGCGGGTCCAGCGATCCCGCGTTCACCCCGACCCTGATCGGAATGCCTGCTGCCGCAGCGGCTTTCGCGATCTCGCCGACCCGGTCGTCGAACTGCTCGATATTGCCGGGGTTGACCCGGACGGCCGCGCAGCCGGCGTCGATGGCCGCGAACACGTACCGCGGCTGGAAGTGGATGTCGGCGATGATCGGCAGCGGCGACCTGCGGACCAGGGCGGGCAGGGCGGCGGCATCATCCGGGGTGGGCACCGCGACCCGCACGATGTCGCAGCCCGCGGCGGTCACCTCCGCGATCTGTCGCAGAGTGGCGTCGATATCGCGGGCGGGGGTGGTGGTCATGGTCTGGACCGGGATCGGCGCGCCCCCGCCCACGGGGATGCGGCCGATCCGGATGCGGCGGGTGCGGCAGCGCACCGGTGGCGCCGCGGCGAGGTCGAGCCGGGTGGTGGTCATGGCCGCCTCCGCATCGCGGCGGGGGCGGCGAAGACGACGCGCTCGCGGGCTATCTCGTATTCGCGCACGGTGACCGGGCCCCACCAGCGCAGCGCGTCGATCACCGCGTCCACCAGGGCGGGCGGCGCGGAGGCTCCGGCCGAGAGCCCGATCACCCGGGTGGGCTCGATCCACGCGCCGTCGATGTCGCCGCCGTCGTCGATGAGATGCGCCGCGATCCCCTGCCGCCGTGCGACTTCCACCATGCGTTGTGAGTTGGACGAGTTGGCGGAGCCGACCACCAGGAACAGGTCGCTGCGCGCGGCGACCGCCTCGACGGCGGCCTGCCGGTTGGTGCTGGCGTAGCAGATGTCCGCGCTCGCGGGGCCGTGTAATCGTGGGAAGCGTTGCCGCAGTGCGGCAATGGTGTCGCGGGTCTCCTCCACCGAGAGCGTCGTCTGGGTCAGGAAGGACACCCGGTCGGGATCGGGCACGACCAGCGCGGCCACCGCGGCCGGGCCGTCCACGATGACCGTGGACTCCGGGGCCTCCCCCGCGGTGCCCTCGACCTCCTCGTGCCCGGCGTGCCCGATGAGCACCACGGTGTCGCCGCGTGCCGCGAAACGCTGTGCCTCCGAATGCACCTTGCTCACCAGGGGGCAGGTGGCGTCGACGACGGTCAGCAGGCGTTCGCGGGCATGCTCGCGCACAGCGGGCGAAACGCCGTGCGCGGAGAACACCACGGTGGACCCCACCGGCACCTCGTCGAGCTCCTCGACGAAGATCGCGCCGCGCGCGGCCAGATCCCGGACCACGTGGGTGTTGTGCACGATCTGCTTGCGCACGTAGACGGGCGCGGTGCGGCCCGGCGCGGCGAGCAGCCGCTCGACCGTCACGATGGCGCGCTCCACCCCCGCGCAGAACGAGCGCGGGGCGGCCAGCAGCACGGTGCGCCGGCGCTGCTTCGGAAGCCGCTCCAGTACCGAACCGGCACAGGTGTTCTCGTTCACGACCTCTCCTTTGTCACTTGTTCCGATGGTCGACGAGCTGAGCGAGGGTGCGGAGATCGCCGCACCCGGGCCGGTCCGGCAGTGCGGCCACCGCCGCGCGCATGCGCTGCTGCGCCAGTCTTACGGCGCCGCGCCGACCGCCCGCCTGCTCGACGAGCGTTGTGGCGCTGCCGATCTCGTCGGCCGAGGGCGGGGTGGTCGTATCGAAGAACCGCATCAGCGCCCGCCCGGCCTCGGTGCCGGACTCCAGCGCCAGCACGATCGGCAGTGATCGCTTGCGCCGGGCCAGATCCCCGGCGGGCTTGCCGCTGTGCGCGGGATCGCCCCAGATGCCGAGGATGTCGTCGCTCGCCTGGAACGCCACCCCGAGGTTCCGCCCGAAATGCTCGAAAACGGCGACGGTTTCGGCATTCGCTCCCGCGCTCAGCGCGCCGAGCGCGCACGCGCAGCCGAGCAGCGCGCCGGTCTTGCCCATCGCCATCCGCTCCCACCCGGCGGCGGTGGCCTGGGCGGCCCCGGCGTGGCAGTCCTCGTGCTGGCCGCGGCACATCTCGGTGACCGTGGTCTCGAGCCGGTCGATGGCGGCGACGGCAGCGGCCGGGGGCAGTACCGTCGCAAGGACATTCACCGCCAGCGCGTGCAGGGCGTCGCCGAGCAGCACGGCGTCCGGGACGCCCCAGACCTTCCAGACGGTGGGACGGCCGTGGCGCACCGCGTCGAGATCCATGACATCGTCGTGGAGCAGGGTGAAATTGTGGATCAGCTCGACCGCGGCGGCCGCGCCGGCGGCCTCGGCGGGGACGCTGTCGCAGGCGAGAGCGGCGGAGGTGACCAGTGCGGGCCGGAGCATCTTGCCGGACGCGCCGCGGGTGGCGGCGCCGTGCTCGTCGCACCAGCCGAAGTGGTATCCGGCCATACGCTGGATGGGTTGCGGCAGGGACAGCACCGCCTCGCGCAGCACCGGTTCGAGCACGGTGCGGGCGCGAGCCAGAATCTCGGCGGGGCGGTGCACGGGGGGAACGAAAGCGGTCACGGTCATGGAGACGCTTCTTTCGGTGCGCGAAGGGAATTCGGCTCACACGGTCGGCGTGGGCGTGACAACTCACCGAGGACGCCGACCGATCCTCGAGTTCAGCCGCGCGCTCGAGAACAACCACCGGATTGTGTAACTCGCCGTCGAATTCGGCCTCCTTGCATACGAGACCGGGTCCGCGCCGAATCGGTGCCGGAATGGGCTTGGGCGCACAGCAGCTGGCAGCCGTGTCCGTTCAGCTCCTCTCCACTCCAGATCTGTTGTCCCTGTTGCTTTTCCATCAATCACATGTCCTGCGCCCACCGGCGTTGTCCGGATGGGATTCAGGCGTGCGGAAATGGCAGTAGAAATTGGCTAGCTGAAACGGCTGCATTCTCGGCCCCAGGTACTGAAATGGGAATCCGTGCGCGACAGGCGATTACGAAGCTGCGATATTCTGCGACCGATCGGGCTCCCGAAATTCGGGGCACTGCGGATACGCTGACATCATCGAATTCTACCCTCAGCCGTCGGTATTGGTGAGGTGTTCGGCGAGTGCGCGCAATACCTGCCGGGCCGGCGCGGGCACGTGCATATCGTCAACCGCGTCCAGCGCCTGCTCGCGACGCAGGGCGACCACCTGCTCGATCTCCTCGCGCGCGCCCACCTCGGTCATGATGTCCCGGCACAGCGTGGCCCCGCGCACGTCCAAGCCCGGATTGCCCAGTAGCGCACGCAACTCCACGGCGGTGGCGCCCACCGCCCGGCCCAGCGCGGAGGCGACCAGCGCGGTGTGCCGGCCGTCGCGCAGATCCTCGAGCCGGGAATCGGTACCGGCCCGGTCACCGAAGACCCGGTGCAGATCCTCGGTCAGATGCACTGCCTCCCCCAGCGCGCGAGCGTAGACCGACAGTGCCGCCTGGGCATTCTCGTCGGCCCCGGCAAGGCGGGCGCCCAGCTGCAGCGGCCGTTCGCAGGTGTAGCCGACGGTCTTGTAGCGCACGATCTCCAGGGCGCGTTCCAGGTCGGCGACCGGATCACCGGCCGCGCGCACATCCAGGTACTGCCCGTAGACGACCTCCATGCGCATGGCCGACATGACCGCGCTGGCGGCCGCGCGCTGCCGGGCGCTCAGATGTGCCGAGAACAGCAGCTCGTCCGACCAGGCCAGGGCCAGATCGCCGAGCAGGACCGCGGCCTGCCGGCCGAAGCGCTCCCGATCCGGCTTGTGCGCGAAGCGGGCCGCCATGGCGCAGGACATGGTGGGGAAGCCGCGCCGGGTGAGCCGGCGTTCGATGACATCGCGGTGGATGAGCACTGCGGCGTGCTGCAGCTCCAGCGCCGCGGCCACCCGCACGATGGCCATGGGCAGCCGATCGCTGCCACCGGCGGCGAACCAGCCGAGCACACACAGCAGCGGGCGAATCCGCTTGCCGCCGCGGCAGACGAACGAGTGCAGGGCATCCACCAGGTCGGTCGGTAGCCGCTCGCGGTCCGCTACCCGCGCTTTCTCGGACAGGAAACCCTCGAGGACAGCGTCCACCCGGTCGCGCACCCCGGTCATGTCGTGGGGAACGGTCCATTCGGCGCACACGGGCTCGGCCATGTCGACACACCTCTCCTGGCATCGGATTTCGATCGCGGGACGCGGGGCCGGGCGGTCTCAGTATGAGCAGCCCCCGGCTTCGCCGCGAACGGCCTTGGGCCACAGGCCGCCTCGTGCCCTCGGAAATCCCCCGAAACCTGTTACCCCGACCATGTTCCGACTACTCCCTGCGCGCAATCGAATCCACGCGATGTCGCTGTGAGCTCTGTGATCAATCCATGTGGTCGAAAATGATGTACGCCAATGCGTTTCAGCGCTGCGCCGGAAGTGCGCAGACCCAATCCCGTTAGTCTTCAGCCAATGAGCGAAACGTGACCTGAACCGAGAAAAGTGTAATACGCACGATCGCCGACGGTAAAGCGTTACCGCTCAGCATCGTCGCCGACACACCCGGACGCGGGACGCGAATGCCGCGTGCGACGTGGAGATTCGCACCCGGCATCCGACTCTGGCTCATACGACGAAATCCGCTGTCCCCCTATAGCAGATCGGTCCGGCTACAGCAGATCGGCCAGGCCCTTCAGCGGCCCGGGCAGTCCGGCCACATGCTTCTTGATCCCGGCGGCCACCGGGTTCGGCGTCTCGGCACGCAGCCGGTCCAGCTCGGTCTGCATGGTCCGGACGGACCGGGTGTAGTACTCGTCGACCAGGTCGGCGTCTTCCGAATCGCCCGGCTCGACCGACCAGTCCAGTGCGGGCAGGAAGCTGACGGTCACCGAGGCGGGCAGCGGCAACTGCGGCAGAATCGGCGCGACGCCGAACGGCAGGCCGAGAGTGTACGGAAACACCTTGGCGCGCACCAGCTTGTCGAGCTGCAGTAGCCGTGCGGTGCGCTCACCGCGGCTGAGCACGAAGACGGAGTCGTGGCCGCCGTTGGCGACTGCGGGGATCACCGGCACACCCATTTCGAGGGCGAGCCGCACAAAGCCCTTGCGCTCGGCGAAGTCGATCTTGCCGCGATCGGTCCACGGACGGCACGCCTCCCAGTCGCCGCCGGGGTACACCATGACCGCGCCACCGTCCTTGAGCCCCTTGGCCGCCGACTCGCGCGAGGCCGCGATAACGCCGAACTGGCGCAGGCTGTCGCCGAGAATCGGTGCGCGCAAAAGGATGTCGTGCGCGACGCCGTAGCTGGGCTCGTCCGGGCGGCGTTCCAGCATGGCCATGAAGGTGATCCACACCTCGGGGGCCCAGTAGATGGACGAGTGGTTGCCGATGACCAGGGCCGGGCCGGACGCCGGCAGATTCTCCAGCCCGGTGACCGTCGGGGTGAAGTAGTCGGTGTAGGCCCGCGCCAGGGGCAGCAGCGGGTGGTTCGGGTCGGGAATTACCTTGGTTTCGGTCATGAGCCATTCCTGTCGGTTGCCATGCCGGGGACGGGCGGCACGCAACGACGCCCCACGTCGTCGAACAACGTCGAGCCGAATTGAATTGCCCCCGGGTCACATCCCCATTGATAGCTCCGACGGCCGCGCATGCGCGGTCCGGTTTCGCGTACGGACGTCGCTGCGTTGCGACAGATGCCCGTCACCGTCCTCCTGCCCCACCGACGTTATCAAACCCAAGCGTTTGCTTGGTAGAGAGTGTGCGAATCCCAACATTCATCCGATTCAGGACGAAATCCTTACGCGGCGGTGCTTGCCCGGCGGCGCAATCGGATCGACCATGGCGGGAGTGCCCCGGACGCGACGTTCACAGCGAGGGCGATTCGGGTCACGGCGATTCGGAAGGATGTGCCGATCATGGTGACGATAGCTGGCCCGGCCGACCACCTGGGGGCGATCCTGTTGGCCACGGGCTCGGTACCGGACCAGGTTCCGGACTACAGCCGCACCGAGATCTGGATCGGCTCGGCCATCTTGCTGCTCACTTTGGTGGCAGTGCTGGTCGCGGTGCTGCGCCGGCGCTAGGCGGCGCGCGATCCCTGATGCCCGGCAAACCGTGCAGGGCACCGAGATCCTCGGTGCCCTGCTTTTCGTTCCGTCAGGCCGGAAGCGGACATACGGAATTTTCATGCCAAGATGCGCATATCCGCGTATACATATCTCAGTGCGCCTTCCGGCGACGGAACAACGCGCCCGCGCCCAGATAGCCGATCAGGGCGATGCCCGCACACCAGGCCAGTGCGGTCGGCGCGGAGTCCCCCACCGGCGTATCCATGAGCAGCCCGCGCACCGTCTCGGCGATCGAGGTGACCGGCTGATGCTGGGCGAAGCCGCGCAGCCAGCTCGGCAGCGTGTGGGTCGGCACGAACGCGCTGCTGACGTACGGCAGGAACATGAAGATGAACATGAAGCCGTTGGCCGCTTCGGGATTGGAGGCCAGCAGGCCCAGGGCGGCGGCCGACCAGGACAGCGCCAGCACGAAGCACGCCAGCATGCCGGCCACCGCGAGCCAGCGCAGCGGATCCGCGGTCGGGCGGAAGCCGAGCGCCACCGCCACCAGCACCACCACCCCGGTGGTGAGCAGATTGCGCAGCACGCTCTCCAGCACGTGCCCGGTCAGGACCGCACTGCGGGAGACCGCCATGGCCCGGAACCGGTCCACGATGCCGCTGTGCAGGTCGGTGGCCACCGCCACGGCCGTGGCGCCCGAGCCGAAACCCGTGCACAGCAGCAGGATTCCGGGCACCACATAGTCGATGTAGGAGCCGCCGACATTCATCGCGCCGCCGAAGACGTAGACGAACATCAGCAGGATGGTCACCGGCACCGCGATGGTCATGATCATGGTGTCCGGGCTGCGCAGGGTGTGGCGCAGATTGCGCCCGACCATGGTGGCGGAGTCCTGGACCGAGTGCACGAGAGTGCCCATCACGCAGCGCCTTTCACGGTGGCGCTGGTCAGCGCGAAGAAGACATCGTCGAGATCCGGTGTGTGGATGGCCAATTCGCCGATGGCCACGGCATGGTCGTCGAGATGGTCGAGCAGCTTGCGGATATCGCCGACACTTCCGTCCGAGGGCACCCGCAGCGCCAGCTGCTCGGTATCCGGTTCGGTCCCGGGCAGGGCCCGCACCGCTGCCGCCAGGCCGTGCTCGTCGGCGAAACCGAGTCGCAGGTGGCCGCCCGGCGCCAGCCGTTTCAGCTCCGCCGCGCTGCCCTCGGCGACAATGCGCCCGGCGTCGAGAACCGCTATGCGGTCGGCCAATTGGTCGGCCTCCTCCAGGTACTGAGTGGTGAGGAAGATGGTCACGCCGTCGGCGACCAGACCCCGGATCACCCGCCACAGCTCGCGGCGGCTGCGCGGATCCAGGCCGGTGGTGGGCTCGTCGAGGAACACGATGCGCGGCCGCCCCATCAGGCTCATGGCGATGTCGAGGCGACGGCGCATACCGCCGGAATAAGACCCCGCGCGCTTGCCCGCGGCATCGGTGAGATCGAACTGCTCCAGCAATCGTGCTGTGCGCCTGCCGGTTTCGCTGGACCCCAGACGCAGCAACCGCCCCATGAGGCGCAGATTCTCGGCGCCGGTGAGGATCTCGTCCACCGCCGCGAACTGCCCGGTGACGCCGATGGCCGCGCGCACCCCGTCCGGCTCGCGCACCGGATCGTGGCCGCCCACCCGCACCTGTCCCCCATCGGGCCGGTTCAGCGTGGTGAGGATGCGCACCACGGTGGTCTTGCCCGCGCCGTTCGGGCCGAGCAGGGCGAACACCGTGCCGGCGGGCACGGTCACATCGATGCCGCGCAGCACGGGTTGATCACCGAAGGATTTGGTGAGCCCGGTGACCGCGATGGCGGGTTCGGGTCTGGATGCGCTCATAGAGGGACTCCGATCAGAAACTGTTTATGTCGTACACTTTGTTTATAGGCTACACAGTTTCCGGGATGGCGCAAGATGGAGGCGGAACGACGACAGGAGGTCAGATGAACGGGCCCGACGAACGAGTCCTGCCCAAGGCGGTGAAGCTGCTGTGGGATCTGGACGACGCGGGCAGCCGTGGACCCAAGCGCGGGCTGAGCCTCGATCAGATCCTGGACACCGCCGTGCGGGTCGCCGACGCCGAGGGCTACGCCGCGCTGTCCATGGCCCGGGTCGCCAAGGAGCTCGGGTTCACCACGATGTCGCTCTACCGATACGTCGACAGCAAGGACACCCTCGTAGAGCTGCTGCACGATCGCATCTTCGATGTGACCCCGGACCTGCCGGCCGACGGCTGGCGCGCCGGGCTGGAAGCCTGGGCCTGGGCCGAATTCCACGCCATCCGCGCCCACGACTGGTGGCTGGACATCCCCATGACCTCGCCCCCGCTGGGCCCGAACAATATGGCCTGGCTCGAGGCGGGCATGCGCGTGCTATCCGGTCTCGACCTCGCCGAACCGCTCAAACTGCAACTGCTGGTGAACCTTTCGATCTATGTCATCGGCCGCACCCGCTTCCTGCGGGACACCATCGAGCAGGACAAACAGGACCAGGACTTCACCGCCATCCTGACCGCGGTGCTCGACCCCGGGCGCTTCCCCATCGTCAGTGCCGCCCTCGCCAACCGCGCCTTCGACACCGACGACATGCACTGGGAAGAAGCCGATTTCAGCTTCGCCCTGGATCGGCTGCTGGACGGTTACCAGGTCTTCATCGACAGCCACACCGGAGCCTGATTCCGGTCACTGCCGGATTGCGCTGGGCTGGAACGGCACAGGCCCGTGTCAACCGTGCGTAAACATCGTGCAAATGGACCCGCTACCGCTTGACCGGCCCCGAGCCGAACCCGACCATGGCCTCATGAGGCCCGCACGGCCGGTGCGGGCGGCTCGCGTTACGACGCGATGAGAGATAGACGCATCGTCGTCCTGCTGCGAGGAGGTGAGGGGCATGGCCGTTGTCGCGTGGGCACGTTCCACCACCGCCCTCCCCACGCTGGCGGCCGGGGCGATGGTTCTCGTCCTGGCCGGGCTGACCACTGCCTTCGTCTACCTCGCGGTGCCCGCCGTGGCCGGTCCGGCCGAGCGCCCGCCCGCGCCGATCGAGGTCCACACCGATCCTCCGGCGGTCCCGCCGGCGTGCACCGAGGTCACCGAGGACAGCCCGAATCCGGCGTGCGCGGACACCGATACCGACATCAGCGCCGATCCCGCACCGGCCGACCAGCCGTGACCAGCGAGACCAGCAGCAGCGCCGCGAGCACGAAAAGCGCTGCCACACAGGCCACCAGGCCGGCCCAGCCGCCGGCCGCGTAAGCGATCCCGGCCGCGCTGCCGACCACCGCACTGCCCAGGTAGTACGCGAACATGTAGAGAGAGGATGCCGCGCCGCGATTTTCGGCCAGCGTGCCCACCCACGCGCTGGCCGTGGTGTGCGCGGCGAAGAACCCGGTGGTGAACAGCAGGATGCCGATCAGCACCGTGGTCAGGTGATCGGGGATGGTGATCAGCGCACCGAGGGCCATCAATGCCACCGCGGCGGTGAGGACCCGCGCATGGCCGCGACGATCGGCGAGCCTGCCGGTGTACGCCGAGGCGACCGTCCCGGCGAGGTACAGCACGAACACCGATCCGGCCAGGGCCGCGGGCAATTCGAAAGGACGATGGGTCAGGCGGTAGCCCAGGAAGTTGTAGACCGACACGAAGCTGCCCATCAGCAGGAAGGCCAGACCGAAGAGCGCGATCAGGCCGCGATGCCGCAGTTGCGCCGTGAGATCGCCGACCATGGTGCCGAAACCGGCCGGACGCGCGGCGAATCCGCGCGAGGGCGGCAGGGTGCACGCGAACCAGACCGTGCACGCCGCGGCGGCCAGCGAGACCGCCAGCTCCGCCCAGCGCCACGAGGTCAGCCCGAGGGCGAGCGAGGGAATCAACCGGCCCGCCAGCCCGCCGATGGTGGTCCCGGCGATATAGATGCCCATGGCCGCGCCAAGTCCGGCCGCCCCGATCTCCTCGGCCAGATACGCCATGGCCACCGCGGGCACGCCCGCCAGCGAAACGCCCTGCACGGCCCGCACCGCCAGCAGGGTGTCGAGGGTCGGGCACAGCGGCAGCAGCAGACCCAGCGCCGAGGCCACCACCGCCGAGCCGATCATCACCCGGGTGCGGCCGATCCGCGCCGACAGCGCACCCGCCGGAATGATGGCCAGCGCAAGAAAACCCGTGGTCAGTGAGACGGCGAGGGCCGCGTGCGCGGGCGGGACCGCGAAGGCGGCCGACAGGCTCGGCAGCAGCGACTGGGTGGAGTACATGGCCGCGAACGTGGTCAGCCCGGCTGCGAAAAGGGCTGCGGTGACCCGCTTCTCGTGTGCGCGCCTCGGCCGGCCGGGCCCGGCGGTACTGGTCGGCCCCAGTGTGGCCACGCTGGTCGGCTCCAGCGTGGCCACGCTGGTCAGCTTCTGCGCTGCCGTACCGATCGATTGCGGTGTCGCCGTACCGGTCGGCCCTGACGCGGTGGTGCTGGTGGTCCCTTGCACGGTAGTCATCGGATCCTCTCGGTACGGGGGTGCGGGATCCAGGGTGCGACGCTGACACTTAGAACGGAAATGCATGATTATGGGAGTACTCATACTCTGCCGACATATAGCGAGGAGGCGGCGTGCTCGGCTCGGATCTGGAGTGGTTCACGACACTCGCCGAAACGGAGAATGTCAGCGCGGCCGCCGACCGGCTGCACCTGGCGCAGCCCACGCTGTCGCGCATGCTCGCCCGGCTCGAGCAGCGGCTCGGCACCCCGCTGTTCGACCGGCACGGCAAACGCATCCGGCTCAACGAGTGCGGCCGCCTCTACTACGAGCACGCCCGCCGCGCCCGCGCCGAACTGCACGCCGGGGAGCAGGCCGTCGCCGACCGCATCAATCCGGCCAAGGGAGTGGTCCGGCTGTCGTTCCTGCATTCCTTCGGCGGCCGGCTGGCCCCGCAGCTGATCGGCGAATTCCGGCGCGGCTCGGGGCGGGTCGGCTTCACGCTGTATCAGGGCGCGGCCGAGGTCATCACCCGGCAGGTGCTCGACGGCGAGGCCGATCTGGCGCTGGTGTCGCCGCGCCCCGGCGAGCCCGGCATCGGGTGGCGCACCCTGCTGAATCAGCCGCTGGTCCTGGCCGTTCCGGCCGACCACCGGCTGGCCGCCCCTTCCGGCAAGAGCGGGCAGCGGCCGATCCGGCTGGCCGAGCTGGCCGACGCCGAATTCATCACCATGCATCCGGGATTCGGCATGCGGCGGATCTTCGACGAACTGTGCGCGGCGGCCGGGATCCGGCCGCGCATCGTCTTCGAGTCCAGCGATCTGGTGACGGTCTCCGGACTGGTGGCGGCCGGGCTCGGCGTCGCGTTGGTGCCCGCCGAGGAACCGATGCCGCCGGGGCTGGCCGTCGTCCCGCTCGCCGACGCGGGCGCGTCCCGCGATGTCGGATTGATCTGGTCGGCGACCGCCACGCCGTCGGAGGCGGTGCGGCGGTTCCGCGATTTCGCCGCCGACTGGGCGGCCCGCCGCCACCCCCGGTGAATGCGCGCGCTGTTACGGTGGCTGGACGGTAACTGACCTGTTGCTTCGGACCTTGGGAGCCGCCCGTGCAGCGGTATCGCGCGGCCCTCGACACGGTGGGCGCGTGCGCCGCCGCCGCGATCGCGGGCCTGGCCCTCATCGTGCCCGTCGACACCGGGTGCGCCGCCGACTCGTCGGCGCTGCAGATGACGCTGCTGAGCGTGACCGTGCCCCGGGCCACGGCCGCGGGCGTGATCGTCGCGGTGCTGACCGCGGTGTGCGTGCGCATGTTCGGCTCTCGCACCGCCTGGGGCACCGCCACGGTCGCGACCCTGATTCTGGTCACCGACCACCTGGTGCCCACCCCCTCCGTGACCATGGCCACCGCCAACTTCGTCGATTCGATCGCGGCGGGCGTGCTGCTCGGCGCGGCGGGGGCGGCGGCGCTCGAATACCGGCCGCCCGCAATCGGATACCTGCTCGGGGGGCTCATCGGCGTCACGGTGGGCGACCACATCGAGACCATCGCCGCCGAGCAGGGAACCCTGTCGCTGCTCGAACGCGCCTTCGTGGATCTGCCGCCGGATTGGGTCACCGTACCGGCAACGGGATTGCTGGCCGTGTGCTGTGTCTTGTCCCCGCGCGCGGGGATGGCGTCCTACCCCACCACGTTGAACCTGCCGTTCGCGCCGGTGCTCGCCGCGGCCGTGGTGGTCACCACCATCGACATGGTGTCGGAGCGGCTCACCACGGCGTCGAGCGACGCCGCGGTCATCGTGGCCGGAACACTCGCGGTGCTCGCGGCGGCGGTGATCGCCGCGCTGCTGCTGCCGGAACGCGACGGCACCCTCACCCTGCTCGCGGTGGCGCTCGCCGCGACGGGCAGCGCGATCGCCATCGCGGCCCAGGCGCATTGGAAGCTCGCGCCGATTCTCTCGGTCCTGGCGCTCGGCCTGGCGACGGGCCTGCGGCGCGCGGCGCCGGTCGTCGCCGCCGTCGCGATCGTCGCCCTCGGCGTGTTCGCGCTGCTGGTGCCCGGCGCGCGGCACGATGATTCGTGGAGCGCGCTGATCGGCAGCTGCGCTATTGCCGCGCTGGCCGGGTACAGCTTCGGCGCGGTCACGACCCGAGGCACGGCCGGGACCGTGCTGGCGATCGGCCTGCTGTTCATTCCGACCGCCGTGCTCACGCTGGAATTCCGTGGCTGCGAGGCGTTCCCGCTGCATCCCAACCGGGCCGTCGAATCGGGTGACCGTGCCGCCTGGATGGCCATCGCACTCGGGGCCGGATGCCTGGCCGCCGTCATCGCGCTGCGACGTCTGCGGCCCGAGCGGGTCGAGCAGGATTAGGAGATCCGGTACAACCAGATCCGGGGATCGCCGAGTTCACCGGTCGCGCCCCAGCTGTACGCGTGGGCGATGCCGTCGCCGTTGTAGCCGTGCAGGTAGGCCCGCAGTTCCGTGCGACCCGCGTGCCCGGACACAATGCCCCGCAACACGATCGCGGTCAGGTCGTAGGCCTCGGCGGCATACGCGGTCGGGGCGGAACCGGTGGCGGACCGGTACTCGCCGACGAAGCGTTCGGTGGCCGCCCCGCACTGACAGGCCACCAGGGTGCCGGTGGCCGCCGGACCCGCGAGGGTCCGGAAGTCCGGGTCGTAGCTGCCGTCGCCCAGCACGAAGGTCGCAGTGACACCGGCACTCCGGAGCTTGGTGAGCAGCTGGGCGGCGGCCGATTTGTACCCGGCGTAGAACACCGCGTCCGGGTGCGCCCCGGCGATGGTGTTCACGGCGTCACCCGGATCGCCGTCCGGGTCGATGCTGACCTGGCACCCGGCGAGCGCGGCCGGGCCCAGCCCCGTGGTCACCGAGTCCGCGAGCGAGCCGCCGAATCCGCCGTCGCTGTCGCGCACCACGCAGACCCGGGAGAAGCGCGCGGTGTTCGCCAGATACCGGCCCAGCGCCGGACCCTCCGCATTGTCGTTGGCCAGGCCGCGGAAGAAGCCGGACCAACCCGACTGCGCCAGTAGCGGATTCGTCGCCGCCGGGGTCAGAAACGACAGCCCGGCGGCGTCGAACGTCTTGCCCGCCGCCACCACCTCGCGGGACAGGGTGGGACCGATCACCGCGACGATCGAGGTGTCCGCGGCGATCTGCTCGGCGATCTGCGCCGCCGTCGCCTGGCTGCCCGCGGTGTCGAACCGCCGGACGGCGACCGGGCAGGCCTTGCTCCCGCCCTGGCTCCCACCCTGGACGAACTGGTCGACGGCCAGCCGCACGGCATCGATCACCGTGCGACCCAGGGCGACATCGGTATCAGCGCCCTTCAGGGGCACCGCGGCGGCGATGGAGACCGGCTTGCACGGCAGCCGGCCGTCGTTCGCGGGGTCCTCCACCGAGACGGGGTAGGCGACCTTGTCACCGAGGGCGTCGATCTGGGTGAGCGGCACGAAACCCGGAAACACGGCGGCGTACGGGCCGCCGTTGTTCGCCGGAGGCGTGCTCCTCGACGACCCGGAATCGTGTATCGCCCAGACGATTCCGGCCGCCGTCGCGACCACGACGACCAGCGCCGCCGCACCGGCGGCGATCCAGCGCCCGCGCCCGCCGTTCCGGTTCGGCGGCGGAGCCGGCGGGGACGACGGCTCGTCCAGCACGGTGGCCTCGGCCGCCGGGGGCAGGGTGATGGTGGCCGACACGCTGCCGCTCGGTCCGGTCGACGTGGCCCGGGCGCCGGCGAAGAGAGTGGTCACGGGTGACGCGGCGGCCACCTGCAGCGGCAACATGGTGGACTCGGACTCATCCGACAGTGCCCGCAGCGCGGCGTCGGCGAACGCACGGCAGGAGTCGAAGCGGTCCTCCGGTCGTTTGGCCAGCCCGCGCGCCAGCACCGCGTCGAGGGCGGCGGGCAGCTCCGGTCGCCGGTCGGTGACCCGCGGCGCCGGATGCTGCAGGTGCCCCGCGATGACCGCCGCCGCGGTCTCCGCCTGGTACGGCGTCGATCCGGTGAGCAGCCGGAACAGCGTGCACGCCAGCGAATACTGATCCGAGCGGTGGTCGAGCGCGGCCCCCGACAGCTGCTCCGGGGACGCGTAGGTGATCGTCGCCGCCAGCATCCCGGTCCGGGTGATCTGCGCCGAGTCGTCGCGCAGTCGCCCGATCCCGAAGTCCGTCAGCAGAATCCGCTGATCCTGCCCCGGCACCGAGCGGGTCAGCAGAATATTGGCCGGCTTCACATCCCGGTGGATCACCCCCATCGAATGGGCGTAGTCCAGCGCCTTGGCGGTCTCGCCGATGATGTGGACCGCGTCGTGCGCGGGCAGGGTGAACGGGTCCAGCGCCGCCGCGTCCCCACCGTCCACGTACTGCATGGCGATCCACAGCCGCCCGTCCTCGACCCCCCGATCCTGCACCGCAACGATATTCGGATGATCCAGCCGGGCCACCAGCTCGGCCTCGCGCTCGAACCGGAACCGGGTCTCCCGCTGCGACACCAACTCCCGCGCCAGCAGTTTGATCGCCACCAGCCGAGGCAATCGCGGATGCCGGGCCAGAAAAACGTCCCCCATCCCGCCCCCACCGAGCCGCCGCTCGATCAAATAACCGGCGAATTCCGTACCCGCAAACAACATTCGGCCCTTCGCACCCCGCAACCTCCCCCCGAACCATACCCGCTACACCCCGCAAGAGATCCGATCGACAGCCCCGCCCACCCAGACCTTCGTGACCGGGCTGGTGCCGGAGTTCTCGGCGCTGAGGCCGGGTGATCTGGTGCGGGATTATCGATGTCGACGCGGTGGCGGCACCGGCACCGGGGGATCCGGGTCCGGAGTTCGTGACGCGGCCGGCGGGGTTGTGTGCGGCCGGCGGGGTTGTGTGATGCGGAGTGGGTCGCGCTCGGGGGATCGCGGGCTATTGTGGGCAGTTGCCGTCAGAGTTGATGGCGGGTCGGTGTGGGGGCGGCGACGGCGAGGCGGTTCCGCTGGGAGGGATCGACCGAGCCGGAGGGGAATCGGGTGGGCCGGATCGGACAGGATTCGGGGAAACCCCCGCTGATCTCCCGCAGTCCTGGTGCACAGGCCGTAACCTGCTGTCCCACAGGCGAAGAATGCTCCTGACCGGACACCAGTCCGACCGAGGACACCCTTACCCGCCCTGAAGTGCAGGTTTAGGGTGCGTGTCCGAGCGTTGGTCTTGCGTGAACAGGCGGTAGCGTCTAGGAGGGACCCGGTCGCACACGCGGCCGGGCGCTTCGTCCACGGCAGGTCGGTGGACGGAGCAAGGGCAGGAACGTCGAAGGAGCAGCGGACGTGACGACTACCGGTGGTGCGGGCCAGCGGATCGAAACCGCCGCGCAAACACTGTGGGAGGCACCCGATGTGGTGTCCGACGGCAAGGAGTTCGGCCCCACCGGACGCCCGGTTCGCGAGATTCCGGAACCCCACGAAGCCGATCACAGTGGCCCCGCCCTGATCGTCGCCATGTGCAATCAGAAGGGCGGCGTCGGCAAGACCACCTCGACCATCAATCTCGGTGCGGCGCTGGCGGAATACGGGCGCAAGGTGCTGCTGGTCGACCTGGATCCGCAGGGCGCGCTGTCGGCGGGACTCGGTGTGGCGCACCACGACTTGGACGTCACCGTGCACAACCTGCTCGTCGGCCCCGGCAAGGTCAATGTCGACGACGTGCTGATGAACACCAAGGTCGAGGGCATGGATCTGCTGCCCAGCAATATCGACCTGTCGGCGGCGGAGATTCAGCTCGTCAACGAGGTCGGCCGGGAGCAGACGCTGGGCCGCGCCATCGCGCCGCTACGCGACCGCTACGACTACATCCTGATCGACTGCCAGCCCTCGCTGGGCCTGCTCACCGTGAACGCCCTGGCCTGCGCCGACGGCGTCATCATTCCCATGGAGTGCGAATACTTCTCGCTGCGCGGCCTGGCCCTGCTCAACGACACCGTGGAGAAGGTGCGGGACCGGCTGAATCCGGAACTGACCCTGTACGGCATCGTGGTCACCATGTTCGATGCTCGCCTATTGCATTCACGTCAGGTGATGACGCGCGTGGTCGAGGTGTTCGGCGACCTCGTGTACGACACCGTGATCTCGCGGACCGTCCGCTTCCCCGACGCCAGTGTCGCCGGCGAGCCCATCACCACCTGGGCACCGAAATCCGGTGGCGCGGAAGCCTATCGGGCCATGGCCCGGGAAGTCATCCAGCGGTCGGGCCGTTGAGCGATCCTCTCGATTCGTCCGAGCACGACCCGGCGGACGCGGATACAGCCCTGCCCGCCGGAGATCCGGACTCGCCGGTCCTGGCCGACATCGTCGCAGGCGGCGGTAATGCTGCGGCGCCGGACGATCAGAACGCAACGGGCAAATTTCACCTGAAGCTCGCCAACTTCGAGGGCCCGTTCGACCTGCTGCTGCAGCTGATCAGCTCGCGCCGACTGGACGTCACCGAGATCGCGCTGCACAAGGTCACCGACGAATTCATCGCCCACACCAAGGCGCTCACCGCCCGGCTCTCGGAAGAAAAGGGGCTGCGCGCGGACAAGGTCCTCGACCAGACCACCGAATTCCTACTCATCGCGGCCACCCTGCTGGATCTGAAGGCGGCCCGGCTGCTGCCCTCCGGCGAGGTCTCCGACGAGGAAGACCTCGAGCTCCTCGAAGCCCGCGACCTGCTGTTCGCGCGGCTGTTGCAGTACCGCGCCTTCAAACAGGTCGCGGCACTGCTCGGCGAGCTGGAGGCCGCGGCGCTGCAACGCTATCCGCGCGCGGTGTCGCTGGAGGAGCGGTATCTGGCACTGCTGCCGGAGGTTACGCTGGGGGTGGACGCCGCGGGGTTCGCCGAGGTCGCAGCCACCGTGTTCCGGCCGCGTCCGAAACCGAGGGTGGGACTGGATCACATCCACGCCCATGCGATTTCGATCGCCGAACAGGCCGCGCTGGTGCTGGAGATGCTGAAAAGCCGTGGCGCGGGCGGCTGGACGACCTTCCACGAACTCTGCGCCGACTGCGAACTGCCGATCCAGATCGTGGCCCGCTTCCTCGCGCTGCTCGAGCTCTACCGGGGCAAGACCATCGAGTTCGATCAGCCCGACCCCCTGGGCCCGCTCTCCATCAGCTGGATCGGCGAGCTCGAAGACCAACCCGCCCAACCGGTGACTATCGACGAGGACTACGGATGACCGAGGTGCACGACTTGGGTGACGAGCCGACGACCGAAGTCACACAGACGGCGACCGAGATCACAGTTTCCGCGACCGAAGTCACGGAATCCGGGACGGCCGGCGTCACGCCTGTGGCGGCCGTGACACCGGAGGCGGCTGTCGATCCGGCGGAGTTCGAGGACGAAGAGGCGCTGAGCGAGGAGGAGTTCCGGTCGGCGCTGGAAGCGATGCTGCTCGTGGTCGACGCGCCCGCGCCGGTGGAACTGCTGGCCTCGGCGCTGCGGGATCATCCGATCCGGGTGGAGACCGCGCTGCGGGAGATGTCGGCGGAGCTGACCGCGCGGCGCAGTGGCATGGATCTCAGGTACGTGGGCGACGGGTGGCGCTATTACACGCGGACGGAATTCGCACCCTATGTGGAACGTATGCTGTTGGACGGCGCACGGTCGAAGCTCACACGCGCCGCTTTGGAAACCCTGGCGGTGATCGCGTACCGTCAACCGGTTACCCGAGCACGCGTGAGTGCGGTGCGCGGTGTGAACGTGGATGGCGTGATCCGGACCCTGCTGGCGCGGGGCCTGATCGCGGAGGCCGGAGCGGACCCGGAGACCAACGGCACTCTGTACATAACCACCGAGCTGTTCCTGGAACGGATCGGACTTGCGTCACTGGCGGATCTGCCGCCGTTGGCCCCACTGCTCCCGGGCGTCGATCTGATCGACGAGATCAACGAGAGCCTGGACACCGACCCCCGGTACACCAGGCTGAGGAAACCGGCCGAGGCGGATATCGACCTCGGCACCGATGACTGAAATAGGACAACGTGAATACACCCGCTCGCCGAGATGGCACACCGGATCGTAGGAAACGTGGCAGTGAACCGCCCCGCGGCGGTTCCCGGGCCGCCCGCGGCCGGACCGGAGACGACCGGTCCGCGCGCGGCGGCAGCTCGTACGGCGGAGGCTACGACGGCCCCGCGAACTCACGCGGCGGTGCCGCGAACACCCGTGGCGGCTCCGCGAATCGCGGCGGATCGCGCGGCGACTCGCCCTCATGGGGCGGCAATTCCCGAGGCGACTCGCGCGGCGGCAGCGGCTCGTACGGCGGCGGGCGCGGCGGCAGCGGGTCCTATGACTCGCGCTCCGGCGGATCCCGCGGCGGCTCGCACGGCTCGCGCGGCACTTCCAGCCCGCGCGGCGAAGGCTATGGCTCGCGCGGCGAAGGCTACGGCTCACGCAGTGAGGGTTACGGCTCGCGCGGCGAAAGCCAGTGGGGCGGAGGCGGTTCGCGCGGTGGCGCGTCCTCGCGTGGCGGCTCCTCCTTCGGAAACTCCGCGCGCGGCAACCAGTCTCGCGGCGACTGGGGTTCCGATTCGCGTGGCGCCGCGCGTGGCGGCGACAGCCGTGGCGGCCAGTCGCGCACCGGATTCGGCTCCGACCGTGCCGGTTTCGGCCAGGATCGCAATGCGTCGCGCGGCCGGATCGGCGGCGGCAGCCCGCTGGCCCCGCAAACCTCGCCGAACACCCCTGCCAAGAAGAAGGCCAAGCCGGTCAAGCAGGTCGTGGCTCCGGTCCTGATCAGCAATGCCAAGCCGGCGCGCCGCCAGCATGTGGACGCCGACACGCAGGGCCCGAAGAAGCTGCCCTGGGGCGAGGGCGAGCGCCTGCAGAAGGTCCTGGCGAAGGCCGGGGTGGCCTCGCGCCGCGCGGCCGAGGAGATGATCGAGGCCGGCCGCATCGAGGTGGACGGCAAGATCGTGCGCGAGCAGGGCCTGCGCATCGATCCGCAGACCGCGGTGGTCCGGGTCGACGGTGTGCGCGTGGTGATCCGCGACGAGCAGGTGTACCTGGCGCTGAACAAGCCCAAGGGCTGGCAGTCGACCATGTCCGACGAGATGGGCCGCCCGTGCGTGGGCGACATCGTCGCCGAGCGGATCGCGGCCGGGCAGCGGCTGTTCCACGTCGGCCGTCTGGACGCCGACACCGAGGGCCTGCTGCTGCTCACCAATGACGGCGATCTCGCGCACCGGCTCATGCACCCGTCCTTCGAGGTGTCCAAGACCTACCTGGCCACGGTCAACGGCGAGGTCAAGAACCGCGAGGTCGGCAAGCTGCTCAAGGACGGCGTCGAGCTGGAGGACGGTCCCGCCAAGGTGGACCGGTTCCAGGTGCTCGAGGTCGGCCAGGGCAAGTCGCTGGTGAAGGTGGTGCTGCACGAGGGCCGCAAGCACATCGTGCGCCGCCTGCTGGCCGAGGTCGGCCACCCGGTGACCGCACTGGTGCGCACCCACATTGGACCGGTCGCACTGGGCGATCAGCGGCCGGGCACGCTGCGCGTGCTGGGCCGGGACGAAATCGGGAAGCTCTACGAGGCGGTGTCGTTGTGAACGGTGTGGGAAGTCTGATCGACGCGACCGGCGCGCTGACCGGGTGGGCGCGGCTGGTCGTCGCCATGGACGGCCCGTCGGGCACCGGCAAGTCGAGCGTGTCGCGCTTGCTGGCGACCCGGCTCGAGGCCAGCTACCTCGACACCGGTGCCATGTACCGCGTGGCGACACTGCGCGTGCTGCGCACCGGCGTGGACCTGGACGACGCCGCGGCCATCGCGGTCGCGGTCAAGGAGCTGCCGCTGACCATCGGCACCGATCCGAGCCGGGAGGTCATCCTGCTCGACGATGAGGATGTGTCGAGCGAGATCCGCGGCAATGCGGTGACCAAGGCGGTGTCGGCGGTGTCCGCCGTGCCCGAGGTGCGCGAGCAACTGGTGGCCCTGCAGCGGGACCTCACCGCGGCGGCGGGGCGAATCGTGGTCGAGGGCCGCGATATCGGCACCGTCGTGCTGCCCGAGGCCGATGTGAAGATCTATCTGACCGCCTCGGCCGAGGCCCGCGCCGCGCGACGCAACGCGCAGAACATCGCCGAGGGCCGGGGTGACGATTTCGAGGCCGTGCTGGCCGATGTGCAGCGCCGCGACACCCTGGACTCGACACGCAAGGTGTCGCCGCTGCGTCCCGCCGAGGACGCCGTGCTGGTCGACACCAGCGATCTGAACAAGGACGAGGTCATCGACGAGCTGTATCGCGTCGTGGCCGAACAGATTTCGGTGGGAGGCTCGCAGTGACGCAGGACACCTTCGCCGGTGATGGCATCTGGTCGGACGAATCAGACTGGGACATCGCCGAATTCGAGGGCGAGCAGGACGCCGAACACATTCCGCTGCCGACGGTCGCCATTGTCGGCCGCCCGAACGTCGGCAAATCGACCCTGGTGAACCGCATTCTGGGTCGCCGCGAGGCCGTCGTGGAGGACATTCCGGGCGTGACCCGGGACCGGATCTCCTACGAGGCCAACTGGGCCGGACGCCGGTTCCTGGTGCAGGACACCGGCGGCTGGGAGCCCGACGCCAAGGGCCTGCAGCAGTCGGTGGCCCGGCAGGCCGAGGTCGCCATGCAGACCGCCGACGCGATCGTCGTGGTGGTGGATGTCACCGTGGGCGCGACCTCCGCCGACGAGGCGGTGGCGAAGACACTGCGCCGCAGCAAGACCCCGGTCATCCTGGTGGCCAACAAGGTCGACAACCAGAAGCTGGAGGCCGATGCGGCCGAGCTGTGGTCGATGGGCCTCGGTGAGCCGCAGCTGGTCTCGGCCGCGCACGGTCGCGGCACCGGTGATCTGCTGGACCTCATTCTGGAGGTGATGCCCGAAACCCCGCGCGAGGGAACGGGTCTCACCGGCGGCCCGCGCCGCGTTGCGCTGGTGGGCAAGCCGAATGTGGGCAAGTCCTCGCTGCTGAACCGGCTGGCGGGCGAGGAGCGCTCGGTCGTCCACAATGTCGCGGGCACCACCGTCGACCCGGTCGACTCGCTCGTCGAATTGGGCGGCAAGCCCTGGCGTTTCGTGGATACCGCGGGTCTGCGCCGCAAGGTGAGCAATGCCAGCGGCCACGAGTTCTACGCGTCGCTGCGCACCAAGTCGGCCATCGAGGCCGCCGAGGTGGCGGTCATGCTGATCGACGCCTCGGAGCCGATCACCGAGCAGGACCTGCGCGTCATCTCCATGGTGGCCGACGCGGGCCGCGCCCTGGTGATCGCCTACAACAAGTGGGATCTGGTCGACGAGGACCGCCGCGAGATGCTCGAGCGCGAGATCGACCGCGAAATGGTCCAGGTCCGCTGGGCTCAGCGCGTCAATATCTCCGCCCACACCGGCCGCGCCGTCCAGAAGCTCGTCCCTGCCATGGAAACCGCCCTGGATTCCTGGGACAAGCGCATCTCCACCGGCCGCCTGAACAACTGGCTCAAGGAGATCGTCGCGGCAACCCCGCCCCCGATGCGCGGCGGACGCCTCCCCCGAGTCCTGTTCGCCACCCAGGCCTCCACCCGCCCCCCGACGTTCGTCCTCTTCACCACGGGCTTCCTCGAGGCCGGCTACCGCCGCTTCCTCGAACGAAAGCTCCGCGAAGAGTTCAACTTCGACGGCTCCCCGGTCCGCGTGAACGTCCGCGTCCGCGAAAAGCGCGAACGCAAGAAGTAACCGCACGCATCATCGGCAGCGAGAAACGCCCGGGCGACGGCATCAACCGTCCCCGGGCTTTCTTGTTGCCGCCGAAGCAACTCCGCCTTCCTGACCGCCTGCGGCATCACCTGCCGCGGGCACAGGCATCGCGGGCATGTCCACGGTCAGCGGGCGCGGGGATGGGCGGTGGCCCAGACCTCGTGCAGGGTGCCGACGGTGACCAGGGTGTAGATCTGGGTTGTTGTGACCGAGGCGTGGCCCAGCAGTTCCTGGACGACGCGGACGTCGGCGCCGCCGTCGAGTAGATGCGTGGCGAAGGAGTGGCGGAGGGTGTGGGGCGACACCTGGGCGGCGATGCCGGCCCGCTCCGCCGCGGATTGCAGCACCTGCCAGGCGGTTTGGCGGGAGAGACGGCCGCCGCGGTGGTTGAGGAACAGGGCGCTGTTGCCCTTGCCGCGGGTGGCGAGGGCGGGGCGGCCGCGGACCAGATAGTTGTCGAGGGCGGCCAGGGCGGGGCGGCCGATGGGGACCATGCGCTGTTTGCCGCCCTTGCCGCGCAGGACCACCGCGCGTTCGGCGGTGTCGATGTCGTCCACGTCGAGCCCGACCATCTCGGAGATGCGAGCGCCCGTGGAGTACAGCAACTCCAGTAGTGCCCGGTCGCGCAGCCCGCGCGGGCCGTCGGCGATGTCTCCCCCGGCGGCGTCGAGCAGGCGGGAAACCTGGTCGTACGGGAGGGCTTTCGGCAGTCTGCGGGCGGGTGTCGGCGGTTTCACCGGATGCGCCACATCCGCGTCGGTGATGCCCTCCGCGGTCGCGAACCGGTGCAGCCCGCGGACGGCGACCAGGGCCCGCGACGCCGACGAGGCCGCCAGTGCGGGATGCTCGGAGTCCCCCGACCGCAGCGACACCATGTAGTCGGCAATATCCGATTCGGCCACGCGTGCAAGCGTTTCCACTCCGCGCTCGGTCAGAAAGTACTGGTAGCGACCCAGATCCCGGCGATAGGCGCTGAGCGTATTGCGCGCGGCGCCGCGCTCGACCGCCATATGGTCGAGGTACGCGTCGATCTGCCGCTTCAGCACGGCTCACATCTTTGCAGCCGCCACCGACGAACTCCCCGACCCGAACCCGGCGAAGCGAACAAGTTTCCCAATCGGGACCTATTGCCTTCCCAATCGGGATCTACTGCGATGCCTCCCGTGCCTTGCGATCCAGGAACGCGGTGGGCATCCCCGGCCAGGGCGCGTCGGCGGGCCGCAGCCGAGCCCCGCTGGACCGGGCCGTCATCAGCGCGGTCACCCCGGCCACCGCGGTGGCATTGGTGATGTCTCCCGCCAGCGCGGCCTGCACGGCCTCCGTCAACGGCATCCGCAGGATCTGGAGGTCGGCTTCCTCCATTTCCGGGTCCGGCCGGTCGATTTCGTAGAGCCCGGTCGCCAGATACACCCGCAGCGCCTCATCGGTGAACCCGGGCGAGAGCGCCACATCGACCAGCACCGACCACTCCCGCGCGGCCAGCCCGGTCTCCTCGGCCAGCTCCCGCTGGGCGGCCTCGAGGGGATCCTCGCCCGCCTTGTCCAGCAGTCCGGCCGGCAGCTCCAGCA
Source organism: Nocardia sp. NPDC059229 (assembly GCF_042754165.1). Lineage (NCBI taxonomy): Bacteria > Bacillati > Actinomycetota > Actinomycetes > Mycobacteriales > Nocardiaceae > Nocardia > Nocardia sp. NPDC059229. The sequence goes on from NZ_JBHZAK010000021.1 coordinate 120,503, forward strand.
GCCGTCGCCCGATCGGATGCCGGTACTGATTCACCAGCACCAGATTGTCGTCGTCGTCCAGCGCCGCCACGGCGACCGCCGCGTGGTGCTCGATCACCTCCCGCTCGGCGACCTTGCCACCGGGCATGACCACCTGGTCCAACCGCAGCGCCAGGATCGCGCCCGAGTACACCGTGCGACTGGACAGGACATCGAAATCGTGTGTGCCGGGGACCGGTTCCGAGGAGGTCATTCCAGAACCGTAGCGCGGATACCCGGGCGGATACGAAACCGCCCGAGCACTCGTCGAATGCTCGGGCGGGCCGTGGAATCCCGGTCAGGCGGGGATCACTTGGAAACCTTCTCGGCCTCCGCGGCGGGCACCTCGTCGGGAATCTCCACCGGAAGCCGTTCGGCGGCCTTGTATTCCAGCGCCGCCGAGATCAGCGCCGCGAACAGCGGGTGCGGGCGCGTCGGACGGGACTTGAGCTCCGGGTGCGCCTGGGTGGCGACCAGGAACGGGTGCTTGTCCTGCGGGTACTCCACGAACTCGACCAGGTGGCCGTTCGGGGAGGTGCCGCTGAACTTCAGGCCGCTCTTGGCGATCTTGTCGCGGAAGGTGTTGTTGACCTCGTACCGGTGCCGGTGCCGCTCGGAGACCTCGGTCTCGCCGTACGCCCGCGCCACCAGCGAATCCTGCTGCAGCACAGCCGGGTACGCGCCGAGCCGCATGGTGCCGCCCAGATCGGCCTCGCCGGCCACGATCTGCTCCTGGTCGGCCATGGTCGAGATGACCGGGTACTTGGTGTCGGGCTCGAATTCCGCCGAGTTGGCGTCCTTCATGCCCACCGAGCGCGCCGCCTCGATGACCACGCACTGCAGACCCAGGCACAGGCCCAGCAGCGGAATCTTGTGCTCGCGGGCGTAGTGGATGGCGCCCACCTTGCCCTCGATGCCGCGAATGCCGAAACCGCCCGGGATCAGGATGGCGTCCACGTCGGCCAGGTGCGAGCGCGCACCCGCCTCGGTCTCGCACTCGTCGGACTGCACCCAGCGGATGTTCACCTTGGCCCGCGAGGCGAAACCGCCCGCCCGCAGCGCCTCGGTGACCGACAGGTAGGCGTCGGGCAGGTCCACGTACTTGCCGACCAGCGCGACGGTGACCGCTTCGCGCGGGTTGTGCACGCGGTCCAGCAGATCGCCCCAAACCGTCCAGTCGACGTCGCGGAAGGGCAGCCCCAGCTTGCGAACGACGTAGGCGTCCAAGCCTTCCCGGTGCAGCACCTTCGGAATGTCGTAGATCGACGGCGCGTCCGGCGTGGAGATGCAGGCGTCCACATCCACGTCGCACATGAGCGCGATCTTGTTCTTCAGCGGCTGCGGCACCTCGCGGTCGCAGCGCAGGATGAGCGCGTCGGGCTGGATACCGATATTGCGCAGCGCCGCCACCGAGTGCTGGGTCGGCTTGGTCTTGAGCTCGCCCGAGGGACCCAGGTAGGGCACCAGCGTGACGTGCAGGAAGAAGCAGTTGTCGCGACCCACCTCGTGGCGAATCTGCCGCGCCGCCTCGAGGAACGGCTGCGACTCGATATCGCCCACGGTGCCACCGATTTCGGTGATCACCACGTCCGGCGCCTGCCCGTGCAGGTCCGGTCCCGTCATGGCGAGAATGCGACTCTTGATCTCATCGGTGATGTGCGGGATCACCTGCACGGTGTCACCGAGGTACTCACCCCGGCGCTCCTTGGCGATCACCTTCGAGTACACCTGGCCGGTGGTGACATTGGCGTCCCCGGACAGATCGCGATCCAGGAACCGTTCGTAGTGGCCGACATCGAGGTCCGTCTCCGCGCCGTCCTCGGTCACGAACACCTCACCGTGCTGGAAGGGGTTCATGGTGCCGGGATCGACATTCAGGTACGGATCCAGCTTCTGCATCGTGACGCGGAGTCCGCGTGAAGTGAGCAGCTGACCGAGGCTGGAGGCGGTCAGACCCTTACCGAGTGAAGAGGCGACGCCACCGCTGACGAAGATGTGTTTCGTGGCCGCGCGCGCCGGAATCCGTGATTGACCCACGGGACTTCACGGTAACACGGATCGGCGACGCCGATCGCATGCCGCGCATGTTGGTTGCCCGCGATTGGCTCGATTCTGCGTGTCGCGGGAAGCCTTCCCCATGTCGCCATCGGCGTGGCCGGGGCTTTCCGACGTGCGGCCAGGGGATCGTCTCAGTGCGGCATGGCCGCGACTGTGAGCGAGGTCGCCTTCTCACCCGTGCCGTAACGGCCGGTACCGCCGTTCAATTGCTCGGTGAGCCCGAGCACGGTGGTGATCCGCCCGATCTCACGATCGACATTGTCGACGGTCGTCACGGTCGACAGCCCACCCTCGGACCGTGTCACAGCGATCGCTCCGGGCCCCTCGGCGGCCCCGTGGCGACCCGCCAGCACCACCCCGGCACTGTGGGACCGCAGACCCCCGGCGAACCTGGCGATGATGGTGCCGCGATTGTTCTCGTCGGCCCGCGCCCCGTCGCCGGTGACCACCACGGCCAGCTCGGCGGGCTGCACGTCGGCGAAGGTCAGGAAGCCGCCGCCGCGCAGCGTCTCGAGGGCCAGGCCGCGCTCCTGCGGGGTGCCGCGCGCCTGCCCGCTGACCGGATCGTCGAGCAGCGCCTGGCCGAGCAGATCGCCCGCGAGGCTGCCCTGATCGACGGCGTCGACCTTCAGCTGCGCGCCTGCGGGGACCACGTTCAGCAGCGCGGTGCGTAGTCGGTCGCCCTCGGAGGAGTCGGCGAACGCGCCGGTCAGGCCGATCCGGCCGGTGACCGCGGCGCCCGCGGTGGTGAGGGCCGCGGTGACGGCATCGGCGTCGCCGCTGTCGGCGTCGGGGGTGGTGAAGACGAGGACCGACCGGTTGGCCAGCGCGCCCGCCAGCAGCTTGCCCGCCGAACCCGACAGGAAGGCGTCGGCCGCCTTCACCTGTTCGTTCAAACGCCCGTTCTCGGCACGCAGATCGTCGATCTGCTGCCGGTCGCCCGTGCCGGGAAACAACCCATTACCTTGCGTGCGGGTGCCCAGCACCACGCCGACCGCCAGAGCCAGAAATACCGCGGCGATCGAAATCGCGTGGTGGCGAAAGGAAATCATCGGTCCCTACCTGTGCCGGTCGAATAGGCCCTGTACCCAGTGCGATCCGCGATGCCAGGTGTCGGCGGTCCAGGTCAGCGCCTCAACGCCCATGTGGGTGGCCAGCAGCGCGACCACCAGGGCCACCAGCGCCGCGAGCACCACCAGCGCGACCGCCCAGCCGGAGCCCCGGTGGCGATACAGCGAGGCGACGGCTTTCGCGTCCATGAGCTTGGTGCCCATTTTGAGGCGGGTCAGGAAGGTGGCCGGATTCGAATCGCGCCGGCCGCGGTCGAAGAAGTCGTCCAGCGAGGCCGCCGCGCCGACGGTGACGATCAGCGACGCGCCGTGGTGATCCGCCAGCAGCAGCGCCAGATCCGCGGGCGCGCCCGAGGACGGGAAGGTGGTCGCGCCGATGCCCAGATCCTGGATGCGCTCCAAACCCTTGGCGTGGCCGTCGGTATCGGCGGGCAGGATCACCTCCGCGCCGGACTTCAGCGTGTTCGCGGTGATCTCCTCCGGGTCACCGACGATGAGGTCGGGCCGGTAGCCGTGGCGGGTCAGGGTGTCCGCGCCCCGGCCGACGCCGATCAGGATCGGCGCGTACTCCTTGATGAACGGCTTGATGCGCTTGAGGTCGTCGATGTGCTCGGGACCGTCGGCCACCACCACGACATGCCGCTTCTTCATGTCGACTTCGACATCCGGGACGCCGATTCCATCGATGAGCAAGGAGGATTCGGTGCGGATGAACTCGATGGTGTTGCCGGAGAAGGCTTCCAGATGGTCGGCCAGCCCGTTGCGCGCCTCGATCATGCGCTCGGCGATGGTGACCTCGGTGAGCTCGATGCCCTCGACGAGTGCCTCGGGTTCCTTCTTCGCCAGTTTGTCCGCGTAGACGACGCCACCCTCGACGCGAACCTTGGCGCCGTCCTTGATCTTCTTGAAGACATCCGAGCTGACCGCGTCCAGCAGCTGGATGCCATTGGCCACCAGCACTTCCGGACCGAGGTTCGGATATCGCCCGGAGATCGACGGCGAGGCGTTCACCACCACCGCCACCTGGGCTTCGACGAGCCGGTCGGCGGTGAGCCGATCCAGGTCCATCTCATCGAGCACCACCACGTCCCCAGGCCCCACGCGCTGGAGCAAACGCCTGGTGTTGCGGTCTACCCGGGCCATCCCGGTCAGACCCGGCAGCGTTTCGGTATTACGCGACAACAGGGCCAGCATCTTCATAACGATCGATGATTACGGCAAAGTCTCAACCTTTGATGGAGGCGCGCCGGTCAGCAAACTATCCGCTCCGACTCCCCGGCACTTCAGCAGGCAGCCGGGAGCCGTCAACGGTCATGCATCCATGCTATTAGTTTGGTGCCAAATCTATTTCGGACGTACCCGGCGAGTTACCCCAATCGGCACGAAATCAGTGGTCACGCCCGCATACGGGCGCCGTGGGCGAAGGCCCGATCGCACCTTCCATCTTACCGACCGGTAAGGCTATGCTCCGGACATGGCCAGCACCACCGTTGATACGGTCCTACCCGCCCCGCGTGAGGTCGTCTACAAGCTCTTCACCGAGCGCGACAGCCTCAATGCCTTTCTGCCCATTCAGATTTCACTGAAGAAGCCGGGCATCGGGAGCCCGTCCGGCGTCGGCGCGCAGTACCACCTGGGCCTGGCCGGCATCGGCCCGACCGAGGAGACCACCGAGCTCGTCCCCAATGAGCGCATGGTCTACCGCGTCATCGCGGGCGCGCCGGTCAAGCGGCACGTCGGCACCATCAGCTTGTCCGACGCGCCGGGCGGCACCCGGGTCGTCTACACCATGGAGTCCGAGCCCAGCCTCCCCGTCCCCGCCCAGATCCTCGAGCCCGGCCTCCGCGCCCTCACCAACGCCCTCATCGGCGGAGTGCGCAAGGCGATCAAGTAGCGCTCGGCCACCGCGCCTTCGGAGTCGGCGCGGCGGCACGGACAGAACCGGCCGGACCCTTCGCGGGCCCGGCCGGTTTTCTTGTCTCCGGTGCCCGGTTACTCGCCCGAGACGGCGGCGCCGACCTTCTCGGCGTCGGCGGTGGTGAGGAGTTCCCAGGCGTGGGCGCGGCCGGTTTCGGTGTCGCCCATGCCCGCCAGCATGCGGGCGAGTTCGACGACGCGTTCGTCCTGGGTGAGGGCTTTGACACCGGATTTGACGGCCTTGCCGTCATCGAGCTTGTCGACCACCAGGTGGGTGTCGGCGAAGGCGGCCACCTGCGGCAGGTGGGTGACGACGATGACCTGGTGGGTGCGAGCCAGACGGGCCAGGCGGCGGCCGATTTCGACGGCGGCGCGGCCGCCGACACCGGCATCGACTTCGTCGAAGACCATGGTGGTGCCATGTTCGGAGCTGGCGAGAACCACTTCCAGGGCGAGCATGATGCGGGAGAGCTCACCGCCGGAGGCGCTCTTGCTCAGCGGCAGCGGGTGCGCGCCGGAGTGGGCGGCCAGGCGGAATTCCACCTCGTCCACGCCGGTCGAGCCGGCGTGCAGTTCGGTGCCGTCGATGACCAGCGGGGCCGAATCCTGTACGCCCGCAAGGACGGGACCGACGCCGACCTCGAGCCGGGCACGACCCATGGCCAGACCGCCCAGTTCGGAGCTCACCGCCGACGCCAGCTTCCCCGCGGCCTTGCTGCGGGCCGCGGTCAGCTTCTTGGCCGTTTCGCGCACCTTCTCGGCCGCGGTCTCGACATCCGCGGCCAGCGCCGAGAGCGCCTCCTCCGACACGTCCAGCGAGGCCAGGCGCGTGCGCGCCTCCTCGGCCCACTTGATGACCCCGTCGATATCCGGCGCGTACTTGCGGGTCAGCGTCTTCAGCTCGGCCTGGCGGGTCAGCATGGACTCCAGCGCGCCCGGATCGGACGGCAGGTCCGACAGGTAGGAGCTGAGCTCGGTGGTCAGATCCACCACCACCGAAATCGCCTCGCCCAGACGGGGAGCCAGCGCGGTCAGGATCGGATCGTCGGAGGCTTCGATGCGGGCGCGCGCGGTGCCCAGCAGATCCAGGGCGCCCGCGTCCTCACCCGGCGAATCGGCCGGACCGGCCAGCGCGTCGTGCGCGGTGGAGGCGGCCTCGCGCAGAGAATCCAGATCCGACAGCCGGCGCACCTCGGCCACCAGGTGGTCGTCTTCGCCGGGTTCCGGTGCGACGGCGTCGATCTCGGCCAGCGACTGCGTCAGATGGTCGGCTTCCAGGGCCAGCTCCCGGCTGCGCGCGGTCCGTTCGAGCAGCTGATTGCGCTTGTCCAGCCAGGCCTTTCGGGCCTTCTGGTACTTGGCCAGCAGCGGCGCCACCGCGTCGGAGGCGAACTGGTCCAGCGCGTGCAACTGCTGGTCGGGCCGCTGCAGCCGCAGCTGATCGTTCTGCCCGTGCACGGTGAGCAGCGGGGTGGTGAAGTCCGCGAGCACCGCGGCCGGCACGCTGCGGCCACCCAGGTGGGCGCGGGAGCGGCCGTCGGATCCGACTGTGCGGACGGCGATGATGCTGCCGTCGTCATCGCGTTCGGCGCCGGTGGATTCCAGCACCTGCTCGACCTCGCCGAGGGCGCCGTCGTGCACCTCGTCCACGGTGAAACGGCCCTCCACCACGGCCCGCGACGCCCCGAGGCGCACCCGTCCCGCGTCGGCGCGGGCACCGCTGAGCAAGTGCAGGCTCGTCACCACCATGGTCTTGCCCGCACCGGTCTCACCGGTCAAAACGGTCAAACCCTCGTGGAATTGTGCGGTGGCGGTGGAAATTACGCCCAGCCCGTCAATCCTGATCTCTGTCAGCACTCGTGCTCTCCGTTCGCCGTCGGCCACGCCAGCCTGTCACGGGCAACTGGAATTTGCGCACCATCCGATCGGCGAACGGCGCGGAGTCGAGCCGAACCCACCGCACCGGGTCGGTCCCGCGGACCGTCTCGACCCGGCCGCCCCGCGGCAGTGCGAGGGTGCGTCGGCCGTCGAGGAAAACGATCGCATCATGGCCCGTCGCAACGGTTTCCACCGCGATCAGCGAATTCGGGCTGGTCACCAGGGGCCGCGCGAACAGGGCGTGCGCATTGGACGGGATCACCAGCAGCGCTTCGAGTTCCGGCCACACCACCGGCCCGCCCGCCGAGAAGGCGTAGGCGGTGGACCCGGTCGGCGTGGCGATCAGCACACCGTCGCAGCCGAAGGCCGACACCGGCCGGCCGTCCACCTCGAGCACCACCTCCAGCACGCCCATGCGCGCCGCGTTCTCGATGCTGGCCTCGTTCAACGCCCAGCCGCGCTCCACCACCACATCGTCGACGCGCACGGTGACGTCGATGGTCATCCGCTCCTCGACGGTGTAGTCGCGCCGCACCACCTGGGACAGCGCCTCGTCCAGATGCTCGGCCTCGGCCTCGGTGAGAAAACCGATGCGCCCCAGATTGATTCCGAGCACCGGCACCGAGGCACTGCGGGCGAGTTCGGCCGCCCGCAGGAACGTCCCGTCGCCGCCGAGCGCCAGCACCATCTCGGTGCCGACCGCCGCGTCGAGATCGTGTGCCATCACCCGCGCCGGGTATCCGTCGGCCGCGCCGTCGTCGTCGATGTCGAACCGGGTGCTGTACGCCTCGTCCTCGAGCACGCGCAGCCCCATCCCGGCCCCGCACAGGATCTTCGCGACCCGGTGCGCGGTATCGGTGATCTCCGGCCGTCCCGGATGCGCGACCAGCAGAACCTGCCTGGCCAGGCTAGCCGCGTTCACTGTGGACCCTCCTGCACCGCACGCTCGATCAGCGCCGCCACACGCGCCGCCTCGTCTGCATCGTATGCGCCCCCACCGACGTCCGCGCCGTCACCGGTCGCAGCGGGCTCGGTCTCCGGGCGCTCCGGCGCGCCGGTCTCCTTGCGCAACCAGAGGAAATACTCGACATTCCCGGACGGACCGGGCAGCGGGCTGGCCGTCACGCCACGCGTACGCAGCCCGAGTTTCGCTGCCGCGGCGGCGACTTCGCGCACCGCCTCGGCGCGCAGGGCCGGATCCCGCACCACACCACCGGATCCCACGCGATCCTTACCCACCTCGAACTGCGGCTTCACCATGGGCAGCAGATCCGCGCCCGGCGCACAGCAGGCGGCCAGCGCGGGCAGCACCAGGCCGAGGGAGATGAACGACAGGTCGGCGACCACCAATTCGACGGTGCCGCCGATGAGTTCGGGCGTCAGCTGCCGCACATTGGTGCGGTCGTGCACCCGGACGCGGTCATCGTTCTGCAGCCGCCAGATCAGCTGGCCGTACCCGACATCGGCGGCCACCACCTCCTTGGCTCCGCGCGACAGCAACACATCGGTGAATCCACCCGTGGACGCGCCCGCGTCCAGGCACCGTTTGCCCTCGACCGACACGCCTTGCGGCTCGAACGCCTCGAGCGCGCCCAGCAGTTTGTGCGCGCCGCGCGAGGCCCACTGCACCTCGTCGGGTTCCTCCCGCACCAGCAGCGGCGTGCCCGCCTCGACTCCCGTCGCCGCCTTGGTGGCGACCGACCCGTTGATCAGGACGCGGCCCGCGTTGATCAGCTCGACCGCGTGTTCCCGCGACCGCGCCAATCCGCGGCGAACCAGTTCCGCGTCCACCCGTGCGCGCCTGGCCACCTCAGATCTTGTCCACCGTGGCCAGGGCCTGCACCAGCACCTCGTGCGCCTGCTCCAGAATCTTGGCCCGCCGCACGATATCGGTGCCCTCCGAGTGCACACTCGGCGCGCCCGGGAAGCCCGGATTCGGTGCGCCCGCCGACAACTCGGCCAGCAGCGCGGCCACCTCCGCCTGGACCCGCTCCGGGTCGGCGAACTCCTGATTCGCACCCGGCAGATGCTGCCCGGGCAACGGCGCCCCCGGACGGGGCCCCGGCGTCCCGATAGGGGATCCCGGCGCGGGAAACTGCGGGCGAGGCGTGGGCATAGTCATCGTGGCGACAACGCTACCCGAACTCGCATTCGAACACACGTACCCCACCGCTTACCGATCCACCCGCGACCGGCACCCGCCGCGGCGCCCCGGCCCACTCCCTCACGCGTCCCAGAAAACCGCTCGTGGGCGGCCGACAGCATGAGGCAAACGGACGGCGACGTCGAGAAGCTGATCGCCGAGACCCGACCTTCCCGCCGACCATCGTCCACACCTGATCCCGGCCGCCGGCTCCGGCTGCCGGGCCCGCGCCACGCGGTGGTCGTCGCCGACCCGGACGAACCGCCACTCCCCTTCTCCGACATTGCCCTCGACCTGGTGACATCCGCCATCCCTCGACCGTTCGACGCATGAAAACCGGTGTGAGACTTCACAATAATGAGCTGTCGAGGTCTTCGAACGCCGGTCTGTGGTCCGATCGATGACAGCACAGGAGAACGGCACGGAGCCGCACACCGCCACGACGCGACCTGATCCAGGCCCGCGGCAAGTCCTCGACTACACGCGAGGCGTCGAGGAGACCCGGATGGCGCGGCCCGGGGCCGCGTCCAGGCGGGCCGTGATCTCCTTCGCGATGTCTCCGACGCCCGGCACGACCGGATCTAAGTCGGCGACAGGGTGATTCAGCGCGTCGAGGGATTCGGCGATGTAGGTCGGCATGCGATCCGAGGGCTGGGTGCCCAGATCCTCGAGCGTGCTCACGCCGGTCAGCACCATCAGCGACTCCAGGCCGGTGGCGTGCGCGCCGTCGATATCGGTGTCGAGGCGGTCGCCGACCACCAGGGCGTCGCGGGTACCGGCCCGCTCGAGCGCATCCTCCATCAGCGGCGCGTACGGCTTGCCCGCCACGATCGGCTCCAGGCCCGACGCCTGCCGCAGCGCCGCGACCATCGAGCCGTTGCCGGGAGCCAGGCCGCGCTCGGTGGGGAGCGTGGCGTCGGTATTGGCGGCCACCCACAGCGCCCCCGACCGCAGCGCGTAGGCGGCCTCGGCCAGATCCGCCCAGGCGGTCTGCATCGAATGGCCCTGCACCACAGCGCTGGGCACGAGGCCGTCGAAGCGGCGGACCGCCTGCAGGCCGACGTTCTCCACCTCGGCCATCAGGTCATCGGTGCCGACCACCAGCACCGTCGACCCCGGCGGGATCCGCTGCGCCAGCACACGCGCGGCCGCCTGCGCGCTGGTCACCACCTCGTCCTCATGGGCGTCGAAACCGAGCTCCCGCAGGTGGAAGGCCACCGCGTCGGCCGAGCGGCTCGCATTGTTGGTGACATACATCAGGCGCTGTTCCGGATCGCCCGCCGAAAGTGCTTCCGACGCACCCGGAATCGGCTCGTGGCCGCGGAACAGCGTTCCGTCCAGATCCAACAGCAATGCCTCGAACCGATCCCGCAGTCGCATTACGCCGTCCCTCTCGTCACTCTTCACAGAAACAAAAACGACCGTGCGGCTGCGCTGTTGCGCGGCCGCACGGTCGAAATCACTTGCCGGTCCTCAGTTCTCGGAGCTGTCCGCGGACTTCCCGGAACCATCCGCGGCTTTCCCGGACGGCTCCGACTCGGCGGCGATGTCCTCGGCGGCGGTGTCCTCGGCGGCGGAATCCTCCTCCGCCACAGGGGAATCCGCGTCGTCCTCGTCCTCATCGTCGTCCTCGTCGAACGCCGCGGTCCAGTCCGCGCCGCCGTCACCGTCGCCGGAGAGTTCGGCGGCGCGGTCCTCGGCGTCGGTCTCGCCGTCCAGGTCGGCGGAGGCGGCGTTCATGAACCAGGTCAGTGCTTCGTCTTCGCGACCGGCGGCCAGCAGGGCCTCGGCGTAGGCGTAGAACAGGCGCGCAGGTGCGGAACCGGTACGCGCCGGGTCCAGCTCGGCCGTCTGCAGCGTAACGACGGCCTGGTCGAACTGCCCCAGATCCATCCGGGCGCCGGCGACCACGATGCGCAGCTCGGTGGCCTCGTCGCCCTGCAGGGCCCGGGCCTCATCGCTGCGGCCCAGCTCGATGGCGCGCTCGGGACGGCCCAGACCGCGCTCGCAGTCGGCCATGACGGCCAGCAGACCCGAACCGCCGGACATGCGGCGCGCGGTCCGCAGCTCCGACAGCGCCTCGGCCCATTCACCCGCGTGATAGGCCGCGACACCGGCGGTCTCGCGCACCACCGCGATGCGGCCGGCCCGCTGCCGGGCAGCGCGCGCGTGCTCCAGTGCCAGCTCCGGATCCTCGTCCAGCAGCTGCGCCACCATGACCAGGTGCCGGGCCACCGACTCGGCATTGCCCTTGTCCAGGCTCAGCAGATCGCGCCGCACCGCCGGCTCGAGATCGGAGGCCTGCACATCGTCCGGCAGGTTCGGCTCATCGGGACGACCCGAACGCCGCTCCCCCGGCCGGCCGCCGCTGACCCGTGCGCCCTCGCCACCGCGGCGACGCTCGCCCTCGAACGACCTCTCGCTCGCACCGTTCCCGGCCCGCTCGGCATCCTGTCCCGCCCCCGAGTACTCCGGACGCTCATCCGCGAACCCGTTGCGCGCGAAGCCCTTCCGCTCCTCCCGCTCCCCGCGGTCCCGGTCGAATCCCCGTCCCCCACCACGGTTGAACCCGCCTTCACGACGATCACCGCCGCGATCGAAGCCACCTTCACGACGGTCACCCCGGTTGAAACCGCCCTCACGACGATCGCCGCCGCGCTGGAAACCACCCTCGCGACGCTCGCCACGGTTGAAACCGCCTTCACGGCGCTCGCCACGGTTGAAACCGCCCTCACGACGCTCACCGCCACGATCGAAGCCACCCTCGCGACGCTCACCGCGGTTGAAACCGCCTTCACGACGATCACCGCTGCGCTGGAAACCGCCCTCGCGATGCTCGCCACGGTCGGAGCCACCTTCGCGACGGTCACCACGGTTGAAGCCGCCGTCACGGTCGCCACGATTGAAGCCACCTTCGCGGCGCTCGCCGCGATTGAAGCCACCCTCACGGTCGCCGCCTCGGTTGAAACCGCCTTCACGACGATCACCACGGTTGAAACCGCCTTCGCGACGGTCACCACGGTTGAAACCGCCCTCACGACGATCACCGCCGCGATCGAAGCCACCCTCACGACGCTCGCGGTTGAACCCGCCTTCACGACGATCACCACGGTCGAAGCCGCCTTCACGACGATCACCGCTGCGCTGGAAACCGCCCTCGCGACGCTCGCCGCGGTTGAATCCGCCCTCACGGCTGTAGCCGCCCCGGCCACCTTCGCGCTCGGACCCGCCGCGGCCGCCGCCCTCGCCCCGATAGCCGCCGCGATCGCGGTCGCCCTCGGAGCGGTAGCCGCCACGCTCATTGTCACGACCGCGGTTGAATCCGCCACCGCTGCGGTTGAATCCGCCCTCACGGCCGCCATCGCGCTCGCGGCGGGGTCCGCCCGACGACCGTCCCTGGTCGCGGCGTTCGCCTTCGTCGCGCCGGCCATAGCCGCCCTGTCCGGTCCCACCACTATTACGGCGGAAGGGTTTGCGGCCGTCGTTCTGCTCCGCCACGGTGATCCCTCTCTGTTCTTGTAGCCTGCGGTACCCGGCCACGGCGCTGGAGCGCGTGAGGAGGGCCGGTGGGCGATCCCACCTACCCATGAATTCAATCACGCCGCTCTCGAGCGTCAACGCAGCACCGGGTGGTCAAACGCCGAAAGGGGACCCGGTGAGGGTCCCCTTTCGCGAAGGATGTTCCGGCGGTGTCCTACTCTCCCACACCCTGTCGAGTGCAGTACCATCGGCGCAGGTGGCCTTAGCTTCCGGGTTCGGAATG